>NZ_JAIUIH010000015.1:0-130013 GCF_020165515.1 Mesorhizobium sp. BR1-1-13
CCATCAGGGTCGGCGACGGCACCAGTGCGGGCGCAGGGTACACGGCGACGGTCGCTTCGGCGCTCACCGGCAATGCCGAGCTCGTCAAAACGGATGCCGGAACGCTGGCGCTGACCGGCACCAACAGCTACACCGGCGGCACGGCGGTCAATGGCGGCACGCTGCGGGTCTCGCAGGATAGCAATCTCGGCGATATGGCGGGCGGGCTCTCCTTTAACGGCGGCACGCTCAACACCACCGCAAGCTTTGCCAGTGGCCGGGCCATCGATGTCCTCGGCCAGGGCACGCTCTCGACCGACGCCGCCACGACGCTGACCCTCGACGGGGTGCTCTCCGGCGCCGGTGCGTTGACCAAGAGCGGCGCCGGCACGCTGGCGCTGACGGCCGACTCCTCTGCCTTCACCGGCACCACGGCGATCGGCGGCGGCGCGGTCAATGTCTCGGGCAGCCTGTGCGGCGACGTCAATGTGCTCTCCGGCGGACGCCTCGAAGGCACCGGCACGGTCTGCGACACCACCAACGCCGTGGGCGGCACGATCGCCGCCGGCAATCCCGGCGTGCCTGGCACGCTCACCATCGCCGGCAATTATACCGGCAATGGCGGCACGCTGGAGATCGAGACGGTGCTGGGGGACGACAGCTCCGCCACCGACCGGCTGGTCGTCACCGGCGACACCGCCGGCACCACCACGCTCAAGGTCGCCAATCTCGGCGGCGGCGGCGCGCAGACGGTCGAAGGCATCAAGATCATCGATGTCGGCGGTACCTCGGCCGGCACCTTCTCGCTCGCCGGCGACTATGTCTTCGAGGGCGACCAGGCCGTCGTCGGCGGCGCTTATGCCTACCGGCTCTACAAGAGCGGCGTGAGCACGCCCGGTGACGGCGACTGGTATCTTCGCTCAGCACTTACCACACCCAGCAATCCGCCAGGACCGCTGTACGCGCCGAGTGCGCCGCTCTACGAGGCCTATGAAGGCGTGCTGCAGACCTTCAATGAACTGGGCACCTTGCAGCAGCGCATCGGCAACAGATCGTGGGGCGAGGGAGCAACACCGGAAGGTGCTGATGTCCCGGGCCAAGGCCCGGTCGACGGCAAGGCTATCTGGGCCCGCATCGAGGCGGCGCACGCCAAGCTCGACCCGAAGACCTCGACCACCGGTACCGACTACGACGTAACGACCTGGAAGCTCTATGCCGGTGTCGACGGCCTGCTGCATGAGAGCGAGGACGGCGTGCTGATTGGCGGCATCACCGCCCATTACGGGACCGCGGTGGCGGACATCTCGTCGGTCTTCGGCACCGGCTCGATCGCCGCCACCGGCTACGGCGTCGGCGGCACGCTGACTTGGTTCGGCAACAACGGGTTCTATCTCGACACCCAGGCGCAGGCGACATGGTATGACAGCGATATCCGATCGGCCACGCTCGGCACCACTCTGGCCGAGGGCAACAACGGGTTCGGCTATGCCCTCAGCATCGAGAGCGGCCAGAAGATCGCGCTGTCCAGCAAATGGTCGCTAACCCCGCAGGCGCAGCTTGCTTACTCCGACGTCCGCTTCGACACCTTCACCGACAAGTTCGGCACGGCCGTGTCGCCCGGCAGTGGCGACAGCCTCGTCGGCCGCCTCGGCCTGTCGGCGGACTATGAGGACCAGTGGGCGGATGCTGCGGGCCAGGTCAGCCGCACCCATGTCTATGGCATCGCCAACCTCTACTACGACTTCCTCGACGGTTATGATGTCGACGTGTCGGGCGTGAAGCTGGTCAGCCAAAACCAGGCGCTGTGGGGCGGTGTCGGCCTCGGCGGCTCGCTGGACTTCGCCGACGGCAAATACGCCGTCTTTGGCGAAGCTACCGCCAAGACAAGCCTCGAGAAGTTCGGCGACAGCAATTCAATCGGCGCCAAGCTCGGCTTCAGCGTGCGCTGGTAGGTGCGAGTCCGCTGCAACACAGTGGGATTTGATGATCGAAAATCCGGGGGCGATGCACGCGCCCGGACCAGTGTTTGATAGGAACCGACAGAACATGAATCGGAAGAACTGGGGTAGAAGCGTCCTGCTGGGAGCCACCAAAAGAGGATCAGGAGACCACTGTCGCAAAACAGTTCTCGGAAACCTTCGCCGATCTGGCCGTCGAGTCACCGCCTGTGGAATATCGACGCATCATCGACTTCGAAGCCAGCGGCATCCTGAACGACGCTGAGTTCACGACGTGGACCAAGTCTCAGTTTGGCTTCGGCAAAGGACGGTCGGAACCCTCCTGGCGGCGGTTGTGGCACAGCTACGACAGGCCAATGGCTCACACCGACCAAGCCGCAGAGGAACTGAAGGACGAGCTTGCCAAGCGGACGCATACGAAACGCGGGCCGATCCTTCATGCCGCCGGTCTGGCCATCAAACATGGCAAGGCGGGGGATACTCGTCTGACGAATGGTGCGGAGGTGGTGTCGTTCTTCAAATCCTACATTGATGATTTGGTCGCAAACGGATCACTTGAAACAAACCAGATCGACCCCCTGCCAATCGAACACGAGTCGGCTGCAGGGCTGGGGTTCAACTCGAACACCACTCCGGAGTTCGTGGAAATCTACCGATACCTGGCCGCCAAGCAGGCGGATGTTGGAAAGGTCGATCTGGAGAATCGCGCCGACGAGATAGTCAAGGAAGCCGAGGCCGGCGATCTTGACGCACTCCATAAGCTCAACATGATGAACGATGATCTGTCGAGGAACCCGGTACTACTCGGCATCGACGTCGACAGGATGGCAAACTTAATAGCGAGCGACGTTCCCGCACTAAACGTGGGCTCGAGACTTCTGGCTTACCGTTACCATCACGGGAGGCATGGGGAGCCGCTCATGACAGAGATTCCTTGGGCCCGGAAGGTCTATGAAGCCGTGACCGCCAAGGTCGACAAGTGGCCCGAGCCGCACCGCTCCATGTCGACCGAGACGATGCAGGGACTGATCCGCCACTACGAGAGGGGACACGATCCAGAAGATCAGATCTTACCCACACCGGAAGATACGGAAGTCGATGCCGAGGAAGCAGACGACGGAGCGGCAAAGACGGCCTAGATGGCCGGCCGCTTGAGCACCGACCTGTCGACGCGGCGGGACCGGGCGAATTCGCTCTCGTTCACTTCTTTCTCGTCCGCCACGGTCATGTAGTCGGGCCGCATGGCGCGCTCAACCGGGCTAGTTCGAACGACCGCTTTCAGGAGCGTCTGTCCAGTCCGCTAACGTCTCAGAAGGGGTCGGTTGCTGAACGGCGGCTATCCACTGGAGGCGTCCCGTTAGCGGACAGTCGGCTGACGGCCCCAAAGCTTCCGACGGCAATGGGCCTCTGATTGCCCCTTCGCCTCCAACTGCTTGGTCCAAAAAGAAGGACAACCGCCGCTCTTCCCCAATCAAATACGGATACTTCGATGCCAGCCAATGTCTTGACCCCATAAACCCGTCGTAGGAGCGATTTTGCTCGGTTCCAGAGCTGCGCGACTAACTTGGTGGCGGTCAATCGAGTTCGATCCAGGCTGGCGCGTGGTCGCTTGGCTTCTCCCAGCCGCGCAATTCCACGTCCACGCCGGCATTGCGGAGTTTGTCCGAAAGGGAAGGGCTCACGAGCAGATGGTCCATTCGGAGGCCGGAGCTTCGATCGTAGCCGCCCCGGTATGAGAAGTTCCAGTAGGTGTAGATGCCCTTCTCGGGATGGATGCGCCGGACGGCATCGATCGAACCATTCCCGAGCATTTCGGCGTAGGCTTGCCGGCTCTCCGGAAAGTGATCTGCACCGCACGCGCTACGGCGGCTCGCTTCTGGGGCAGGGCTGCCGCAAAGCATACCGCCATTGTCGACAGGTCTGAGGGGCTTGAGATGAGCGGTGGACGCTCAATCCAATCGAATCCGAAAGCTTCCTAGACCTGTGAAATGGCAGACGTTTGCAGTCGGCTCGCAACCGCCTATCGGTCATTCCGCTTTCGCCACTCGGCGAAAGCCACCTGATGTTCCTCCTTCGTGCAGGGGTAGAGACCGATGATGGTCTGGCCGTTTTTCACCTGCTCGACCACGAAATCCTCGTAGGCCGACATTTCCACCGCTTCGTCGGCCACCTCCTCGGCCAGATGGGCGGGAATGACGATCACGCAGTCTTCATCGCCGACGACGATGTCGCCGGGAAAGACCGGCGCATCGCCGCAACCGATCGGCCCATTGATCTCGATGGCTTCATGCAGCGTCAGGTTCGTCGGGCTGGAGGGGCGGGCGTGATAGGCCGGAATGTCGAGCGCGCCGATTGTTGCGGCGTCGCGGAAGCCGCCGTCGGTCACAATGCCGACGCCACCGCGCATCATGAGCCGGGTGATCAGAATGTCGCCCGCGCTGGCCGCCCGGGCATCCTTGCGGCTGTCGATTACCATGACATGGCCTTCGGGACAGGTCTCGATCGCGACGCGCTGGGGATGCTTCGGATTGCGGAACTCGCTGAGTTGGTTACGGTCCTCCCGGGCAGGCATGTAGCGTAGCGTGAAGGCAGGGCCGACCATATTGCGACCCTTGGAGGCCACCGGATGGACGCCCTGGATCACCTGGTTGCGCAGGCCGCGCTTAAAGAGGGCAGTCGCCAGCGTCGCGACGGACACGCCCATGAGTTTGGATTTGGTTTCGGGCTTCATAACGGGGCTTTCCTCTGGGTGGGTTCAGATGAGCCTGGAGGATTTCAGGAAAGCGAGCATCTTTTCCTGCTGGGCGGCGGTTAGCGGCCAGGCGGACGGCGGCCGCGTCGGGCCGCAGTCCTTGCCCACCGCCTGGAGAGCGGCCTTGACGCCGGTGACATTGGCTCCGTTCAATTCCTCGGCGCGGACTTCCTCGAAGGCGCGCATGCCGGCTATCAGTTCGCGGGCGGCGGCATAATCGCCGCCCTCAAGCGCCGAATGGATCGCGATCGAACGTTCCGGCCAGAGATTGATCAGACCGGAGGTGAAGCCCCTCGCGCCGACCGCGTAGAAGGTGGGGGCCCAGACTTCCGCGAGGCCGCCGACCCAGACGATCGACGGATCGCAGGCCGCTCTCGCCTCGGCAAGCTTCATCGAATTCGGCGTCGCCCATTTCACGCCTTTCACACCCGGAATGGCGCAAAGGTCGGCAATCGTCTTGGTTCCGATCGCATCGTTGCGCAGATAGAGCATGACCGGCAGGCCGCCGGAAGCCTCGCTGACCGCCTTGACGTATTCGACCGTTCCGCGCGGAGAAACGAAGGGATCCGGCGGCTGATGGATCATCAGCGCAGCGGCACCCGCATCGGCGGAAGCGCTGGCAAGGCGGCACGCGTCGCGGATCGACCGGCCGACGCCGGCCAGCACCGGTGCGCGACCGGCAACCATCGCCGTCACCTCATGCACCATGGTGCAGGCCTCGTCCGTCGTCAGCGCGTAGAACTCGCCCGTATTGCCGTTGACGACGGGAATGTGGACTCCTGCCTGCAACGCGTGGTCGATGATCGGCTGAAGGCGTTTCGGCGCGATATTCCCGTCCGTGTCGTAGGGCGTGACGAGAATGCCGGAAATCCCGGTCAAGGCCTTGTCGAGGTCGTGGGACATGGCTTTCCTCGTTCGGTCAGAAAATATCAGGTTCGCCGGCCGGCTGGCCGAAATCGCGGGTCAGGAAGTCGAAGTCGCAGCCCTCGTTCGCCTGGGCGACATGGCGCTGGAACATGTAGCCCCAACCGCGCTCGAAACGCGGCTTCGGCGGTGTCCAGGCTGCCTTCCGCGCGGCAAGTTCCTCTTCACCGACAAGCATGTCGAGGCGGCGGTTCGGCAGATCCAGCCGGACGGTATCGCCGGTCTTCAGGAGCGCCAGCGGCCCGCCGATGAAGGATTCCGGAGCGACATGCAGGATGCAGGCGCCGTAGGATGTACCGGACATGCGGGCATCCGAAATGCGCAGCATGTCGCGGTGGCCCTTCTTCACCAGCGCTTTGGGGATCGGCAGCATGCCCCACTCGGGAAAGCCCGGCCCCCCTTGGGGGCCCGCATTGCGCAACACCAGCACATGGTCTGGCGTCACGTCGAGGTCTTCGTCGTCGATTGCCGCCTTCATTTCCGGGTAGCTGTCGAAAACAAGCGCCGGGCCTTCATGCACATGAAAACGCGGATCGCAGGCAGCCGGCTTCATCACAGCCCCGTCGGGGCAGAGGTTGCCCCTGAGCACGGCAAGCGAGCCTTCGTAATAGACCGGATTGGAAAGCGGGCGGATAACGTCGTCGTTGTAGACCTCCGCGCCTGCCAGCGTTTCGCCGAGCGGTCGCCCGGTGCAGGTGATGCTACTTCTCTCCAACCGGTCTCCGAGTTCATTCATCAGCGCCCTCAGGCCTCCGGCGAAATAGAAATCCTCCATCAGATAGTCCTTGCCCGACGGCCGGATGTTGGCGATCAGCGGCGTTGTCCGTCCGAGGGCGTCGAGGTCGTCGAGGGTCAGCCTCACGCCTGCCCGCCGCGCCATCGCCAAAAGGTGCACGACCGCATTGGTGGAGCAGCCGGTCGCCATGGCGACGATGGCGGCATTGCGGACGGCGGCTTCGGTCACGATCTTGTCCGGGGTCAGGTCTTCCCAGACCATCTCGACGATTCGGCGCCCGCAGGCCGCACTCATGCGCTTGTGGTTGGCATCGGGGGCGGGGATGGAAGATGCACCGGGCAGGCAGAGGCCCATGGCCTCGGCGATCGCGGTCATGGTCGAGGCTGTTCCCATGGTCATGCAGTGACCATAGGAACGGGCGATGCCGCCTTCCACACCCAGCCATTCGTCGTCGGAAATATTGCCCGCCCGCCGCTCGTCCCAGTACTTCCAGGCGTCCGAACCGGAGCCCAGCGCTCTGCCGGCATAGTTGCCGCGCAGCATCGGACCCGCGGGGAGATAGATGAAGGGAATGCCAGCGGTGATCGCGCCCATGGTCAGACCCGGGGTCGACTTGTCGCAACCGCCCATCAGCACCACGCCGTCGAGCGGATGGGACCGGATCGTCTCTTCCGTCTCCATGGCAATCATGTTGCGGTAGAGCATGGATGTCGGCTTGGTGAAGCTCTCGTCGATCGAAATCGTCGGAATTTCGACACCGAGACCGCCCGCCTGCACGATGCCTTTTTTCACATCCTCGGCCCTGTCACGGAAATGCAGGTGACAGGGGTTCATCTCGGACCATGTGTTCAGGATGCCGATGATTGGTTTGCCGGCCCAGTCCTCGGGTGCGAGCCCCATCTGCATCATACGGGACCGATGTCCGAAACTGCGCAGATCATCCGGTGCGAACCAGCGTGCGCTGCGAAGCGTTTCCGGGCTCTTTCCTTTGGGGACCATCGACTATTCCTTAAAATGGCAATTATGTATGCGCTTTCATTAATTCGTGTCAACCGCAGCCGGACCCGTCCAGATTTGGTCATTGGTAACGAAGACCATGAGAGTTGACAGGCGCAAATGAACCGAACAAGATAATGTATGCGAATTCATTGCGGGTTTGTGCATGCCATGAAATGAGGAACCCCGCCAGTGGGCTGGGTATGGGAGGAAAGATGAAAATTACCCGTAGAATGATCCTGGCCGCCGGCGCGGCAATGTTTCTCACGCAGCCATTGGCTGCGGCCGCTCAGGATTTGCCCCACAATATCCGGATGGTGATCGGCTCGTCCTCGACCGGCGGCGACACCTACCAGAACTCCGTCATCGTCGCCGAGGCGCTGTCCCAAAAGCTCGGCGTCAACATGAAGGTGGATGCCGTCGGCGCCAATGAGGCGTTCAAGGCGCTTGAACGCGACGGGCGCGGAACGACGATCATGGTCTTCCACGATTCTGCCTATCTCTCACACCTCTACGGCGTGCACGGCTTCGACGACATCTTCACGAAATACAAGATCGGCCCGACGGTCGCGATCAACCCGGGCAATGCCTATCTGGTGGCCAAGGATTCACCCTACAAGTCGATGGACGACATCTTCAAGGCCGCCGCCGCCGGCACCAAGATCCGCGTGGCGATCGAACCCGGCGGGGTTTCCGAAATAGGCTTTTCCGCGATGAAGAATGCCGCAAGCATCCTGTCGCCCGGTTCGGAGGCCAACATCGTCTCGGTGAAGACGGGCAGCCAGTCCGACAAGAACCAGGCAATGTTCGACGATCTTGCCGACGTCATCAACGGCTCGATCCAGGCCAACGAGCAGTTCACGCAATTGCCGGAATCGGACCAGAAGGCGATGCGCTTTGTCTGGATCACGGCGCGGCCGGAAACGATCGAGCAAGCCCCGGATATGGGCATGGGCAAGACGACTCGAGACGATATGTTGAAATACACCAGCCCGAAGACGAACGTGACTGAAGACGGCAAGAAGGACTTCACCTTCGACAAGGAGTTCTTCTTCCTCTACAACAAGGACATGGATCAGGGCATGGTCGATGCGATCGACGTGGCGCTCAAGGATGTCTTCGCCGAAGGCAAGATCCAGGAACGCCAGAAGCAGGCCTTCTTCATTCCGAATTTCAAGCCCTCGAAGGAAGCGGCCGCGCATCTCGGAGAGAAGAACGCGGCCTACAAGGAGATCATCGCCAAGATTTCCGGCAAGTGACGGCCGGGGCCGGGTGAAACCGGCCCTTCCCTTCTTGCACAGGAGCCGGCATGAGCAGTCTTACCCACGTCACCATCAACTTCGAAACATCCCATCTCGTCTTCCCGGGAGTGATCGGCGCGATCCTCGCGATCCTCGGCCTTGCGATCATCGTCACCCGGCGCCGCTCCATTGCCGGATCTGGCGCCTATTGGCGCGGTATCGCCTCACAGATGGACAAGGTGCGGTTCTTTGGCGCGATTGGGCTGAGTTTCGTCTACTTCTTGCTTCTCGAACCCGTCGGCGAACTGATGCCGAACACCGGCTTCGGGTTCCTGGCTTGCTCCTTTCCCTTCGTTTTGTTGACGTCGCTGCTCTTCATGCACCAGCGCAACCTCAGAACGGTCTTGCCGGTTGGCATCATTGCGGCCATTGCGCCCGTGCTGACGTGGTGGCTGTTCAACGACGTCTTCTCCCTGTCGCTTCCCTGATCAATTCGTCCGCGGGCCTGAACTCCATGGAACTTTTCGATTTCGTCACCCCGCTTTTCCTGTCGCTCATCGTTGGCGGAACCTTCGTGGGCATCGTCTTCGGGGCCATTCCGGGGCTGACAGCGACGATGGCGGTCGCGGTCTGCCTGCCGCTCACCTATTCTCTGGGACTCACGAACGGCCTCGCCCTGCTGCTCGGTCTCTATGTCGGTGGCATATCTGGCGGGCTGGTGCCGGCCATCCTGATCGGCATACCGGGTACTCCCTCCTCGATCACCACGACGCTCGACGGCTATCCGATGGCGCGGAAAGGAGAGGGGGAGAAGGCATTGCGCATCGGCATCATCTCCTCCCTTTTCGGCGGTCTCTTCAGCCTGCTCATCCTCTATCTGTTCGCTCCGGCGCTCGCCGACTTCGCGATCCGTTTCTCCTATGTCGAGAAGTTCCTGATCATCCTTTTCGCGCTCACCGTGATGGGCGTGCTCAGCAGCGACATGCTGATGGGTGTCTTTTCCGGCTTTCTCGGCATCTTCATCAGCCTCATCGGCACCTACGCCACATCGAACGGCGGCAATGGCGAAATCCGGTTGGTGCCGCCGGGTCTCGAATACTGGCTGGATAACGGCTTTTCCCTGCTGCCCGTCCTGATCGGCCTGTTCGGTATCGCGGCCGTTTTTGAAGAAGCGCAACAGGGCGTTCCCGAAGGGCAGAGCATCAGCGACATCAAGATCGGCAAGGATTCGACCTTTTCGTTTTCGCTGTTCCGAGGTCAGATATGGAACCTGATTCGCTCCTCAGGCATCGGCACCTTTGTTGGCATCCTGCCCGGCGTCGGCGGATCGGCGGCCTCGATCCTCGCCTATTCGAACGCCAAGACTTTCTCGCGAAATCCCGAACGCTTCGGCAAGGGAGAGCCCGCAGGCGTCATCGCCTCCGAATCCGGCAACAACGGGCTGACCGGCGGCGCATTGATCCCGCTGCTCTCGCTCGGCATCCCCGGCGACTCGACGACGGCGCTACTCATCGGCGCCTTCACTCTTCAAGGTGTGCAGGTGGGACCGCTTTTCATCGGCAACAATTCCGAAACCTGGGACGCGATAATCGTGGCGATGCTGATCGCCAATCTCGCGATGTTCGCCATGATGTATCTCGCCATTCGCTATCTGGCGCTGATCGTCACCGTGCCGAAGCACATTCTCTTTCCACTTATCGTGATGATGTGCATAGTCGGCGCCTACACCACCAATTACGGGGTGATGTTCGATGTGTGGACGCTTCTAATCTTCGGTGTCTTCGGTTGGTTGGCGCTGAAGATTGGCATCGAGATCGCCCCTTTCATTATCGGATTCATTCTCGGGCCTTCAGCCGAGATCTATTTCGTGAAGAGCCTCGAATCGTTCGGCGACCTGACGATCTTTTTCACCAAGAGCTGGATCGCCGTTCTGATGTGGTTGTTGATCGCCGGCTCCATTTGGGTATCAATCATTCTTGCAAGGCGCAGCAAACAGCACAAGATAAGTGAAGCTGTTCGTGAGCAAGCTTGATCCTTGCGGGAAACGGAAATGGCATGCGAAAAACCGGGTCGGGCCGGCGAGACAAGTACGACGGCGGAAACGTCGAGCGGGCGAAAGAAGGCTCCAGTCGTCCCGTTACCATGGCAACGGTCGGCCGTCTGGCCGGCGTTTCACAGGTCACCGTTTCGCGGGCGCTGAGCGACCCGTCGAAGGTCTCCCCAGCAACGTTCGAGAAGATCCGCAACGCCATCGAAATGACCGGCTTCGTACCGAACGCGATAGCCGGTGCGCTTGCCTCCCGCCGCAGCCGTCTCATCGGGGCGCTGGTGCCTTCTATAACGAATATTGTCTATTCCTCCATGATCCAAGCCTTCAGTGAGGGCATCGCCGGGCACGGCTACCAGATCCTTCTGTCCGAAACGGGCTTCGACCCGAAGGAAGAAGAAAGAGCGATCATGACGCATCTTTCCCGCCGGCCAGACGCGATGCTCCTGACCGGCATCCATCATACGCTGGAGGCCCGCCGCATGCTGATGGCGGCCGGAATACCGGTAGTGGAATTGTGGGACATGACCGAGACACCGATCGATCTCTGCGTCGGCTTTTCGCATGTCGAGACTGGTCGCGCCGTGGCGGAATTCGTCGTCGAGGCCGGCTACAAGAACGCAGCGACGATTTCCGCAGGCGACGAACGCGCGCTCAGACGCAAGGACGCCTTCATTAAGGAGATCAGCCGTCGCGCGGGTATCGACGTCGCGCAGATCAATTTCGTCGGAGGCGCAAGTCTTGCGCGCGGTCGCGAGGCTCTGCGAAGCCTTGTCGACGAGAAGAATTTTGAAAATGGAGCGATTTTTTGCAGCTCCGACCTGCTCGCCCATGGGGTTCTTATCGAGGCCAACGTCCGCGGCCTGCGGGTACCCGACGAGATCGCCGTCATCGGCTTCGGGGATCAGGATTTCGCGGCCCATGTCGTACCACCGCTCACCACCGTCCGGGTTGACCGGACGGAACTCGGACTCGCCGGCGCCAAGGTGATCCTGGCGCGCTTCCACGGCGAACCGCCCGCTGGACGGGTCACGGATCTCGGCTTCCAAATTATCACTCGTCAATCTGCCTAATACGGGAGAGGAGAATACCAGTCTCTTTTTCAAAACCCGTATCCGGCTGCCGCGATAATTGACGATGCGCACCTCACGCACATGGTAGCCAACGCGCTCAATATCCGTAGCAAGCCCCATGCGTTCGGCGATGCTGCATCCGAGCCGTCGATAACATATCCCCCGGTGCGCAGAGTTGGCGCTCGTTCACTCAAGGTTGGCTGGAATCCGGCTCATTGAGCCAAAAGGCGAGCGCTGGCCCGGCAATTCCGCCGCCAGAAATCAGTACGGTGTGGGTGTTATCAACCAAAGCCGTTCGGGACCGCCATCGGCTAAAGCCTGAAACTGGAGTTTAAGCGCTCTGGGGCAAGAGGGGCGATACGACATTCGATTGACGCGCGACCGGAGCGAGCCGCCCTCGACAGGTCATCGATACCACATCGTGGGCAGCCACAACGTCAATTGCGGGATGACCGAAACCAGCACCAGGACGATCAGGAGTGGGATGAGGAACGGCAGCACCGCCATCACCGTGCGGTCGAACGACAGTTTTCCGACTCGCGACAGAACAAACAGCACCATGCCGACCGGCGGCGTCAGCAGGCCGATCATCAGGTTAAGCACCATGATGACGCCGAACTGGACCGGATCGATGCCGACCTGGTTGACGACCGGCATCAGGATCGGGACCAGGATCGAGATAGCTGCGATGGTTTCCATGAAGCAGCCGACGACCAGCAGGATGACGTTGATGATCAAAAGCAGCAGCAGCGGGTTGTCGGTGATCGATAGTAGCCCAGCGGCGACGTGTTCAGTAACGCGCGTCGTGGTCAGCACCCATCCGAATAGCGAAGCGCCGCCGACGATAATCAATACGCTCGCCGTCGTCTCGATGGTTTCCAGCGTGATGCGGTAGAACTGGCGGAAGGTGAGGGAGCGATAAAGGAAGATTCCCAGGATCAGCGCCCAGGCGCAAGCGGCGACCGCCGCTTCGGTCGGCGTGAAGGCGCCCGACGTCATGCCGCCGATAATGATGACGGGGGTCAGTAATGCCGGTATGGCTCGGATGAAATCACGGCCAAGGGCGCGCCAGCGGAACGACTGGTCGCGGCCCAGGCCGTTGCGGCGTGCGTACCAGCTTACATAGAGCATCAGCGCCACCGCCACGACGAGGCCGGGAATGATGCCGGCGGTGAAAAGCTGGCCGATCGATACGTTGGCCATGACGCCGAACACCACCATCGGCAGCGATGGCGGTATGATCGGGCCGATGGTGGAGGAGGCGGCGGTGATGCCGACCGAGAATTCATGGTCGTAGCCATGGTCGCGCATTGCTTTGATTTCAATGTTGCCAAGCCCGCCGGCATCGGCCACCGCGGTTCCCGACATGCCGGCAAAGATGATGGAGGCGACGACATTGACATGGCCAAGTCCGCCGCGCAGCCAGCCCACGGCGGAGGCCGCAAAGTCGAAGATGCGATTGGTGATGCCGGCCGTGTTCATCAGGTTGCCGGCGAGGATGAAGAACGGCACTGCCAGCAATGGAAAGGAATCGACGCCGCCGGCCATGCGGTGCAACACCACGAAATCGGGGATGTTGGATAGGAACACCGTGTAGACCAGCGAGGCACCGCCGAGGGCGACGAAGATCGGCGCTCCAATCAGCAGCAGGGCGAAGAAGGCCAGGAACAAGAGCCACATGGTTTAGTTCGCCCCTTAGTCGATGATCAGGTCCGAGTGGTTCGGGTCGGGACGCCAGCCGCGCCTAGCGCCGGCGATGAAGCGTCCCGTGGCGCGCCACAGCATCAGGAAACAGCCGATGGCGATGCCGCCGTAGACAATGCTCATCGGCCATGGAAACACGGTCATCGTCTGGATCTGCATGAGCCTCGTGATCGAGATGGAGAACCAGCCCAGCAGCCCGACGAAGCCGAGCACCAGCACGTCGATGATAAAGCTCAGCACCCGTACGACGGGTGCGGGCAAGAACATGTGCGCGACCTCGACGGAGATGTGCGTGCCGCGCCGCATGGCGACCGCGGCGCCGACGAAGGTGATGATCATCAGCAGGTAGCGGGCTATCTCCTCGGTCCATGCCAGCGAATTGTTTAGCACATAGCGCGTGAAGAACTGCAGGAAGACGATGATCGCCATGCCCCAGAAGATTGCGAAGGCAAGCCAGTCCTCGATATGATGCTCGATCGCAGGATCTGGCTCCTCCTCGGAAACGCGAATGCGCACGCCGTCCAGTCCGTCTTGCGTCATGGCGGTGTCCTTTTCTACGCCGCAGCTTTCCACGCCACGGCTTTGCGGCCGGCAGACCAGGAGGCGAGGCCGCCTCCTGGGGCAATATCGGCGACTATTTCAGCGCCTGCAGGGCGTCGTACTGCTCCTTGGTCCAGACAGCGCCGGACTCGGGATCGTTGTGCAGCGGTTGCGCCGCCTTGATGAAGGCCTCGCGGTCGACGTCAACGACGGTCTTGCCCATGGCGCGGAACTTGTCGGCGAGCTCGCTTTCCTGGGTGCGGATCTGGTCGGTGCAGCGTGAAGCGGCTTCCTTGAGCACGTCAGTGAAGATCTTCTTGTCCTCATCGCTCATCGCGCTCCAGACATGACCGCCGACGATGGTGACCAGCGATTCGGTGATGTGGCCGGTCAGCATAATATGGCTCTGCACTTCGTAGAACTTCTTGGCCATGATGGTCGGCAGCGGATTTTCCTGGCCATCGACCGTGCCTTGTTGCAGAGCGAGATAGACTTCGGAAAACGCGATCGGCGTGGCGTTGGCGCCGACCGACTTGGTGAACATCTTGAACAGTGGCGCCGGCGGCACGCGCAGCTTCATGCCCTTCATGTCCGCCGGTTCCTTGATCTCCTTGTTGGCGGTCACGTCGCGCTGGCCGTAGTAGGTCAGGGACACGATGTGGTGGCCGGTCTTGTCGTCATAGCCCTTAGCCAGATCCTGGAAGAGCTGTGAATCGCGGTAAGCTTTCCAGTGGTTGAAATCGCGCAGGATGAACGGGGCGTTGGTCATCGACAGCGGACCGTAGATGGAGCCGGCGAAGGCGACGCCAGTGTAGATCATGTCGACCGTGCCAAGCGTCAGTGCCTCATTGATCTGGTTTTCGTTGCCCAGCTGCGAGGCCGGGAACACCTCAATCTTGTAACGGCCTTCCGTGCGTTTGGCGATTTCGTCAGCTGCCCATAGGGCCTGTATGTGATAGGGCTCGCCGGTCTCGTAGACATGCGCCCATTTCAGCACTGTTTCGGCCGACGCCGGCCCGGTGGCGAACGCCGCGATCACCGCGAAAACGGCAATGGTCAATCCGAAAAGTCTGGCGGTCATGTCGGTTCCTCCCTGAGTTTAATCGGTCCGGTTGTCCGGACATTTTGCCTAGCCGGCGGCCTCCCTTGCGTTCCAGCCGCCGTCGGCATCGGGGTCGTCGGTGAAATAGTCCGGATAGACACTGCGAATGGTGCCAATATCGAGCCTGAGCTGGTCGATATGCGCGGCCATCGCCACGGCGGCGGCGGCGCCATCGCGTGCTTCAAGCCCTGCCAGGACGGCCGCATGGTCCTTCAGAACGCGGGCCATTCTTCCTTGCTGCGGCAGCGTCAGGCGTCGATAGCGGTCGACCTGCGTTTTCACCTGCTGGACCAGCGACCAGATGCCGGGATAGCCCGCCGCCCGGGCGATCTCGGCATGAAAGGCCTCGTCCGCCGCATGGAATGCGGCCTCGTCCGCCAGGTCGGCGGCTTCCTGCTGGCGCTGGATCAGCATGCGCAGGCTCATCAGGTCGCTGACGCTGGCGTGTTCGGCCGCCGCCCGGGTGGTAATGTCTTCCAGTGATTTGCGTACCAGAATGGCTTCGGGCAAGCGTGATGCCGGAATCCGCGTCACCCGCGTACCTGATTTCGGCACGATCTCGACAAGGCCCTCGTCGGAAAGGCGCAGAAGCGCCTCCCGGACCGGCGTTCGACCGAGCCGTAGGCGACTGAAAGTTCCTTTTCCGAAACGATCATACCGGGCTTGAGAGCAAGCGACAGGATATCGCCGCGGAGCCGTCTGTGAACCGCGGTCGCGATCTTCTGCGCATTGCCAGAAAGGCCGACGCTAGGCCGCCCGGCGGAACCGGGCCGCGGCTGGGTCGCGGCCACAACCGGCGCTGTTTGCTCACCTGTCAAATCGGCGCCCATCCGGTTGCCAACCATCGTCGATACAGTCTGCCATATCTAACATACAAGATCGCCGTGGCAATGTGGATTTTGGTGATGCCGGGCGTCAAAGTGAATACCGAAGCGGCCGCTGCGCTCCGCATCAACCGTCTCTGTGTAAATTATGAAATGGCCGCCAGGCGTGGCCTGTGTCGTCAGCGGTGCCGTTCCAGCAAGGGGATCGGCACGAGGTTCTGCGGCTGATACTGGGCCAGTCGTCGCAAGCCCGCGGGGTCGCTCAACGCGATGAGCCGCGCTTTGCTGGTGATCAGCTGTTCGGCGCGCAGCTGCTGCATGACCCGGTTGACATGTGGCACGCTCAGCCCAAGTGCGTCCGCCATGACCTCCTGCGAGAAGGGCAGATCAAAACTCGTCTCTGGCGCAAGTCCAACCTCGACAAGGCGCGCATGAATCTCGAGAAGAAGGTGGGCCAACCGTTCGATTGGTGTGCGGCGGCCGAGATTGACAATGTGCTCCGCGGAGTTCGCTGCTTCCTGCGCGGCGAGCCAACTCAAGACCAGCCCGAATTGCGGCCGCTCGTAGCAGAGACGGATGTAGGAATCGAGCGAGCAGACGGTGCACGTCAATTCCGTCAATGCCACGACAGCATAGGTGGACCTTTCGAAAAAGCTGACCGGAAACCCGATGACGTCGCCGGGCAGGATGAGCTTGAGGATCTGTCGCTTGCCGCTCCGCAGCAGCCTGTAGCGGATCGCGTAGCCCTGTTTGATAAAGCACAGGCTCCGGAACTGCGACCCATCGACGACGAGTTCCTCTCGCTTCCTGACAGCCACGTCGCGTTCGAAGATTGCTTCAAGACCGGCGAGGTCGGCCGCGTCCAGTTTCATAACGCGCGTCAGTCTGGTCATGATCGCGTGACCGGTCAGCGGCATACCGATGTTCCAAACTGCGAGAGGCCAATCGTCCACAGCATCCTGCGGTGACTTGTTAATCTAGATCATTAATCCCAATCATCCACGAAAGTTGCATGACCGAACCGCTCCCGCGGCTGCGAATGCCGGTGGTGACGAGGATCTGGTCCTCCTGCGGGCGAGCGTAGAAGTAGCGGATGATGAGCCGCTCCATAAGGACGCCGACCAGCATGACGAAGAGGGAGCCGGCGATGAGCGCAACAATGAAGGAGGCAGTCTGGTCGAATGCATCTACGGGCCGTCGTCGCAGGACGCCGGCGACCATGCCCGGCGATCGATCGATACGGGTTGCGCTGGCATCCTTTTGACGCCGCCCTTCTATTTCAAGCAGCCGACGGAGGAAGGCGTCTATCGCTGGTTCGCCGAAGTATTGGAACGTGTCGGATCGGCTTGTCGCGATGTCATCCTCTACAACATTCCAGGTTTTGACCGGCGTGCGCATCGGCCCAAGCCTCGTCGCCCGGCTACGGCTTGCGTTTCCGCAAGCCAATCGCCGGCGTCAAGGATTCCAGTGGCGACTGGCAGCAGACGACCGCTTTGCTGGCGGAACACCGGGATCTCGCCATCCTCGTCGGCCACGAAGGAGATCTGGCGCGCGCCGTGCGGGTCGGCGCCAGCGGCTCGATCAGCGGCGTGGCGAATTTCGCTCCCGAACTGATCGCGACACTGGTGCGCGGGGAGGACGTCCCGCTGATCGATGGCATTCTCGAAAGATTGCTCAAATTGCCGGTCGTGCCGGCGGTCAAGGCCGTTCTGGCCGTAACGACGGGCGACCCTGTCTGGTCACGCGTGCGCGCGCCCCTCGACCCGATCCATGACGTGGGCGGTTTGAGGGCTTGCGAAGAATAGCCGTGCTGGTTCGAGATCGGTTGCGGCCGGCGGAAGGCAGAGCGTCGCCAAGCGCTGGCTAGTTAGGTCGAGAGGATCGCATATCCAATCCCCGCGACTAAAACCGCGACTGGAGGGTGAGTCCGACTGTTTGCCACCTTCGCCCGCGAAATGGCTCGCTGCAATCCCGATCGTCATCTGGGATAGATCTTCAGGCCGTCGGCTACGGAGTTGGCGACATGCTCCCTGGTGATGACGCCGACAACATCATCTTCTCGAGGGATTCCGTGTCCCTGCACGACGACGGCCATGAATGCGTTCTTCCGCCAAATCCGTTCGATCACGTCGGAGACGATCATGTTCTCGCCGACAATCGTGTAGTCACGGCTGGCGATGTCCGCGAGCGTGACACCGGTATGTGCGCCTTCGAGCCCGCGCCGCAGCCCGGTGTTGACGCGGAGCACACCGAAGATCTGGCCATTTTTGATGACCACCACATGACGAAGTCTGCCCTCCGCTTCATGCTCACGCAGGAAACCATCGAAGCTGTGCTCCGCCTGCAGCACCAGGATGTCCGCATCCATCACTTCGCGCGCATGGCGGACCAGGAACATGTTGGCGTGCAGCGCCTTGGGAATGGCACGCCCCCGGCGGACCAGCTTCAACGTGTAGATGTTTTCACGCGAAAGCAGTCGTCGGACGCCGACACTGGTGGCAACGGCCAGGATCATCGGCATGACGATGTCATATTCGCGGGTCATCTCGAAGGTCATGGTGATGGCGGTCATCACAGCCCCCGTACCGCCACCAACCATCGCCCCCATGCCGACCATGGCAAAGGCCGGAATGCTGAGGGGGATCGGAATGCCTGTCGCCTGCAGCAGCGCGGCGAAGCCGCCGCCCAAAGTGGCGCCCATGAACAGCGAAGGCGAGAAGATGCCGCCGGAAGACCCCGAGCCGAGACTGATCGATGTGGCTGCCGCCTTGCAAGCTAACAAAAGACCCAGCAGCCATACAGCAGAGGTGTGACCGACCAGGATGCTCTCGATCGTCGCATAGCCCACGCCATCGACGTAATACTGTCCGAGCGTGACGAAGAGAACATACATCAGGAGCCCTAGCAGCAGCATTCCGAGTGTGTGGCGCGTGTATCGCCCGGGGATTTTGTCGAACCAGTCCTCGGCCAAATGCAGGCTGCGGATGAAGCCGGCGGCCGCCACTCCGGTCACACCGCCGAGGGCGGCATAGAGCACAAGCAGCACGACTGCATTGCCATCCGTCGCTAGGGCCTGCAATGGCGGCACGGCAAATGCCGGCTGCTGTCCAATGAACCAGCGTCCCACGAATGTCGCAGCGCCGGTTGCTATGGCAACCGGAAGGAAAGTGCTCACACTCACTTCGGGCATCATCAACTCGATCGCGAACATCACGCCCCCGATCGGCGTGTTGAACGTAGCCGCTATACCCGCACCGGCACCCGCGGCGACCATCACGATACGCTGGCCGACCGGCATGTGGATGATCTGCCCCAATGTCGATCCGAGCGCTGATCCGATCTGGATTATCGGGCCCTCGCGGCCAACCGACGAGCCACTGCCAATGGCAATGGCGGAAGCCAGCGACTTGACCAACGCCACGATCGGCCGAATTTTCCCTTCCCGATAGTAAATGGCGTCCATGACCTCGGGCACGCCGTGGCCTTTTGCCTCGGGCGCGAAATTGTTGACAAGAAACGTGACCAGGACGGCACCAATCACCGGTGCCAGAATGATGAACCCACCCCACCGGCTGGGTGCCGTGAACACGTTCGCGTCATATGCGACCGCGAACGTACCGTTGAAGAAGAGATTGTGGAGCAGCCCTATCGAATCCCGGAAGAGGACCGCGCCGAAGCCGGTTACAACGCCAAGACCGAGCGCGAGGACAGTGAGAACCAGCAGGCTAAGCCGGTGGCTTTCTTCGTCTTCCATCGCTCCGCGATGCGAGGCATCTTGCGCGGAAGGTTTGCCGTCGTCTGATTCACCAGTTCTCGAGTTGCTGGACGTTGCCGTGTCGCTGCGTGCCATAGAAGATGCGCCCCGGAAAAGAATGGACTGGAGGATGAAGGCCTGGGCCTTACGAACCGAACCCGCTGGGTATCAAGCTCAGCTTGATATATATGTCATGGCATGACATATATTGGGGGCATTGAAAAGAGTGACCGCGACTGATCCTCCTGCTTTTTCGGAGCCATCCCGTGGCAAGGGCACCACGCGTGCGCGCGCCAAGTTGGAAAAGACACCCCCTGGCGCCGGTAGCGTGAATCCGTCCGATGAACGCTCCCGAAGCCTGGATGAGAATGCCTACCAAGGATTGGCTGGATTTCGTCATGCGCTTCGCCGGTTTTTGGCGTTCAGTGAAGTTGCCGCCTCGGCGGCTGGAGTCACGTCGCAGCAATACCAGGCGATGCTGGCTATCCGGGTACATCCTGATCAAGCCATTATGATCAAGGAACTCGCACGGCAGATGTTGCTTCAACCGAATGGGGCGGTGCAATTGGTGGACAGGCTTGTCGGCGCTGGCCTCGCCGAACGCCGACAATCCTCAACGGATCGCCGCAGCGTGCTTGTCGTCATGACGGACAAAGGGGCGGCGCTGCTTGAGCGACTGGCCGCCGATCACCTCCAGGAGATGTCCAAACACGAGCCGCTGCTCGCCGAGTCCCTCAGGCGACTGAGAAGCATGGAACGATCAGGTGATACCTTATAGCCATTCTCGCGAACATAACTGGCTGGAACCATACGAGCCGATCGATGTCCTAAAACCGGCGGCCGCCGATGTCTGGATTGTCGACGGACCGGAAATCGAGTTTGGTCTCGGCTGGCTGAAAGTGCCGTTCACCACCCGCATGACGGTTGTTCGGCTTCATGGCGGCGATCTGGTTCTTCATTCGCCTGTACGGCACACAGCGGCTCTCCAGACGGCGGTGGAGGCGTTGGGGCCAATCCGCTATCTGATCGCGCCGAATTCGCTTCACTATTGGTGGCTGCCGGACTGGAAAGCTCGTTTGCCGAGCGCAACGGTCCTGGCGGTGCCCGGCCTGCAAAAGGGGGCCAAGCGCCCCGTCATCGTCGACATGGAGTTGACGGGCCAGGATACGCCTTGGCCGGAAGAAATCGACATGCAGGTTGTCAGTGGCGACGTGCTCACGGAGGCGGCATTTTTTCATCGCGCTTCACGAACCCTGATTCTCACCGACTTGATCGAGAATTTCGAGCCAAAACGCATCCATGGCTGGTTCTATCGCGCCCTCATGAAAATCGGCGGCGTTATCGATCCGGACGGCAAAGCCCCATTCGACATGCGATTGAGCTTCTTCCGACACCAGAAGCCATTGCGGTCGGCTGTTCGCCGCATGATCAACTGGCAACCCGAGCGCGTGATCATCTCGCACGGGCGCTGGTACGAGGCGGATGGCGTCAAGGAACTCAAGCGGGCCTTCCGCTGGGTGCTGTGACGGCGGTGCCTGATAGCAAGGGCGGAACGCGTCCGTATCTACTGATTTTGCGCCACGACAGGACTGACTGGACTGGCGTATTTGTGAGCCGCGTAACGATCGACCATGGTGCAGCTGGCTGCATTCAGACCGACGACATCGACCTCACGGCCACGCCGCCTTGCCTTCAATACTACGCGATCGAGTGCACCCACCGCGGATATATCCCAGAAATGGGCGGCGCTGACGTCGACAACAATCTTCTCCACAGGGTCCGCCACATCGATGGACTCGACGAATGTGGCCGCCGACGCAAAGAACACTTGCCCCTCGACTGTGTAGGTCCGCACGCGCCCGTCGGCCGAGAGCGTGGAAGTGACGCGGCTCAACCGCGAGACCTTTCCCGCGAAGAATAGGCCTGAGAGCAACACTCCGATCATCACACCGACGGAAAGATCGCCCGTCGTCACCACCCCCGCCACCGTTGCCAGCATCACGATGGACGACGGCAGTGGGTTCGTACGCAGGCGCGCGAGCGAACGCCAGGAGAATGTGTTGATCGAAACCATGATCATCACCGCCGTCAGCGCTGCCACGGGTACGACGGCCAGGACGTCTTGCAGCAGCACGAGCAGCGCTAGCAGGAAGGCGCCAGCAGTGAACGTCGAGAGCCGCCCACGCCCGCCGGAGGAGACATTGATGACGGACTGCCCGATCATCGCGCAGCCGCCCATGCCGCCGAAGAAAGCTGAGGCGATATTCGCGATGCCTTGTCCCGCGCACTCGCGGCTCTTGTCGCTGCTGGTGTCCGTCATGTCATCGACGATCTGCGCCGTCAGCAAGGATTCCAGCAGTCCAACAGCAGCAAGGGTCAGCGCCACGGGCAGCAGAATATGGAGCGTCTCGAGAGTAAGCGGCACGTCGGGCACGCCGAAGCTGGGCAGGGTTGTTGGAAGCTGGCCGAGACTGGCTACCGTTCGCACGTCGAGCTTGAGTGCAAGGCCAACTATCGTGATTACGACGATTGCCACCAACGGCGATGGGATCGTCTTCGTCAGCCTGGGCAAGAGGTAGATGATCGCGAGCCCGAGCGCGATAAGCCCATATGTCGCCTTCGGCACATCCACGAGCTGTGGCAACTGCGCCAGGAAAATCAGGATGGCAAGCGAGTTGACGAAGCCGGTCATGACAGACTGCGAGACGAACCGCATTACCCGTCCGAGCCTCAAAACTCCGGCGAAGATCTGGATTATGCCCATCAAAACGGTGGCGGCAAAGAGATACTGCACGCCATGCTCACGCACGAGCGGGCCCATGAGGACAGCGGTGGCCGCGGTCGCGGCCGAGATCATCGCCGGCCGCCCACCGACAAAGGCGACAACGCAGGCGATGACGACCGAGGCGTAGAGCCCGACCTTGGGATCGACACCAGCGATAACCGAGAAGCCGATCGCCTCGGGGATCAATGCCAACGCAACGACAATGCCTGAAAGCAAGTCAGCACGCACGTTGGAAAACCAGTCACGATGAAGGGAGGAAGCAGTAGCCATGGAGAGAGAATCCGCAGAGGTGCAAGCCGTCGCTCATGGCGGCCGACTATCTGTCACTTTTGTTGCGTGATCCGGCGGATCGGCGGCCGGAAGAGCCACCCGGAATTTCACCGGGTCCAATCGAATGCTCGGGGTTATAGTGGAGTATTTTTGCAACGCAACATTGAACAACCTGGAACGCGAAAAATCATTTCAGTGCCGGGCAGTTCGATTTGTTCGCTCGGAGCGGCAGGCAGTTCGCGGCCGTTGATCTTCGATTACCCCGGAGGAAATCGCACATGGGCGTGGCTTTGACAAACGATGACGTGACTTGAGTCCTTGGCCCGGTCAAGGAGCCTACCGTTGGAAGGGTATCGGGCTCATCGAGGACGGACGCGCTCAAAAGCCCAGCATCCGGTGTGCAAGCGACCGGCTGCACCAGATAATGGCTGCACATCTGCAGGAGGCGGCGATTGTATTGGCGGTCCTTGCCGACAAAGATCGTTTCCACCGCCGTCTTAATGTTGTCGTAGATGCCGCGTGCAGGCGCCGCCGAAGAAGGCAAACGCCCTGTCATGGGCGTCGAACACCATCTCCTGGGTCTCGCGCGGATAGACCCTGACGAACATCATGCGGCTGTGGCAGAGCCGGATATGGGCGACCTTCACGGTCACTGTCACGCCGTTGATCAGGACGATCTCGTGGCTCCATCGAACTGGTAGGCCTCGCCCGGTGCGAAGAATAGCGGCACATAGGCGTCCGCCATCGCCGACCCCCGCGCCTTCCGCCCAGCTCTTCGCGTTTCGGCGGACGGCGTCGGTGCCGTAGCGCGTGACCGATCTGAAGCCGTGATGGCCCGATCAGGCCGGTGATGTCTCGCGCACGAAATGGGTGGGTGAAACGGCATTCATTGGACATCGGACCGGGACAAAGTCAACGCCGCGCAACGCGCTGGGGATCTCGTCCGACATCGGTTCGCGTCCGACCGGGCGTTGCGTCGGATCGGCGACGGGAACCGTGGAAAGCAGCTTGCGCGTGTAAGGATGCTGGGGATTGCCGAACACTGATCGACGGTCGCCGATCTCCACGATTTCACCCAGATACATGACGGCGACGCGATGCGCGATGCGTTCGACCACGGCCATGTCATGGCTTATGAACAGAATGGCGATGCCCATGTCGCGCTGCAGATCCATCAACAGGTTAATCACCTGGGCCTGGATTGTGACGTCGAGCGAGGCGACCGCCTCATCCGCGATAAGCAGGCGCGGGTCCAGCGCCAATGCTCTGGCGATACAGATGCGCTGCCGTTGTCCGCCCGAGAAGGCATGGGGAAAGCGTTCAAGATGTTCCGGAGGCAGATGCACTTTGGCCAGCAGGTCCGCAGCCCGCTTGCGCAACGCTGGGCCGCGCGCGATGCGGTGGACGCGCATGGGATCTGCCAGGGCTTGTCCGATCGTCATGCGCGGATTGAGCGAGGAGAACGGGTCTTGGAAGACCATCTGCACCTCGCGCCGGAGGCCCACCAGGGTGGCCCGTCTGGCCCCGATGATCTCCTTGCCGTCATAGCGAATGGAACCTGACAGGGGCTTGTCCAATTGCATGATGCTGCGTGCCACGGTCGACTTGCCGCATCCCGATTCTCCCACCAGAGCCAGCGTTTCACCGGGGAAAATATCGAAGGAGACGCCCTCCACCGCGTGAACCCGTCCGGTGATGCCGCCAAAGAAGCCGCCCTTGAGATCGAAACGCGTAACCAGGTCGCGCACTTCGACCAGGGGCTTCCTCTCGGTTGCTGTCGGTCCGCTCATGCCGGAATCTCCGGCTGCGAGGCTTCGGCATTGTAGATGACAAGTGGGAACTTCTCGGGCGCATCCTTGTCGGCCATGCTGCCCAGCCGTGGAACTGCCGAAATCAGCGCCCGCGTGTAGCGGTGCTGGGGATCGGCGAAGATTTGATTCACGGATCCCGATTCGACGATCTCGCCCTTCAGCATGACACAGACGCGGTCGGCGACTTCGGCAACGACGCCCATGTCGTGCGTGATGAAAAGCACAGACATGCCGATCTCGCGCTGCAGCGCGCGGACAAGATCCAGGATTTGGGCCTGGATGGTGACGTCCAGCGCGGTGGTCGGTTCGTCGAGGATCATCAGGGAAGGGCGGCACGCCAATGCGATGGCGATCATGACGCGCTGGCGCATGCCGCCGGACAATTGGTGCGGATACTGGTCGAGTCGCCGGGCGGCGTCCGGCACCCGCACCAGCTTGAGCACATTCAGCGCGATCTCGCGCGCCTCGCGAGACGACTTGCCCTGATGTCGCGTCACCACTTCGGCGATCTGGTCGCCGACGGTGAATACCGGGTTGAGGCTGGACATCGGATCCTGGAACACGATCGAGAACTCGAAACCGCGCAGCCCTTCCATGCGCTTCTCTGACAGATTCGCAAGATCGACGGCGCCGCCATCCTTGAGCCTCATCAGGATGCGTCCGCCTGTGATCCTGGCGCCGTCGTATTCGGTCAGCCGCATCACTGTCATGGCGGTCACGGATTTGCCCGAACCCGATTCGCCCACCAATGCAACCGTCTCGCCGCGCTTGATCTGGAATGACACGCCCTGAACCGCCCGCACCGCGTTAGCGGCCCTTGACCCGAAGCGGACTTCAAGCTTCTCGACCGATAATATGACGTCGTCCGGGAGGCTAGCGGTGGCGGCGGATTTGGCAGTCAACAAAGCACTCCGGGCGCGTTCGTTCTCGACAGCCGGTATCGAACGCAGCCAGCCTATGTGCTGTCAATAGGCCGGGACGCGCTGGTGGGTCGCAACCGCAGCGCTGACGGTATCCCCAGAGGGCTTCGTGCGCATCGACTGCCGGGCGAATATTGACGTTTGCGACCAATCCTTCAAAGTTATGCAAAATTCGCATCGCTCCATCGGATTTCGCATGACCTGGCCTCGTAGCGGATTGCTAGCGCATCGCCAGAGCGGGGTCGGCCATATTGCGTCCGCTCGCCTGTTCCGCGGTACGCGAAAGGTACCTCCATAGCGCCTCGCCGTCTCGGCTGCGCGTTCCCGCGCGCCGGAAAATCCTGATCTCGATTTCCAGCGACATCTGATGCCCGCCGATCTGAACCAATTCACCTTGCGCGACCGATTTCTGGACGCAGATCTGCGGCAACCAGACGACGCCTTGTCCGGCGATCGCCATCTGCTTCAGTCCTTCAGCCAGCGATGACTGGTAGACGATGCTGAGATTGAGCGGGCGCCGCCAGCGCGACTGGATAAGCGAGATCAACTTGCCTAGGTAGCCGTCGCTCCAGGAATAGGCGAGATAGGGGATTCTGGTTCCCTCCGGCACATCGACATCGAAGAGCGGCGCTCCCGTGGAACCGACGCCGGATACCAGAACGAGCCGATCCCTGCCGATTTGAAGCGATTCGAAAGGGCCGCCTTCCAGCACGGGCGGGCCGTCGGGATGATCGTAAGTGATGGCGAAGTCGCACTTGCCGGACGACAAGTGTTCAACGCATTCCAGGAAATCGCCGGTGTGCATGCTGCTGCGAACAGGCGCATTGGGCATTTCGGGATGGCTGATCCACTTGGGGAAAAAATAGATTGCCAGCGTATGAAGCGCGGCGAAAGTCAGAAGCCGTGAACTGGCGCCGGCCGCGTTGCGGCAGTCGGTCCGTAATCGGTACAGGTCGCGAACCATTTCCTGGCAGCGCGGAACGAAAAGGTTTCCGGCGCTGGTGAGGTGCACCGGATAGGTGCTGCGGTCGATGAGTTCGGCGCCGACCCACTGTTCAAGCGCCTTGATACGGCGGCTGAAGGCCGGCTGAGAAATATTTCGCGACGCTGCGGCCGTGGAAAAATTCCGCGTCGCGGCGATTTCGAGGAAATCTTCAAACCACGCCAGTTCCATCATCGGCCTCATGCGCAATTCGCATAACCGATCCTATCTATGCATTGGACAGCGGCGCAACCCTCCTCCTAGCTTTCCTCGCAACGATAAAAAGACGTCGGCTCAATTGTGGGAACAGCTTCATGAAAATCAAACGTGCCTTGGCATTAGCACTCTGCATCGGCGCTGGCGCCGTTACGTCGCCGGTGATGGCAGAGACCAAGAATCCCGGGACATTCGTGTTCCTCTGGACTGACGATGTTCAGTCCTTCGATCCGGCCTATATCGCAAACACGCCGAGCTCATATGGTGTTTTGAACGTCTACAGCCGCTTGTTGAATTATAACGGCTCGCAGATCTCCGAATTCGTGCCGTCTCTATCGTCGCAGGTGCCTAGCCTGGAAAACGGCCTGATCAAGCAGAACGCCGACGGTTCGGTCAGCTATACATTCCCGATCCGCAAGGGCGTGCACGCCCACAAAGTCGGCATCAAAGGCGACGACGGCAAGATCACCTGGCAGTACTATGACGGACTGACCACCCAGCAGAAGGCCAAGATTGAACCAGGTTATGGCGAGATCACGCCCGACGACGTGCGTTACTCACTGCTGCGCGCGATCCTCATGGGCCAATCCTGGATGTCGAACGCCATCACCGAGGTGGTGACGGCAAGCAAATACAGCGACGTCGCCAAATGGGTCGAAGCCGAAGGCAAGGTGCCGGACATCAAGGATGCCAGCCCCGAAGCGCTACGGAAGGTATACGATGAACTCGCATCGCAGATCACCGTCGAGGGCGACAATGTCACGCTGAAGCTGCCGAAATCCTTCCCCGCCACGCTTGGCGTGCTGGCGCTGCCGTTCGGGGCTTCGATTGTCGACAAGGAATGGGTCGCTTCCGTCGGAGGTTGGGATGGCAGTGGTGACACCTGGAAGAAGTACTATCGCCCCGAACTCGGTGACGATCCGCTGTTCGCCCAGGAAAACGGGACCGGTCCGTTCATGCTCGACGAATGGGATCGCACCGATCGCCGCATCACGCTGAAGCGTTTCGATAATTACTTCATGGGCAAGGCCTCGCTCGAGCGCGTGGTCATGCGCACGGTTCCGGAATGGACCACGCGTCGCCTGCAGTTGCTCTCTGGCGACGCCGACTTCGTGGCGACGCCCGTCGAGTTCCTTGACGAGCTCAGCAAGACGGACGGTGTCAAGGTCGTCGACGGCCTGCCTAAGGTGTTCAGCCGTGGCCTCTATTTCGCGTGGCCGCTGGATGACGCCGACAACCCCGCCATCGGCAGCGGCAAGCTGGACGGCAACGGCATCCCACCGGACTTCTTTTCCGACATCGATGTCCGCAAGGGCTTCAACTACGCGCAGAACTACGATGCGCTGATAAAACAGGCCCTGCTCGGCAAGACCGTCCAGGCGCGCGGCCCTACCGTGCGCGGCATCATGGGCTATCGCGCCGACTCGCCGATCTACGGCTATGATCCGGCGAAGGCCGCGGAGCACTTCAAGAAGGCTTTCGGCGGCAAGCTGTGGGATACCGGCTTCACCTTCACGGCCTATGTGCAGGAAGGAACGCCGCAAGGCACGGCCGCACTTTCCGCACTCCAGCAGGGGCTGCAGCGGATCAACCCGAAGTTCAAGATGAAGATCCAGTCGCTGCCATGGGCGTCGATCTCGGACAAGCTGAACAACCGTGAAAAGCCTGCCTCGCCGCTCACCTACATGGGTTGGGGACCGGACTATTCCGACCCGGGTGGTCCGTTGGGGGCGGCGACCTACTATCTGTCCCCGACCGGTCTTGTCGGTGGCATGCTCGGCCAGGGCTACCGTGACCTGATGACGGAGAAGTTCAAGCCGCTTCTCGACCAGGCCTGGGCCTCGAGCGATCCCGCCGTGCGTGAGCCGATCTATGCCAAGCTGCAGGAAATGTCCTACGACTATGCGACCACGCAGTTCCTATGGGAGGACTTCGGCTACATCGTCACTCGCAGCAACATCGACGGCTACGTGCACAACATGATCCTCTACGGCGCCTGGGATTTCTATCCCGTCACCAAGAAGGCCGACTAAAGAGCTTCGGATTTCGCCGGGCGCCATCGTCGCCCGGCGAAACGGCTATTCCTCATGGTGCGGATGCTGATGTGCTGAACTATGCTTTGCGGCGGCTCCTGATGTTGCCCGTCGTTCTCTTCGCCCTGTCGCTGATGCTTTTCGCGCTGCAGATGTCGCTGTCGCCGACACAGCGCCTGGCGGCGTATGCGCCGTCCCCGGACTTCCTCAAGGGCGGCCAGGACAGCATTCGCAGGATGATCGAGCAGTATGGTCTGAACGATCCCTTCTACATTCAATACGGACGCTGGATCGGCAACATCCTGACGGGCAATCTGGGCTGGTCCGAGACCGCGCGCCAGCCTGTTGCTCACGCGCTGGCTTCCCTTCTGCCTGCGACGCTGGAACTGGTCCTGCTGGCGTTCATTCCTGGCTTTCTGCTCGCCATCTACCTGGGCTCGCGGGCAGGCATCCATCTCAACCGTTGGCCGGACCATGTGATCCGCATCTTCACCATCCTGGGCTGGTCATTCCCGGTATATGTCTTCGGACTGCTGATGCTGCTGATCTTCTACTCCGCCCTTGACTGGTTCCCGCCCGGGCGCCTCAGCCAGTGGGCACAGGCTGCCGTCACCTCGCCCGGCTTCACCCGCTACACCGGCGCGAACACGATCGACGCGCTGCTGAACGGCGATCTGCCTATTTTCTGGGATTCGCTCAGGCATCTCGCTGCTCCCGTCATCACCCTGACCTACGTCAATCTTGCCAACATGACGCGTGTCATGCGCACGTCGATGCTGGAAACGCTTCGCCAGGATTATGTCCGCACGGCACGCGCAAAGGGCATGCCCCGGCGCGTGGTGGAACTGCGTCATGCCAGGCGCAACGCGCTGCTTCCGGTCACGACGATCGCCGGAATGGAGCTCGCCGCCATGATGGGTGGCGTCGTCATCACCGAAACCATCTTCGACTATGCGGGCCTCGGCCAGTTCGCGGCCAAGACGGCCGCCAATCTGGATTTTCCGGCCGTGCTGGGCTTCGGGCTCTACTTCGCGGTCGTTCTCGTGGTGCTGAACCTGGTCGTCGACATGATCTATCCGCTGCTCGATCCGAGGGTAAAGACGCGATGAGAGCGCTTGGCTATCTGAAGCGTAATCCGATCTCGCTGGTCGGGGTGCTGCTGTTGCTGGCATTCGTGCTGATCGCGATTTTCGCGCCGGTACTTGCGCCGCCACAGGAATTCCAGATGTCGGTATACGACACGCCGAGAGCGGGCTTTCTGGCAACGCCGCAACCCCCTTCGCCCGAGGCGATCTTCGGAACAACCGAAGGCCAGTACGACATCTACTACGCCGTGATCTGGGGCACCCGCACGGCATTCAAGATCGGCCTCGGTGTCGTCGCCATCTCCGTGCTGATCGGCACGGTCATCGGATCGCTCGCGGCCTTTTACGGCGGCATCGTGGACGAAGTGCTGATGCGTATCGTCGACGTCTTCATGGCGGTTCCGTTCCTCATCGCCGCCATGGTGCTGACCGCCCTGCTCGGCAAGGGGCTCGGACCGATAACCGTCGCGCTGACGACTTTCGGATGGATGGGTTATGCTCGCGTGGTGCGCAGTGAAATCCTGCGGATCCGAGAGATGGATTTCGTGAATGCGGCGAGAAGCTACGGCGCCGGCGACTTCAGGCTGATCGTGTTCCACATCCTGCCCAATGCGTTCTTCCCTGTGCTGGTTCTGGCTACGATGGCCACGGGTTCGATGGTGCTGACCGCGTCCGCCCTGAGCTTCCTCGGAGTGGGCACGGAGGAAGGCTACGCCGATTGGGGGCAGTTCATCGCCTACGCGCGCAACTGGATCGTCGGCCAGCCCGGCAATCCGTTCCAGTACTGGTACACGCTCGCCTTCCCCGGAGCCGCGATCTTCCTGTTCGTGCTGGCATGGAACCTGGTCGGCGACGCACTGCGCGACATTCTCGATCCCCGCCATACAAACTGAAATCAGGGAGTATCCCCGTGTCTTCGCTTTCCCCCCACGCCATCGAGCTTCTTGAAGACCTTATCCGCCACGAAGTGGAGGACAAGGCGATCCCGTCGATCTCCTATGCCTTGGTCGACAGGGACGGCCTCATGACGCACGGCCACATACAGCGGCACGATCGCCACTTCGACATGAAGGATGACACCTGTTTCCGCATCGGCTCGATCACGAAGACCTTCACATCGGTTGCCATCATGCAACTCGTGGAGAAGGGACTGGTCGACCTTGATGTTGATGTCTCAGAGTATCTGCCCGGTTTTCACCCGGTCAATCCGTTCGCCGGGCGTGAAAGCGGACCCCACGGCTCGCATGTCAGCCTGGGCAAGCTCATGAGCCACACCGCCGGGATCGTGCGCGAACCCAAGAGCGGACACTATCTGGATTCACACAAGCCGCCGCTGGCCGACACTGTCGCCGAGCTTGCCACATCCACATTGAAGCAGGATCCCAGCGCCGGCATCATGCATTATTCCAATGCCGGCATTGCCGTGGTCGGCATGGTGATCGAGCGGGTGACGCGAAAGAGCTACTCCGACTACATCACCGAGAACATCCTGAAGCCGCTGGGCATGAACGACACGTCGTCAGGCATGGCCCCCGGCATCCGTGAAAGGCTGGCGCCGGCCGACATGTGGACGCTGGACGGGGACAGCCCCGCGCCGGTCTTCAATCTGGGTGGGTCGCCCGCCGGCAATATCTTCTCCACCACATCTGATATGGCCAATTATACGCAATGCCTCTTGAGGGGCGGTTTTGCGCCCAATGGCCACTCCATCGTCGGTCCGGCGTCGCTTCGCAAGATGTGGACCCCGATCGGCAAGCGTCCCGAAGGTCACAACAAGGACCTGAACGGCTATGGTTTGTGCTTCGGCGTCGGCGACATGGACGGGTGGACCTCAGTCGGGCATGGCGGCGCGGTCTATGGGTATGCTTCGCAGATGATGATCCTGCCCAGGGCCGGTTTGGGCGTTCTGATTTTCGCCACGCTTGATTTCGCTAATCAGATAGCCTCTCGGCTCGCAGGCGATGGCCTTCGTATCACCCTTGCCGATCGCGGTATGGGACGCATGCCGGAGCGCAGCCAGACCCCGCCGCCCATCACGGAGGATCAGTTCGCGCGCCTGCCCGGCCTGTATCGTCATGAGGTGGGCGGCGAGGTCGTCGAGGTGAAGAGCAAGGACGGCAAGCTGTATCTTATGGGGGAGGGCGTGCCGCTGCAGATCCGCCCGGTCTCGGGCAACGACTTCGTCATCGACGGACGCATCTACGGTCGCGGCGCCGACTACGCGCACATGAATCTCTCCTTCTCCAAGGCCAACCAGCTGACCTGGAAAGGGGCGAACTGGTCGCGCGTCGATAGTCTGCCTGTCGAGAAGGTGCCGCCGGAGATCGCGCCGCACCTCGGCGAGTACGGACCGGATTTCAACATCACCTATCTGACCTACAGCCACGGCCAGCTGAAATGCCTGATCGAGTATTTCTGCACCCACACCTGCGAGCCGGTGGATGCCGGCCGGTTCCGCATGCACGGGCTGCTCTACGAGGAGGAGATTCTCGAGCTGGACGCCGCCGACGACAATGGACGCCGTGGCATTCGCGTCGGCCCCATGTTCCTGGAGCGGCGGCGGGCTGAAATGGCAGCCTGAGACGCTTCGGCCCGGGCAGCCATCGCTGCGCGGGTCGCCTCCACCGCACGAGCCAGGACGCCATTCAAGCGGCGTGCGCGGCGACTTTCTCTGAAATCGAAAGGCAAGCACATGAAAGTTTTTATCAGCGCCGATATCGAAGGCACGGCTGGCATCACCAATTGGGATGAGGCGCGCAAGGGCAATCCCGACTATGCTGAGTTCCGCGAATACATGACCGACGAACTGGTCGCAGCCTGCGAAGGCGCTAAGGCGGCGGGTGCGACCGAGATCGTCGTCAAGGACGCCCATTCGACGGCACGCAACCTTATCCTGTCCAAGCTTCCAGCCTATGTCCGCATCGTGCGCGGCTGGAGCGGCCATCCGGATGCGATGATGTTCGGCATCGATGACACCTTCGATGCCGCTCTCTATACCGGCTACCACAACAAGGCGGGCACCGACACGAATCCGCTGGCACACACGCTCACCGGCACCGTGTCCAGGATGCTGATCAACGGGGAGGTGGCATCCGAATATACGCTGAACGCGCACTGCGCCGCCCGTTATGGCGTGCCTTCGGTCTTTCTGTCTGGCGATGCCGGCATGTGCGGCGAGGCGAGGGCGCTGGTGCCCGAGATATCAACCGTTGCAACCAGCGAAGGCTTTGGGCCGGCGACGTCGTCCCTTTCGCCTCAAGGCTCAGTCAGGGCCATACGCGAGACCGTGGAGGCCTCGCTTTCGCGTGATCTGTCGAAATGCCTGCCGAAGCTGGCCGACCGGTTCGAGCTCATCATCGAATACACCACGCCTGTCGAGGCCTACAGGGGAAGCTGGTACCCGGGCATCGAGCATCCCGCCGCGCGCACGCTTCGCTTCGAGGCAGACAATTTCTTCGATATCCAGCGCGCGATACGGTTTGTAGTATGAGCTAGCCCCCGCCAGTATGACATCGACTTGTTTCCAGCGCGGCCCGTTCGATCGTCGACGGGCTGTTCCGACATGTCGTCACAGTAGAGTGAAGTCGTTTCGACGGCGCGATGATCGCGGTGCCATCGCTGGCTTCCGATCAGAAGTAGGTCTTCAGCGCGCCGACGATTTCATAAGCGTCGTTGACCAGGAAGAGTATCTGCCATTTGTCGAAGGTTGTGCAGGGATGCGACACGCCCAGTGCGATGCGATCGCCGACTTTTACCGAAACTGTCGCCGGAACGCGCATATAAGCGTGCTGGTCGTTGCTTGCGAAGATCTCACAGCCCGCCAGAGTTTCGGGCGAACGACCATCGCGCGACACGAGAAGCGGCACCGGCAGTCCGGAGTCGGTTCCGAAATCCCGCTTGCCGGCGGTCAGGATCGCCAGCCCGGGTTCCGGGCAGGACTGGACATGGGTCCAGATCTCGAGCGCGTTGACCAGACCTTCGTTCTCGCCCGTCGCGGCAAGGATGCGCTTCTGCTCTGCCTGGTAGACACCACTGTCATGGCTGACATAGCAGCCGCTTCGCGTCATCACCTGCGCACCGCTGCCGGAGAGGCGATCGAGCACGATGTCGTAGAACGACGAACCGCCGGCCGTCACGATCGGTGGCGCGCGTTCGAACAGGTTATCGCCGGCGCATGCTTCGTAGAGCGCGCCGATCTCGTCGATGAAATCCGCGACTGCCTGTGCCGGGCCACCGTCCTTCGGCTTGATCAGTCCCTCGAAAGCCTCGACGCCGCAGAGCCGCAGTTGCGGCGCGGCATACGCGGCGCGCGCGACCTTGAGCGCCGTGTCGTTGTCGCGGCAACCGGTCCGGCCGCCTGGATAGCCGCGCTCGACCAGCACCTGGATCGGCCGCGAGGCCGTTCCAGCGCGTCCGACCGCCTCGCTCGTCAGGCGCACGGCATCGAGGCTGTCGATCAGCATGTAGAAGTCGAGGCCGGGCGAAGCGTTAAGCTCGGCAACCAGAGCGTCCAGTTCCAGCCGTCCGACCAGCTGGTTGGCGAGCACGATGCGATCGATGCCGAACCGACGGCAAACCTTCATCTGGTGCAGCGTTGCGACGGTCACGCCCCAGGCGCCCTCGCGCAATTGCCTCTGCATGATCTGAGGGCACATCGTCGTCTTGACATGCGGCGCGATGATCGCGTTGCGCTTCGCCAGGAAACGCTGCATCCAACGCGAATTGTGGTCGAGCGCGGATTCCCTGATGATCGCTGCTGGCAACGGAACATCACCGCGCAGGAGGTTCCAGCCCATCGAACCGACATCATGAAGACAGACCACAACACCAGGCGGAATGGCCTTGGTGGTTTCGTCCAGCACCAGATCGTCGAGCGGGTGAAGATGCATGTGAATTTCCGATTCTGTGCCACCCGGAAGCCACGTGAATGCGGCTTGGCGCAGCTCTTACATGGTCCAGGTGCTTGCGGAAATTATATAATAGTTTGATGATGAGAAAAGATTTTTCTTAAACGAAAGACGAACTGAGGGCGAAAGAATGCGCATTTTCATAGCGGGCATGGACACCGAGACCAACACGTTCGCGCCCATCCCGACCGGCTACCACAGTTTCGAGGAAATGGGGATAGCGCGGGGCGACGCCACCTCGAAGCCATTGAACGAGCCGTCCTGCCAACTGTTTGTGTGGCGTCAGCGCGGCGAAGCCGACGGCCACGAGATCGTGGAAAGCCTGTGCGTCTGCGCCGAGCCCGGCGGCATAACCATCCGCAATGTCTACGAGCAGTTCCGCGACGAGATCCTAGACGAGCTCAAGACCGCCATGCCGGTGGACTGCGTGCTCCTGGCGCTGCATGGCGCTTTCGTCGCGGAAGGCTATGACGATACGGAGGGTGATCTTCTCGCGCGTGTCAGAGCTGTCGTCGGCCCCGACATCCCGATCGGGGCAGAGCTCGATCTGCACTGCCACACGACCCGCAAGATGGTCGACAACGCCACCGCTATCGTCGCCTACAAGGAATATCCGCACACCGACATCATGGACCGGGCCGGAGAGCTCTACCGCATTATCGTCGACACGGTGGAGGGGAAGGTCAGACCGGTGATGGCGCTTTACGACTGCCGCATGATCAGCACCTTCCGCGTGCAGGAGCAGCCAATGCGCGGCTTCGTTGATGGCATGACCGCCGCCGAAGCCGAGCCAGGCATACTGTCAGTGTCGCTTGGACATGGCTTTCCGCATGGCGACGTCGAGGATGTCGGAGCCCGCATGCTGGTCGTCACCGACGATGACAGATCGCTTGCCGAGCGGACCGCCGAAAGGTTCGGCAAACAGCTTTTCGCATTGCGTAACGATCTGATCCCGAAATTCCTCGGCATCGACGAGGCGCTCGATATCGCGCTCGCCGAGCCGCATGGGCCGGTCGTCATCGCGGATGTTTCGGACAATGCCGGCGGCGGCGCGCCGGGGGACTCCACCTACATACTGCGCCGGCTGATAGAGCGTGGCATCGGGAACGTGGCCAGCGCCATGTACTGGGACCCGATCGCCTATCGCTTCTGCGTCGAGGCCGGGATCGGCGGTACCATAGACCTGCGGGTCGGCGGCAAGTGTGGCGTGTTCTCGGGTATGCCTGTCGACCTGCGCGTTACAGTAAAGGGCCTCGGCCGCGAGTTGACGCAGCTGTTCGGCATCATGCCATGGCCGCTCGGGGATGCGGCATGGGTCACCACCGACGGCGGCATCGACCTGATCATCAACACGGTACGCACGCAGGTCTTCCACCCCGACTGCATGACTGCGCTCGGTCTCAATCCAAGCGAGCGACGCATCGTCATCGTCAAATCCAATTACCATTTTCAGGCTGGTTTCGCACCCATCGCCAAGCGCATCCTGTTCTGCGCCCCGCCTGGTGCGACGCAGCCCAACTTCGCCGCGATCCCGTACACAAAGCTCAAGACGCCTTGTTGGCCGAAAGTGGAAGACCCATTCGCGGCCGACGCGGCTTAAGCAATCGCATCATTCGGGGCGGAAAACACCGGCTGCGGCGCCGTGCGCGGTAACGCCATATCGTTTGCGCGCGTGACCAGATGACAGCGGACTGTTCGCAATCCGTCGGCGGGTACCAGAACCTGCGGCAGTTCGCAGCCGGTCGTCGCGGAAGGGCAGCGCTCCCGGAAGAAGCAGCCGGTCGGCAGTGTTCGGTTGCTCGGCAATTCGCCGGCGCGCGGTGCGATCGAGTTCAGTGGACGATCGAAACTCGGAACGGCGTCGAGGAGCGTTTTGGTATAGGGATGCCTGGGAGCGTCAAGCACGTCGAGCATCGGGCCTTTTTCGACGATCTGGCCGAGATACATGACGGCGACAAAATCGGCCACGTGGCGCACCAGCGACACGTCATGCGAGATGAGCACATAGGATAGTTTGCGCTCCGCCTGCAGCGACAGCAGCAGATTGACGATCTGCGCCTGCACCGACACGTCCAGCGCCGAGGTGGGCTCATCGAGGACCAGCAGCGCCGGTTCGACGGCGAGCGCCCTGGCAATCGCGATGCGCTGGCGCTGGCCGCCCGAGAACTCGTGTGGATAGCGATCGACATGCTCCGGCCGCAAGCCGACCGAGACGGCCAGTTCGGTTGCGCGCTCGATCAGTTGTTTGCGGGTGTAGCCGCCGCGAATGTGCAGAGGTTCGGTGATCAGGCGCCAGACCGGAAGACGCGGATCGAGCGACGATTGGGGGTCCTGGAAGATGATCTGCAATTGGGTACGCCGCGCACGGTCCCATTCAGTTCCCCTGAGTTTGATCGCACCCGCGGAAATGTCGGTCAGTCCGAGCATAGCCTGTCCAAGCGTGGTCTTTCCGCAGCCGGATTCCCCGACAATGCCGATCGTCTCGCCTTCGGCGACGCTGAACGACACGCCGTTGACGGCATGGACGTCGGCGCCACCGAACCAGCCCGAGGTGACGCGGTAGCGGACTTCCAGATCTTCGACGGAGAGGAGCGGAGGCTCGGTCACGCGGCTTGCGTCTCCTCGATACGGCGCCAGCAGGCGGCGCGGCGGGCGGGCTCCATGGCAGCCAGCGGCGGCACCGAGACGCAACGATCATTCGCCTCGCGGCAGCGCGCCCGAAAGAGGCAGCCGGCAGGCGGGTCAAGCAGGTCGGGCAAGGTGCCGGGGATCTGTTCCAGCGGTTGCTTGGGTGCCGCCAGCCCCGGCAGGCAGCGTATCAAGGCGCGCGTATAGGGATGGGCTGGCGCTGCCAGCACAGACGCGGTCCTTCCGGCTTCCGCGACCCGTCCGGCGTAAAGCACGTAGAGCCGGTCGCAAAGCTGCGACACCACGGCCATGTCATGCGATATCAAAACAACGGCCGTTCCCGTGCTCATCGCCTTGTGTTTGATGAGGCCCAGGATCAGCGCCTGCACCGTCACATCGAGGGCCGTCGTCGGCTCGTCGGCGATAATGAGCTTGGGTTCGCATGAGAAGGCCATCGCGATCAGCACGCGCTGTCGCATGCCTCCGGAAAGCTCGAACGGATAGGCCTGCATGATCCGTTCCGGCTCGCTGATCAGCATGTCGCGCAACAGGCCCGAGGCTTTGCCCGTCGCGGCCGCGTTGTCGAGACGCTGGTGACGGCGGATGACTTCGACGATCTGCTCGCCGATCCGTCGGGTTGGGTTGAGGGCGTTCATCGGCTCCTGGAAGATGGTCGACACCAGCCGCCCGCGCACATGCTGGAGTTCACGCTCGCTGAGCTTCATCGGATCCTTGCCGAACAGACGGATGCCGCCGCCGGTAATGTGCGCGCTGCCTTTGGGCAAAAGCCGCGTCGCCGCCATCATGGTCACCGATTTGCCGCACCCGGATTCTCCCACGATGCCGACGATCTCGCCGGCACGGACATTGAGGCTGACCCCGTTCAGCGCCTTGATCGGCCCGCGATAGGTGCGGAACTCGAGCGAAAGGTCGGAGATTTCGAGCAGGACATCGCCGGACGGTTCGGTCATCGGCCACCCAGCCTGGGATCGAGCATGTCGCGCAATCCGTCGCCCAGCAGGTTGAAACCCATCGCGCTGATCAGAATGGCCAGGCCGGGAAAGGTGACATACCACCACTGGTCGAGGAAATAGTTGCGCCCGCTCGACACCATGGAGCCCCATTCAGACGTTGGCGGCTGGGCGCCGAGGCCGATAAAGCTCAAAGCCGCGGCCGTCAGGATGGTGCCGCCAAGATCCAGTGTTGCCTGAACGATGATGGGCGACAGGGCGTTAGGCAGTATGTGCCAGCGCAGCATATAGGCCGGCGAAGCTCCGAAGCTGCGCGATGCCTTCACGTAGGTGCGGTTGCGCAGCGACAGCGTCTGCCCACGCGCCAGCCGCACATAGGCGGGCACCCGCACCACGGCGACGGCCAGCATAGCGTTGAACAGGCTCGGTCCCAACGCGGCGGCCAGCGCCATGGCGAGGATGAGTGCCGGCAGCGCCAGGAAGACATCCATCAATCGCATGATCGCGGTATCGACCATGCCGCCGATAACGCCGGACAGGCAGCCGATGATCGAGCCGATGACGGTCGAGATGATGACGATGGCAAAGGCGATGCCGCAGGACGCGCGCGCGCCGAAGAGCACCCGCGAAAACAGATCGCGCCCGACTTCATCGGTGCCGAAAAGGTGCTGCAGGCTGGGCGCGGCAAGCCTTGCTGAAAGTGAGATCTTGTCGGGCGGGTAGGGTGCGAGCAGGGGCGCGGCCATGATCACAAACAGCACCATCAGCGCGATTGCGGCGCCGATCAGAGTGAGGGGACTTCCCTTCACGCGATACCAAAACCGTCCCACGCGAAGCCGCGATGCCGGCCGGGGCAATGTAGCGATACCATCCGCCGCCATCAGCCGAGTTCCCTGATCTGTGGGTCGAGAACCATATAGGTCAGATCGACCGCGAGATTGATCAGCACGTATCCCAGCGAAGCGACAATGGTGAAGCCCATGATCGCGGGAAAATCCAGCGTCTGGATCGATGACACCACATAACTCCCCATGCCTGGCCAAGCGAAGATCGTTTCGGTCAGCACCGCGCCGTAGAGCAGATCACCGAAGGCGAGGCCAAGCAGCGTCACCGACGGGATCAGGGCATTGGGCAAGGCGTGCCGCAGGATGACCGCCGATCGCGACAAACCATTCGCCCGCGCGGTGCGCACATAATCCTCCTGCAGGACGTCCAGCATCGAGGCCCGGATCTGGCGCGTGATGATGCCGAGATTGGCGAAGGCGAGGACAAAGGCCGGCAGGATGAGGTGATAGAGCGACGACCAGAAGGCTTTCAGGTCGCCGGCGACAAGCGAGTCGACCAGGAAGAAGCCGGTGATGCGCGGCGGCGCGGCGATGCCAAGCGTGATGCGACCGCTGCCCGGCAGGATCGGTATCTTGACATAAAACAGGAGGATGAGCGCCAGCCCGAACCAGAATACCGGCATTGAAATGCCGGCGACCGACACGACACGCGCCGCCTGGTCGATCGGTCCGTCCTTGTAGATTGCCGAAAGCACGCCGAGCGGCACGCCAATCATGATTGCCGTCACCAGCGCGGCGATGCCGAGCTCAAGCGTGGCGGGCAGGAACAGGGCAATATCGCCGGCCACCGGGCGCCGTGTCCGCAAGGACTGGCCGAGATCGCCCGACAGGAGCTTCTTGACGTAGATGACAAACTGCTGGGCAACGGGCTTGTCCAGACCAAGCTCCTGGCGCACATGCGCCAACGTCTGGGCCGAAGCCTTGTCCCCGGCGATCAGCTGCGCCGGATCGCCGGGGATCAAATGCGAAATCGTGAAGGTGATGACCGCGACGCCAGCCACCACGAAGACCAGCAAGACGAGGCGCCGAAGGATTGTTGAAATAAGCGACATGCCTTCGGCGCCGATTTCTATTCGGACTTGGACATATCGGCGATGTTGTAGACCTGGATCAGCATCGGATTGTAGACGTACCCCTTCACCGAGGATCGCATGGCGAAGATGTCGTTCTTCTGGAACAGAAGGACGTAAGGTGCATCCTCGTTGGTGATTTTCTGCGCGTCGATATAGAGCTGCTCACGCTTCTTCTGGTCGACGGTCGCGAGCGCCTGGGTGATCAAATCGGTCACTTTCGGGTTTTCATAGAAGGCTCGGTTGCCGGGGGCCCCCATCTTGGTCGGGTCGAACCAGATGTTCATGAACATGAACGGATCGGCGAAATCGGGCGTCCAGGCGCCAGTCGCGATGTCGTAGTCACCCTTGGCGACCAGCTCGCGCTTGGTCGTGTCGGCGACATTCTTCATATCCATCGTGACGCCGATTTCGGCGAGCGAGGCCTGCAGCGCAAGCCCCACCGGCTCCCAGGCGGAGTCGGCCTGCGAATAGGTGAAGCTGATGTGCAGATTGGAAACACCGGCGTCGGCAAGGAGCTGCTTGGCCTTCTCCAGTTCGTAGCTGTACTGCATGCCCTGCGGGTCATGGCCCCACATGCCGTCCGGGACAGCCCCGCGCATCTGTTCGGCCTGGCCCTGCATGACGCCGTCGACCAGCCCCTTGTAGTCGACTGCATAGGATATGGCCTGACGGACCTTCGGATTGTCGAAGGGCGGTTTCTTGTTGTTCAAATAGAGATAGACGACATAGAGGCTGGGATTGCTCTCGATGACCACCCCCGCGCTTGATTTCATGGCCTCGGCCTGGTCGACCGGAACCTGGTCGATCAGGTCGGCGTCTCCGTTCTCCAGTTGCAGGCGGCGCGACGACATCTCGCGTACGATCTTGAAGATGACCTGCTTGAAGGCCGGCGCCTTGCCGGCATAGTGGAGATTGGGATCGAGCGTGATCTGCTGGTTGCGCTCCCAGCCCGAGATTTTGAAAGCGCCGCTGCCGGCGCTGTGCTCGGCGAGCCAGGCCTTCGCGTCGTCGCCGTTGACCGCGTGCTCTTGCGCCTTGGGATTGACGATCGATCCGGCCGAAGTGGCGAGCGCCGACAGGAACGGCGCAAATGGCGCCGACAATTCGAACTTCACGGTCCGCGGGTCGACAATGACGACATCCTTGACAGTCGGGAACATGTCGCCCGGGCCTGCCGCCAGCTTCTTTACGCGGTCGAATGAATATTTGACCGCGGCGGCATCGACCGGCGAACCATCGTCGAATATGTGTCCCGCCGCCAGCTTGAAGGTCCAGCTGAGGTTGTCGGGCGCCGTAGTCCAGCTCTCGGCAAGCTCCGGAATGACCTCGGTCTTGGCGCCGTCATATTTCACCAGGCGCTCGTAGGCCGGGAAGATCAGCGTATAGCCGTTGTTGCTGACCTCGACGCCAGGGTCAGCCGTAGGCGGATCCTCGGCCTTGGCGATGACCAGGACATCCTTGTCGGTGGCCCAGCTCGGCCCCGCGAAGGTCAAGGCTGTCAACGCGGCAAATGCCGCAAAAGTCGGCAGGTGACGTAACAACATGATGCGCTCCCCTCGAGCTTGTGTTTTGCATCTCTCACGGGACGGGCCGAGGGATGCCTTTCGGCCACGCTAACACCCGCATTTCGGATGGCAAGCCGATTTTTCCGATAGGAAACCGATTTTTCTAATTAGCCAAGTGTCATTTCCGCTTCGCCAGCCTCGCGCTCGTCATGAGGGCGCACGTTTTTGGCGCCGCTGATGAGGGTCTGCTCCGACTGGCCGGATGCCGACGTGCACACGCACAGGATCCGGGCCGGCGTGTCGCCGACGCTGACATAGGCGTGACCCATTGTGCTTTCGAAGTAGACCGACTCTCCTGTTTTCAGCCTCAGCGTCTCGTACACGTCGGTGTGCAGCTCCACTTCGCCTTCGAGTACATAGGTGAATTCCTGGCCGGGATGACGGATGAGTTCGCCAAACGTTTCGATGCTTTGCTGGGTGATTGCTCCCAGCATGGGGATCATTTCCTTGCGCGACAGCTCCGTGCATAGAAAGCGATAGACATAGTTGGGGGTTTCGACGATCCGCCCGTCCTCAAGCCGGCTGACGGCACGCGCGCCATGTGCGATGGGAGAGACGCTGGCTTTTCTCACGCCGAAGAGTTCGGTTATGTCTACCTTGAGCCCTTGGGCAAGCTGCAGCAGCTTGTCATACGTCAGCGACATCTGGTTGTTCTCGACCTTTGAAAGGGTGGAAATGGCCAGACGCGACATCTGCGCGACCTGCGTCAGTGTCCAGCCCCGCTTCCGGCGCAAAACTTTGAGGCATTCTCCCAGACTTGGCTTCGAATCGCTCATGGCGGACCCTTTCGACATTGGCAGTCTAGGGTTGAGACCCAACAAAGTCGACTCGCAAGCGGCGCCGTCTTTATCATAGGAAAGGGGTTTGACCGATCAGAAAAATTCTGCTTGGCTGCCGGCGCTTGCGCGAGAGAGGCCATGGGCCACTTTGCGTGGGAAGGCGGAGCTAATCCCCAGCCCGAATCCAGTTCGTCCTGCCGCTGACGAACGAACTCCGTCACCCGTGTCCATTCCCAGCCCGGGCTTGACCGGGCCAAGGCATTCCGTCGCTTCATCAAAACGGCCGGCCTGGGCATCGCTGCGCGTCACCGTCGCGCATCGTCTCGACCGTGAACCTGACTTTGATATTCCCCATCGGCCCCTCCCGGCGCCGACCATAGCCAATCATCATCTAAAAGGAAGACCCATGGACAAGAGCGTTCCAGCCGGAGCGGCGATGCTGTTCGACTTCATTGGCGCCATCCAAGCGCCGCACGACTACAGACCAGTTGTCCAATCCAAGGCCACCGCTGCGCCTTACGTCGCCTCACCGGAGCTCACTGCTAGTCGGCGCGGCGCCGTCCGCCGGAACACCTTAGAGCACCAACAATGCCCACGACGGTGCGTACTCCGGCAAGCGTCTATCTTGGGCGGAGTTCTACCAGTGCGACCAGACCTGCGGCTGGTCCATCAAGCTGCCAGCCACTCGTCTGCTGCACGGGCCGCAGCCAGCTCGAGCGCGTCTGGAGCAAGAATTCCACGTGATCGGGCAAATGCTTCGAAAGCAATCCGCGCTGACTCAACCTCCCGCTCGCCGCGAAGCGCCGACTGGCAAACGGCGAGCGTTGCGGCGTAGCTCGGACTCCGGCTGCCGGTCCACTCATCAAGAACTCGGCACGCCTCTATCACCGAATGAATATCAAACGCGAAACCCATCCCAACGAATATTGATACAGGCTGCGAGAAGCGCTTGTCGGCCATCGGTGAAAATCTCCAGTGAGGTTGGCCACCACAACGCGCAAACAGTAAGACGGTTGCAGCGCGCCTGACAGATATCCAACCGGGGTACCCGCCGAACCTCACGCAAGGATGGTCGCTATCCGCTTAAGTTTTTTGAGCTTGAGCCGGGCCAGCTTGCGTACAGAACCCTGAAACTCCTCTTCGCCGGACTCGACGACAAAAACCAGTGTCATGAAATCCAGCAGGAAGTCATCGATCGCTTTGATTGTCGTTTCTGATTCTGAAGCCTGCGAGCAAACGCTTTGCTTCATCAATCCTGTCCGCGTCCGGCGCGTCGATGAACGCCTCAATTTTCTGGAAGATTTCCAAACCTTCCCCCTCCCGACCGCGCCCAGAAACTCACGTTGGCGCGAAAGGTTCCCTGTGGAAAGGAAAGTCCAGGGACCGCAATTTCCAGCGGGCGCTTGCGCTCGTCCTCAAATCCGAAGGTGGATGGAGCGATAACCCACTCGACAAGGGCGGCGCCACCATGAAGGGCGTCACACTGGTTTCCGCCGCTATGTGAAGGCGGACGCCATGAAGGCCGATCTCAGGAAGACCAGCGATGCTCAGATTGCAACTGTCTATCGGCGCTTTTATTGGGACGCCGTGGTTCGGGTCACGCCCTGCTTGGGTCGTCGGCGAAGGGAATTTCGGTTCTCCGATGTCGGGCGCACGAACCGCCATATGCGACGGAGTGCCGATTTTGTTTTCCGTTTCAACCAGGGCATGTTTTCCAAATTGTCGGGGAATCGAACCGTGCTGTGTTGTGTAAGTGCGCGCGAGTCGACCAAATCAGATCCTTCTGGATACAGATGGTACGACTGAACGCAGAGCGCAGGCAGTATTTGATACGTTTTCAGGCCTCGGGCTACGCCAAAGGCAGGGTTAAACATCACATGGTCTACCGGATCGGAAAATCGCTCGGTAAGTTTTAACAGCCGCTTTGCAGCAGATTTCGAGATGATGTATCCAGCCGTCCCGAAGTGCAGGCTGCGCAGGAGGGTAAGGCGGAAATTGCCGGGTAACATAGAAACCACGCGGTCCAGCCACACCCTCCCCAGGACCGTCTCTATTTTGACAATGTCGGCGTCGGCCGGTATCCAAGTAGTGTCGTCCCCTATGAATTGAGGTAAATGTGAGGAGATGATTACATCATCCTCAAAAACGCAGCCAAATGGCTCTTGCCCCAAGGCTATCTCCGACCAGCAATTGCGATGGCTCAGAAAGCAGCCAACTTCCCCCGACGTCAGCGTGGCCGCGTTAGGGATGGGCTGATATATCGCCATCACGTCATCGTAGTGAAGCAAACTTCCATCCACAGCTGGAATTCCTTGAAACTCCAAACGAATCGACGTGAAGCGTTGACATATCCGATCCCACCTAGCCGGGCTCCGGTCTAGGTTAATTACATATGATTTCACGAAAAGCCCCCCGGCTATTGTATATATGAGCGCGACTGCTATGTCATTGCTTATAGAACAACAAGGGTGTTTTACGTTTAGTCCAGAGCATTGCTGGTGTGCTGCTGGGTGACAGGCTCGGGGCGGCGTGCCTGGCAAGACCACTGCTCATCTAGAATTGGACTTAGGTCCTGCGCCGATCCGACCAAAGCCCGGCCCTGGAACGTTTTCCTTTGAACGATGTTGTGTCGCGCAATCTCTCAGGGAGGAAATTTATGAGAATGCATTTTACAGCCGCCGCCGCGATCCTCTGTCACGCAAGCGTGGCATGTTTGTTGCTTCCACAATCATGAGGGAGCAACGGAGCTCGATAGGGGATGTATCGGAATCACGCAGAGCTATGCGCCCGCGCGAGTGCGCTAGGCATCACAATCTATCAACGTTCTAAGACAGTGTGGATTGCGGCCGGACCCTATCGAGGCCGCGACTGGGAGGTAAAAGGGCGGTCTCCAGCTATTGCGCTCGCTCTATGGGTTGAGGCTACCCAATACCGAGGGTCGATATAAGGGGCGTCTATCGAGGTTAGGTGGCCGGCGTCTCTTTGGGGGCGGGTGGGGTAACCAACCTGCCGTAGGGACGCCGGCCTGCGGGTTGGAGTTCCGCAATGAAATAAGCCAGCACGAGATGCCTTGGGCCATCGGAGTTAACAATTGTTAATTTGGCATTTGTGAATAAGGTCTGGACAAGGGCGGTTAGCTTCGTGAGCCGGCAAGCGGCGCCAAGGTCTTGCCGCGTCTCCATTCGAACTCCCCGAGCCCCTGGCACATGGCGCATTAGAATTCGTAGGCGACGAGTTCGACACGTTCCGCGCGGTCCCTCCCACATGGCGGGCGCGCGCGAACCGTCGGCGTAGATGATGGTGGCTTTGGCAAGGTCGTAGCGGTCGTCGATCTTCGCGGCGGGGAGATGCCAAAGCCGTCGCCATTGCACAGCGGACAAACCTTGATCAGCATGAACGGCCTCCTCAACCTTTCAAACATTCAATTTGGCTAAAATGTTCCGGAACTGAAACGGGCGTCGCGGCTTGAGTCGCGTCGGTAACGTGGGTTGTCAATTGCGTTAGCTTTCCGGCGGGGGTCGGCTGAAGTTCATCAGGCCAATGGAGCCAGAGCTTGTCGACCGGCCGCTCGAGGGGGACGGGTGGTGCCACGAAATCAAATTCGACGGCTATCGCACGGAAGTGATCAAGGACATCGACGGCATTCGCTTCTACACCAAGAACGGCTTCGACTGGACGGACCGCTATCATGAGCTTGCCCGGGAGGCGGCGTCGATCGAGGCGGAAAGCTTCATCTTCGAAGGCGAGGCGATCAGGATCGACGAGGCCCTCCATGTCGCTGTTCATGGTATCGCGCTCAGGTCTGAGCCGCTTCATAATCTGTACGATCATGGCGCGCCCGCGCCCTTCCATTTTGTCCAACCCTGCCGACGGCATGATGTCGTACCGGCAAGCAAAAAATATAGACGTAATCGGGCGTGTATGCTGTCCGGAACATATTCAGCTTAGCTTATATTCACTTCTGTAATTCCGAATTTTGATTAACCTCTTTATAAATCGTCTTATGTGTGGTTCTCAATGCAGTCTGATCTCTAGTGCCGATTCGGTTGCTAGTGGAACGCCACTGTCCGCACCGGAGAGGAATGTGATCGTGGTTGGGAGCCGACTATGTTGGGGAGAGGGCGATGCTTGAGCGCATCAAGCCAGTAGCGGGGATTACGAATTTGCTTGGTCGTAGCGCAACCACGTAGGCGGCTTGTCCCAGAGTATCTTCAATTGATTTCGTTAACAGGTTGTTTTCCCTTGATTCAACCACTCGTTGAAGGGAATTCCAGTCCGGTGTTAGCGATGGCGCCGTACGCTTCAAGGAGGCTGCCCTGAAAAAGGGGGGACCTTGCGGGCAGCGGAAGGGGGTTTTGCATGAAACGCGGCGGTGCTTATGCCCGGAGTCTGACTCGCTCGGCCTCGGCGAGCAGGGGTATTTCCTTTGCTAGCCTCGCCTTGGCGCTCGAGCCCCGCTTCATGTACGACGCGGCCGGCGCGGCGACTGCGGCGACCGTTGCGGATCAGGCCCACGCCGCCCAGAGTGCTTCGGCAACCGACAGATACGGCGAACCGGCGCACGCAAATTCGGACCACTCCGGCGACGCCGCGCGTGGCGATATAACGGATGCGAATAGCCGCACGGAGACATCGCACGCCGAGCCGCTTCCGACCTCAGGCCCGGCGCCCGTCACCGAGATCGTCTTCGTCGACGGCCGCCTGCCGGACATCCAATCCTTCACCCCGCGTGCCGGTGCCGAGATCGTCGTTCTCGACCCCGCTCGCGACGGAATTACGCAGGTCAGCGAAACGCTGGCCGGCTATCGCAATCTTTCGGCGATCCATTTCGTCGGCCATGGCGAAAGCGGCTCCTTCGGCGTCGGGTCGACGGCCGTCGACGGCGCAACCCTGGCCGCGCGTGCCGGAGAGATCGCCGGATGGGGCGCCTCGCTCGGCACCGATGGCGACATCATGATCTGGGGATGTGATGTCGGGTCGATGCCTTCGGGCGAAGCGCTGGTTGGGAGCCTCTCGGCACTCACCGGAGCCGACGTGGCGGCTTCCGCCGACGCCACCGGTGCCGCGGCACGCGGCGGCGACTGGATTCTGGAAGTCGAAAGCGGCGAGATCGATGCCGCCACGCCTTTCGAAGCGGCCTCGCTCGATAGCTGGGATCATCTGCTCGATCCGCCGACGATCAGCGGGGCGTCCGGTACTGTGAGAGTGGCCGAGCCAAGCGACCTCAACGCAGCCGGCGCCGATCGCGCTTCACTCGCGGCCTGGCAATTCAACAGCAATGTCTCCGGTAGTGTCACCGTCACAGCGATAGTGGGTGACACCTCAATCGGCGCCGTATTGAACAGCGGCGGACTCGGCACCGCAATTACTGGCGGTTGGAGCTTTACGGGCACGCTGACGCAGGCGAATGCCTGGCTCGACAGCCTAAACTTCGCCGCGGCCGATGTGGAGCGCGGCAATAGCGCCGGCTCGACCAGCATCTCGCTGACGATTCAGGACGCGGACGGCGGCACTGCGAACCATTCCATTGCGGTCGAGGTCACCCCCTCCAACGATCGCGCCATTCTTGATGATCGCTCCACGGCCGTGATCGAGGGCGGCACCTTGACGCTTGGTACGGGCGTGCTTGCTCCGGTCGATCCGGAGGTTACGGCCGGGACACAGGTCTCCAGCCAGATCGTCTATCGCCTGACCGATGACCCCCAATTCGGCTATCTCACGCTCAATGACCAGCGTATCGGCGTCGGCTCCATTTTCACGCAGCAGGACGTAATTGGCGGCAAGCTCGCCTATCATCATACTGCAACAGGAGCGGACCAGAACAGCCCGGATAGCTTCACGATCTCGCTCAATGACGGCGCAACGCCGCAGGCAAGTTCCGACACGGCTACGATCACACTCGATATAACGCCGGTGAATCAGGCGCCCACGGTCTCCGGCAGCGGCGCGGTGTATGAGGGCCAGCCTGCCAATGCCACTCTCGGCGGCGTGCCGCAGTCTGTGGTCGGCAATCTCATCAATGCGAGCGGTGGCGGCGATAGCGGCGATACCGTGCTGAATGTCCAACTGACCGATCTGCCGGATCACGGCACGCTCTATTTCACCGGAACGGCAACCGTCGGCGGCGTCACCCAAAGTTTCACCAATCATGCCATCACGGCGAGCGACATCAACACCGGTTTTGTCTTTGTTTATGCCAACCGGGCCGGCCTAACCTATGCGAACGACGGGGTCGATGGTTCGAACGGCCGCCCCCCCAACGACAGCTTCGGGGTCAAGGTTATCGACGGCGGCGGCGGAACCGGAACCGCAGCGGAGGCGACCGGCACGATTGATCTGACGATCCGTCCGGCCAACGATGACCCAGTGTGGGTCGAAACCAGCACACGCACAGCGACCGTGCCGGCGCTGACGGGCAATACGTCAACCGACTACAAGGTGATCCTGACCCCAACGATGCTGAATGCGACAGACGTCGATTCGGCGCCCGAAAACATCACCTTTATCGTCACGTCGCAGACCGGCCTCAATCAGGGACGGCTCGTCTACAAAGACGTGAACGGTGCCGAATCCTTCCTGCCGGAAGGTGGTACTTTTACGTTGGCGGACGTGCAGGCCGGGCGGGTGCAATATTGGCAACTTGATGGCGCAGACCCGGCCACCGGCTTGACGGACAGCTTCATTTTCCAGGTGGTGGACAATGCGCTCGCGCCCCACTGGAATGACGACGGCGCGCAATTCGAACGCCTGGGCGGCGTCTATACAGGGCCGACCTCTTCGGACACTTTGCGGAACTTTACCTTTACGATCAATCTGATCGAGACGCCCAACGGTACGAACGGCACTCTACCGACCCGCCAAACGACGACGGCGAGCGCCAGCTCGACGTTCGCCGGCACGAACCCGACCGGAACCTCGTTTGGTTCGCTGGTCGAAGGAGGGACCGTCGTCCTGACCAACGGCACGGCCGGCCAGCCCGGCCTGAACTACACGGTGGAAGGGGTCGACCCTTCCCAGGTCGTCTATACCGTGCTCGGTTTTGACGGCGCTGGCCCGACCTGGAACGGCGAGTTGCAGAAGTTCGTGAACGGCGCCTGGGTCAACCTGAGCGTCTACGACACCTTCAGCCAGGCGGATCTTAATGCCGGACTGGTCCGTTTCCAGCACGATGGCGGCGAGGATTTCGAATCGAGTGTCAGGCTTCAGGCCTCGGCCGGCGTGCTCGTGAGCGATGGCAGCGGCGGCCTCACCGCCGACCAGTGGGATGCGGACTTCACCTTCTACATAAAGCCGGTGAATGATGCACCAGTCGCGACCGGATCGTCGGAAAATATTATCGACGAGGGCGAGACCGTAGCCATCACGTCAGGCATGCTGAACTTCGGCGACGCGGACGATGCCCAGAGCGAGAGCTATCTTGAGGGCACCCCCACACTGCCCGGCGGCGGCGACAACTATGCAGTCAACCACGATGCTTCCGAGCCGCTGACCTTCACGGTCACCAACGCTGCGGACCACGGCAAGCTGCAATATTACAACGGCAGCGATTGGTTGGATCTCCCCGCCGGTATGGAGATCGACGCCTCCTGGATCACGAACGACCCAGCTAGCACGCGCTTGCGTTACGTGCACGATGGCGGGGAGGACCGCAGCGATGCGTTCGAGGTGCAGGCGACCGACCGCTGGGGCGCGACGTCGACCATCGCAACGGTTGGCTTCTTCATCACCAACGTCAACGATGCACCGCAGATTGCGCAGGACCCGACGCAGCCCGATCCAACAGGAAATCTGCCGTCGGGTACCAGCGCAAATCAGCCGCTGGAGATCACCTGGGAAGGCTCGTTCTCGCAGATCACGTCGGCTATGCTGCGGGCGGTCGATCCGGACAGCACGGCGCAGCAGGTGCAGTACCGCATCACGACTGCACCCGCGCACGGCCGCATCGCCTATTCGACCGACGGGCTGAACTTCACGACGATTGGCGTCGGCTCGGCCTTCTCGCAAGCAGATCTCGACGCCGGCCGCATCTATTATCTCAGCAATGGCGACGACCCGACCAGCAGCGGCTACCCGAGCACGCCCGACGACACTTTCGTCTTCACACTGGCGGACGGCGCCGCCGAGCAGACGGCGCGCGAGTTCTGGATCTATCTCAAGCCCACCAACGACGCACCGGTCGTTACAGCCCCGTCTGGTCCGGTCAACGTGACTGACAATCTGACTAGCGTGCCGGGCTTCAGCGTCGCCGATCCCGATCTCGAGACCACGACGGCACAAGAACAGGACTTCGTGCAGGTGGTCGTGCGACTGCTCAATTCCAACAACAGCGCCTTCGGCGCCGTTGACTATGCGGACGTGCAGCTCGATGTCACCGCCGGCGGTACGACCATCGATGCAGATCACGACGGAAACGGCGATTTCCTTGTGCTGCGGGGTACGGCCGCCGACGTCAATGCTGCGCTGACCACCCTCAAGGTGTCGTTCGGCAATGACAGGGATCAGGTCTATAAAGTCGAGGTCATTGCCGATGATCGTCTGCGTGACGCAGGCGGCAATCTCGTCGACAGAGATGGAAGCATCGCTGGCGTGCAGCCGGGCGGCAATGGTGGCGGCACGCTGAACGAGCCGGAGACTCCCATGACCGGCACGCCTCTGACCGTGCCATCGACCGAATATAACTGGTACGCCGATGCGGCGCCGACCAGCGGTGCCATCGCCGGCAACATTGCGGCGGCGACTGTGATCATCCGCGCGTCCAGCATCAACGATCCGGCGACGCTGACGAGCGGAAGCAACTCAGCATCGACCTACGAAGACCAGGCGACACCGATCGGCAGCCAGATCAGTTTCACGATCGCGGATCCGGAATCCGCGGCGTTCGGGACGCCCGTGACAGTAACGCTCACCGTGCCGAGCGGCATGCTCAATGTCGCGGCGAGCGCGGGCGCCCTCACGGTCAGCGGCCGAGACACCGGTACGCTGGTCCTCACCGGTACCGCGCAAGATATCCAGAACCTCCTCAATTCGAGCCTCACCTATAGAGGCGCGCAGAACGTCAACCACGACCTCAATGGCGTCACGGCCGGGGATGTGACGCTCGCCGTCTCCTTCAGCGACAGCGGCTCCAACCTCGGCACCGGCCAGGCTGCGAACAATCCGCCCGATCTGTCGCTTGCGCTCGACATCACTCCGGTGAACGACGTGCCGACCGTCTCGGCCGGGTCCGGCTCGGTGCTGGTGAGTGGATCGACGGTGGTCCCGGGCTTTTCAGTCGGCGATATCGACCTCGGCGGCGATGGCCAGGCCGGTCTCGCAGCCGGCGAAACCGATTTCGTCCAGGTGACGGTGCGGATCACGTCGACCTCAGATGTTCCGCTCAGTGGCCTGCAGCACCAGGACGTCAACATCACCTCCATGAGTGCTCCGGGCGAGGGGAGTACGTTCGAGGTCGACAATACTTACGATGGGACCGGCAGCGCGCTCGTCATCCGCGGCACTCGCGATCAGGTGAACACCTATCTTGCCGGGCTGCAGGTCGAGTTCACTGGCAGCCTCGCCAACAGCGACAATCATTACCGCGTCGAGGTCGTCGCGGACGACCGCGTGCGTGACGTCTTGTCAGGGGCGCTGACGGGAGGCGCCGACGGCGGCCTCAACGACAATGGCGGCAACGGTGCCGCCGCCGTGCCGACGACGGCGATCGACCCCTATGCGGCCGTTCCGGGCGGGCTCGCGCTCAATGTGGCTTCGAACTCTCGCGATCTCTTTTCGAGCGGTGCCAACGATCCAGCGCATATCGACCTTAGCGGCCCCCTCGTCACGCCCGAAGGCTCAACCACGGTCCAGCTTGGCGGTATTGCCATCACCGACAGTGACGCTTTGAGCGACACCGTTACCGCCACCGTGACGCTCCCCAGCGGCTTCACCTTCGCTTCGGCGGGCGGTTCGGCCGGTGTTTCCGGTATCGGTACCGGCACGCTCACGCTCAGCGGGTCGGTCGCGGACATCAACTCGACAGTGAACAGCATCCGAATCCAGCTTCCCGATGTCGCCGGCGCGCCGACGGCGGGCGACTGGAACGGTACGTTCAACGTGACCATCGAGGTAAACGATGGCGGCCACAACGGCGCCCGACCCGGGAGCCTGGCGGGCGACACGAATGACGCCACCGCTAATCCCGGCGATTTCGCTTTTGCCGATGGAGCGAGCGCGGCGCTCTTGACCACACGTAGCTTCACCTTCACGGTGACGCCGGTGAACGATGCGCCCCAGGTTGTCGGCGACGGGACGGAAACGCTGCCGGCCGCTCAGGAGGACAGCGCGCCCGCCGGCCAGACCGTCGGTAGCCTTTTCGGAGGTCAGTTCGGCGATCCGCTCGATCCCATTGCGGGAGGTTCGAGCTCGAACAGCTTCGCCGGCGTCGCCATCGTCGGACTGACGACCAATGCCCTCCAGGGCACGTGGCAATATTTCGACGGCAGCACCTGGGTGGCTATCGGCACGCGGAGCCTCGACGACGCGCTCATCCTCAGCGCCGACACGCTGGTTAGGTTCAACCCTGCAGCCGATTTCCATGGTACGCCCAATGCGATGACCGTCAGACTCGTGGAAGACGGCGGAACCGTGCCGACAAGCGGCACCGTTGTCGATCTGTCCGGCGGAGGCGCCACCGGTGGCACGACACGCTACAGCAGCGGATCGGTCGTGCTGTCGACCAGCGTCACCAACACCAACGACCGGCCGACGCTCGGCAACGGGACGTTGAGCAGCGTGCCGGAAGATACTACTGGTCCGTCCGGAGCTACGGTTTCGGCATTGTTCGGCGTCAGCTACGGCGATGTAACAGACAACCAGTCGGGTATTACGGGCGGCGGAAATGCCGCAACCAGCTTTGGCGGCATCGCGATTATCGGCAATACGGCGTCGGCGGGGCAGGGCATCTGGCAATATTCTCTCGATCAAGGCGCGACATGGGACGACGTCTCGACGGCGGTCTCCGACGCGGCAGCACTGCTGCTGCCCACGACTGCGCGGCTGCGCTTCCTCCCCGCCGCCGACTTCAACGGCATACCCGACGGGCTCACCGTCCGCGGTGCGGATAGCACGGTCAACTTCGCTGCAAGTGCCGACATCTCGGCGACGGTGAACGACCAGACGAGCACATGGTCGTTTGTTCGCACGCTATCCACTATGGTCACACCGCTCAACGATGCACCGGTGCTCAACGGAACGGCCAGCAACCCGACTGTCGTCGAAAACAGCGAGACGGGCACCGGAAACAGTATTCCAGGGACGGCACTGGTCAATAGCGGTACGGTCACGCTGTCGGATATCGACCTGACCACGACGCCGGGTCTGAGCGTGTTCGGGTCTGGCCAGATCACGGTACGCCTCGGCGCGTCCTTCCGGACGGGAGACGTCCTGTTCGTCGACGGCGCGCTGCCGGTGGGTGTGAACGTCAGCGGAGGGACCAACGGCACGCTCACGATCACCCTCGACGGCGATACCACGATCGCCGAGGTGCAACAGATCATCGCGCAGATCTCCTACCGCAACACCAGCGACAACCCGACGAACTATGGCGCGGACACGACCCGCAGCTACACCATCACACTGGAAGACGGAAACAACCAACAGGCCGGCGGCAATGCCGGCGGTGCGACGTCGCTCGCTGCCGCTCCGATCTCGGGAACGATCACAATCCAGATCACCAACGATCCGCCAGTTGCGGTCGATGACGTGAACACGATCGCAGAAGGCACGGCTTCCGTCGGCGGCAATGTAATCGCCGGTGCAGCCGGCGGTGCCGGGCAGGACACGGATCCTGACACTCAGGTGTTGACGGTCACGGATGTGAGCCGCGGGGGCACATCGCTGGGCGTTGGATCGCGCTTCGCGACCACCCACGGTTGGCTGACGCTGCACGCGGACGGCACCTACACCTACGAGCTTGACAACAGTGACGCTGCGGTCAATGCGCTGAAGACCGGGCAGACGTTGACGGATGCCGTCGACTATACGATCAGCGACGGGGCAAGCGGCACGGATACCGCGACGCTGACGATCACCATTACGGGCACCACGGACGGCTCGCCCACCATCATGCCGGTCGACGGCAATGGCGGGGCGACCGGCGAGGCTGAGGTCCACGAGCACGGCCTAATTGGCGCGGCGGACACGAGCGAGACGACCACCGGCACCGTCAACATCACGGCGCCGGATGGCCTTGCCTCGATCACCGTGGGCGGCACGACGGTGACGCTGGCTCAGCTGAACAGTCTCTCGGGCTCGCCGGTCGTGATCGACACGGGCGAGGGTACGCTGACACTGACCAGTTTCACGCCGGGCGCCGTGGTCGGCGGCGTGCCAACGAGCGGTACGCTGAACTACAGCTACGTGCTGAAGGTGGCGCAGAACCAGCCCGCGGCGACGGAGGGCCTGGACCAGATCCCGTTGATGGTCACGGATGCGGGCGGAGACACCGCGATCGGCACGCTGACGGTGCTTATCATCGACGACGCGCCTACGGCGCAAAACGACGCGGCGGCGATCGTGGAAGACAGCGCCGCCGTGAGCGGAAACGTGGTGACCGGGGCGGGCCCGCAGGATGTGACGGACAGCTTCGGCGCCGATGGTCCCCCCGCCAGCGGCAATGTCGTGACCGATGTGAGTTTCAACGGCACGGCACGCACCGTGGGAACGGCATTTACGACCGCCTATGGCTCGCTGACGCTCAACGCCGATGGCAGCTACACCTATCAGCTCGACAACAGCAATCCGCTCGTCAATGAGCTGAAAGCCGGCGACACGCTGAGTGAGACCACTAGCTACACCATCATCGACAGCGACGGCGAGACCTCGACCGCCACGCTGAAGATCACGATCCAAGGCAATACAGACGGCGGCCCGAGCATCGTTCCCGTAGACGCTAACGGCGGTGCGACGGGCGAGGCCGAGGTCTATGAACGCGGCTTGACCTCGTCGTCGGATTCGAGCGAGACCACGACGGGCACTGTCAACATCACGTCGCCGGATGGGCTTGCCTCCATCACAGTCGGCGGCACGACGGTAACGCTGGCGCAGCTGAACAATCTCTCGGGCTCGCCGGTTGTGATCGATACGGGCGAGGGTACGCTGACGCTGACCGGCTTCACCGCAGGCAGCTCTGTTGGCGGCGTGCCGACGAGCGGCATGCTGAGCTACAGCTACGCATTGCAGGCGCCGCAGAACCAGCCGTCGGCGACGGAGAGCCTGGACCCGATCGCACTTATGGTGACGGATAATGGCGGCGGTAGCGCGAATGGCACGCTGGCAGTGCGTATCATCGACGACGCGCCGACGGCGCACAACGATGCGGCGACGATCGTGGAAGACACCGCGACCGTGAGCGGCAACGTGGTGACGGGAGCGGGTCCGCAGGACGTGGCCGACGTCTTCGGTGCCGATGGTCCTCCCGCCGGCGGCGACGTCGTGACCGGGGTGAGCTTCGGCGGCACCGCGCGCACGGCAGGCACGGCGTTTACAACCGCCTACGGCTCGCTGACGCTGAACGCCGACGGCAGCTACTCCTACACGCTCGACAACGGCAACCCGGCCGTCAATCAGCTGAAGACCGGCGACAGTCTGAGCGAGACCGTCAGCTACACCATCGTCGACAGCGACGGCGAGACCTCGAGCGCGACGCTGACCATCACGATAGAGGGCAATACCGACGGATCGCCGAGTATCGTCCCCGTTGACGGCAATGGCGGAGCGGCGGGCGAGGCAGAGGTACAGGAGCACGGCCTGACCTCGCCGTCGGATATAAGCGAGACCAGGACGGGCACTGTCAACATCACGTCGCCGGATGGCCTTGCCTCCATCACCGTGGGCGGCAGGACAGTGGCGCTGGCTGAGCTGCAGACGTTGGGCTCGACGCCGATATCGATCGACACGGGCGAGGGCATCCTGACGTTGACCGGCTTTGTGCCAGGCCTTGCTGCGGGCGCTGTGCCGACGAGCGGAACGCTGAGCTATAGCTACATGCTGAAGGCGCCGCAGAGCCAGCCATCGGCGACGGAGGGCCTGGATCCGATCGCTCTGACCGTGACGGACGCGGGGGGCGACAGCAGCACCGGTACGCTGACGGTGCGCATCATCGACGATGTGCCGGTTGCGGAGCCGGATGCGGCAATGATCGCCGAGAACACCAGCGCGGTCACGGGCAATGTGGTGAGTGGCGGCGGTGCGGGCGACGTGGCCGACGATCTTGGCGCCGATGGCGGCACGGTGACCGGCCTGAGCTTCAACGGGGATTCCAAGCCGATCGGAACTCCCGCGAGTGCCACATACGGCACCCTGACACTGAATGCCGACGGCAGCTATTCCTATGTGCTGGACAACGCCAACCCAGCCGTCGACGGGCTGCGTCCGGGCGAGACAGTTACGGAGGTCTTCACCTACACGATCACGGATAGTGACGGCGACACGTCCACCGCAGAGCTCACCATCACCATAACCGGCTCGAATGACGCGCCGGTCGTCGTCGACACGAACCATACGGTGAGCGGCGTCGAGGATGGTGCCATCGTGCTCACGCCTGACGACTTCGCCTCGACAGATGTCGACACGGGCGATGCGCTTGAGGACGTGAGAATCATCAATTTGCCGGCCAGAGGCACACTCTATCTGGACGGCAAGGCGGTCATCGCCGGAGACGCCATGAGCGTGGCCGACATCGCGGCCGGCAAGCTCACCTATCGCCCGGCACCGGACGGGAACGGCGCCGGATATACGAGTTTCCGATATCAGCTCGGCGACGGCACCGACTACTCCGCCACAGCCACCATGCGCATCGATATCGAACCGCGCAACGATACGCCGACGGTCACAGGGCCGAGCAGTGTCTCCACCATGCCAGACACACCCGTGGCTTTCGATGGCGGCAGTGGTTCCAATCATGCGCCGGCCGTCAGCATCGACGACCTGATCGACCTCTCGGCGACCGGGGCGGCCGATGCCTTCACGATCTCGCTGAGCGTTGCGAATGGCGTGATCAGCATCGCCGATCCGACCGGAGCCATCACAGGGGAGGGGAGCGGAACGACGCTCACTATTTCGGGCACGCGTGATGCCATCAACGCAGCGCTTGCCACGCTCACCTATAGGGCCGATCGCAACTACGCAGGTTCCGACCAGCTGACCATCGCCCTGGACGACCATCTGAACGGCGGCTCAGGAGCCGGCGCCCGGCCTGGAACGGCGACCCATGTGGTGGATATTACCGTGATCCAGCCACCCCCCGGCGATCCAAACATCATGAACCCGCCTGATCAATTCGATGAGCGTGGGGAACAAGAGTATTGGGGCGGAGCGTCACAGTGGGATATTCGCGGGCTTGACGAGCAATCCTATGGCGACATGGGGCATCTCGAAGGCCGCCCCATCTACCGCTACACGGTGACCTGGCAGCCGGTCACGCAGCAGATGTCGTTCCAGCAATATGGGCTCGAGGGGGGGACGCTCTTCTTCGAGGCCCGACTCGGCCGCGACCTGCCACTGCCGTCCTGGATAACCTTCGATGCGCATACCCAAAGCGTCACCGCCATACCGGACGACACTGTGAAGCCGGGCGTCTACACCGTGCGTGTGGTTGCTCGCGACACCGACGGGAACGAGGCGGAGTCCGTGCTCACCATCCACGTGTTGCGCGACGTCAAGAAGAGCTTCGATTTCGGTACTGGGAAACATCCACATCCGGAAAAGGCCACCAAGCCTGCCAAGCCGGACAATGTAACTGACGAGATCAAGCCTGGTAGCTCTCCTCAGCCGGAGCAAAGAGACGCTCCGACCGGGGATGATCACGACGGCGACAAGTCGACGGAAAACCATGAAATACAGGTTCCGGACCAAATGGGCGCTGGGCTTCCGCACGTTTCGCTTGCCACGTTCGATATCGAACCGGAAGGCGGAAAAAACAGTATCTCGTTAAGCAATCTTTTGTTAGCGCTCGGTCCTGCCGGCCAAATGATTCAAGCGGCACGTTTCATCGAATCATTGGCGGCGGATGCGAGCGGCGACCGCTGAGTGCGTGGCGGCAAAAATCCAGAATTCGGGTGGGGATACATCAAATGCTGCTACGACTGCCAGCGATCACATTGTGCGTGGGCCTGAGCGCCTGCGTCATCAAACCTGAACCGTTCACGCTGGGCGAGAATATCGCTCGCGCATCCAAGGATCTTGCGGCGGTTGAACACAGCAGCCCCGCTCCGGCCGGCCCGATATCCCTGGAGGAGGCCCAGGCGCGGGCCGTCGGGTACAATCTCGACCATCGCCTGCAGATATTCAATGCTGCCATGCAGGACCGGCAGCTCGACCTCACGAAGCTCGACATGCTGCCCAACCTCACGGCCAATGCCGGTTACGTGGAGCGCGACCGCGAACTGGTGAGCTCGAGCGCCAGCTATCAGAGTGGCGTGATCAGCCCGTCCAACTTCCAGAACGTCTCGGTCGATCGCCAGCGCGGATTCGCAGACCTAACCCTTTCCTGGAACATCGTCGATTTCGGCCTGAGCTATCTGCAAGCGAAGCAGCAGGCCGATCGCGTGCAGATCGCCAACGAGCAGCGGCGCCGGGTCATCAACAACATCTTTCAGCAGGTCCGCTCGACCTATTGGACGGCGGTGGCAGCCGAGCGGCTCCGTCCACGCCTGCGGCCGATCATCGCCGAGGCGCGGCGGGCACTGGTCTCTTCGCGCGACCTGGAATCAGCGCGTGCGCAGGATCCGCTCGCCGCGCTTCGATACCAGCGTTCGCTCGTCGAGCTGATCCAGCAATTGGAGGCGGTCGACGATAATCTCGCGATCGCCAAGACGCAGCTTGCGCAATTGATGGGGCTGCGCCCCGGCACCCAATACAAGCTGGTCATACCCAAGAACACGCCCGTGCTTGCGCCCGTGCGGTTGACGATCGACGAGATGGAACGCGTGGCGCTGGTGAACAGGCCGGAGCTGCGTGAGGAGGACTACAACACCCGGATCGTGCAGCAGGAAGGGCGCAAGGCGCTGCTGAAGCTCGTCCCAGGTGTTACCTTGCTCGGATCGCTCAATTACGACAGCAACAACTATCTCCTCTTCAACAACTGGGCTGAGGCGAGTGCTCGCGTGGCGGTGAACCTGTTGCGGCTGGCGACGCTGCCCGATGTGAAGCGAATGAACGAGGTGCAGGCGGAGATTGCTGAAACGCGCAGGTTTGCAATGACGGCGTCCGTGCTCGCACAGGTCCAGATTGCCGCCCAGCAATATCAGATCGCCCGCAAGAACTACGACAATGCGCGCACCCTGGCCGAGGTCAACCGTCGCATTGCCGCCGTAGCGGCCGAAACGGCGGACGCCGAAACGGCGTCCGACCTCGACCGCATATTCGAGCGGGCCAATGCCGCGCTTTCCGAGCTGGCGCGCAATCGCTCCTATGCCGACCTGCAGAACGCCAATGCCTATATCTACGTGACGCTCGGCCTCGACGCGCTTCCGGACGGCATGAGCACGACCGACCTCGACGCCTTGGTGGCCACCATCCGTCAGCGTGAATCCGAATGGCGGAGCGACAAGATCGAAGTGCCGGATCTGTATTCGCCCGCGCCCGCTCCTGTCAAAGTCGACGGCGGGGCCGTCGCCTCGGTCCCGGCGAAGAAGAGCGGCCCATGACGGTGGAAGCGCGCCGTTCGGCTGTTGCCCGGGGACTTGACCGCATGTTCGGCTCGCACGCCGCTTTGTCCTTCCTGTCGATAGCCTTGTTTGCCGCCGGCACTGGCCTTGCCCTGTCGCAGACGGCGGACGGGACAGGTATTCGCGCGCAACTGGTCTCGCGCAGCACCACCATGCTTTCCAGCGAGGTAGCAGGGAAGGTGGTGGCCCTACCGTTCCGCGAGGGGGAGGCTTTCCGCGAAGGCGAGCAGATTGCCGCTATCGACTGCGCAACCTACCAGGCCAAGCTGGCTCTTGCGGACGCCCAGGTCCGCCGCAGCGGTCGGAAAGTGGACGCGCTCAAGGTGCTCGACAAGAAAGGCGCGACTGGCAAGGTTGATGTCGACCTTGCCGAGATAGACCTGCTCGGCGCCAAAGCGGAATACAGCGCTGCCGCGACGGATGTCTCGCGCTGCAATATCATGGCGCCGTTCTCCGGCCGGATCGCAGAACTGAAGGTTCATCAATACCAGTATGTTTCGGCGGGTGAGCCCATGCTCGATATCATAAGCGACCACGATCTCGAGGTGGAATTACTTGCTCCGTCACGTTGGCTCACCTGGCTGAAACCTGGCGCGACGTTCGCCCTGCGCATAGACGAGCTCAATCGCGACTTTCCCGCAATCGTTGCCCGGACAGGGGCACGAATCGACCCGGTTAGTCAGTCGATCAAGGTCTACGCCCGCATCGACGGCAACTATCCGGAACTCATTCCTGGCATGAGCGGCCTCGCGCTCGTCGCGCCGCCGGAAGGGGGGACGTCTTCCATCCCATGAGCAACATCCCCAGCCGCGAACTTCTACGCCTCACGGCCCTTCTTCAATTGGAGAAGCGGGCGCGTGCCGCGGGCGGCGACGAACTGCCCTTCGTCATGGTCAACGAGACCCTCGCGGTCGTGCGCTACCGCCAGGCCCTGCTGTGGCGTTCGGCTCCGGCGCGATGCGTGAGCGCGGTTTCGGGCATTGCCGTTCCGGATCCACATGCTCCTTACGTTGTGTGGGCGGGCCGGCTCTGCTCCTATCTTGATGCGCAGAGCCATCAAGGAGTAGTCGAAGTCGTTGCTGCCGACATCGACCCCGCGATTGCAGCCGATTGGTCGGAATGGCTGCCGTCCTATCTGGTATGGATCCCTCTTGCGCTTCCGCTCGGTGCGCTCGTCCTGGCGCGGGAGACGCCGTTGAACGAGGGAGAGCGAAATCTCCTGGCACTGTTGGCGGATGCCTATGGCCATGCCTGGAAGGCCCAGCTCAAAGGCAGGCTCCTTCGCGAGAAGATAGTATACGCAGGAAAGGGCCGGCGCAGCGTAGCCGCTACCCTCTTGCTAGCGCTGCTCATCGGTTTCGGTTTCCTGCCGGTTCGCCAGTCGGTGCTTGCGCAGGCCGAGATCGCTCCGCGCGAATCCTTCATGGTCCGTGCGCCGCTCGACGGCGTCGTCGAGAACGTCCTCGTCAAGCCGAATGAAACCGTGGTGCAAGGGCAGACCCTCGTCACGCTCGATCCGAGGAGGCTGCGCAACCAGCTCGAGGTAGCGACCCGCGCTGAGGAGGCGGCGCAAGCCGAGCTGCGCCAGGCGAAACAGTTCGCGGTCGTTGACCAGAAGGTCCGCGCCTCGTTGCCGGTGCTCCAAGGCAAGCTGGATCAGCAGAGGGCAGAGGGCGCCTATCTCGCCGAACAGCTTGGCCAGACGGAGATCAAGGCGCCGCGCTCCGGAATAGCAGTCTATGACGATCCGAACGACTGGATCGGCCGGCCCGTGGCCATTGGCGAGCGCATGATGTTGATTGCCGATCCGGACAAGGTGGAGGTCGAGGCGCGCCTGCCCGCTGCCGATGCGATCGATCTCGAAATCGGCGGACCGGTGTGGCTGTTCCTGAACATCGAGCCCGGGCGGCCGCTGGATGCTGTCTTGACCTTCGTCTCATACAAGGCGCAGCAAGGAGCCGACGGGGTGCTTGCCTATCGCGCGAAGGCACGGCTTGCCAAAGACGAGCAATTGCCACGGATCGGGCTCAAGGGCACTGCGAAGCTCTATGGCGAGCAAGTGCCACTGGCCTATGCGATATTTCGGCGACCGATGTCGGCGGCTCGGCAATGGCTGGGGTTCTGAGCCTCGGCGCGGGCGCGGCAACCGAGCGCCCCGTGCCGAACAGCGCCGCTGCCGCGCCGGCCCAGGCCGGTTTTCCGCCGTTGCGCGACGAGCTTGTCTTGGAGCCGGCCGGCCGGCTCGTTGGCGGGGCGCCGAGCTGGACGCTCTACGATCCGGCCGCCAATCGGTTCTACCGTATCGGTTGGCTAGAGTTCGAAGTGCTATGCCGCTGGCACCTGGGCGACATGCAGGAGATCGTTGACCAGATCGGCCGCGACACAACGCTTCGGCCGACAAAGGTCGATGTCGAGCAGTTTGTCCGCTTCCTTGCCAACGCCCACCTGTTGCGCGAGGCGAGGCCCGAAGCGACCTGGCGTCTCCTCGAGCGCAAAGCGGCCGGACAGCATGGATGGCTCACCTGGCTACTCCACCACTATCTCTTCATCCGCATTCCGCTCCTGCGGCCGGACCGAATTCTCGAGGCTCTGCTGCCACGCCTGGGCTGGGTCTACAGCTATGGTTTCCTCGCAACCACGATACTTGCCGGGCTGATGGGACTATATCTCGCTTTGCGGCAATGGGACATGTTCAAGGCGTCATTGCCCTGGTTCTTCTCGCTGGAAGGTGCGGCTTTGGCGGGAGCAGCGCTACTCACCTCCAAGGCCCTTCATGAGCTTGGCCATGGCCTTACAGCCAAGCGCTACGGCTGCCGCGTCCCGAGCATGGGCGTGGCGCTCCTTGTAATGGCGCCGGTCCTCTACACCGACACAAGTGCAGCCTGGCGCCTCAAGGACCGGCGGCAGCGGCTCGCGATCGGTTGCGCCGGCGTAGCGGCCGAATGCTGCCTCGCGGCCTATGCCTTGCTGCTGTGGAGCTTCCTTCCCGACGGCATAATCCGCAGCGTTGTCTTTGTTTGGGCGACCACCGCATGGGTGCTGACGGTGCTAGTCAACATGTCGCCCTTCATGAGGTTCGACGGCTATTACTTATTCTCGGACCTGATCGACGTGCCCAATTTGCAGGAGCGCTCCTTCGCGCTCGCCCGCCACAAGCTTCGGGAGCTGCTGTTCGATTTCGGCGCTCCGCCTCCGGAGGCCTGGCCGGCAGGGATGCGTCGCATCCTTCTGACTTATGCATTCTCGACCTGGTTCTACCGCTTCTTTCTGTTCCTCGGAATCGCCCTCGTCGTCTACCACATGTTCTTCAAAGCGCTTGGTATCCTGTTGTTCGTCGTGGAGCTGTGGTGGTTCCTCGCACGTCCAATCGTCCGCGAGCTGGTCGAATGGGGAAAGCGGCGCAGAAGCAGGTCGCTGAACGCCAGAACTGTTCTCACTATCACCGTCCTCGCCTGCATTCTCGTTGCGCTGATCATTCCCTGGCGGGGCTCGGTTCATTCGCCGGCGCTGCTTGCAGCCGCCACCCAGGTCGAGCTGTTCTCCCAGATGCCGGGGCGTGTCTCGGTGATCCATGTGAAGGTCGGCGATCAGGTGGAAAAGGGCGAGCCGCTCGTCGAATTTGCCTCGCCGGAGATCGAGTTCAAGTTCGAGAAATCGAAGCTGCATGTCGATGATCTGGTGATGCGAACCCGCGCGGCAGCGCAGGATCCGGCGCTGCGCTCCGATGCGCAACTCCTGGAACGTGAATTGGAGGGAGCCAAAGCGGAGCTTGCGGCCGCCGAGGTCGAGCGGGAACGGCTCGTTATCCGCGCGCCAGTGTCAGGGACTATGGTGCAGCTTGCCGAGCCACTTGCGGCCGGCGAGTGGGTCAAGGCCGGCGAATCCGTTGGGCTGGTTGCGGATCGCTCGGCTGCCCGCGTCCATGCCTATGTCGTGGAGGCGGACCTTCAGCGCATCAAGGTCGGCAGCGCCGGCTCATTTGTTCCCATTGATCTTGCCCTACCGCGTCTAGCTACGCGCGTGATCGCCATCGATGACGCCGCCATAAAGACACTGCCCGACCACGAACTCGCCTCCGCGCACGGCGGCCCGATCGCAACGCGGCAAGGAGCGAACGCGACGCTGGTTCCGGAAGTGTCACTCTATCGCGTCACCATGGATGTGATGGAACCGGCCCCGCTCCAGCATATGATGACAGGGATTGCGGTCGTCGTAGCTCGCCCCGCGTCCATTGGCGGCCAGATTTGGCGGAAGGTTGCCGGCGTCATCATCCGTGAAAGCGGAATTTGAATTTGCCGAGCATCAGCCGTCAGGCCCGCCCAGGATGCGGCGTCAGCCACCTTTTGTTCCGGCTCGATCTGGCTATTTAATGCTCGCAGAGCTGCTCCCGCAGCATCTACCGAATGCAATCGCAGGGGTGGCCGAAAGTTGCGTTTCGGCGGCGCGACAGGCACAGGGTAGGTGATTCCCGCAACAACCGCTCTGCTGGGCTGTGGATGGCGCCTCCAGCCCCTTGCCCATGGGTCATAAAAGCGCGGAAACAGAAAGCCGTTTAAAGGAGGAACCCGCCCCAATAGCGAGGCGCGTTTCCATTAGGTCATCCGCAGACGCGAATCTTCTCAACAACCATGCGGTGATGCTTCCAATGCTTGACTACCTTGGTACGGCAATGGCGTCGATTGTGATGCTTGATGATAACGTCCGTGGTCGGTCTTAATCACGGTCTTCGCTTCGGCAGGGATGCCGGCGAAGGAGATTGATGTAACGGCGATCATGGACGCGAGAAATAGCTTTTTCATGGTTTCCTCAGTGAGTTGAAGGCACGTAAACCCTCAGATGCAGCTCTAGTTCCGATCACGCCAAGGCAATGAGTCGAGAGCGGCCTATTCGAGGGAACTTTGCCCGTCATGCGGAGTTGGCGATTTCTGAGCGGATAGAAAGGTCGTCCGCCAAGCCGAACCGGGAGCAGGCGCACACCAGGACGGAGCCGTGATGATCGTTATGGCGTGGATCGATCTCAGGATGCTGAGCGCATTCGCCGGCTGCTTAAAAACTCCATGATCTTATATGCGCTCATGGGTCGGCTGAGCACATAGCCTTGCAAGATGTCGCAGCCCAAATCCTTGAGGATCTTGGCCTGCAGCATTGTCTCGACACCTTCGGCGATGACTTCCACCCCCAAGGACCTGCCAATCTGCACAATCGATTCTACGACCTCGCGCTGCTGGACTGATTCTGCGATTGGACTAATTAGCTGGCGTGCAATTTTCAGCCGTCTTGGTTGCAGTTTGAGCAAGCTGACAATGGAGGCGTGGCCGGTGCCAAAATCGTCAATTTCGATGTCGATTCCGAGTTCCTTGATCTGGTTGACGTTCCACACCATAAGCTCATCGTTATCGTCGAGGAAAATTGATTCCAGAAGCTCGAAGGAAACGGTTCCTGGTTTTATTGACAGTGAAGTCAGGCTGTTGATCAGTTCCTCATCCTGCAGCCGTCTCGCAGAGACGTTCACGGAGACGTGCGGAACCAGCAGCCGTGCTTTCTGCCACTGATCAAAGTCGTGGAGAGTTTGTTTGAGCACCAGTCGGTCAATAATCGAAACGACATTCAATTCTTCCGCAATTTTCAGGAACCCACCTGGCAGCTGAAGTCCGTCGATCGGATGGTTCCAGCGGGCCAGCGCCTCCACGCCGGCAACCTCCAACGTTTTGGCGTCGAATTGCAGCTGGTAGTGCGGAACAAACTCGTTGCGTTCCAACCCTCCGAGGATTTCATCGGCCACCCGTTTGGTCCGAACGATCTCGGACTGGAGATCTTCGGTGAAGAACTCATACCGATTGCGTCCTCGGCCTTTGGCCCGATAGAGCGCTATGTCCGCGTTGACCATCAGGCGTGGGCCGTCAATGGGACGGCCCCCATCGACTGCGATCCCGATGCTGACTCCAATACGGCACTGGTGGTCCTTATAGGGAACCGGCTGCCGCAATCGCTGTATGATCCGGTCGGCCAACTGCTTGAGTTGCTCCATTGAGATGTCCCGGCTGCAGACTACGACAAACTCATCGCCTCCGACTCGGGCAACGAAATCTGCCGGCCCAACAGTCGATGTCAGCACCTTCGCGGTATGGATCAGCACGGCGTCGCCGACAGCATGGCCAAGCGTGTCATTGATCTGTTTAAAGCGATCGAGATCAAGATGCAGAAGCGCGGCGCCGCTGCCAGCCGTCGATACTGTAGCGGCCTGAGAATCGAGGACCGTGTCGAGGTGGCGGCGATTTGGAAGGCCGGTCAGAGAATCGTGAAGCGCTGTATGTTCATTGCGCGCCGTCGCCGCCTCTAGCTCAGCATTCTTCGTTTCGGCGAGGTTTTTTGCCCGTTCCAACTCCAGCGTCAGGGCGACGTCCGCCGTCACGTCCCATTCCGCTCCGACCATTTTGTGGTCAGTGCCGTCCTTGTAACTCTTGGCACGCGCGCGAAGATGTCGAATAGCTCCGTTGGGAAGCATTACACGATATTCCGAAGAGTATATGCCGGTCGCTATCCCCTGCGCGAAATCCCGCTTGGCCTGTTCACAATCGTCGGGGTGGATTGATCTTGACCACTCTTCGAAGGTTCTCAGTTTGCCATCTGCCGGCTTTCCATAGATTTCGTTCAACCGGTCGTCCCAGTATATGATGTCCGCGTCGAGATCCTGTTCCCAGACGCCAATTTGCGAGGCATCGAGGGCAAGCTCCAGCCTCTCTGAAAGCTGTGCGAGCCTTCGTTCGCTCCGGCGCAGATCGGCGTAATGCTTATGCCGTTGCTCGAAAAGCCGTCCCGCAATGACAATCGGAACCACGACTAGAGCGCCGCCGATGAGCATTGCCAATCGCAAAATCCAAGCGTTCCGGGGCGTCGCATTCCAGCCACCCTTGGGGACGGCGGAAATCTGCCACGATCCTGTCGGCAACCGCACCTCCGCCGTAACGGGGTTGTCTTCCGCCACCCGCGCGGGACCGAAAAATCGCGCGCCGCTTCGGCCCAGAGCGTCCTTGCCCGTCAGAGCGATCTCGATCGACAGTTTCTTGTCTAAAAGACCGCTGTCCTCGTACAGCTTCTGAATGTCGATTACCGCAGCCACAATGCCCCAGAACGTCTCGGTAGGGCGATCAGGGTCAAGGAAGACCGGAAATCGGCCGATAAAGGCCTGACCTCCTTGCTTGAGCTCCACCGGTCCGGCCAGAACCAGTTGTTTGGTATCGCGCGCCCGAAGTGCCGCTTCACGCAATTCTTCATCCTTGCGAAAGTCCAATCCAACGGCCTTTTCATTGCCTTCCATTGGATACATCAACGAGATGACCAGGCCGGGGGCAGCGGCAATGTTTCTGACCTGTGTCTTCTCGCGAAAGAGGCTCTTTGCCAGCTTGGCAAAGCGGGTTTGGCTCATATTCGGCTCGGTAACGATGGTCGCGATCAGACCGCGCGTCAGTTGAAGGTCTCCATTGACGTTGCCCTCGAGATTGGCGCGGACGAGGTTCATCTCCTTCGCAACGTCAACGCGCAATGCCTGTTCGGCAACAATGCTATTTTGATGATCAGCATAGATTCCCGCACTTAACAGCACGACGAGGGCGACCACAGCCGGAAGACTGGTCCAGGTCATCAAGGTGCGGAAGCGCTGATGAATGGCAAATGGCAAGGTGGAATCTCGGTCGGTGCAACTTCCGACTGTTACAGAGTATAGAAGAAGACTTAATCGAACCTTGGTTCCTCTGCTCAAAATTTAGAAAGACCGCTGGTGATCAACGCTGAGCTGTCGGTCCGGACGACAGATCGAGGAGGAAGCGAAACGGTCGGAAGCGCGTGTCGCGCCAGCGCTGGCAGTCGCGACGGGTTCGTAGTGGCCTTCCAATAACTTTTGCCCGACAACCATCCGTCGCGGTCCTTCCGTCTGTCGCGGCCGCGGCGCTGGCGTCGCTCGTCACCGCCTGGCGCGTGCTGCGGGGAGGATGATTCGCTCCCGCTATGGAAAGGTGGCGGGCTTTTGCAGTCCAGCGGAACCCGATCTGATGACAATCGTTCTGTGCGGCAACATTTGCGCGGTACCGTCTAGTCAGGGCAACGATGCGAGAAGGTCAACGGCTCACCGAGAAGGAAAGACGAGACAGAAAGGAGCGCACCTCGGATGCTGCGCGGGAACTGATCGAGGTAGAGCGCGCGGAACGGGATGAGAAGACAGCTCGGCTCCGGGAGAAACGGCTGAAGGCCGAAATTCCTTGCGCGACGCCGGCACCTAAGAAAAAGCGCAAGAAGGGAGCGCGATGCGCGACCTTCTGTGAGGCTTGATGAAAAGGCCGGAGCCGACAACCGCTCCGGCCCTGTTCCGTCGTCAGTCATTGCAGCTGTCGTCGGCCTTTGCCGCCGCGGTCTTCTCGCCATGCTGCTGCGCCTCGATATCCTGCTGCGATGTTGCGAGATTCTTGTCACCGCCGCCTTCCGCCCCTGCCAACGGCATTGTGCTGCCATCCTTGGCGGCCGGTTTGCCGGCACTGTCCTTGGCCTTCGGAGTCTCCAAGGGCGCGTGGGTACCATCTTTCGAAATACCGGCGGTCTGTTGGGTGTCGGCGCCCGTGTTGGCAGCCGATTTGTCCGGACATGCCGCGATTGCAGAGCCCGCAGAAAACGACACCGTAAGCGCGATTACCATAGCCATTTTCATCATGCTCGTCCTTCTGTTTGAGTGCCCTGCGGGTGAAACTAACGGCGCTTTTCTTTGTTCCGGGCTCCGCCGTCTGTCGTCATCGACGTTCCGGCCGGCGGGATTTTCGCTCGAATCGGTGCTGCCCAAGGTTTGTTGCGAGGGAACTTCGCTCTCTGAAGTTAGTTGATGCTGTGAAGGGCGAACCTGACACGGAGAGACAAATGAATGTTCGTATTCCAATTTCAGCATCGGCGATCGTGTTGATGAGCGGGATTACCACCGCAATTGCCGGCAATGTCGTCGTTCTACAACCCGAGCAGGAAACGGTCGTCCGCGAATACGTCAAAAAGCAGCCTCTGGCGTCCGTGAATCTTCTCGGTGTCGAACTGAAACTTGGCTCCTCGGTTCCGGACACTGTCGAACTCCGTGAGGTTCCTAATGTCAAATATCGAGTGGCCGTCATCAACGATCAGACAGTCCTGGTCGACCCTGATACCCACCAGATCGTCCAAGTTCTGCACTGAGCCAACTTAATCCTTAGCCCCTTAGCTTCGGCCGGCGGGCTTTTTTTATTCCCCGTGAAACGAAACCATCGCCGGCAAGTTCGGAGCCAAAAAGGAGGTTCCGATGACAGATACCGCCGGCGGACGCGAAGATGATCCGGGCATTCAGTTCTTTGCCCGGCGCTTGGCTAAAGAGGTCGGCATCTCCGAGGCAGAGGCGCGCGGCCTGATCAAGCTCATCGGCGCCGACTGGAGCTCCTTAGTGCGCGAAGCCAAGTTTTGGAAAGGCTTAAAGGGCTCTGCCAGTTAGACATTCGGACGCACTGCGCGGTTGCCTTTCGGCTATGTCTTGATGCCCGGCGCTGGGGCTTCACAACTGCAATCCCTCGACGCGTGAAGGTCCTTACCGGGAGATCAGTTCGAAAGCCTTCGGGGAGATGAACGCAACGACCCCAGTGCCGTCCCAATTACCGCCATCTCGATTTCGCCTAGTCCGCGACACTTGAAGCAAGGGAATTCGTAAGCAACGGGGTTACCGCTGGGAACTTTCTCAATCGGTTCTTCCGACATGGCGGGCCAACGCTTTCCATCAGCATAGATCATGGTAGCGATTGTAAGGTCGTACCGATCGTCAATGTCTTCGACCGGAAGCCTCCAAAAGCCGTCGCCGTTGCACTGAAGGCAATTGATCAGCATGAGCACCTCCTCACCCGGTCGAACATAATGGGGACAAACGATCCGACCGGCTTGAATCGGGTTCGGAGTGTCGAGTGCATGTGTAACGTTGAGGATCAGCTCAAGTTCATCGAGCCGCCGCTGATATCACATGACTTGCCGCCGAGTTGTCTGCTCTCGTCCCTAACTGGCGTCCCTTCAAATTCGGTCAGCGACATTAAGCACAGCAGCTAGTTCGTTGGCCTAATCCATTTCGAGGTCGATATATGGATGGCCTTGAATTTCAGCCGGCAAGCCGGTGAACAGGTCGAACACCGTCCACGTCTCATCCCTCTCTTTTCTAGTGCCATACCTTGGAATGGCGATTGCGGGTAATAAAACACCTTCGTGACTAGTACGAAATGCACCATATACTTAATTGCTACTTTAGGACACTCCGTGCCCGCCGGTACCACCTGGCGGATATTTTTTGCACCGGCTGGAACTTTCCATCGATCTAATGTGTTTGGTGCTGCTCAGTTCGGGTGCCCCAACGCTCCCGACCTGAATTCCCTCTAATGCCTGGGGAACGCCCGCCGCTGCCGTGAATGGAGCGGTGGGCAGCGGCTTCCGTTTTGCCTTGTTGATCCTTCCCAATATTTCCCACCCGCGCCGCTGTTCCATGGCCTTCTGAGGTTGTTACCTAGGCGCACAGGAAAAAGCACGAACGCCGATGGGCGGGGGCTGGGGGGATCGACGGTCGTCGGATGCCAAGGGGCCATAGCGTCAGCAAACTTCGTTCCGGTAGGCCCTCACTTATTTTGTCATGAGTGGGCTCAGATAAAATTGACATTGTTATTGCGGGGCGCTCCTGCGGGAACATTTTTTTGCTGACGAGCTAAATTGCTCCGGTGGAACAAACACCGAGACATCAGGGTTGTGAGGCCGGACCGCATCCCATTGGCGGTCTTCCCCGTGGACTGCCCGCCGGTCAAAGCCGGCGGGCTTTTTATTGTCTTGAGCGCGCCAGGCCGCGGCGGGAGGTAGCGCCTGGCCAGCAACACGCCCAGTCTCCAGCCCACACAATCCTGTTACGCAACAGTGCATGTTTGTTGCGTCTGCAGCCAGGAGGGGGGCAACGGAGCTCGAGAAAGAATGTCTCGAAATAACGCAGAGCTATGCGCCCGTGCGAGTGCGCTGGGCATCACGATCGATCAACGTTCCAAGACGGTGTGGATTGCGGCCGGAGGCTATCGAGGCCGCGATTTGAAAGTAAAGGGGCGGTCGCCAGCTATTGCGCTCGCACTATGGATTGAGGCTGCCCAATACAGAGGCTCGATATCGGACCCTGCGGCCAGCTCGGGGCAGTATTCGCCGCGCGGCAAGGTGGCCGGCGCCTCTTGGGGGCGGGTGGGGTAAGTAACCTGCTTGGAGACGCCGGCCGGCGGGGTTGGGGTTCCGCCAAAGAAACATATCAGCAAAGCACACCCTGAGCCATCCGAAATAGCATTTGTTAATAAGGTGTGGACAGGGCAGAGTCATCCGGGGCAATTGGGGGGCGGTTTTTTAGCCGCGGGACTTCTTGCTGGCTCGCCCAGTTAAAATGATCAGGTTCTCGGCATGGAGACCTGCAGGGAAGGCCTGACAGCGCAGGAATGCCGTTTGAGCCCGCGGCATTTATGTCGGCTTGTCCACCAAGGGCGCCTTCCTCGTCGCTGCCTTATAGGCTGCCATAAGCCTGACGACGTCAGGAGAAACCGTCACTATCGGTCCGCCCAGGCTAACAGTACGGCGTCCTTCTCGATCCGCGTGACGCTGCCGATCAGCTCGATCATTTGGCCTTTGAACACCTGCGTCGTGCTGTCACGAATGGAATATGGGAAGCCATAGGTCGGGATCGATACGCTCACCCGCTCGTCGGTGACGCGTCTCAGGACGGAGGCGTCGATCGCCACTTCATCGCCAACATTAAAGCCCTTGCCATTCTTTGGAGTCTGGTGCGGCCGGCTATCGCGTCAAGTAGCAGAAGCTAATGTTCTCTGCTGCCGATGTCTCCTCGCCTGTGGTCTAGGGTGGACGAAGTCGCGGCAAGCAATCCGACTGCGGGATGCGCGCAAATGCGGTCTTACCCGAGATGAAGCCCTGAAAATTATCAAGCGCAGTCGCCACCTATTGGAGCGAACGCCGGACAAGAAAATACACCATCGTTAGAGCTGTCGGCCTGCACGCGTCATTGCCGTGAGGATGGCAAGCTCAGTTTCAAGCTTGGCGTTTTCTTTGCGCAGCGTTATCGGCCGCGATGAGACGCTTCAATGACCGCATGACCTCGCAGCGCTTCCTACAGCTCGACGACGGTCCTGCCTTGGCGCCGCTGCGCTTCCGAACACACCGGCGTGTCACCGATTTCGCGCAGCCTGACATCATTTTCGCCGATGATGAAATCGCCACACGGATAGCACATCCGCGAAGACCCGTCGCAGCAGCAGCCGGACTGGGGGAACAGCACTGGGCGGTGATCGGCGATGGTCTCGACGAGGAGCGCCTCGACCGCAGGAGCCAGCCCACACAACGTACACCGACAGCATGCGTTCTATTGAATGGCCGCGCAGTCGCCGATCTGAGGATCAGCTTCATGCGCAGACAAGTCGGAGGCGATTGGGATGAATAGGTTCAAAGAAGCCCTTGAGCGCGGCAAGACAGCCCACCGCGAGCAAGAGGAGGATGGGAATGCTTCGATGGCGGACTTTGGCACCCAAGCCAGGGCTTGGCTAAACGATGTCGTGGTTGCGTCGTTGGAAGCGGCCAGGGCAGAGGTGGCGGGCGAGATGACCATCGACATAGATACCGCACCGCGCCGCCGGGGCGGAGTGTTAATGCCCTCTGTTCGGTTCCGACTCTACCGAAAGCCAGGATTGAAAAAGACAGCCAAAAGGGCATTCACGGTCAACGTCCAGCTAAGTGGCGAGGTGTCGGTTTCCTCACCTGGTATGGTAGCCGAGGCTGTTGGAAACATAGGGGATAGGTCTCCGGAGAGGTTTCGCAATTTGGTCGTCAGGCTGATCGAGAACGTCGCTAAGGGCGTGTGACGCCGCCGTTCATGGCGCCATCATAGACGAACGGCGCGGTCATGCCGGTCAGCCGCAGCGCCCTGGTGAAAGTGGTGATCTTCCAGTGGCCATGGTACAGGCCGGCCCGACAGCGCTCGCCGCGTGGAGCGCGGCCCCAGCAGCCCCATCTTGATTGACAGGCCGCGTCAGCGGAGGCGAACCGGACGGGATAGAGTTCGGGCTAGCCACGGGCCGAGGCGGCGTCGCTTCGGGATGTCTGGCCGGTCCTGCTCCAATCCATGTTTGAACGTGCAGCCGCGACTGCCCAGCGAGGCGCTTAGTCTAGCAACGCGTAGCGACGAGATGTACCGAAACGTTTGTCGACCGAAACGAGTTGGCTTGCCCGACGCACGATGCAGTCGGCATCGCAACTTTGCGCATGACTACCTCGTCGCTTCTTATCCTCGAGGGCGCAGATGCTGGCAGATCTGCGCTATGGCTTTTCTGCAAGGATTGCCTCAGCGGTTTGCTCGTCGGTGATCAAAACATCGACGACACCGAGACGCAGCACGGCGCGCAACACCGGGACCTTGTCGAGGCCACCGGAGGGCAGGATCACGGTTTCGATGTCGCGCAGGTTTTGCGGGGCGAGGCCGATCACACGATGGTTGAGCGGGTGATCGACGAGCTGCCCATCGGCATCGATCCAATGGCCGCAAATATCGCCGACGGCGCCTGCTTCGTGCAGCGATATGAGATCGTCCTCGCCTATCAGTCCGATCCGAAAGATGGTGGCGTCCTTGTGCACCGCGCCGACTGAAACAAAAGCGGCGTCGACGTCGCGCGCATGGGTAAAGGCATCTTCCAGGATAGACTGGCGCATCAGCAGATCGCGCGTGGCCTCGGTATCGGTGAACACCGGTGCCGCGATGTAGAAACATTCCGCCTCGAAAAGCGCGGCGAGCCGGGAGGCCATCTCATAGATATTGATCGCCGACCCGCGCGTGAGGCCGCCGAGCAAGGAAACGACGGACATCCCCTTGACCGGACGTACGGTCACCGACCGGAGGCTGAGTTGGAGCGTCCGACCCCACCCCACGCCCACCGATATCCCATCGCAGATCCTGAGCGACAGGGCTTGCCCCGCGGCGGCTGCGATGACTTGTGGTAGCAGAGCAGGATCGGGCGGTGTCGGAACCACGATTGGATCCGAGACGCCGTAGCTGTGACGCAACCGGTTCTCCAGCTCGATGCAGTTCGCCACCTTCGAATTGATGCGGATCTGAACGATCCCCCGCTCGCGGGCCTGCGCCAGCATCCGGTTGACGCGAAGGCGGGTTAGACCAAGAGACTTGGCGATTTGCGCTTGCGTGAGGTCTGCGACATAAGCCAGCCAGGCGGCGCGGACGAGGAGCCCTTCCTCGCGATCGGTTGAAACGGAGTTGGATGCGGCCTGGCGGCCGTCACGTTTCTTTCGTGGTGGTTTCTCCATCACAACATTCTGTCCACTGCGCGGGCTACGAACGGCTCGGCGGCGCCGTGTCCGAATCGATATGACTTTCTGGCATCGCCCTTAGCATCGGTGATAGCGATCGAAGGACAAGGCCAGCGGAGCATCATTGCAAATCGCGTCGATGATGGCAGCCGTGAGCGGCAGGCGATCGCCCGGAAGCGCACCCTGTGCCATCATTTTCTCCAACGTTTGGCCAAGATCCAGCGCCAGTTGCGCTCCCTCGACCGTGTCTGAACTCATATGGTCACGCTTGGCTACGGAATAGGGCAGGCCGCGGCCAAGCAAGCGTCCCATCCGGCCGTTGCGGCCCGCTTGGCAGGTCACATAAAGATCACCGGAGCCCGCCAATCCCTGCACTGTTTCGATTCTTCCCCCCAGCGCTTCGACCAAAATGCCCATCTCGGCGAGCGATTGCGAAAAAAGCGACGAGGCAAGATTGTGCATGAGGGCACCATTTGGCGCCTTGTCGTCGTGCTCCAGCAGCCCGACCGGAGCGCCAACGGCAAGCGTGTAGAAATTCTTGAAAGCGGCGCAGATCTCGACACCGATGAGATCGGATGACGCTCGCACGTGATAGAAAGGGGCTCGCAGCATGTGAGACGCCTTGGCGATCTGGTCGGGGTCGTGCCCGGCCACAATCACTGAGGTATCACGCTGTGCCGCCAGTTCGCCCGCAATGCACGGTCCGCCAACAGCCATTACGGGGATCGTCAGGGCGGTGCGTCGTTCAATTTCGCGAGCAAGCTGATGTGGCAGGATTTCAATGCCTGCCTCGCTCCCGGCGAGGCCTTTTGTAACCATCAGTATTGGCACAGGCGACTTGATGCTTTCCGCAATGCGGTCGATCGCCCAGGGAACGCCGGCCGACGAGACGCCGAGTACCAGCAGATCGGGTCGCTCATTTATCGCTGCCCCGAATTCAGTCCAGGAACAGGCTGTTACGGCGCCAGGCAGAGTGATGTTGAGGCGCGGATGACGACCTGTACCCGTCACGGAGCCAATGATCTCCTCATCGAGATGGGTGCCAACGAGAGTGATGCGGTTACCTGCGTGAGCAGCCGGAAGGGTCATGGCAGAGCCCATGACGCCGGCGCCGAGGATAACGATTCGTGCCATTCAATTTCTCTCGTTGTCCAGCCGTTTGCCGGTGTCTTGATCGAACAGGTGGATTCGGTCAGGGGTGGGCTCCAGATGGATCACCGCCCCGGGAGAGAGTTCCATGCGGTCATGCAGCACCGAGCAGATCGCGATGTCGCCCATGCTTGCAAAGATATGGATCTCGGGGCCAGTCGGCTCCACGACTTTGACTGTCGTTGCGATGCCGCTTCCGTTTGCTACCGGTCGAAGATGTTCGGGGCGAATGCCATAGATTACCTTTTGCCCGGGGTGGACCGCAGCCTTCGGGGGCAGCGGGAGGGACAGCTTGTCGGATCGCACCACCCAGGCGTCGCGCTCAGGTGCCACCTCGCCATGGAACAAGTTCATTGCAGGCGAGCCGATGAAGGAGGCGACAAAGAGGTTTGCCGGGTGATCGTAGACATCGAGCGGCCGGCCCATCTGCTCGATGTAGCCGTCGCGCATGATGACGATGATATCGGCCATGGTCATAGCCTCGATCTGGTCGTGCGTGACATACACGGTGGTGGTCTTCAGGCGCTGATGGAGTTCCTTGATTTCAGTCCGCATCTGCACGCGCAGTTTGGCGTCGAGGTTGGATAGCGGCTCGTCAAACAGGAATACGGTTGGATCTCGCACGATGGCTCGGCCCATCGCAACGCGCTGCCGCTGGCCGCCCGAGAGCTGGCGGGGATACCGTTCGAGGTAGGGAGTGAGGTTGAGGATCGAGGCTGCCCATCCCACCTTTTGTTTGATTTCTTCCTTAGACCGTTTCTTCAACTGCATGGAGAAGGCCATGTTGTCGAAGACGGTCATATGCGCGTAAAGCGCGTAATTCTGGAAGACCATCGCGATGTTTCGATCTTTGGGATGAAGAGTGTTGACGACCTTGTCGCCTATGGCGATCCCACCGGACGTGATTGGCTCAAGACCGGCTATCATGCGCAACAGAGTGGACTTGCCGCAGCCGGACGGTCCCAACAAGACGACGAACTGGCCATCTTCGATCGAAAGATCGAGCCCATGGATGACCTCGACGGCGCCATACTCTTTCCTGATGTTGTTGATGGTGACTGACGCCATAAATTGCGATTCCTTCGATTGCCCTTGCCCTTGGCTACCACTTCGCCGTGCGAGACACCGGTAACGATCGAATGCGGTTCACCATTCGCCCTCCAGGAACTCTTCCAGGAGTCCCGCATCGGCGGCCAGATTGACAAAGGACCAGCGACCGCGGATTTCTCGCGAGTAGCGGATGGCGTCATGCCAAAGCTCTCGCGGCAGGCCTAATTCTGCGCCGGTGAGCGGCCCTCCGGCAGCTTTGAGCGCCGCCTCCATGCGGGCAACCGGTATCGCCATCGGTCGAAGCTCGCGGCGCAGAGCCGGCCAGATTTCCCCAAGTTTGCGATTGAAGGCTTCCGTCTGGCTGCGATCGAGTGCTGTCTTCTTCATCTCGGCAATGCAAAGTGGCCCGACTTGCGCCCCATAGCGGGCCAGCATAGCGGTCTCATCGACAATGGTCGGCCTTGCGAGTGGCGGCTCTTGCCTGTCCATCAGCCAGGCTTGCAGACGCGCCATGACCAGCGAGGCAACGCCAACCTGCTGACCATGAGTGGTACCGGGATGATGCTCTCGCGCGAACATGTCGATCCAATGGGAGATTTGGTGCTCTCCCATGGAACCGGGATGGGAAACGCCGGAGAAGCAGACGCCCATTGAGCATAGCGTCAAGACGCGCTGGAGGTGCCCGACCGCGGTGATGTCATGGTTGGCAAGGCCAGACGCATGCGCCAGCATGGGTTCCTCGTCGCCCGCCTGCAGTAAGTAGGGCACGTCGGAATAGTAGGTGCCGAACAGCCGGTGCGAGGCCCACCAATCGATCTGGGCGGTGGAACGGCAAAGGCTGTCGCCAAGTCCGGCCGCACTGAGCCAGGTCGGCGCCGCGGCTGAAATGCCAAGGTCCAGGAAGATGCCGCGCGGAGCATGCGAGGGCAGTGAGATTTTGAGCCCTGACGCCAAGGTCACCGACGCGGTCGAGGCGCCATAGCCATTCATCGACGCTGCCGTGCCGAAGACGGCATAAGGCCGGTCGTCAAGGAAGGTCGCTTGTTTGCAGCTGTCGTTGAGGACCCCGGATCCCACGGCCACGACACCGTCGGCGGGCCGCGTTTTGTCCCGGATCATCTGGATCGTGGCCTCGTCGCAGTCGAGATCTTGAGGCAACACGATTTCGTCGACATGGGCGATGGAACGCAGCGCCTTCGCGACGCGCCGGCCCATCACCTCGACGGTATTGGCGTCGGATACGACAGCGATGCGGCTGCCCAGCGTCAGAGGAGCAACGAGATCCGCCTCGCGGCCCTCCGTCGTCTCCAGCAATTGGATCGTTTGGAACGGCAGGTCAGCTGCCGCGCCTGTGTTGGGGTCCTTCCAGCGTCCCGCGACAACATCCTCGATCAGGGCGTTCCAGTTGACCATTTCAGGCATGGTCAGCCTCCGCGAAAGCCGCGAGTCGCTGGTTCCAAGCGGAAAGCGCTGGCCAAAGATCGGTATGAATCGCAAGAAGTTCGGCATAGCGGCTGGCACGGCCGCCATCGGGTTCGAAGGACTTGGCGGGTTCGGCGGCCATCGTGAGCGACGCTTCTGCGATCGTGGAAAACCAGCCCACCCCCTTTGCCGCTGCCATTGCCGCGCCGAGCGAGGAGGCTTCCACGGTCGTGGACCGTTTTATGGGACGGTTGAGTGCATCCGCCAGAATCTGCATCCACAGGTCGGACTTCGCTCCTCCGCCGATCGCTATGAAACGGTCGATGTTCTGACCAGCCGCGGAAGCGGCCCGCTGGCTCGTCGCGGCTTGGTGCAGTGCTATTCCTTCCAGCACGGCGCGATAGAGATCGCCGCGACGGCTCGAGCCGGAAAGCCCGGCTATTACACCGCGGGCCGCACTGTCCCAGTGCGGATCCATGACGCCCTGCCAATAGGGCAGGAGCATTATGCCGCCTGCGCCGATCGGGCTGGCGGCGGCTTCGGCCTCGAGCGTCTCCAGGGCGCCGCTGGATCCATGTAGATCGACACCAAGCATTTCGCGCGTCATCCAATCGACGAGAAAAGTGCCGGCGCGAAGGCACGTTTCGTAAATATATCCAGCGTCGGCGACCGCCGTTTCGGTGCGAAAGGCCGGGTCATGGACGTAGTCGAGGCCGAAGCTGCCGGACACGACTGCCGTGCCCAGGTTTATGTAGGCGCATCGCGCTTGCAACACACCAGCGCCCGTGCCGGCACATTGACCGTCGCCGCCGCCAGCGACGATCGGCGTGCCCTCCCGCAAGCCCGTCAGCATTGCGGCTTGCGACGTCACTCGGCCCAAGACGGTGCCGGGCCGCGCCAGGTCCAGCATCATACGTCGTGCGACCCCGGCCGCGTCCAGTATATCGTCCGACCAGTCCATGGCTCGCATGTCGAGCACACCCATCGGGTCTGCGGAGGCGGTCGACGTTACCCACCGGCCGCTCAAGCGAAAGACCAGGTAGCCGTGCACTTCGGCCATTCGCTCCACGCGCGCAAAGGTCTGGGGCTGCTCCTGGCGAAACCAGATCATGCGATAGAGACAAGGGATCACGTCCAGCGGCTTGCCGGATATTGCGTGGATCCGTGCCGCGCCGAAGGACGCGCCGAAGCGGTGCGCATTCTGGCGGGCGCGCTCATCGAGCCAGAGCGTCGCAGGCCCGATCGCCTCACCGTGCTCGTCGAAAAGGCCGAAGCTTTCGCGCTGGTTGGAAATGGCAAGGCCCGCAATGCGTCGGGGCGAAACTGTTGCCGTCACGGTGCGGAGCGCTGTCACCGTCGAGGCCCACCACTCAGCCGGATCCTGTTCGAAATAGCCAGAACGAGGGTTGGACATTGCTATTGACGCACGACCCTCCGCCACAACGCGACCGTTGCGGTCCCAGGCAATCGCCTTGGTTGCCGAGGTCGAGGAATCAATGCCGATAACGAGATCCGGAACCATTGCCGCCACATTGCCAAAGGGCGAGGGCGGCCGAAACCGCCATCGCCGAACTCACCGGAGTATCCCGCTAAAGGCCGGCATCCTTGACTTTGCCGTCGACGATACCGGCAATGACATCCAGGCATGCCTTGGCGTTGCCGCCATAGTCTTGGCCCGTCAGCAGCTTGCCGAGTTCAACTGGGATGTCATTGTTCGACAAATCAGCCCAAATCGGCATGTCGGGCTCCGACCCCATCTGGTTGTCGATGGTGTATTTGATCGCGTCGAAATGGCGTGTCGTTCCGGGTCCAACAACGGCTTTCTCCTTGACCCGAGGATCGGTGAAGGAGGAATTGCGCATCGGGGAGGCGCCGCCGCCGAGCGTCGAGACCCGCGCCATCACGTCCTTCGAGCAGACCCACTGCATGAACAGCCATGCCGCTTCCTTGTTCTTGGAATATTGCGACAACGAGATCGTCGAGCCACCTTGGTGGCCGACGGCCGGGATTTCGTTGAAGCCGCAATCGGCGGCGGCGCGGCGGCCGGGGACCTCCTTGGGGGCGGGCAAGGCCTCGAACAGGCCCTTGACCTTGGAATCGTTGGCATCGAAGCCGGGAAAATCCTCGCCCCAGGTGATTGCCATGGCGGCTTGTCCCTGTGTCAGAGCCTGCCCCTGACCGTCCCAGGTCCATGTCGTTGCGGAGGGCGGCGAGTTCTTGACCAGCTCCTGGTAGAATTTTAGCCCGGCCACACCACGCTCGTCATTGCCGACAAACTTCTTGTCCTTGTTGAAGATCGAACCCCCATGCCCCCAGAGTGCGAACGTCCAGTCGCATTCGAGCGAATAGTGGCCGGACTTGGCCTGGCAAGCGGTGCCAAAGATGCCATTGGCCTTTTCGGCCTCTGTGAGAGCCTGTACCGCCTTGAGATAGGCGTCGAGGTCTGTCGGAAGGGCGATATTGTGTTTGTCGAAAAGATCCTTCCGGTACATCAGGATGAAGATCGGAATATCGAAAGGAATTCCGCACTGTTTGCCGTTGTACATGGCGATGCCATCGACAAGCGGCTTGGAGAAATCGTCCCAATCGAAGTTTGGCATCGCCAGTTCTTTGTTCTGGCCATAATATTCGCGCGGATCGATGACATCCTGAGCAAACGTCGCCATCCAGGACTGGTCGAGATAGTAGACATCATAGGTGCCCAGCTGGCCCTGTACGTCCTGCGTGGCCTTGGCGAGAACCTGCTCCAACGGCACGATCTCGACCTCGACCTCAATGCCGGTTGCCTTGGTGAACTCACCCGCCACAAGCTGGTTAGCCACGATCGTTGGCGGCGTCGCTTCCGAAGTGTAGCGGATTTTCGTGCCGGCATATGGTTTGCCGACATCGGCCAGCCACTTCAACATATCCGTGTCCTGGGCGCGGGCGTCTTCGATGCCCAGGCCCAGCCCCCCGCGATGTGAGCGGCCACCACCCAACATGGCCGATCCGAAGGCGGAAAAGCCAACGCCAGCCAGCGCCATCTTCTTCATGAAGTCGCGTTTGCTTATTCGGCGCGCCGTAAAGTCGTTGCAGGTATCGGCGACGAACGTCTTCTTGTCGTGATTTCTGAAGCTCATGATCGTTCCTCCGTTGCGATTTTGTCGTCGTTGTTCTCGTCGGGCCCTCACTCTTTCAGCGATCCGAGGGTGAGGCCCCGGACCAGATGCCGTTGAACCAGCAGGATAAAGATGAAGCTGGGAATGATCGCGGAGGTACCGAGTGCTGTGATGTAGCCCCACTCGGTCGCGGTCGAGGTGACAAAAGTCGAGATCTTCACCGGCACGGTGCGGATCGACGTTGTCAGGAACAGTGAGAGCAGGAACTCGGTCCAGGAAAAGATGAAACACAGCACAGCTGTCGCGGCGATGCCGCCTTTCACCATGGGTAGGACCACACGTCGAAAAGTCTGCCAGCGCGTCGCTCCGTCAATCAGCGCCGCCTCGTCGACCTCGCGCGGGACATCGTCGAAGAACGACTTCAAAAGCAGAACCGCCAGCGGCAGATTGATCAAACTGTGGACGAGGATGAGCCCTGTATAGGTGTCGCGCAAGCCGAGATCCCGAAACATGAAAACGACCGGGATGACGATGGCGATTGGCGGCATGAAGCGCTGCGAGAGAATCCAAAAAAGAAAAGACTGCTGGCCGCTGAACTGCATTCGTGACAGGCAATATGCAGCCAGTGTCGCCAGCAACAGCGTCAGCGCCGTCGACCCAACGGCTATGATCGCGCTGTCGAGAAGCGACTGGCGTGAATCGTAGGAACTGGCGCCGCCCTTGATCACCCCCGCCGCCTCGCCGCCCTGTTCCATGCCTATGTCGACGCGCGAGACGCCAAGCAGGGTCACGCGGTAATTGTCCGGCGTCGGTGTGAAGCCCGTGTAGACCGGTCCGCTGCGGTCGAAGATCGCGGAGTAGGGTTTGATAGAAGACAGGGCCCACCAGGCGATCGGAAACATGAAGATCGCCACTACCAGCACGGCGAGCACGTCTCTGGTGATCATCTTGGCGTGGGACGGTTCCATCAGAACCTCACCTTGAAAAGCCTGACGAAGACGTTCGACACGCCGATCAGAACGACGAGCACGATCAGCGACAGGGTTGCGGCGTAGGGGAAGTCTCCTGTGAAGTAGATACGGCCAGCATAGAACGAAAGCGTTTCGGTAGCGGTGCCCGGCCCGCCGGCCGTGATGATGTAGACGTAGTCGTAGATGCGAAAGAGATCGACGCCGCGGATCAGTACGGCGACCGCAATCACCTTGCGCAGCATCGGCAATGTAAGCCGCAAGAATGTCTGGATGCCGTTTGCGCCGTCGATCGCTGCCGCTTCGAAAGGTTCTTTCGGCAGCGCGCGCAGGCCTGCCAGGATGATGAGCACCATGAACGGCGTCCATTGCCATATGTCTGCCAGCAGGATCGCCAGCAAGGCGGTAACCGGCTGCGTCAGGATCGGCTGCGCCGGCGAGATCAGGTCGAGGGCGTAGAGGTAGAACGACAGGACGCCGAAAGAGCCGTCCTGCATCAGCAAGAACATCATTCCAGTCACGGCCGGCGGCACGACCAGCGGCAGCGTCATCAGCGCCCGCAGGATCCCATAGCCCTTGCGATCGGTATCAAGCAGCAGCGCAATGAGAATGCCGAGTGCAAGCTGAACGGCCAGTGCGACAAAGGTGTAGATCAGCGTCGTTTCCAGCGAGTGCCACATACGCGTATCCGAGAACGCTCGCGCCCACTGATGCACTCCGGCAAAATCAAGCTGCCGGGAGACGACATTGCGTTTGTGAAACGACAGCCAGACCGAATAGGCGAGAGGATAGATGCCGAAAACCAGAAGCATCACCGTGATCGGCGCGAGCCAGGGAAAAGGATGCTCGGCCGTCATAAACCGGGGCAGGGCCCATCTGGACCTCTCTTGCGTGAAGGTCGCGGTGCTCACGCGCAAATCTCCGCTTGGTGACAGAGATGCATTGGCCTTCTCCTATCGGCCAGGGTCGTGCAAACTTGAACTTTTGTAAGTTTGTTGTGCCTTTTGTTAAGGCAGCGTGTGGGACGGGCGTCGACTTGTCAAGTCAGATCGGCTCCACAGGGCGCTGCCGTCGCAACGGCGACCGTTACAGCCGGACCTGGATTGCTTTCTGGAACGCGACGGAATCAGCAGACCGGCTGCATCGAGGGGAATGGAGGTGCGCCAAACCTGTTTGCCGGCGCTCGCCTTAGTCCGGCAGTCTGATCTGCAGCTTCACGTCCGCCGGCCGGCCTTCGACCGCGCGGTCGAAAGCCGCGATGGAGTCTTCGAAGGGGAAGGTCGCCGAAATCAGTGGCTTGAGGTCGACCCGACCCGATCCCATCAGCGCGATTGCCCGGTCATATTGGTGGGCATAGCGGAAGACCGTCTCGATGCGGATTTCCTTGGTCGAGGCCGTAGCGATGTCGAACGCCACCGGCGCCACCGGCAGGCCGACCACCACCACAGCGCCGCCGGGGCGCGGCAGATCGAGCAACGTCTCCCATGCTTTGGACGAGCCGGAGCATTCAAAGACGACGTCGGCGCCCCAGCCGTTGGTCAGGCGCTTCACCTCCGCCGCCAGGTTCTTGTCGCGGATGTTGACCGGAACCACACCCTGGAAGCTTGTGGCGATATCGAGCTTGGGTTGAGCGAGGTCTGCGACGATGGCGCGGGAACAGCCGCCGGCAAGGGCGGCGATGGCCACCATCGTGCCGATCGGCCCTGCGCCAAGCACCACCGCCGTGTCACCCGGCGCGATCTTCGCCTTGGCCGCAGCCTGCATGCCGACGGCGAAGGGCTCGACCATCGCGCCTTCGGCGAAGCTGACATTGTCGGGCAATTTGAAGGTGTAGTTGGCGGGGTGAACGACATAGGGTGTCAATACGCCATGGATCGGCGGCGTCGCCCAGAACCTGACCGCCGGGTCGATGTTGTAGAGGCCGAGCCGGCTCGCCCGCGAATTGGGGTCGGGGATGCCTGGTTCCATGCAGACGCGGTCGCCGATCTTCAGATGCTCGACGCCTTCGCCTGTTTCCACGATGGTGCCAGCGGCCTCGTGGCCCAAGACCATCGGCGCTTCGACCACGAACGGGCCGATGCGCCCATGGGTGTAGTAATGCACGTCGGAGCCGCAGACACCCACCGTATGGATCTTGATACGAACCTCGCCCGGACCGACTGTCTGCGGCAGATCGATATCACGCAGCTTGAGTTGGTGCTGATCTTCAAGGACAAGGGCGCGAACGTTCGTCATCGACGTAATCTCCTCTAGAGCCCGCCGCTCTCGCTTCTCTAGGAACGGCTGCCGTCCTCGTCGAACAGCCAAGCCATGGCTGGTTGGATGTGGACCGCTGTTGGCAATCTATCGGACTCTGCTGGTCAGCGTCGATATGGCAAGCGTGGAAGGCTTCTACCGCTTCTGCGATCGTTCTTGAGTTTCTTGGCATCGCTCGAATGTCGATCGGGCCAGGCACTCTCTGACGGTCAAAACCGGCTACCGCATGGTAGTGTCTCAGGTTGAAATTTGAGGGCTAGGCGAAAACGCCCAGCCAGTTTGCTCCCCTAGGCTGAAGCGCCTATATGGTAGCGGAAAGCATGGGAGCTGCAATGGCCTTCACCGTCATTTGGTCTGGGCGAAAAGGCATCATCGACACTGAGAAGGTGGCGAAGGATCATGCAATCGCCATGTTCCAAACTCGGAGAGGTGACGACGGGTCATATGCGTTGAGGTGCGCAAGGACAACGGGACTGTCGTCTTTAGCCATGCGGAGAACTAGTATGCGAACCGGACCTAAAGGGCCTAGATGCGCCCCGCCGATGTGATCGGCAACGCTGTCCGCGTCAGGCGCATTGCTACAGGCGAGGAAGCCGACGACACGAAATGAACGAAGTCTTCAGCAGCTTGTTGTCTATGGATCTTACTAGCAAAGACTTTGTTCGTTAGCAGCATATTTGTCAGAAGCTGGCGACTTGACCTACGGTGACTCGTGATCGGTCGTCGAACGGTTGCCGCGGCGGGCTTCGTTTGCGGCCCGACGATAGAGCCGACTTCGCCAGAGTTGGCCATAGGATGGCGGCCGACCGCAGGCTAACCGGCTGGCATTATCCTGTGCACCGCGAATGTATAGCTTCGCTGCGCCGTCGGACGCGCCCGGCCGCGACAAGTCTGCCACCAAATCCAAGTGCCCTTCGCAGGACGCGCCTGGCGAGCATCCTGTTCGAGATGCAGGCGCTCCGCATCGGCTAGCCGCGCCAGCTTCCTATCCTGACACGAATGCGCAAACCATCGTGTTAAGCTCTGATCGTGTTACGTCACCGATCTGATAGCCATGAAAGCAAATGGGAGAGGTCGCCACGTCCAGGATCAACCGCCGCGCGTTGCTTCTCCACTCCGCCAGCGCAGTCGTCGCCTCGACGGCTGCGGCAGAAGCACTGGGCACAAAGCCGCCGGGCGGAAACTCCGACCCATCCAATAAGCTGAGTACACTGATTGAGGCGCACAGGACGGCATATGCCGCGTTCGTCAACGCCCTGCATGACATAGGCGGTGACAGCAGCGGCTCTGACAGAGCCGGCCGGGAGGAGGAGGGGGCGCTACTCGCCATCTGCGGTTATGCTGCGATCGGGGAAGGGGATCGTCTGGTCAAGGCCCGATATCTTTTAGAGATCGAGGCGCGCGGTGAGCTCGATCTCGCAGCGCATATGCAGGCTGTTCTCCAATCGACGATGTGGAAGGGATGATACGACGGGTGCGCGCGAACGATCCGGCTACCGAATGGCTGGTATGCGCAGCATTTCAGTCGATCTCAGTCCCTCCAACGACGCCAAAAGCGGACATCGCTTACTCAAAGCCGCTGGCTGGTCGCTTCATTTAGACCACGCCACGCCGCATCTATTGTTTGCGAGCTCATTTTGGCCGGCCTTGGACGATGCGGTCGATCATCATGGCGCAGAGCAGTATGGCGAAGCCCGCGAGCAACCCTTGGCCAACGGCGGCGTATTGGAGCGCGTTGAGCACGTCCTCTCCCAGCCCCTTGGCGCCGATCAGCGAGGCGATGACCACCATCGAAAGGCACATCAGGATAGTTTGGTTGATACCGGCCATGATCGATGGCATGGCGAGCGGCAGATCCACCCGCGTCAGCAGGAACCATCGCGTGGCGCCGTAGGCCTGCGCGGCCTCGCGGATTGCCGGCGGAACACCTTGCAGGCCAAGCGCCGTCAGCCGTACGACCGGCGGCGTCCCGAAGATCAGCGTGGCAATGACGCCGGGCGGTTTGCCGATGCCGAACAGCGCGATCACCGGTATCAGATAGACAAAGGCCGGCATGGTCTGCATGAAGTCGAGCACCGGCCGCAAAGCAGTGTAGACACGAGGCCTGCGCCCGCACCAGATGCCAAGCGGGATGCCGATCGCCAGGCACAGCACCGCCGAGGTTCCAAGCAGCGCGACCGTTTCGAGGCTCTTTTCCCAAAAACCGAGCACCGCGAGATAAGCGAGCGCCGCGGCGGTGAAGATGGTTACGCGCGGCCCGGCCAGTTGCCAGGCGAGGATGAGGATGACCGCCATGGTCACCGGCCACGGCATACCTGTCAGCGCGAAGGAAAGCCCATCGAGCACCAGCGATATGCCGCCGGTGACCGCGCCGAAGAAGCCCTCGCCGGCGTGGGCAATTCCTTCCATAAGCCCGTCCAGCGCCGACGACAGGCCGGCCTGCCAATCACGGTTGGACGGCGCGGCCATGATCCAGGCGGCCGGCGTTGCCCAGGCGAAACGGTAGACGGAAAGCCCATAGGCCAGGATGCAGAAGACCAGCGCGCTGAGCGCAAGCGGATAATTCAGGCCATGCCGCAAAGCAGGGGTGGATCGCCAGCGGGCGAAGCGGCGTTCCAGCAGCCGGTTGCCAAGAAATCCGGCTGCGAGCCGCGCCAGAAGCAGCGTGACGAGGCCGGCGCCGATGAGCGGAGGCGCCTTGCTTCGGGCGGCTTCCGCCTGCAATTTCGCCGCGTCTGCGGCTCTCTGCAATGCCGCGGCGGACGATTTCAAGCCCTCGGCATTGTCCACGCCCGCGGCCTGCGCGGCTTTCGCCTGCTGACCCCGTGCCTCAGCCTGTTTGGTCAGCCGCTCGGCGCGCGCCTGCTCGGCGGCGCCGAGATTGCCGACAATGCCGATGCCGATCTGGACGACCGCAAGCATTTCGAGAAAAAAGACAATCCAGAACAGCACCGCGATGCCGCGGGCGGACGCCCAGACAGGGCCAAGCAGCGCCGCTGCGCCATTGAAAGGCCAGACCGGATTGCGCGCCCGCCGGATGCGGGCAAACCGTTCGACATAATAATGCGGGTTCTGAACGGCGAACTCCTCGACCAGACGGTTTTCCGCCAGCGGTTCAAGCCTCTGCGGATCATGGGCGTTCACGATTGTCCGCCCTTTCGCAATCCTTCCAGGAGAAGCTGCCTGTCGACCACCCCGACGACAATTCCCTCGCCATTCGCCACCGCCAGCGGCGCCTCGTCCCGCGCCGCGAATTCAACGAGTTCCCCCAGCGGCTGCTGCAAGCCGACCCGGCGCAACGACTTCAGGTCCGTCTGCGGGTTGCGCGCCCTGAAACGGTCCACTGGCTGCATGATGCGGCCGGCGGTGATCACTTTCAGGCGTGAAATGTCGGCGACGAATTTCGCGACATAGTCGTGCTTGGGCGCGGTGACGATCTCTTCGGGTGTATCGATCTGAATGATGACCCCGTCCTTCATGATCGCTATGCGATCGCCGATCCGGATTGCCTCATCCAAGTCATGAGTGATGAAGACCACCGTCTTGCCCATCGAGCGCGAGAGGGCCAGGAACTCGTCCTGAAGCTGCCGCCGGATCAGCGGGTCGAGCGCGCTGAACGGTTCGTCCATCAACAGGATCGCCGAGTCCGCCGCCAGCGCGCGAGCGAGGCCGACGCGCTGCTGCATGCCGCCCGAAAGCTCATGGCAGTAGCGATCGCCCCATCCGGAAAGATTGACCTTGGCAAGTGCTGCCTCGGCGACATCGAAGCGCTGCTGTTTGCTCGCCGCCTGGATTTCCAGCGGAAGCGCCACGTTGTCGCGCACTGTGCGGTGCGGCAGCAGCCCGAAACTCTGAAACACCATGCTGACCTTGCGCGACCGGAGTGCCCTCAGCTCCGCCGACGTTTTCGTTATGATGTTTTCGCCGTCGACGAAAATCTCGCCGGCGGAAGGTTCGAGCAACCGGTTGATATGACGGATCAACGTCGATTTGCCGCTGCCCGACAGACCCATCACGCAGAAGATCTCGCCGGGCGCGACCGAAATGCTGACATCGGCCACGCCGACGACGCAGCCGAAGCGCTTGACCACGTCCTCCTTGTGCAATCGGTCGCGCAGGATGGAAGCCATGGCCTCCGGGGCGCGGGCGCCAAAGACCTTCCAGACGCCCCTCATGACAATAGCGCACGGAGCGACTGAGCCGCTCCGCGGGGACCTTGGGTCATTGGTCGACACAACGTCCACGCCTACAGCTCCCGGCCGCAGTTGCCGCGTGGTGCTCCCCTCAGTGGCCGAACCACTTTGCCACGTCGTCCGGATGATCCTTGATCCACGCCTTGGCGACCTCGTCGGCCGGCTTCTTGTCGACGATGATCGCGTATGCCCATTTCGAGATGTCGTCCGGGTTGAAGTTCATGCGCTCCAGCGCCGCAGTCAGATCCGGCTGGCGTTGCGCAAGCGAGGCAGCATAGGCAACATGCACCGTGGTGTCAGCATAGGCCGATGAGACCTTCGACTTTTCGAACCATTGCGGATCGTCGTTGGGCTGCACGACCACGAATTTCGCCGGATCGTTTTTCGGCTCGGTCAGGAACGCGAGCTTGTAGCGAGCGAAATTCTGGTGCGGGCTGTAGCAATAGCCGACCCATGGCTTGTCAGCCTTCGCCGCGCGGTCGAGCGAGGCTGCCGCAACCGCCTCGTCGGTGACCTGCAGATCGAAGAAATCGGCGAAGCCGTAGTCGCGCGCCCTGACCTTCTCGATGTTGGTCGACTGCCAGCCCGACGCGCCAATCCACATTTCGCCTTTGCCGTCGCCATTGGTGTCGAACAGCTTGGCATTGTCCGGATTAGCCAGGTCGGAGACATCCTTGATGTGGTATTTGTCGACGGTGACCTGGGTGACGCAATAGCCTTGCTTGGCTTCGTAACCGTTCTGGGCGAGCTTCACGGTACTGGCGCCCTTGACGTATTTGTCGACCAGGCCCTGCTGGTTGGGCAGCCAAACATCCGGCCAGATATCGACCTCGCCCTTGTTGCGGCTCATCGCCTCCCAGATGACTGGAACGGCAGTGGTGGTCACCGTCGAAACCTCCAGCCCCAGTTCCTGCTCGGCCGCGTTCTTGATGACGTTCATGACCGCCGTCGCGGTGGCATAGTTCGGGTCGGGCATCGTCACGTCGGCGGCGAGCGCCGACGTTGCTGGCATCAGCAACAGTGCGCTGAATGCTGTTTCGAGTAGGTAGCGTTTCATGGTGTTCCCCAACGGTTGCGCTGATTTCGTTCAGTCTATCCATCAGGTTAGCGGAACACGCAGGCAATCCATCCCAAATTTCACCGCATAAGGAAAAACGATGAAGCGCATAAGATCATTCCTGCATGGCAACGTACTCCAACGCAGCCCACTCTAGAAATAAGCCTGGTCCGGCTCGCTGGCCTTGCGGTTGGCGATAAAGGCCTGGAGCGCTTCGTCGATGGCCGGATCAAGGCCCGGATCCTGGTAATCGTCGAGCAGCCTTTTCCATTGCCGGTTGGCGCGTTGCGCCGCGTCGAGGCGGCCATCCTCGTTCCATTGCTCGAAGGAATTGTTGTCGCTGCTGGTGGAGCGATAGAAGGCCGAAAGGAAGTTGGATTGCGTATGGGCGCTGCCAAGGAAATGCGACCCCGGCCCGACCGCTTCGATCGCTTCCATGGCTTGTGCATTGAGCGACAGATCAATGCCCTCGAACAGGCTGGCGACCTTGCCGCAGAGATCGGCGTCAATGACCGTCTTCTCGAAGCCGGTGACCAGTCCGCCTTCCAGCCACCCGGTGGCGTGGTTGATCACGTTGGCGCCGGCAAACATCGACATCAGGATACCCCATGTCGCCTCTTGTTCGGCTTGTGCGTCGGGTAGCTTGGAAGCCGACAGCGAGCCGACGGTGTGGAACGGCACGCCGACGCGCCGCGCCAGCTGCCCGCAGGCGAGCACCATCTTGCCCGCCTCCGGCGTGCCGAAGGTCGGCGCGCCGCTCTGCATCGAGATCGTGCTGGCAAAGCTTCCCATCAGGCAGGGCGCGCCGGGGTTGATCAATTGCACGAGGCTGAGACAGGCAAGCGCCTCAGCCAGCACCTGCGCCAGCGTGCCGGCGACCGTGCACGGGCTCATCGCGCCGGCCAGCGTCCATGGCGTGCAGGCGACCGGCTGGTTGTTGCGGGCGCAGACCTTCAGCGAGCCGGACATGTTGGCGTCGAGCACCAGCGGCGCATTGGTGTTGGAGACATTGTAGAGCACGGCGTTGTTGGCGACGAACTCCTCTCCGAACACGATCTTGGCCATGTCGACCGCGTCCTGCGCCCGTCTCGAACCGATGAACGCGCCCATGAAGGCGCGGTCCGAGTGGCGGATGTGGGTGTAGAGCATGTCGAGATGCCGCTTGTTGGCCGGCAGGTCGACAGGCTCGCAAACGACGCCGCCCGAATGATGCAGATGTGGGATCATCTGATGGATCTTCACCAGATCGCGGAAGTCGGCGATCGTCGCATAGCGCCGGCCGCGGTCGAGGTCGTGGACGAAGGGCGGCCCCCAGGATGGGCAGAGCACCGTGTTGTCGCCGCCGATCATCACCGTGTTGGCCGGGTTGCGGGCGTGCTGCTTGAACTGCGAAGGCGCGGTGGCGCGGATGATCTTGCGGCACATGCCGGGATCGAAACGAACCCTGGTGCCCTCCACTTCGGCGCCCGCCTCGCGAAAGATGTCGAGGATCTCGGGGTCGTCATGGAACTCCATGCCGATCTCCTTGAGCAGCCGGTCGGCATTCGCCTCGATCAGGCTCAAGCCTTCCTCGTCGAGGATGTTGAAAGTGCCGATCCTGCGGCTGATGTAGGGACGCCGCGGCGCCTGCTGGGCGAGACGCTGGCCTTGCCTTCCGGCCCGGCCTCCGCTTCGTGGCGCCGGAGCGTTGATCGTCGCGTCCTCGTCCATTCTTGTCTCCGTGATCAGGCAGGCATGAAAGCAACAGGCGCACCGGCTTGAAGGCCGCGCAGCCGCAGATTGTCCGGATCGTAGGGAGCCCTCTTCAACTCCCGCGCCGCCAGTTCCTTGCCGAGGATCGAGACGGTCAGGCCTTCAGCCGCAACACTGGGCCGCAGATAGGCGAGCGCAACGATCTTGCCGGTGCGGAAGCCGTGGCTGCCGGAGGTAACGATCCCAACCGGGCGCCCCGCCTGCATCACGGCATGGGCGTAGAACGGCAGTCGCTCGCCGTCGTCATCGATCTCGAGCAGCACCATCGTCCACGAGCTTTTGCCGGTGCGCTCCAGCATCGCCTCGCGACCGATGAACGTCCGCCCGTCAGCCTTGACCAGAGCGCCCAACCCCGCCTCCAGCGGCGTGCGCTCGGTGGTCAGGTCGGCGCCCCAGGTGCGATAGCCTTTTTCCAGCCGCATCGCGTTGAGCGCGTAGATGCCGAACGGACGCAGGTCGAATTGCGCTCCGGCCTTGATGATCGCTTCGTAGAGCTTGCCGAACTGCGCCAACTGAACGTGCAGTTCCCATCCGAGCTCGCCGGCGTAAGAGACCCGGAGCGCCGCCGCCTTGATGCCCGCCACCCGTATGATCTGAGCCGAAAGCCAGGGGAATGCCGCGTTCGACAGATCGGCTTCGCAGATCTTTCCCAGGAGGTCGCGGGCACGCGGTCCCATCACGCCGAGCACGCCCCGCCTTTCCGTGACGTTGTCGATCGTCACGCCTGGAAAGGTCGCGGCGCGCGAGCGCAGCAGATCCTCGTCATGTCGCTCGGCAAGTGCCGCGCTGGTCAGGTAGAACCAGCCATCGCCGAGGCGCGTCACGGTGAATTCCGACGCCACGCCGCCCTTTGCCGTCAGCACGTGAACGAGCCCGATGCGGCCATGGCGCTCCGGTGGCCGGTTGGCGCCGAGCGAAGCCATGAAAGCGCTGGCGCACGGCCCGCCGATCTCGAATTTGGAAAAGGCGGAAAGATCGATGGCGCCGACGCTGCCCTGCACGCCAAGACACTCGCCGCGCACCGCGTCGAACCAGCCAGGCTTGCGGAAGGTCAGCGGAGGATGACGGTCGGCGCCTTTGCCGGCGAACCAGTTCGGCCGCTCCCAGCCGTAGGCGGCGCCGAGCACCGCGCCCTGGCTTTTTTGAAGCTCCAGCGCCGGCGTCGTGCGGCGTGGACGGCCGGCTTCGCGTTCTTCGTTCGGATAATGGATACCGAATTGGAGGCCGAAGCCTTCGACCGCCTTGTCGATGCGATAGTCGCGGTCGGCATAGCTGCCGAAGCGGCGCGGATCGATGGCAAGGGCATCGCTGGGCGGTGATCCATCGACGATCCAGTCGGCGAGGAAGCGGCCGGCCCCGCCGCCTTCCATGACCCCCATGCTGGAGCCGGTGAGGAGCCATGCATTGCCAAGACCGAAAGCCGGGCCGACCAGCGGATTGGCGTCCGGCGTGAAGGTGATCGGGCCGTTGACCACCGTCTTGACGCCGGCATCAGCCAGTGCCGGCACGCGGTCCATTGCCAGCGCCATGATGTGCTCGACCCGGTCGAGATCGGGCGGCAGCAGTTCCATGCCGAATTCGGGCGGCACCCCGTCGACCGCCCAGGGCTGGGCAGACTTTTCGTAAGGTCCGACGATATAGCCGTCGCGCTCCTGGCGCAAATACCAGCTCTCCTCCGGGTCGCGGATGATGGGCAGCTCCTTGGCGCCGGTGGCGATCCGGTCGGCAATCTCAGGGACGGTATCGGTCACGACATACTGGTGCAGCATCGGCACCACGGGCAGGTCGAGCCCCATCATGGCGCCGATCTCGCGGCACCATGTGCCGGCGGCGTTCACCACATGCTGGGCGACAATGTCGCCCTGCTGTGTGCGAACCAGCCACTCGCCCGATTGCTTGCGCTCGATTGCCAGCACCGGATTGTGGCGCACAATCTCGGCGCCGCGCGAGCGCGCGCCGGTGGCCATTGCGTTGGTCGCCAGCGTCGGATCGACATGGCCGTCATTGGGCTCGTAGATCGCGCCGATGATGCCGTCGGTATGGCAAAGCGGATAGATTTCTCTGAGCTCGCTGGGGCTCAGAATGTGGAAGTCGTGGCCAACGAACCGGCCGAGCCCCTGGACATGGCGGAATTCGTCCATCCGCTCCTGCGAACGGGTGATGCGCAGCGCGCCGCTGGCATGGAAGCCGGTCGGCAACCCAGTCTCGGCGGTCAGGATTTCGCGATAGAGCCGCACCGAATGGGCGCGCATCTCCATGATCGTCGCATTGTGGGCGAAATGCGTGCAGAGTCCGGCGGCATGCCAGGTCGAGCCCGCTGTCAGCTCCTGTCTCTCGACGAGCATGACGTCGCTCCAGCCGCGCTTGGCCAGGTGATAGAGCAGCGACACGCCCATGGCACCGCCGCCGATAATGACCACGCGGGCCAGTTGTCTCATGAATTTTCCTCCGCCCTTGCGCGCATGCGCGATCCGGTTGGGTCATAGGGTGGCTTGTCGAGTGGCCGCAGCCTGTAGCGTGTGCCGGCCACCGCGATCTGGTAGTCGCAGGCAAGCAGCTGCGTTTTCGTCTCGCCAGGATCACAGGCAACGTAGCCCAGGCAAAGGCTCAAGCCCGTGCGAACGCCGAGGCCACCTGACGTCGTCAAGCCGGCAAGTTTGCCGTCGCGGTAGATCGGTTCGTCATGCAACAAAAGCGGATTGTCGCCGTCGACGGCGAAATGCATGAGCCGGCGCTTCAGGCCATCGGCCTTCTGCTTCATCAGGGCATCGCGGCCGATGAAATCATCCTTCTTCCACGCGATGGCGAAGGAGAGGCCCGCCTCCAGCGGCGTGTCTTTGGGCCCGAGATCATGCCCCCAATGGCGATAGCCCTTCTCCAGCCGGCAGCCGTCCAGGGCATGGTGACCACAAAAGGTCAGGCCATGAGCGCCGCCCGCTGAGACGATGGTGGTAAGCAGGCTCTCGCCGTGTTCGACCGGCACGTAAAGCTCGAAGCCGAGTTCGCCGACAAAGCTGACACGTGTGGCCAGTACATTGGCGGTGCCGATGTCGATGCGGCGCGCAGTCGAGAACGGGAAGGCTGCGTCCGAAAGATCGGCGTCCGTCAGGCTCTGCAGCAGCGCGCGCGAATTTGGCCCCATAACCCCAAGAACGGCTTCTGCTGACGTGGCATCGAAGACCGAAACATCCAGACCAAGATCCTCTGCATGACGTGTGATCCAGGCAAGGTCCTTCTGCCTTGTCGCTGCGCCGGAGATGACGCGAAAGCCGTGCTCGTCGGCCCGCGTGACCGTCACATCGGCCTCGATGCCGCCGCGTGCGTTGAGCATCTGTGTATAGACGGCGCGGCCTTCCGGCCTATCGACGTCCGCCGCGCACAGGCTTTGCATCAGCTGGGTTGCGTTGCGTCCACGCACATCGATCTTGGTGAAGGGCGAAAGCTCGAACAGGCCAACGCCTTGCGCCATTCGCCCGGCTTCGGCCCTGGCTGCGCTCCACCATTTCTGAGCGCCGATGCAATAGCCGCGCGTCTCCGTGCCGCCGAACCAGAGCGGTCGCTCCCAGCCGGTCGGCGCGCCGAACGCAGCACCCGCTTCGGCGAACGTCCGGTGAAAGGCGGAACGCCGCAGGTCACGCCCGGCGGCCGCCTGCTTGTAAGGCCAATGTATGCGGAAGAGGTCGGCAACCGCTTCCTCCATCCTGGCGCCGACAAAGGAAGAGGCCGCGGCCGAGCGGTCGAAGCGGACGATGTCAAGCGCCCACAGATCGAGGCCGGGCTCGCCGTCGACGATCCATTCGGCCATGGCCTTGCCGGCGCCCGCCGACGACATCATGCCTGTCGAGTTGAAGCCGGCGGCGACATAGAAGCCGCGCAGATAGGGCGACTCGCCCATCAGCGGCCGCGTATCGGGCGTAAAACTCTCCGGGCCGTTCATGAAGTGCCTGATGCCGGTTTCAGACAGCGCCGGCAGAAGTTTCAATCCGGCCGACATGAACGGCTCGAACTGCTCCCAATCCTCCGGCAGCTCAAGGAACGGCCTGTCGCCCGCCGGTCCGCGAACGTCGAAGATCTTGGCGTTAGGCTCGAACCCGCCCAGCACCAGCTTGCCGGAATCCCCCTTGATGTAGATGCCCTCGTCGAGATCGCGCAGGATAGGAAACGGATCCTGCAGGCCGGCGATGGGCTCGGTCACCACATACATATGCTCGACAGCCTGCAGCGGCACCGGAACGCCGGCGAGAGCGCCGATATCGCGCGCCCAGGCGCCGGCGCAGTTGACGACAATCTCGCAATTGATGGTGGCGCCGGATGCCAGCGTGACGCCCGCGACCCGGCCATTTCGGGTCACGATGCCCGAGCACGCAGTTCCTTCTATAATACGAATGCCGGCGGCGCGTGCACGCTTAGCGTAGGCGGCACAGATGTCGACCGGATTGGCCTGGCCATCCTCCTCGACCCACAGCGCGCCCTCGATGCCGTCGGCGACGATGCCACGGACGCGCTCCGCCACGCCCGCTTGATCGACGATTCCGACGCTCAGGCCGCAGACATCGCCCATATGCGCGATGCGCTTCAGTTCGTCCATGCGCTCCGCACGTCGCGCCACCCACAGCCCGCCGGTGCGCCGATAGCCGGACGACTGCCCTGTAAGTTCCTCGAGGCGAGGAAACAGCTCGGTCGCGTATTGCGCAAGCCTTGTCAGGTTAAGGCTGGCGCGCAGCGGGCCGACAATGCCGGCCGCATGCCAGGAGGTGCCGCTGGTCAGTTGATGCCGTTCCAGAAGGACGACGTCGCTCACCCCAAGTTCAGCGAGGTGATAGGCTATGCCGAGGCCAATGATGCCGCCGCCAATGATCACGATGCGTGCGCTGTCATTCACCTTGTGAGGTACCTTCGCTGGATGGATCGGCGCGATCTTTTCCGCTGCGCCTCTTGCGCTCAACCAAAATTTCGCAACATTAGGAAAACTTATGAAGCCTTGCGGGCGGAGTTGCGGGTGAAGAGCGGCAGTTTCGATTTCAATCTTTTTCGGTCGATCGAGGTTTTCGCCGCCATAGTCGAGACCAGGCACGTTACCCAGGCGGCGCAGATGCTGGGCATGACGCAATCGGCCGCGTCGCAGCACCTGAAGAATTTGGAAGGCGCGCTCGGCGTCAGCCTGATCGACCGCAATTTGCGGCCTATCGAACTCACCAAAGCCGGTATCGCGCTTCATCGCCGCGCTGTTGCCATTTTGGCCGAGGTGGAGGGCCTGCGCACCGATGCGCGCCGCGTCAATGCCGCGCCGCTGCCCTTGTTGCGCATCGCGCTTCTGGCATCTATCGCCACCACGCTAGCGCCGGCGCTTTCGGTGCTCGCCCGCAAAGGTTTCGGCATTCCCGAGCTCAGCCTGTTCGCGGGTCTCGCGACCGATCATGTAGCGCTGCTGCGCGCCCGCCGCGCCGACCTCGCCGTCACCTCCGGCGAGCTGTTCGAGATCGAAGGACTGACGCGTCATCCGGTGATGACCGAGAAATTTCTGCTGGTAACGCCGAAAGGTTTTGCCGGCGATGTCGGCGACATCGTCAAGCTCTCGAAGAAGCTTGCCTTCGTGCGGTTCTCGCGCGAGACGCCGGTCGGCCTGCGCGTCGACCAGCACCTCAGCCGCCTGCGCATCGAGATCCCGCGCGCCATGGAAGGCGACCGCTCCAGCGTGGTGATGGCGCCCGTCGCCGCCGGCATGGGCTTTGCGATCCTGACACCGACCTTGCTTATCGACGGCCTGGCGGAGGGCATGGAGATCGACGTGCATCCCCTGCCGTTTACGGGTCTGTCGCGCAACATCCTGCTGGTCGCACGAGAGCGGGAACTCGGAAACCTGCCGGAGGCTTTCGCCGCCCGCACCGCCGAGGTTTTGACGCACGCGATCAGCACCCGCCTGCCAGGCCTTCCCGCCGACTGCTACACGGTCGACCGCCCCTCACCGCATGACTAATCGGCTCCATCAGTTATCCTGATGGAGGGTGTTTGCCGGTGCGGATGCTGCGCATTCCGTGCTCAATCCCCGGGGAATCTCAACTCTGGAGGCACGACATGAACGCCCCGCACGTCCATTCAAGTCTGGAGATCGACTGGTCGACTGAAGCCATCGTCGATCGGCGGAACCGCTTCTATTCGGCCTCGCAACGCAAGTTCGTTCCCTACAAGGAGCCGCTGATCCTAAAGCGCGGCAGAGGCCAGTATGTGTGGGACGAGAAGGACCGCAAATACATCGACCTGCTCGGTATGAATCTCTGCATCTCGGTCGGACACGCCCATCCGCAGGTAGTCAAGGCAGCCACCGAGCAGGTGAGCGAACTGACACATTGCACGACGATGTTCTACCATCCGGTTCCCGCCCAATATGCCGAGGAATTGGTGGCGACGATGCCGGCCGGTCACGACTGGGTCGTGCATTTTACCAACAGCGGCGCCGAGGCGATCGACCTTGCTTTGCTTATGGCGCGCTCGCACACCGGCAGCATCGACATGCTGGCGCTTGCCTCAAGCTACCACGGCGCCACCTTCGGCGCCCAGTCGGTGACCGGCATAGCTGGCTTTCGTCACCAGGTGCCGCAGCTTGGCGGGGTGACCTTCGTCGCCGAGCCAAACCAGTATCGGGGCGTCCACGGTGAAGGTGTGCAGCCCTATCTCGACGAAGTCGAACGTGCCATAGCCAGCTCGACCAGCGGCCGGCTGGCCGGCATGATCATCGAGCCGGTGCAGGGTTACGGCGGCATCGTGCCGATGCCCGCCGGCTACATCGCGGGCGCATTCGAACGCGTGCGGGCTGCCGGCGGCATCTGCATCATCGATGAGGTGCAGTCCGGCGTCGGGCGAACCGGCGATGCCTTCTGGGCGTTCGAGTCGCATGGCGTCGTTCCCGACATCGTCGTTGTCGCCAAGGGCGTCGGCAACGGCATCCCGCTCGGCGCCGTCATCGCGAAACGCGCCGTCGCGGAGTCCATGGCCGACAAGTTCCTGTTCCATACCTACGGCGCCAATCCGGTCGCCTGCGCCGCCGGACGCGCGGTGCTCAAGGTGATACGCGAGGAGCGGCTGCAGGAGAACGCCGCTACGGTCGGCGGCGCGCTGAAGCAAAGGCTGCAGGACCTCAAGAAGGATTTTCCGCTGATCGGCGACATCAGGGGACAAGGCCTCATGCTCGCCATCGAGCTGGTGAAGGACCGCGCCACGAAGGAACCGGCGCCCGAGGCAACGTTGCAAGTCTTCGAAGAAACCCGGCGTCAGGGCCTGGTCGCCAGCCGCTCGGGACCGTATCGCAACGTCATCAGAATGTGCCCGCCGCTCTGCCTGTCTATGGCGGACCTCGATAACGTGGTCGACAGCTTCGTGCGCAGCTTCCGCACGGCGACACCCTGATCACCCGATCTCGGCATTCGATGGGACAGCGAGGCTCATCGAAGCCGTTGCGAGAGCGGCCAACTGGATTGAATGCGCCGAGAGCACCGGCGCCAAATGACCACCCGTGTGAATGTCGTCGGAGAGCTACTGGCTCCTTTGGTAAACGGTCATTTCGGCCGCTCAGCGAGTGTGCTTCGCAATGGCAGCTATCCGCCCTTTTCGGCTTCTCGCGCCTTAAAGCCACGACGTTCCGCATACTCGATCAATGCGAGTTCGATGACAGCCGTTACCGAACGACGTCCGGACTCTGCGAGTTTTTCAGCCAGAGCTAACACGGATGGGTCTAAACGCGTCGTGAATGGCTTCCTTGTCATTTTCCTCGTGCGGCTTGAACTTGGTGTTGAAAAGTACATAACAATTGCACGTGCGATGCACTTGCAGCGCGGGTATAGCGGCCGATCGGAGTGCACCGCTTCTTCGACTGCGGCCTGCGGCGACATCTCACATCGCCAATAGCGAGGCTTTTGCCGATGCCAAGGTAGTCAGTATTAGACGGCTGAGATGGCCGACGAGTTAGACAACCTCGACTGCCGCACGACAGTTTGTTTGTATAATAGGATGCGCGAGCAGCCGCTCAGTAGCGTCGGCGGCGCCTTTTTGGCACGGTCTCTTCAACCGGAATCTATATGCCGCATGCTTAAGGTTGGGTCAGCGCTCGCGGCATGAAGGCCTGTGATACGCTTAGCTTTGATTCGAACGTCTGCACCAAGGATTCTTGCCTTGAGCCGCCGGTCTACCCAGCCCTGTCGGATTCATGCGGCCTCCCTCGTCCCTGCGTGACTGGCAGAAACCTGCTGTAACGACCGGTCATGCCGTCGAGCGCGGTTTCTCTCGGCGTCGAGCAATTCGTCCTCCCCGGTCAAGCCGTTCATAAACAGCTTGAGCAAATGCGAAGCTAAGCGCTCCCCTTCTTGCGAAAGAGGGTAAACGCCGCGCTCTTTGCAGACTGTCTGAAAAGCGTGGGCGAGCATCCCAATTTCGCTCGGCTCCAAAAATCGGCCCGGATACAGCATGACGTTTTCTCTTGAAAAGCTACTGCGGCCAGCAATCAGGCATATCACATCCGGCAGGCAATTACATATGATAGCGGCGCTTCGATTTCTGTCGGTTCCACAGGAACGCCAAGTCCGCTGCTCTCCGGCAAGCCGTAAAATCCGGTGCTCGACGACCTGCCTGCGGAAGCTGCGGAGTTTGGATAGCTTCTCAATGGATTTGGCTCACGATCCGCAGTGGTTTGAAGCGAGTTCGGCAATCGCCCAAGCGCCGCTTTAGCCAAGTCGTATGAACTGCCGCAGCCAAGACGCCGATCGAAGGTAATCCGGACCCAAGTATGTCAGCTCGTGCCTATCGAACGCGCGAACCTCATCATGCGGATCAAAACCGCCAGTTTACGCCTTACCGATGCGTTCTCAAAGAAGTTCGAAACCACGTCCCCATGCTCCCGATCTAACTCCGACGGCTACAACTCTAAAAATGCAGAAGACGGTTACGGTCGAAGAAGAGCGCCGCCAAATTGCGCCCACAATCGCTCGCACTCTCTCGCCCTTAAGCTCGGTGTGCCCGGCTCGCCGTAGACCACCATCGCCCCGCGTACGTCATATCCAAGGACCGAGCCGTTGGCCACGAACTGAATGGCCATGCCCAAGCTGATGGGACCGATTTCGGCCTCAGTTTTGTTGGTGAGGTCTATCACACCAAAAACTTCTGCATTCGCACTCCTACCAGCCAGTACGGCCGTCGAGATCGCATTGTTCACCGCAAGGAGCATGTTGAGTTAGCCGCCGCTGACAGGGCCCCCTTAACTCTCGGTCGCGAACTTGGTTCCCGATCACCCGCTGCTGTTGGCTTTTCCTCAGCCGCTAGTCTGAACGCTCGGCGGGGCAGCCCTGCTTCGCGCTCGGCCGCTGAGCTTTTCAACCCTCGCAACGATTGCTTTGGTAAGAACCTCGGCTTCCGTGGTTAGTGGTTGGATTCAGGACGATCTTTCCTCGCCCCTAACATTTGTAATTCCGCTGGAACAGGTCCCGGTCTTTCATTGGGGCGTACGGTGGGAGCAAAAAAAGATGGACCACTTAAGGAACGGCGGCGGCCCGTTTGAGGCCGCAATGGTGGCGGTCATGGCCCTGGCTGTTATCGGGATTATCCTCGTCATTGCCGTGGGAATCTACTGACCTTATTGGCCCCGCGAGCCCAATTGGCGCTTGAATGGCAAACTTGCCAGCCATCGGCCCGAATAGGGCATAGGCTCATCTGGCGTCCCTCCACAACGGCAACCAGACGCTTGGAAGAGAGCATCAAGCTTTCGCCCGATCGGCCATATCAACGACCACTATTTCCAAATGCGGTATCGATCCAAGACAGGGGTCGAAACGCGGAAAAGTCCCGCGACGAGCGAGAGCCCGCCCCGGGTTCCCAATCGCCCATCCTGTGACATGGAGCCAAGTCGAGCAGGGTATTCGGCCCGATGCCTTCTCCGTGGAGCATCCATTCAAAGCCACCTCTCGAAAGCCGCATAGGCACGAGCATCCCGAACACCTCGCCAACTTCCGAACGGGAGGAAAACCGACGCTAGTTCCGGGCTGGTGCACCCGCACAACTCAACAGGCACTATTGGACTCAACTTGCGAGGCAGATCGAAGAGTGGCTTCGGGTTCATGTTTTGAAGGGCCTCGAGGGAGGCTCCGCAAGGGTGATGCGATTTCCGTCAGGGTCTGCGAACTGGGCAATCCGTCCGTAGTCGCCCTCGGATTCGCCGGTGAGCTTCACCCCAATTCCTTCGAGCGATCTGCGGGCATCATCTATTCTCGGGACAACAACGGTCAGTCTGCCGAACCCTGCATGGTCCTTGTCATCGAAGATTTGAATATTCGCCCCTGCGACGCCGCGCCATTGGATCAACCCGTCCATGGGACGATCATCAGGCTCCCGGGCGAACAGTTGGGTATAGAACTTCTCTGCACGATCCATGCTTGCTGTCGCGAGCGCAGCGTAAATTCCTTGGATTTCCATTACATACCTCCCTTTCAAGTGCCAGCACCTGCAATGGGAGGATGCTTGGTTTGGTTCCAAAATCGTTTCTGGGCGCACCACCAGCAAAGTCGGCCGGGCGGGCCGTGTACGTCTATCTGCTGTCAAGCCTCTCCGAGGTGTCAACCAGGGATGTAGGGCCAATACCGATCCATTTTTTGCTTTGTCGAGTCTTTAAGTGAGATCAGTTTCTCACCTATTCCTTGGAGGGAGGGCACATGCCAATTTATCAGCGAGCCAAAGAAGCTGGCGTCTTCGATTCCTCTGAAGTCGCTCTGCTAGGACGCGTGTTCGAGAAGTTGAAAACCGAGGGCCAATCGTCGGAGGGACGTGAAGCGCTCGCATCCCGAGTTATAGCAAACTATCAGGCCGGAATTAGAGACGAGGAAGAACTTGCGGCGATGTCCAAACTACCGCTGGGGCGGTGAAGTCGAGATCGGCTCACGTTTCATGGCCTGCGGTATGCCTATCTCCGGGACTGTGGCATGAGGGAGTTCTGCGATGGCGAGGCAATCATCTAGAGCCTTGCGGGGGCGCGTCGGACCTTGCTTCACGCAATTCCCATCCGGCGATGGATTTGTGCAGGTCGGCGGATATGGCTTGCGCTGTGCTGGGCGCGGCCCATGAAACAAGGGCAATGCTGACCGAGAATGAGATCAGCAAGGCGAAGGCGGTCGCGAACAAAACGTAGTCCTCATTGGAAGCGCGAGCATAACCGCCGCCAATCCGGTTCGTTCATTCACGATCCGTTCGCCTGTATGTCGTGGTAAATTCATGCTTAACCAGCCGTTGGCAGTTTTATGCGCTGGTAATCGTCCCACTCTGGGACGTGGGCTCGCTGACTTGCCAGCGAGCCTTGCGATTTCCCCTATGAAATCCTTGGTTATTGCTTTTATGTGTAGCACTCGGGTAGCCCGAAGCATTTAATTTTGCTGGTTTTTCAGCTGGATCAACACCTTAGGAAGGTGATGGTGCCCAGAGGCGGATTCGAACCGCTCAGCAAGCCGAAGTTCGTGAAACGAGCGCCAGGCCCCTGCGAACTTCAAAGGCGCTTAGCAATCCGAACGCCAGAGCGCCAAGACTTATCAGCACCCGAGCTTCGGGGCCCGCTCCGCCCAACCAACACGGCCCAGTAGAGAGAAGCTGAGAGCGTCGGGGCATGGCCGGCCAAGATTCTGCACTAGGCCGAGTTGCAGGACGGTGCAAAGCGCCTTATACAACGCGCGGCCGATTGAGGGCGGTCACCAATCTTTCAAAGGTCGCCCATGTCAGATGACTTCTCGCGCGTAACCGCCTTCCTCGCCGTTGTGCTGGCGCTGCTTTGTGCTGGTTTCCAGTTCCACAACGGCCATGTCATGTCCACGCTCTACTTCATGGTCGGCGCCATACTAGTAACGGCGTTCACTCACCTGAACGTTCGCAAAGGACTGATCTAGCGTGCACGCGCTCGGTTTGCGCAAGTAGCCTTTTTTGGGCAAAAACGGTGGCCGAAAACCCGCAACAAGATTAGCCAAGGACTATGCTTTTCACCCGGCGGTCGCAGGCTCAATCCCTGCATCGCCTATCATCGGACACACCGATTTCGTTGGCTATTACGCCCCAGCACTTCTGAACCATTGCAGCGACGTTTGTGTGTTGGCGGATTCAGCCGTGGGTGAGAGAACTGCTAATTCCATTGGCAGGACTATTCAACCAGCCGGGTCTAGAATGCCCTGGTTCTTCCGTCGTGCCAGCAGTTGCGTCAGCCAATCCGGATCCATGTCCGGCACGGAAGAGAGAAGCAGTTCGGTGTAGGCAGCGTGCGGCGGTGTCAAAATCTCCGTCTTCAAACCCTGCTCCACCACCTTGCCTTGGTGCATGACCACGACCTCGTCCGCGATCGCTCTTACCGTCGCGATATCGTGGGTGATGAAGATATAGCTGATGCCGAGTTCGCGCTGCAGGCGCATCAGGAGCGTCAGGATTTCCTCCTGCACAATCTGATCGAGTGCCGAGGTGACCTCGTCACAGATGATGAGCTCCGGATTGGCAGCTAGCGCGCGGGCGATGCAGATGCGCTGTTTCTGTCCTCCTGACAATTCACCAGGCAGCCTGTCGAGGAAGCTTTCGTCCATCTCGATCATGTGCATGAGCTCACCGACCCGGCGGTCTCGCTGCTCCCCCTTCAGGCCTAAATAGAATTCGAGGGGCCGTGCGATTATGTCCTCGACCGTCTGGCGAGGGTTAAGCGCGCTGTCGGGCGACTGATAGATCATCTGGATACGGCGCAGCAGGTCTTTCGAGCGTTCCTTCAGGGACAAGGGAAGCGGCTTGGCGTCAAATGAAAGCGACCCGGATATGGCGGGCAGCAAACCGGTAACGACACGGGCAAGCGTCGATTTCCCCGATCCTGACTCGCCCACCACTGCTACCGTCCGGCCGCGCGGAACCTTGATGGACACGTCCGCCAGCACCTTGACCCTTCCGGCATAGGCGGCGGTGACATTGTCGATGGTGAGCAAATAGTCCTGGGTCTTAATCTCCAGCTTGGCGAGCTTGCGCACGGCCCAGAGCGTCCGGGTGTATTCCTGGGTAGGGGCCGTGAGCATCTGTCGCGTGTCCGCTTCCTCGACCGTTTGTCCATGGCGCAGAACCATGATCCGGTCCGCCATCTGCGCCACCACGGCCAGATCGTGCGTGACGTAGATCGCCGCTGTGTTGAAATCTTCAACAATCCTGCGGATCGAAACCAAAACCTCGACCTGCGTGGTCACATCGAGCGCAGTTGTCGGCTCATCGAACACGATCAGGTCGGGTCGGCAAGCCATGGCCATGGCAGTCATGGCGCGCTGCAACTGGCCGCCGGATACCTGATGCGGATACCGGAAGCCGATGGTCTCAGGCTCGGGAAGCTGGAGGCGTCGATAAAGCTCAATAGCATCGCGATTTGCCTTGTCCCGGCTGGCGATCCCGTGCGCAACTGCCGTTTCCACGGTCTGATCGAGGAGCCGGTGAGCCGGGTTGAACCAGGCGGCTGCGCTTTGCGCCACATAGGCGATGCGAGAGCCCCGCAGCCGCCGACGACGGGCTTCGCTCATTGACAAAAGATCGACGCCGTCGAACAGCACCGAGCCCTGGGTAATACGGCATCCCGGTTTGGCATAGCCCATTGCCGCAAGGCCGATGGTCGACTTCCCGGCGCCGGATTCGCCAATCAGTCCGAGCACTTCTCCGCGTTTAAGCGAGAGATCCACGCCGCGCACGATCGGATGCCAGCGCTCATCGGAGAAGCCTTCAACGTGAAGGTCCCGGACCTTGAGAAGATCTGTTCCTTTTTCGCGTGCGGTGGCACTGCTAGTTTTCATCACGCAGTCCGCTGGTTGAATGCAAAAACCAGTCCACGACGAAGTTCACCGCTACCGTCAGGAGGGCAATGGCGCCCGCCGGCAGCAGCGGCGTGACATCGCCATAGGTGATCAGCGTTGCGTTTTCCCGCACCATCGACCCCCAGTCAGCCGATGGGGGCTGTATGCCGACGCCCAGGAACGACAATGCTGCGATGGTCAGAAACACAAAACAGAAACGCAGGCCGAATTCCGCGATGAGCGGCGGCAGAATGTTGGGCAGGATTTCCTTGCGCAGAATCCATGCGGGCCCTTCGCCGCGCAATTGCGCGACCTCGACATAGTCCATCACCACGACGTTGAGTCCAACGGCTCGCGCCAGACGGAACACGCGTGTAGAATCCAGCAATGCGATGATCAAGACGAGGCTGGTGATCGAAGAGCCGAATATCGAGAGCAGCATCAGCGCAAAAATCAGGCTCGGGATCGACATCAACACGTCCACCGCGCGTGATAGTATCTGGTCTGGCCACCCCCGGTACATTGCAGCCAGGAGGCCGAGCGTCACACCCGCTGCAAAGGAGATGATGGTTGTCGCGAAGGCGATGCCGATCGTGTTGCGGGCCCCGTAGATCAGTCGAGTGAGCATGTCGCGACCCAGTTGGTCAGTCCCGAACATGAACTCGTGGCCCCAGGGCGCGAATGCCTCGCTGAAGACCTGCGTTTCCCGATAGGGAGCAATCAGAGGCGCAAACAGGGCGACCAGAACGTAGCAGAGGGTTACACCCATACCGAACCAGGCACTGAGCGGCGCCTTCTTCAGCGCTGTCCTCATGCGAGATCGGCGTATGCGCCTTACCCTGGCCGCGCTGGTGGTCTGGATGAGGGGCTCCGCACTTGTCATCTTGGGTGCAGAAGCCTCGGGTTGGTTGCGATCGAAATGATGTCGGCGATCAGGTTGAGCAGGATATAGGTGGCGGCGAAGACAAGCGCGCAGGCCTGCACGACCGGTACGTCTCTCGACTTCACGGCATCGACCATCAGTTGGCCCACACCGGGGTAGACGAACACCACCTCGACAACCACGACGCCCACGATGAGATAGGCAAGGTTGAAGGCGACAACTGTCACGATCGGGGCCCAGGCGTTTGGCAAGGCGTGCCGGAGCACGACCACCATTGGCGTCATCCCCTTCAAGCGTGCCATGTCGATATAGGGGCTTGAAAGCATGTTGATGATCGCCGCGCGCGTCATTCGCATCATGTGAGCGACGATGACGAGTGTGAGCGTGATCGACGGCAGAGCCGCACGCCAGACGTGTTCCCAGAACGGCGTCTGGCCGCTGATATTGGCCAGGGTCGGGAACTTCGGTACGACGTTCAGCGTCCAGTTGATCGAAGCCGCGAGCCAGACGGGTAAAGATTGTGCCAAGTCTGTGCCGGCGAAGGTATCGCGCGAGATGATCAGGAAAGCGAGCATGTAGGCGACGAAGAATTCAGGGAACGAAATTGTCGTAAGCGTCACCGTATTTACAAGCCGATCGAACCAGCTGTTGCGGTAGAGGGCCGCAAGAATGCCCAACCCCAACGCCAGCGGCACCGCGACAAGCGCGGTCATGACCGCCAGGAACATGGTGTTGTAGAGCCGCGGTGCGATGATCTCCGCGACGGTCCGCCGGTACCCGGTTCGACTGGCGAAGGAGGATCCAAAGTCACCCTGTGCCATCTTACCCATCCAGCTGAAATAGCGTTCGATTGGCGGGCGATCGAGGCCGATCTCGTGTTGAAGGGCCGCGACTGTTTCGGGGGTAGCAGCTTGGCCAAGCGTCGCCTTGGCGAAGTCGCCTGGAAGCATGGCGATCGCCGAAAAGATGATGATCGAAACGACGAACAACGTGATCAGGCCGAGGCCTAACCGTTGCATCACCGTTTTTGCGACCGGATTCACACGCATGCGCGCAATCCCAACAGCGTGCCGTCCGCGGTGCGAGCGGCGCGCCTGACAAACACCTCTATGCCTCAGCCATCCACCAGCGCTCAGCCATCTTCAAGCCGTCATTTTCCCAATTCGGCGCCACATCGCCATGGGCCAGTTTCTTGGATTTGGCGCTGACGAAGTTGTTGAACACCAGCACGATGCTGCCGCCATCGTCATGGGTCAGCTGCTGCATTTCGGCATACATGCCGGCACGCTTGGCCTCATCCGTCTCGGCTCGGGCCTGGACGAGCAATTCGTTGAAGCGGGGATTCTTCCAAAACGACTCGTTCCAGCTGGATTCGGCTGCGAAGGCTTGCGTGAACATCCAGTCGGGGGTTGCGCGACCGCTCCAATAGGAAGCGCACCACGGCTTCTTGAGCCAGACATTGTCCCAATAGGCGTCCTCGGCCTCGCGCACCACATTGACGTCGATGCCGCACTGTGCGGCCGTCTCGCGAATGAGTGCGGCCGCATCCACCGCACCTGCGAAAGCGGCATCGGCGACCGAGAGATCGACCTTCAGCTTTTCCATGCCCGCCTTCTTCAGATAATGGCGCGCCTTTTCGGGATCGAAACTGTGTTGCGGCTCCGGGTTCTTGTAAAACTTGATCGCCGGCGCGATCGGATCGTCATTGGCAACGGTAGCATGTCCGAGGAAGATTTTGTCGGCGATCTCTTGACGGTTGATCGCCCATTTCATTGCCATGCGCACGTCCGGATTGTCGAATGGCGCCATGGTGACGTTCATCGGCAATGTATAGTGGCCGTAGCCGGTGATCTCGATGATGTCGATTTTTGGATTGCGCTTCAACATGCCGAGTGTCTTCAGATCGGCGCGGCCGATGTAGTCCACTTCCCCGGTCGAGAGCGCAGCCATGCGTGCGGCCAAATCCGTAATCGCGATGAACTCCACCTCATCCAGGTAAGGCTTGCCGTTCTTGAAGTAATTCGCATTGCGCTTGAGCTTGGCCGAAACGCCAGGCTGGAAATTCTCAAGCACGAAGGCGCCGGTTCGGGCCCCTGATGCCCAATCGGCTTTGCCATCCACGCTAGGCATGATGACGAAATGATAGTCGCTCATGATGTAAGGGAAATCGGCGTTGCCGCTGTTGAGCGTGAAGACGACCGTTTCCGGGCCATCCGCCTTGATATCGGAAACGGATTCAAGCAGAGACTTCGCCGCCGATTTGGTATCGGCACCCATATGATAGCGCATCGATGTCACGACATCGTCCGCCGTCACGTTCTTGCCGTTGTGGAAGGTGGCGCCCTTGCGCAGCTTGAACACCCAGGTCTTGGCGCCATTGGAAGATTCGAAGCTCTCGGCCAGGTCCGGCTGTATGCCTCCCTTGGCGTCAACCTCCGTGAGGCTGTTGGACATGGCTCCCGAGAAAGCCGTTTGCGTGAACGTATCGGGATAGCCGGCCGGATCGATGGAGTCTGTAGTCGCTCCATGCGCCATGCCGAGCTTCGCGAAACCGCCTTGCTGCGGTTCTGCCCGGGCAGTGGTGACGAAGATCTGGTCGGCGGCAGCGACGGTCAGGCCTGCCGCCAGGCCCAGGTGGATGAAGTCGCGGCGGGAAACCTTGCCGCGCCCGATCAGACTTTGCGCGATGCGAAGTTTGTACTCAGATTCCGACATGTTCGTTCTCCCATTGGCGGATTTTCCGCGTTATTTTCCAACCCTCGTCATGCACGTCGATCTTCCAGCTCGTCTTCCTTTGCTTTTCGCCTCCTTCATTGACCTGCTGGTCTTTTTGACCCTCACGCGGTCACATAGATGTTGCCGTCCTCGACCATGACGGGAAATGTCCGCGCCCGCACGGCCGGGTCGACAAGTGCCGAGCCCGTCTTGATGTCGAACTCCCAGCCATGCCAGGCGCAGCGCACGATCTCGTTTTCTCGATGATAGATGAAGCGGGCTTCCTCGACCGGCGCCGTCGTCCCGCATTGCGGTCCCTCGCAGAGCGGCGCGCCGCGATGCGGACAGATGTTGAGCAGCGCATGGAAGGTGTCTCCGATGCGGAACACGCCCACCGAAAGGCTGCGGACCTTGGCAATGACAGGTGTCCCGGCTTCGATCTCGTCGACGCGGCAGATGAAGGTTTTCTCGGCCATGTTCTGCTCCGTCAGGCAGCGTTCGCGGTTAGGACGGCAGGAATGCGCTTGTAGACGTTGAGCGCATTCTGACCCATGACCTTGGTCCTCCAGGCAGGCGGGATGTGCAGCGTGTTGGCGTCGTCATAGTCCCAATGCGGATAGTCCGACGCAAACATCAGCGTGTTTTCGCCGTCCATCGCTTCCAGGATGGACCAGAGATGCTGCACGTTGGCCGGCTGCTCCAGCGGCTGCGTGGAGAAGCGTATGTTGCGGCGGCAGTACTCCGATGGCAGCATCTTCAACCACGGCGTTTCCTTGCGCAGCGCCTTGTAGTCGGCGTCGAGACGCCACAGGACGGTAGGCACCCAGGCGACGCCGCATTCGACGATAACGAAATAGAGTTCTGGCCATTTCTCGAAAACGCCGTGAGCGATCATGCTGGCGACGTGACTGATCGCCGACATGTGCAGGATGGCGTGCGTTTCCCAGAAGAAGGTCGTGGGGGCAGGAGCGACGGCGTTCCAGTTGACGCCACCGTGACCGCCGAGGTGAATGGCGAACGGCAATCCCATCTCCGCACAGGCTTCGTAGATCGGGTGGTAGAAGGGGTCGCCATAGGGCTTCACGGAGCCTTGGGAGGCTAGAACCTGGATCATGCGGGGGTGACTGCCGAGCCGACGGATCTCGGCGGCCGCCAGCTTCGGATCCTGAGGCGCAATAATGATCGAACCCATGAAGCGGTTGTCCTTCGGCAACCACTCGGCGACCTGATAGTCATTGTAGGCGCTGACCAGCGCACTGGCGTAATAGGGGTTTGCGAGAGTCGAGGCTTCTATCGGCTCGTCCCCGGTCAGGATCGCCACGCCGACATTGTATTTGTCGAGATGTTTTTCCTTCATGATCCGGTAGTTGTCGGCTTCGGTCTCGGGCCGCACATCTTTCCGGGAGAAGTCCTGCGGATGGAACCAAGGGCGATGGCCGTGCGGGAAGGATCCCCTGGGGCCGGTCTTCTCGCCCTCGATGAACATGTCCTTCCAGATGCCCGAAAGATACGGCTCCAACACCGTGGCGCTGGACCAGTAATTGTGACAATCGCAGTCGACGATAAACACTTTCGCTCCCTCTCCAGACCGCGGCGTTGCTTGCCGTTTAGCTCCTCCAGCTTCCGCCTTGACAATTGCCTGATCAAGCCAATGATCTCTGCGTAACGATCGGCTTTTTCGATTAGGGTGGGGCGCGCGTGCAGCTGGACCACATTGAGACCTTCCTCGACATCATCGAATCGCGGAACTTCAACCGGACTGCCGACCGGCTCAACATTACGCAGTCGACGGTCAGCAGTCGGATCAAGAGCCTCGAAAGCGCGGTAGGGTCGGAGCTTTTCCATCGTGGTCGCGCCGGCGCCGAACCGACCGCGGCGGGGCGACGTTTCGAAGCCTACGCCCGGGCGATGCTCTCGACCTGGTCACAGGCGCGCCATGACGTGCGCGCGTTCAATCGGTTCGAAGGAACCCTGCGCGTGGCCGCGCAGGTTGGCATGACACGCTCAGTGCTGCCTGGGTGGGTGGAGGCGCTCTGTCAGGCCCTTCCCAAAGCCTCGATCCATGTAGAGTCGGACTATTCCAACCAGATGGTGAGCGATCTCAGCATGGGAAATCTCGACATAGCCGTGCTCTACGCACCCCGCTATCTTCCCGAAATTACTTATGAGCACCTCATGGTCGAGGAATATGTGATGGTCTCGACCTTTGCGAGGACGATGTCGGAGGTCGATCCTGACAGCTACATTCGGCCGGGTTACACCGTGGTACTCGAGAAAACCCATTCGGAGCTGATCCCTTCCCTGGCAATTTCGCGTCTTTCCATGGGATCCGAGAGCCTGGCCGAAGCGATGCTGCGGCGAACCGGGGGGAGTTGTTACATGCGCAACGACGATGCCCGCAGGTTTACGGCCGAGTGCCCGTCGTTCCTGGTGGAGGGCGCACCGACGCTCTACCAGCCCGTCCATACGGCCATGCTCGCCCGGCGCAAGCATGAGCCGATCATCCGCAAAGGGCTTCGTGCGCTGCAGCTGGCGGTGATGTCGCTCGAGACGTGAGATCGAAATTCCCGATTAAAAAGCAGGGCTCAAGCCACTGTTGCGGAAAGCCTCCGGCTGCCATGTTGGCGCGTCATTGAAGAGCCAAACATGAACGCGCACACTTCGTTTCCGGCTTCCGATTTTTTCGCAACGATGCGGCAGCGGCAATGGGCCGAGGCATCGCCACAGGCCATGCTCTGCCGTGCGGTCATTGACGAGACGCACGACGTGAAGACATTTGTCTTCTCGGCTGCCTCAGACCGCATGTTCTGCTTCAATGCGGGGCAATACGTGGTCCTTCACCTCACGATCAATGGCGCGGCGGTGGCCCGGTCCTATTCCGTTTCGTCGCCACCTACACGACCGCTCGACTTGCACATCACGGTCAAGCGGACACCAGGCGGGCTCGTTTCCAATTGGCTTCACGAGAATCTGCGGGCGGGCGACGAAATCAAGATTGAAGGCCCGCTGGGCTCGTTCAAACTCGACGGCTTGCACAGTGAAAAGCCTCTGTTTCTTGCCGGCGGCAGCGGAATCACGCCTCTAATGTCGATGCTGCGTACGTTGACAGACAGGGCATCCGATCTGGACCAGCGTCTGATCTACAGCGCGCGGTCGCCGCGAGATATCATCTTCAAGTCGGAACTCGATGCGCTCGCTGCACGGTTCCCCAATCTGGGTGTGACCTGCGTCTGTTCCAGGAAAGATCTCTCCTGGGCAGGGCCGACTGGCCGCATAGACGGACCCATGCTCCTGCGCCTCGTCCCGGATCTTGGCGAGCGCACCGTCTACGCCTGCGGCCCCGAACAGTACATGAAGGCGCTGCGAGACGGCCTTGGCGAGGCAGGCGTTGATCCACGCGGCTACCATGAGGAGAGCTTCGGAGGCAGCCTGAGCGGTGTTGCTCCGGATCTTGCATCTGCCGTTTCATCCTCGGTCCAGTTCGCCCGTTCCGGATTGGAGCATCGCTGCGCGCCCGGAGAGACCCTGCTGGATGCGGCGCGCAACTGTGGTGTCTATATTCCCACCGGCTGCCAGCAGGGAATTTGCGGCACGTGCCGGATAGCCAAGCTCTCCGGCGAAGTCGCGATGCATGATCTTGGCGGACTCACGTCCGAAGAAAAGTCAGCGGGCTTTGTCCTGGCCTGTTGCAGCCGCCCGCAAGGCGCTGTTTGCCTCGATCTTTGACCTGTGTCGATAATCTGAAACGTGGCCACATGGCCAGGGGAAGAGGGTGGTCGTGCAGCTTGCGATTTCACTGAACTGCGTCTGATTTCCTCGGCCAGGCAAAGCCGATCTCTACGGCGGGCATAGGCATGCCTCTCGATATCGGGGACGGCGTTATTGCCAAAAGCAGCCCTGCGGCGGGTCTTGCAGGCAGGCCTGACGGCTTCCACTCGATTCTTGAGGTAAATCCAATGCCCATTGACCTCTCCCTGGCTTACGACCAATCCAACATATTCGCTCGCATCCTGCGTGGAGAAATATCGTCAGCGCTCGTCTATGAAGACGAGTTCGCGGTCGCGTTTCACGACATCAATCCACAAGCGCCTGTCCATATACTTGTCGTTCCGCGTGGACCTTACGTATCGTGGGATGACTTCACGGCTAAGGCGCCTGACGCGGAAGTCGCTGGCTTCATGCGTGCCGTTGGTGAGGTCGCCCGCCAAGCCGGCCTCGTTGCGAACGGTTATCGCCTGCTTGTCAATGTGGGCCAGCATGGCCACCAGGAAGTGCCGCACCTTCACGTTCACATATTCGGCGGGCGCCAATTCCACGATATGGTGCCACCCGAAAAATAAGATGTGACACAGGCTGACGGTTCTCACAGCAGCGCTTGCCCCTCAGAGCGCAGGTCATCGAGCGGCACGGACTCCAAGTTTGTGTCACGTGGTAAATTGGACTTAATGGCGCCCAGGCGTCTTCAACGAAGCAGTCTCGGACGATGCCGGGAAGCACACCCGCCCGGAGAGGCCGCTCCAGACCCGCGAGGAGAACCGGCTTCGTCTGTCCACGGCATTCGTCTCCTGTGCCCCTCGACGACTTTGGCACCAGCAACGGTTCGCCCGGTATGGACCGAACCGGAAGCGCTGTCCAAGCGCTGGCGGATAGGCTGGGGGTGCGGCTTCTCAATCGCACCACACGAACGGTTAGCCTGACCGGGATCGGGCAGGACTACTACGAGCGTTCCGTGCACGTCCTCACCGAGCTTGAGGAGGCGGACCGGATCGCAGGGGCTCTGCAGGCGACGCCGCAAGGCACGCTGCGCCTTCATTCCAGCATGAGCGTCGTGCGTTTCCTGGCGCCTGTCATTTCCGAATTCGTCGGCCGTGATCTTGGATTCGAACGGCGTCATGCGTTAGCTCCTGATTGTGTGCCACTGCGCCTGTCGCATTATAGTGCAGTGGCGTGGTTGTCTTTGGATCAAGCGTTGCTGTTGACCGGGGCTGGCCGGCTTGGTCGGCAAGCTCGTCCATGTTGTCAGCCACCCTCTGTGCCGCGATGCGGATATCGATCTGCGCGAGCGCGCATTACCCGTCGGTACAGGTTCGCGTATGTCTGCCTTCTACCCGAGCCCGCATAAAACCCGCCACCTAACTTATGCCCCCGATGGCGCTCAGGCGGCAGCGCTTTTGTGATCCTCCGACGATGGCCTGCAGGTCACCGCACCGGTTGTCTTGGCGCGTGACCTCTGCAATAGTTCGCGCCTGCGTCAGCTTCTTCCGAAGCTGTAGAAGGCCAGGGACGACACGAAGAATGTCCTGGGCGTAACGCCTCAGGATCGTGGCTCACTTCCCGTGGGTTCCCAACGTCCGGCCTCGCAGCACACCGCTGCCCCTCGCCGGACCTACCCGCGGGAGGCCTCGGCGTGCCAAAAACTCTCTCCATCCATTCTGAGACCGGCTATGGGAAGTTGACGCTCTGGGATTTCGCGGATCCAGCAGCGGCGGTAAAGGCTGCGATCCAGCTATATGGGTCAGACGCGGCAACCGCCGCGGCATGGTGCGCGTTGACCGCGAATTTCGACGGGCGCGAAGAGGACTATCGCTTCTGGTGTGCGGTTTTCTCGAAACTCGGCAAAAAGCTGCAGGCTTAGGCCAATCGGGCTTCAGCCGTCTCTAAAGACGAACATTCCCGTCCACAACAGGTTCCATTCACCGGGGAAGTCGTTCCCGAAGTTGCGCTACGCTTGCAAGGCGATCGAAAAGGGGCCGAAGCCCTTCAATGTGCGAACAATATATTTTAGCCCCATAACATCATTTCATTTAACTTTAGTACGGCTCCCGGAGGCGATTGGGTTATTCTTCCTCCCACACCCGTTTCGAGGAGAAGCTGTTTCTCAGATGGACGCCAAAACGATCTCCGCGGCATGCGAAGATACCCCTCCCGGGAGCGTCCTTTTTCGGGATCTTGGCCTTATGGAGCCCACTTCTTTCGCTCCTGGAAGAGTGACTGGACAAAGGTTCACTGGCACCATCGGGTGGCGATTGGCCAAAGACGTTGATGGGGCGCTGCGCGCCGGTCCAAACGCTCGAACATATTAATGACGGCGCGCCGGGACGATAGCGGCTGCCGCGCCAGGCCTGAAAATTCGCCCACCGCCATGGCGCGCAGCATCTATCGGCATCGGCGCCTCCTTGCCGCGGTCGACAAATTCTCCTGTAACCGGAGCGCCAATCGCTGGGCCGCGCGATGGGTTGCTTTCAGGTTGGGCCTGGCTGTAAGCCGTCTTCTCGAGCGAGCGGCGCGGCGGCGATTGATCGAGCTTGAGGCCGTTGACGGCTGTGATGCCAACCAGAAGGTTCTCTACCTGGTCGCCGCAACCCTGGCGCGGAAGACGGAGTTGCTGCCTGCGGACGTCGCGGAGGTCGAGGCCAGTGTCGAGGCGTTCCGGCCCGACATTGCTGCTTTGCTGCGGAAACATCACACCTGAGTTCCGAAGTAATTCATGGGATGGAACCGCTGGCATCGGTCGTCGTACAAGGCCTGGGCCCAGCTATCCGCCAGCAGTCATGACACTGTTCAGTCGCTATGGGTGAACACATCAGTGGCCGGCGTCACACCCAGAATACTGATCGCCATCGATCTTGATAGTACCATTCCAGAGTGCTGACGTTACGTGCGCGAGGCCTTAGCGCACTGGCCTATCTGTGGGCTCGCAAAGGCGGGCTCGATCAGGCCACCCGGGAGGCTGGATGGCTAAGGACAAAATGCTTGTTGTGGGATCGCCCGTGTTGCGGCGCAAAGATGCAGCGCTTCAGTCTCACTTACCGCCCTGGAGCTGATAGCCCCTCAGGGGGGGCCTCCACCAAGAACCTGCCGCGCATTGTTTCACAGGCTCGTTCCCGGGCTGCTGAAGGCGCGTTCGGTTCGTCGGACCCAGGGGCCGGCAAAAAAGTTCGGCTCTTGGGTGGAACCTTTCCTCCGTCCGGGAATTTGCGTGGGTTAAAGGGGATTCGGGACCGCAGCATGGAACAACGAGTTTTGCCAGCTGGAACCTGCGTAGCGGGCTCCCGAACCGATGAGAAGAGCTGCGAAGCGGAAATTCCGGACCTCGTGCTCAGCAGCGAACTGGACGATTTCTTCGAGAATGCGGCGGTCGGGCTCCATCTTGTAGCAAATGATGGAACCATTCTACGTGCCAATCGCGCGGAACTGGACATGCTGGGTTATTCGGCCGACGAATATATTGGCCGAAACATCCGCGAATTTCACGCCGACAGTACGGCAATCGAGGATATTCTAAGCCGCCTGTCTCGGCATGAGCGACTTCAACATTACCGCGCCAGGCTACGAGCCAAGGACGGCTCCGTCCGTTGGGCCGAGATAACGTCCAATGTGCGCGCCATTGGCGGGCGGTTCCTCAATACGCGTTGCATCACCATCGACGTAACGGAAAAGGTCAAAACGGAAGAGTTGCTGCTCGAACAGGAGCAGAGACTTGCGCTCACCTATGACAGCGCCGGTACAGGCATTGTGGAAACGGATGCCGAAGGCCGGCTCCTGCGGGTGAACGCGCATGTGTGCAATCTTTTAGGCTATACATCGGAGGAACTGGTCGGACGATCGATTTTCGATCAGACTTTTCCCGCCGACGTCGAAGCGGACCGCGAGCAATACCGGCGGCAGGTTGCAGGTGAGATCAAGAGCTACACGATGGAAAAGCGGTTCGTTCGAAAGGACGGGTCGGCTTTTTGGACTGATATGACCTCCTCCAGCGTCTACGACAGCAGCGGCCAGTTTTGCTATGCGGTGCGGGTGCAGCACGACATCAGCGAGCGCAAGCAGATCGAGGCGATGCTTGCTCAAAGGGCGGAAGAGCAGGCGGCGTTGCACCACTTCACCGAAAGGCTCCAGCATGCCCGCGCGCAGAAAGATGTCTACGAGCCGGCGCTCGACGCAATCCAGCGTGCGCTGGGCTGCCAGCGCGCTTCGATCCTGCTGCTGGACAAAGACGGTCTCATGAAGTTCGTTGCCTGGCGCAACCTGTCGCAGGCTTATCGCGCCGCGGTAGAAGGCCATTCGCCCTGGTCGGCAGACAGCCTGGATCCGCGGCCGATCTGTTTGGAGGATGCGCAGAAAACCGATCTTCCTGCAACATTGAAGGAGGCGATCCGAACCGAGGGCATTGGCGGGGTCTGGTTCATTCCGATCATGGAATCCGGGCGGCTGCTGGGCAAGTTCATGGCCTACTTCAACCAGCCGCACAGTTGCTCTGTAGAGCAGATCGAAGTGGCTCGGACCATCGCCCGCCAGCTTGGGTTCGGCATCGAGCATCTGAAGGCCGAGAATGCAGCCCACCACCTCGCGGCCATCGTAGAATCTTCCCAGGACGCGATTGTGAGCAAGGATCTCAACGGCATCATCTCGAGCTGGAATCGAGGTGCCGAACGCGTGTTCGGCTATTCGGCCGCAGAGGTGATCGGCAAGTCCATTACCGTCATTATTCCGGCAGATCGGCTGGACGAGGAGCCGTTGATATTGCGTCGCATCCGCAATGGAGAACTCGTCGACCACTTCGAGACGGTCCGTCAGCGCAAGGACGGAACTTTGGTTGACATTTCCTTGACAATATCGCCTGTGCGAGACGGAAAGGGCCGTATCATCGGCGCCTCCAAGATCGCCCGCGACATAACCGAACAAAAGCAGGCGCAAGCGAAGCTGCGCGACAGCGAGCGCCACCTTCAGGACCTGCTCGCAGCCATTCCCGCCGCGATCTACACAACCGATCAGCAAGGCAAGATTACTTATTTCAATGAAGCCGCGGTGGAACTCGCCGGCCGCAGGCCGGTGATCGGCAGTGACGAATGGTGCGTAACCTGGAAGCTTTACTGGCCGGATGGAACGCCGCTTCCTCACGACCAGTGCCCGATGGCTGTTTCCTTGCGAGAGGGCCGGCCGGTCCGAGGATATGAAGCGGTTGCCGAGCGACCGGACGGAACGCGGGTCCCGTTCATTCCTTATCCGACGCCCATGCGGGATGCGGATGGGAAAGTCATCGGCGGCATAAACATGCTGGTCGACGTGAGCGAACGGAAGCAGGCTGAAACCCAACAGCGGATCCTGCTCGACGAGCTTAACCATCGCGTCAAGAACAACATGATGATGCTGAAGTCCCTGCTTTCAGTGTCGGCAAGAACGAGTCGAAGCCCGGAGGCTCGCCGCACACTCGACGAGGCAAGCAAGCGCGTGGCGACCATGGCTGCCGCGCAGCGGGTTCTCTATGATACGGGCGACGCCACCAACTTCAGCGCGCAGCCTTTCCTGGGCGCCGTTTGCGAAACCGCCAAGCAAATGTTCCCGCCGGATATTAAGCTGGTTTGCGAGGCGGATCCTATCCAATTGCCGAACGACGTTGCGATGCCTCTTGCCCTCATTGTCAACGAGCTTTTGATCAATGCCGTAAAATATGGCCTGAACGGCAACACAAGCGGAACCATCCACATAGACATCCGAAGGAATGGTGCCGGCAATGTGCTGGTGGTCGAGGATGAAGGCCCAGGTTTCGACCTGAGCTCGGTACGCCAGTCATCTTCGGGCTTACGGCTGGTCGAGGGCTTGGCGCGACAGATTGGCGGCACCTTCGAAGCACAGCGGGATCCCTGCCGATGCATGGTGACATTTTCTCATACACCGGAGGGGGTTGGCGATGCGACCAGACGAATGGAGGCCTGAGGTAGGCCAAGCCGGGGGGCTTGAACGAGCATTTCGCCCGCAAGTGGCTTTCTCAAGAGACGACATGGTCAGTGGCCCCCCCGAAATCCCAAAGGGCCCTTTGATACTCATCGTCGAAGACGATTATCTGATCGCGCTCGACATAGAGGACGGTCTGACCGCAGCGGGCTTCTCGCTGGCGGGAACAGCAAGCAGCGCCGATGAGGCGATCCGCATCGCGCTCGCGACCAAGCCGGTGCTTGCCCTGATGGATATCCGCCTGCTTGGCCAACGCGACGGCGTCGACGCTGCGTTGGAACTGTATCGTGAACACGGCATACGATGTATTTTCACGACCGCGCATAGCGACCGTGAGGTGAGGCTTCGAGCCGAAGCGGCAAGGCCGCTCGGGTGGATGCAGAAGCCCTACTCGGTAGAAGCTGTTGTTGAAGCTATTTGGAATGGCCTCGAAGAGCTCGGAAAGCAGAGCTGAAGCCTGCAAAATTTCGCAACTGGCACTCGCTTCGAGACAAAGCTCAAAACTGCTCTTGAGCTTCGTCCCAAGAACGCTACCGATCTGAATGAATTGAGCGTCTTCTGGCATCCAGGAAAGGCGGCGTGATCTCATGTTGGCGCTCGGCGAGCAGATTGAGATCGGCGATCGGCTTTCGCATCAGGCTGTCATCGGCGGCCTTGGCCCGCCATTCGTCCATGTCGAGAACGTATGTCGCCCACATCCCGTAGCGCGCGGACATGGCCTGGCGTTGCCACTGCCAGTACTCCGGGCGGGCAGGGGAGCGCGTTTCGACCCGTGCCCAGCCCGTGCGCAGCATCTCGATGGCGAGGTCGCGTTCATGCGCGAAACACCTGCCTGTCAGCGAACCGTCATGATCATCAAACGTGCCAGAACAGACGATCAGGCTGCCGCCGACCACCCGCCTGAGCCAGGCTTTAGCCAACGGCCCACACGGGACCGGCTTGAGAAAAGGGCTTTCGCCGTGGCGCTGCGGATCGAAGGCCCATTGCGGCAATTCGCAAGTGTCAATGCCCGCGAGGCGAACCTTCAGGGCCAATCGAGGAAACCACAAGGTACGACCATCGATCACGCTGGCACGCCCGACGATGGTGTCGGCAACTTCGCTAAAGTCCTTCGACCCCGGCCGCTGAACCTGCGGTCCATCGGGCCCGTTGGCAAGGTCGGCAGCCACCGACGGAGGGGGAAGGCAAGCACAGATCAGCGCCGCCAGTGCCCGCGCGACATGGCGAGCGCTCATGGCCGTGACGCCTCCACCCTGGCAGCCTGGCCAAGCAAGATGGCTGGATGCTGGACATCTTTGAATTGCCACAAGCCGGCGTGTCTGTCGCGCGCGGCCTGCTCCGCGACAGCGTAGCCGGGATGGTAAGGCAATCCGTCGGCGCGCAAGGCAGCGAAGGCAAAGCCGGTTGTGATCATCAGGTTGCCAAGATCGAACCGGTCGCGCCCGATCGTGACGAAACAGGCAACGTGCAACGTGTCGCTCACCCTCGCCACGGGCGCGCATTTGGGCCTGGCATCGGCGATGTAGGCGCCAAACATGGCGAGTGAAGCTTCGCCGCAATCGGCACGGCGGCCGTTGCCGCCGGTGCAGAAAGTCCCGCGAAGACAAGCCTGGACACCATAAAGATGATATTTCGTGCCCGCTTCGATCCAGCTGTCGCCGCTCTCCAGCGTCACGCCTGGACGCAGCTCGAAATAGCCGGGCGGCGCCGCCCTCGCCGGACTTGCGACCAGTGCGAAGACCAGGAGGATAGGGGCGGTCCTCATCGCGATTGCGCCTTGATTCTCGGATCGACCCACATGCCGTAACCGCCGCGGCCGATCTTTTCTGCGTCCGCCAGATCCTTGCGCGCCGGCGTGCCATCGCGCTTTCTGGCGATCCGGTGAGTGCCGATCGAGACCAGTTGCTCCTCAAACATGTCGATCGTGTCAAGACTGCCAGGATAATTGTAGTAGCCGTAGCAGATCGCGTCCTGGACCGGGGCGTTCGCTTCACTGACGAAGGCCCGGCAGAAGATCACCTTGGGCGACTGCAACAGAGTTTCAAGGCCCTTTCTGGCATAGTCGGCACAGCTGCCTGAGAAGTCGTCGCGGCGGTTGACCAGATCTCCCTCGCAGGGCTCGATGCCGTAAAGGTGGATGACCGTCTCGGCATCGATGCGGAAGTCGGTTGGCGAGATGGCCCTGAAGCCACTGGTGGATGCGAAGCCTTTGCGTTCGGCAATGCCGCCCTGGCCGTCATGGTATTCCACGACCAGCACTGTTTTGCCCGGTGCCACAAGGGACCTCACATAGCCCTGGTCAATCGGTTCGGCCGCCATGGCCGGCAACATTGACGCCAGGCAAAGAACGAAGCTGCTGCATACAGTGCCCTTCATGCCGAACGCTCTCCCAAATAGCGCGTCATTCTCATCGCAATTTGCCCATTTCCGGTCCGTCGCGCAACAAAAAAACAATATCGATTTGACATTCTTTTTTCCGTCGGCTACCGATTTGTCGAAATCGACCACCCGGCAGCAAGAGACCCAACATGGCTCATCGCTTGTCCAGATCGGCGAACCGTCGCCTGGTTGCCCTGCTGACCTCGGCCATCCTGACCTTATCCTGGACGCAGCCGTCGACCTGCTTAGCCGAAAGCCGTCAGCCCGCCCAACCTCGTACCGATCATGCGCCCGGATCGCCAGTGCAGGACAACGGTGCGATCGATGCGATTTTCGGCACCCGCTGGTCCAACGCGGCGAGGGAGTATGTGCTCGACCCGGACGGCAGCGTTCGTCAACCCAGGACTCCACACAACCGCGGTTTCGGCGTTGCGGAACCGGGGCCGACGGCGGCCATCTCACACGCGGCCAGGCATAGTCGGTTTGACTTTGTTCCAACCGAAGCCGCGACTCCAGATATCAGCGAATGCGCACCGTCTCCGCTGAGCTCGGATGAGGTCGCAAGGCTGGTGGCGCAAGCTGCCTCGAGACACGGCGTCGATGTGGATTTCGCGCTCGCGGTCGCCTCGGCCGAAAGCCGCCTCGACCGGGCCAGAAATTCTCCCAAAGGGGCACGTGGTCCAATGCAGCTGATGCCGGCGACCGCGGCCCGCCTCGGCGTCAGCGACATCTGCGATCCGGCCGACAACATCGATGGCGGCGTGCGGCTGCTGCGCGACCTGTTTGCCACCTACCGCAATCCGCTGATCGTCGCGGCCGCCTACAACGCCGGCGAGGCGAGTGTTCACGAACATGGCGGGGTTCCACCATTCCCGGAGACGGTCCGGTTCGTCGCCGAGGTCATCAACCGGCAGCTAAAGCTGCCAGGCCTCAAGCGGGAGACCGGCGGCGATGCCGCCGATCCTGGCATGGTCGGCAAGGCTACCGCTTTCATCGGAATGAACTCTACGGGCAAGCCGCGGCAATGGGTTGGCGGCGTCCTGCAATTCTAGCGGAGGAAGACATGAAGCAAGGTCTCTCGAGCACGCGCTCGACCTCAACGACGCGAACTGTCAGCGTCGCCATTGTCGTGGGCCTGTCCTTGTGTGCCGTTGCCGATCCGGCATTTGCCCAGACCTCCGGCGCTTTCGCGCCGCTCGAGACGGCCGTGCAGATGATCGTCGATTTCATAACCGGCCCATTCGGACGGTTGCTCGCCATCATCGCTGTCATCGGCCTTGGCTTCCTGGCCTTTGCCGGGCGCCTGTCGTGGTTCACCGCAGGCGCGGTGGTGATTGGCATCGGGCTGGTGTTCGGCGCGCCGGCAATCGTCGATCAGATGATATCGGCTGTCGGGAACTGAGCGATGCCTGACCGTTCCGAGGATAGGCCGCAACTGACACCCCTGGTCATCGGGCTCACCCGGCCGCCCATGATGTGGGGCGTGCCGCTCAACGCCTTCTACATCATCGTCGGCATGACGCTGATCGCATTCCTGGTGACCAGCAGTTTCTGGGCGGCGGCAATCGCGCCCGTCACCTACCTGACCCTGTTTGCGCTCTGCAGCCGCGACGTCCGCATCCTCGATCTTGCCCAGACCGCAGGCCGCCTGACACCGCGCACACCAAACAGGCCGTTCTGGCAAACCAATTCATACGGTCCATGATCATGCTCAACATCGTCGCAGAAGAATTGGGCTTTGGACGTCAACGGCGTCGCGACAGACCAATGGCCATGCACGTGCCCTACATGCGCCACCTCTCCGACATGGTGATCGGTCTCGAAAGTGGAGCCCTGCTCAGCGTGATCAAGCTCGACGGCCTGTTCTTCCAGACCGAGGACCAGGCAGAGCTCAACATGCGCGCCAGCGTCCACAACACCATGATCCGGGCGCTTGGATCGAGCCGGTTTTCGCTCTGGTCGACGGTCATCCGCAGGCAAGTCGTTCCCACAATCGGCGGTTCGTTCTCGGACCCGTTTTGCGAGCTTATCAACAGTCGCTACATGGCCGAGCTCAAGCAGAGGCGCATGTTCACCAACGAGCTTTACCTCAGCGTCGTGCGCGCCCGCATGCGCGGGGCGTTGGGAGTGGCCGACACGCTGTCTAGCCTGTTCAACCGACCGTCGGACAAGGAGGGGGAGGCACGGCGGGCTCGCGAGCGTGTCAACGAGCTGGAGGAAGTCGTCTCCAACATGACGCGCGAGCTGCTGAAATACGGAGCCCGTCCGCTTGGTATCGCCTACCACGACGGCCAGCCCTATTCGGAACCCTGCGCCTTCTTCAACGCGCTTTTGACCTGCGGCGCATCCAGGCCGATGCGCCTGCCCCGCATGGCCATCCGCAACTATGTGGGCACGTCACGGCTGCACTTTTCCAGGAGAACGCTGCAAGCGCAGGGGCCAACGGCGGCTGACAGCCGCTTCGGCGCCATCCTGTCGATTAAGGAGTACCCGCCTTTTTCGGGACCGGGAATGCTGGATGGGCTGCTGCAGGTCAATCATGAGTTCATCCTGACCCAATCCTTCACCATTGCCGACAAGCCGATCGCGCAGGAGCGGATCGCAAGATTGCAGCGGCAGATCCAGGCGTCCGACGAAGCGGGCAGCACGGTCGAAACCGACATCGATTTCGCCTTCAACAGCCTGGTGAACCAGGAAGCCGTGTTCGGCTATCACCATTTCAGCCTGATGTGCCTGGCGCGCGATCTGGCCGGTGTCGACAAATCCGTGTCGGAACTTGGTGCCTGCCTGACCGACATGAACATCAACTGGCTGCGCGAGGACCTCAACATGGAGGCCTCGTTTTGGGCGCAGCTGCCAGGCAACCACAGCTACATCGCCCGCGCCTCGATGTTGTCGAGCGCCAATTTCGCCGGCTTTTCGTCCATGCACAATTTCGCAACCGGCAGGGCGACGGGCAATCACTGGGGCTTGCCGATCTCGATCCTGGAGACGACGTCGCAGACGCCGTACCGGTTCAATTTCCACCAGCGCGACATCGGCCACTTCCTGGTCACCGGCCCAACCGGGTCGGGCAAGACCGTGGTGCTCAGTTTCCTGCTGGCACAGGCGCTTCGTATCTCGCCCGAGCCGCGCGCGGTGTTTTTCGACAAGGATCGCGGCGCCGAGATCTTCATTCGCGCGGTAGGCGGCAATTACGAGGTGTTGGAGCCCGGGGTCGCCACCGGATTCAATCCTCTGCAGATGGAGAACACGCCAACCAACCGCGAATTCCTGCTGCGGCTTTTGAAGGCGATGCTGCAACCCGCCGACGGCCGCGGCTTCTCGCAGGAGGAAGAGTACACGCTTGAAGCAGCCATCGGCCGGATCTGCCAGGAGCCCGCGCAACGACGCACCTTGGCCAATCTGTCCGGCCTGCTGATGGGGCGAGCGCGCTCCCATGCCAATGACCTCCAGTCGCGTCTCAGGCCCTGGTTCGAGGGCGAGAAGGGTTGGTTGTTCAACGCGCCGCGCGACGTGCTGTCGTTCTCGGGCAGCCGCGTTTTCGGTTTCGACATGACGCACGTGCTCGACAACGCGGAGGTGCGCACGCCAGCCTTGATGTACCTTTACCATCGGCTCGATGAACTGCTCACCGGCGATCCCGTCCTGATCTTCATGGATGAGGGCTGGAAGCTGCTGCAAGACCCGACCTTTTCGCGCTACATCGTCGACAAGATGAAGACGATCCGCAAGCTGAACGGCATCGTCGGATTCGGCACGCAGTCGGCAGCCGACATTACCAGGGCGCCGCAGGCGCACACCCTCATCGAGCAGTCATCGACAAACCTGCATTTTCCCAATCCGCGCGCCGATGAAGAGAGCTATGTCGGCCGCTTCGGCCTGACCTCAAAGGAGTTCGCCTTCGTCAGGAATACGCCGCCCGAGCGGCGAACGTTCTTGATCAAGCATGGCAACGATTCCGTCATTGCCCGCCTCGATCTCTCGGCCATGCCCGATATCCTCAAGGTCCTTTCAGGCCGCAAGGACACCGTCGAGGCATGTGCGGCGTTGCGCGAGCGCCTGGGCGACGATCCGGCGCTGTGGCTGCCGGAATTCTGTGGCTGGGAGCAATCCCGATGATCCGGCGTCTTCCCCTGCTGTTGATGCTCCTTGCCTCGCCCTCGGCCGCTGATGTCGCGACCATCGACCAGGCGGTGCTCGAAAGACGAAAGGATCGCAACGGCAACGTCGCCGCCATCGAAAAGGCCGATCGCGACCGCTACGGCATCAATGAGAGCATCACGTGCTCGATGTACCGGCCAGGTCGAAAGGACGATCCCGTCGCGGCCGCCAATGCCAATCCGTCCATAGCGGGCCTTGTCCGGCGCGTGGCGCGGGAGGAGGGCGTCGACGAGAACCAGTTCCTGGCCCTGGTCTACCAGGAAAGCAGGTTCAACCCGTGTGCAAGATCCGGCGTTGGCGCCATCGGGCTGGCACAGCTGATGCCAGGCACCGCAGCGGACCTGGGCGTCAACGCCTACAGCGTCGAGCAGAACCTGCGTGGCGGGGCGCGCTACTTCAAGCAACAGCTCAGGCGCTTCAACGGAAACGTCTCCTTGGCGCTGGCGGCTTACAATGCCGGTGCCGGCAATGTTGAAAAGCACGGCGGCATTCCGCCCTTCCGTGAGACGCAGACCTATGTCGCGGCCATTACGCAAAAGTGGCTCCCGGCCTTCGGCGGCTCCGACAAATCAGGCATTCCATTGAACTATGGCGGCACTGGCGGGGCCTATGAAGGCATGCGCATGGCGACGTTGAACGCCATGGCGGCGACCAGCGCCGCCGGCGATGGATTGGGCGATGTCGCATCATGGTTCCAGCAGTTTGGGGCGGTCGAATCCGGCACACTCCAAGACAGTTGGGATCACAATTCCGGCGCCCGCAATGCCAATCTCGAGATGTTGAACCGCCTGATCCAATTGGGCGCGAGCCTCGCCGATCTCGTCAACTCCAACAACGCGGTGACGCTGAGCGACCTGTCGGGTGCGAGCCGTTCGGCAGACTACGCGAAACACGCTAATCGGCGGCCTACGAGCGCCGGCTTGTGCGACGTGCGCCCCGGTCTGACCTGGAGCGGCGAATCTCAGGGCTGCGTGCAAAAGCGCAAACAGGACGACGACTTGCTGCTCAATGGGCAATAATGGAGGTTTCAATGCGTGCTCTTCTGCTTCTGGTCACGACGGCGATCGCCGTCACTTCAGCCAAGGCCGACATTCCGGTCATCGACAAGACGAACTATGCCGTTGCCAGGGACACCGCGGAGAAGACGGCAAGAATCCTTGACACCAACAGGGATATCCTGACCACCGTCGAAAAGACGTTGCAGGCCGTGACGGGGGATCGTGGCGGCGATGCCAGTCCGCTCAAGGACCTTGCGATCGGCAACGGCTTCAGCGTCTCTTCGGTACCCTCCTTCGACAGACTGCTCCAGAACGGTGTGCCCGATTTCGGCGCCATGGGACCGGAGATCGCGAAGGCCGCGACGGTGTTCATCAATGGCATGCAACTGGTGAAATCGCTTTCGGGCAAGCAGGGCAGTTCGCTCGCCAGCGACAGATCCTATGAGGAACTGGTCAAGACGGTGCTGGGCGTGTCGGCCCTGATTGCAGGCTCGCGACAGGCGATCGAGACGCGCCGCGCCGCGCTCGAACGCGCGGGGCAAGGGATTGGCCAGGCGCGGGACATCAAGGGCTCGATCGACCAGAATACGCAGTTGCAAGTCCAGACCGGCCTGACGCTCAACGAGATGATTGGTGTACTGAACAGTGCCGTCCAGTCGCTGCAGGCCGAGAACCAGCGCAAGCTGACCGACATCTCCAACACCAAGAAGGCGCTGACCTACGAATGAAGACGGTTCGACAGGGAATGATCGCCATGTGCGGGATCATGCTGCTTGCAGGATGCGGCACGGCCAAGGAGAAAACCGCGCCCTGCAAACGGCCGGCCAGTCTCATTAGCTACGCGGCGCCCGCTGCAGGTCTCGAATGCGGGCCGGCGCAGGCGGTCAATGGCGACGAAGGCGCGGCCTGGGCATTGATCGGCGATCTTCCTGCTCGACCGCAATAGGGGAAAACCGTGGACAATTTCATTGGCGAACTTCTCCAGCGCATCGATGCCTCCGGCGAGAATTTCTCCGAGCGCGCGTTCGATGCGCTAAGCAGAGACATCGAGCCGCTGCTTCGTCTGCTCTTCGTGCTGGTCGTCCTCTTTTACGGGGCTCAACTGGTTCTCGGCACAGCGAAGCTGAGCGCCGCGGAAGTCGTCGGCCGCATCGTCCGTGTCATGCTGATCCTGGTCCTGGCAAGCACCTGGTCGAATTTCCAGACGCTGGTCTATGACTGGATCACGAAGGTCCCGGAGGCAGCGGGACGCGCCATTCTGGCCGCGTCCGGCACGGGGGTGACGGAACCGAGCAATGGGCTATCGGAAATCTGGCAGACCGCCAATGTGGCCGCTTCGACATTTTCCGAACAGGCCGGCTATTTCTCGGTGCTGCCTGCGTTGATCGGGATGATCATCATGGCCTTCGCAGGGCTGTTTGTCTCCGTCGCCCTGGGAATCCTGGTGCTGGCAAAAGTGATCCTTTGGGTCCTGCTTGGGACGGCACCGGTGTTCATCGCCTGCATGTTCTTCGATGTGACGCGCCATTACGCGATCGGGTGGCTGAACCAGTCGCTGCTTTATGCGCTCATCCCGTTGTTCGTCTATGTGATCGCCGCCTTCCTGATCGCCGCCATGGCGCCGGAACTCACAAAGATCAATCAGTCCTCCGGCACGCGCGAACTGACACTGAGCGACCTTGGAGCCTTTGTGATGTTGTGCCTGGCCGGCAGCTTTGTCCTTTTCCAGATACAATCACTGGCGCAAGGCATTGTCGGCGGACTTGCGATGCCCATCGGTCAACGCTCACGCGCGCTGACCGCCAGCGGGGTGCTGGCGGGACGCGGGGCGATCGCCAATTCGGCCCGGCACATGCAGGCCGCCACTCATCGCGTGCAGGCAAGGCTGCACAGCACTCAAACGCTGCCCCGCGAGGCCATGCAACGCGCCATCACCGCTAACGCGCAGACGCGATAGCGACCGACGCGGCGACAGACATCTCACCAAGGTTGCGACAGAAACCATGGCCCGAACCACCGACGAAAAGTTGCGATCCTACTTCCAGGATGGGGCCATCTGGGAGCACGAGATCGTCAAGCGCGCCAAACGCTCCAGCCGCATAGCGTGGACCATCGCGCTGATGTTTGCCGCCATCACAGCCCTTGCCCTGCTGGCGCTGGTGCTGATGCTCCCGCTGAAGAGCTTCGAACCGTATCTGGTGGAGGTGGACAAGAACACCGGCTACATCGAAGTGAAGTCGGGACTGACGCGGGTCTCGAATCTCACCGATCAGGAGGCGGTCACGCAGGCCAATGTGGTGCGCTACATCCGCAACCGCGAGGGTTATGATCCCTTTGCCATTGACGAATATTTCGGGATCGCAGCCCTCTTGTCGACGGGCGAAGCGGCCCACGACCTGCAAACGCAGTTCAGCGTCGCCAACCCGCAAAATCCGGCAAAGCTATATGGCCGGTTGCAGCGGGTTATGGTCGACATCAAATCCGTCAGCTTCCCCAATGCCAGCACGGCCATCGTGCGCTTCTCGACGACCCAAAAGAGCGAGACGGAATCCATCGACAGGCATTGGATCTCAGTGGTGAGGTTTCGCTATACCGAGACGCCGCTGAAGAACGAATGGCGCTTTGAAAACCCGCTAGGCTTCCAGGTCTACAGCTACCGTCGAGACCAGGAAACGGTGGCATCGGGCGTCGAATGATGGCGAGCAATATTGTCGCCTTCGCATCGCTGATCCTGGCCGGGCTGACCGCTCCCGCGGTGGGGGCGCAGACGCCGAAGGGCGGCCGCCTGGACGCGCGGGTCACCAGCGTCACCTATCAGGAAAACAACGTCGTCCAGGTGTTTGCCACCTATGGCATATCGACCATGATCGTGTTCGACGAGGACGAGAAATTCGAAACCATATCGCTCGGCGATACCGAAAGCTGGCAGGTGGTGCCGGCCGAGAAGGGCAACATCCTCTTCCTGAAACCGATCGCCCGGAACGTGACGACGAACATGAACGTCGTCACCAGCAAACGCATCTACTTTCTGGAACTGCATGACAGCGCTCCAGACAAGGGCAGGCAGGTCTTCGCCATCCGTTTCATTTATCCGGACAAGAAGCTGAACGCGGCGCTGAGGCAGGAAGCCGAGCAGCGCGCCGCCTGGCCCAGCATCGCAGCCATCGACAAGGCCAACGTCAATATCAACTACTCGTTTTCAGGCGATGCGCGGCTGAAACCATCGTTGGTCTTCGATGACGGGAAAAAGACCTTCTTCCGTTTTGGCGGGCGTGCTCCTGCGATCTTCGCGGTCAATTCCGATTTCTCCGAGACGCTGAGGAATTTCCGCAAGGAGGGCGAGTATATCGTGGTCGACGGCGTGGCCACCCAATTCACGCTGCGCGACGGCAATCAGTGGATCTGCATCTTCAACCTGGGAAAGCCCGATTTCGGCGCCGCCGATCCGGATGTCCTCGGCCCCGCGCAGGATGGTGAGGCCACGATCCGCAGGAGGAGCGGCAATTGATCCAGCGCAGTCCCGAACTGGAGGCTTTGGCCGGCGCAGACGATCCCGCTGTTGGCGACGCCTCGGTGCGGCGCAAGCAGCTTGCCGGCGGTCTCGTCTTGATGCTCTTTGGTCTGTTTGCGGCCTACTTTGTCCTGGCCGGCCGCGGGCCTGCTCAGCGCAGCGTGGTCGCCGACGACGAGCAATTCTCCACAATGGGCTTTCGGCCTCCTTCTTTCATGCGCGAGCATGACCAGCCGGCCAAGCCGGCCGCGCCCGAAGTGATTCAGTTGCCGCCACCCCCGCCAC
>NZ_JAIUIH010000016.1:0-119897 GCF_020165515.1 Mesorhizobium sp. BR1-1-13
ATCGCGGACGGGTGGCGTTTCCGGACATTCCGAGGTTTTGAGGATGGCCTATCAGAACGGGGGTTCCTCTCCCCCGCTTTGCGGGGGAGAGGAACTGGGCGCGAACATGACCACCTTCACCCCCGCCACATCAACCGAAGTCCTCTCGATCGTTGCCTGGGCGGCGGCGGAAGAAACGCCGCTCGAAATCCTTGGCCATGGCTCCAAGCGCGGCATCGGCCGCCCGCTGCAGACGGAGCACACGCTCGACCTGTCGAGGCTCGCCGGGGTGACGCTCTATGAACCAGCCGAACTGGTGCTGTCGGCAAAGGCGGGCACGCCGCTGGCCGAAATCGAGACGCTGCTGGCGCAAAACGGCCAGCAACTCGCTTTCGAGCCGATGGATTACGGCCCTCTGCTCGGCGGCGAGCCGGGCAAGGGCACGCTTGGTGGTGCGCTTGCGGCGAACCTCTCCGGCCCGCGGCGGCTGAAGGCGGGGGCAGCACGAGACCATATACTGGGCATCCAGGTGGTTTCCGGCCGGGCCGAGGCCTTCAAGTCTGGCGGCCGCGTGGTGAAGAACGTCACCGGTTATGACTTGTCCAAGCTGATGGCCAACAGCTGGGGCACGCTGGCCGTGTTCACCGACGTCACCTTCAAGGTGCTGCCGTCGGCCGAGACCGAGGTCACGCTCGCCGTCCGCGGCCTGCTCGACGATGCGGCCGCCGCGGCGATGGCACTGGCGCTCGGCTCCAGTGCCGAAGTATCGAGCGCCGCCCACCTGCCGGAGCGGATTGCCGCACGGGTTGCCGCAGGTGCGCTCGGCAATGATGCGGCCACGCTGCTGCGGGTGGAAGGTTTTGGCCCCTCCGTCGCCTATCGCATCGCCGCGCTGAAGAGGTTGCTCGGAGATGCCGGGCCCCTGGAGGAGATTTCCAGCGAAGCGTCGGCCGCCCTGTGGCGTGATGTGCGCGATTGCAGGCCGCTCGCCGACGGCAGCGGAAAACCGGTCTGGCGCGTGTCGATGACACCCGCGCAGGCGCACCAGATGGTGCTGACGCTGCGCATGCAGGCCGCCGTCAGCGCCTTCTATGACTGGCAGGGTGGGCTGGTGTGGTTGCGCATGGAAGAGGGCGATCCGGAAGCCGCGCTGCTGCGTGGGCTTCTGAGAAAACATGGCGGCGGCCATGCGACATTGGTGCGCGCGGCTCCTTCGCATCGCGCCGCCCTGCCGGTGTTCGAGCCGCAGGCTCCGGCGCTGGCAGCGCTCAGCCAGCGGCTGAAGCAGGAATTCGACCCCAAGAACATCCTCAATCCCGGCCGCATGGCCTAGGACATCAAGAGATGCAGACCAATTTCTCGCCCGCACAGCTTGCCGATCCGCACGTCGCGGAATCGGAGAAGATCTTGCGCAAATGCGTGCATTGCGGGTTCTGCACCGCTACCTGCCCGACCTATGTGACGCTGGGCAACGAGCTCGATTCACCGCGCGGGCGCATCTACCTGATCAAGGACATGCTGGAAAACGGCCGCCCCGCCGACAAGGAGATCGTCACCCATATCGATCGCTGCCTGTCCTGCCTGGCCTGCATGACCACCTGCCCGTCTGGCGTCAACTACATGCATCTGGTCGACCATGCCCGCGCCCATATCCAGCAGACCTATAGGCGGCCGCTGCTCGATCGCCTGATCCGCGCAATACTGGCCCTCGTCCTGCCCTATCCCCGGCGTTTTCGCGCCGCGCTCAAATTGGCGAAATTGGGCAAGCCGTTCATCGGCCTGTTCGAGAAGATCCCGGCATTGAAGCCGGTTGGCGCAATGCTCAAGCTCGCGCCGGAATCGATCCCGGGAGCATCGCCGATGGCTTCGCCGGGCATCCATACCGGGCAGGGGGCGAAGAGGGGCCGCGTCGCCATCCTCACCGGTTGCGCGCAATCGGTGCTCGATCCCGCCATCAACGACACGACCATTTCACTGCTGACGCGGCTTGGCGTCGAGGTCGTGGTGCCGCCGGGCGAGGGCTGTTGCGGCGCGCTCGTCCACCACATGGGGCGCGAGCAAGCCGCCCTTGCTTCGGCAAGGCAAAATGTGGATGCCTGGACCCGCGCCATCGAACAAGGCGGGATCGATGCCATTATCATCACCGCGTCGGGCTGCGGCACGACCATCAAGGATTACGGTTTCATGCTGCGGCTCGATCCGGCCTACGCCGAAAAGGCTGCACGTGTCTCCATGCTGGCCAAGGACGTTACCGAATATCTGACCGCCATCGACCTGCCCGAACCGGTGCGCAAGCCGGGCACGGTCGTCGCCTATCATTCGGCCTGTTCGATGCAGCACGGCCAGAAGATTACCCGACAGCCTAGGGAATTGCTGGCCAAAGCCGGCTTCATCGTGCGCGAGCCGCGCGAAGGGCATTTGTGCTGCGGTTCGGCCGGCACATACAACATCTTGCAGCCGGATATTTCGGCCAGGCTGCGCGATCGCAAGGTGAAGAACATCGAGGCTACCGACGCCTCGGTCGTCGCCACCGGCAATATCGGCTGCATAACGCAGATCGCGTCTGCCGCGAAGCTGCCGGTGGTGCATACGATCAAGCTGCTCGACTGGGCCTATGGCGGGCCGAGGCCGGAAGGCGTTGCGGAATCCGGCCTGATCGCCGCTGAGTAGGGGCCGCCCCGGCGTTTATTCCGCCGCCAGCCTGTCGATCGTGCCGTAGGTCGCCTCGTAGAGCGCGCGCTGGCGGCTGAGCGCCACCATCGTGTTGCGCAGCAGGGTCGCAACGGTGATCGGGCCGACGCCGCCCGGCACCGGCGTGATCCAGGAGGCAACGTCCTTCACGCTGTCGGTGTCGACGTCGCCGACGATACGGCTGGAACCGTCTGGCAGCGTCTCGGAATTGATGCCGATATCGATGACGGCCGCACCGGGCTTTACCATGTCGGCCTTGATCAGGCGCGGCTTGCCGACGGCGACGAACAGCGCATCGGCGCGGCGCGCGTGCGCGGCGACCGAGCGCGTCATGTGGTGGCAGACCGTGACCGTCGCGCCTTCGCTCATCAAGAGGAAGGCGATCGGCTTGCCGACGATCTCGGAGTGGCCGACGATCACCACTTCCAGGCCCTTGAGGTCGAGGCCGGTTTCCTTGAGCAACTCGACCGAGGCGGCCGCCGTGCAGGGCGCCAGATCGAGCTGGTTGTAGACGATGTTGCCGATCGAGGCCGGATGCATGCCTTCGACGTCCTTCAGCGGATGCACCGCCGCCTGCAACGTCCTGATCGGAATATGTGCCGGCACCGGCCGCTGAATGATGATGCCGGTAACGCGCGGATCGGCGTTCAGGCCGTGGATCGCCGCTTCCAGTTCGCCCGCGGTGATGGTGGCGGGAAAGCGTCGTTCTTCGAAATCGATGCCCGCCAGCTCCGCCTTGGCGCGCTGGTTGCGTACATAGACATCCACCGCCGCCGTATCGCCTACGGTGATCGACACCAGTTTGGGCGGGAACCCTTCGGCCCGTGCGATCGCCGCATCATCGCGCACCGCGGCGATGATGCGCCGGGCAACCGGGCCGCCCTTGAGATAGCGGCTGTCGTCGGACAGTGACATGATCGGACTCTTCTGACCTGAGCGTTGCCTTTGCCATAGCAAAAGAACAGCGGCAATGGCAGCACGAATGCGAACCGTCATGCCTTTTGCGCGACGTGCGGGCGCGGCAGTGCTTCGTCCGAAACGGAAAGGGCAGCACGGTTTCCCGTGCCGCCCTTTCTGACCGGCCGCATCCCCATACGGCCCGTCCCCCGTTATTTTCCTTCCGATCCGGGAAGCGCTGCGCTTCCGGAGCGGGTGATTCGCAGCAACTATTATATCACCTCGACAGTGGTTCCGACATCGACCCGTTCATAAAGGTCGACGACATCCTCGTTGCGCATGCGGATGCAGCCCGACGACACGGCGCCGCCGATCGTCCAGGGCTGGTTGGTGCCGTGGATACGATATTCCGTACTGCCGAGATAGAGCGCGCGCGCGCCGAGCGGGTTCTCCATGCCGCCGGCCAGGTAGGTCGGCAGGTAGCGCCCCTTGGCGGCCTCGCGCTTGATCATCGCGGCCGGCGGGCGCCAGTCCGGCCAGACCCGCTTGTTGGTGATCTTGTGCGTGCCCGACCATTCGAAACCCGGCTTGCCGGTGCCGACGCCGTAGCGCCGCGCCTTGCCGTTCTTTTCGACCAGATAGAGGAAGTTCTGGGTCGTATCGATGACGATGGTGCCCGGCTTCTGCGGGCCGTCATAGGCGACTTCCTGCGGCAGGTAGATCGGGTTGATCTGGGCGCGCGCGACCATGCGCTTGGCCGGGGCCTGCACGGCCGCCGTCTGCACGCGGTCGGGCTGCGCATAACGCGGGCGCGGCTGCTGCGCGATCTGCCGGTTCTGCCGCACGATGCCCGGCGCGTGGCCAAGCTGCAGCACCCAAGGGGCGGAAAGGTCGGGGCTCACCATCACCGGCGGTCTGTCGGCGTAGCGGTCTCCGGCCGTGGAAGGTGTGACGCCGGCAGCAAACGCAGCCACGGCGCCGAGCACGGGAAACAAAACTCTCTTCATCGGGAAAGCACCTTGATCGTCTGACAAACCGGGTGGAAACGACCTCCCGGTTCAGCGATCATTGGCGCGGGAACAGCAACCGAAACATGAATCGGAATGTGTAAAATGCGGAACTGTCGGTAAACCTTTCGGTGTGGTTACCGCCGCGTTCAGGAATCTGGTAAAGCCAAGGTAAAGCAGCGCAACCAGCGCGTTAACGAATGGAATTCTCGCCATGGACAAGGAAAGAACCGGCCTTCTCGCCGGACCCGACGGTGTCGCGCGCTGCTTCTGGCACGGCAATCTGCCCGACTACCTGCATTACCATGACCATGAATGGGGCCGCCCGGTGGCGGACGACCGCCGGCTGTTCGAGAAGATCTGTCTCGAAGGTTTCCAGTCGGGCCTGTCCTGGCTGACGATCCTGCGCAAGCGGGAGAATTTTCGCGCCGCTTTCGCCGGCTTCGATTTCGACAAGGTCGCCGCCTTCACCGAGAAGGACGTCGAGCGCCTGCTCGGCGATGCTGGCATCATCCGCCATCGCGGCAAGATCGTCTCGACTATCAACAACGCCAAACGCGCCCGCGAGATGGCAGATGAATTTGGCTCGCTCGCTGCCTGGTTCTGGAAGTTCGAACCCGGCAAGGAGGAACGGCCGCAGGTCGTCGACCTCGCCCATCTGCGCGCCAATCCGACCACGGCGGTCTCGATCCGTATCTCCAAGGACCTGAAGAAGCGCGGCTGGACCTTCGTCGGCCCGACCACGGTCTACGCCTTCATGCAGGCGATGGGCCTGGTCAACGATCATCTCGAGGGGTGTGTTTGCCGCAAGCAGGTCGAGAAAGAACGGAAGGCTTTCAAACGGCCGAAATAGCCTCACGTGCCGTTGGCACTTCCCAGGAACAGGCCGGCGACGATCGCGACCACGGTGGCGACCGTCGGATAGATCACCAGCAGGCCGGTCACCAATGTCTCGCGCATGGAAGGCCCCTTGCCGGCGTCGGCGGAAACCTCGAAGGATCCGGCCGGCTGGCCGATCATCCTGGAAGCATGGACGTCTGCCGCGCGCAGGCGTGCCGGCATGTCGCCCGCATCCCTGTTGTCATGAAATTCCACCGCGCTGATCATGTCCCGAACCCCTTCATTGCGGTGCGCTGTATCGACCTCGATTATGTCGGCACGATGCCGCGCCGATGGCGGGATTGTTTCATTTTCGGTGCGTTTTTGTTTCAGATCCGGCCTCCTCTCCGCTTCTCCCGTAGGGCGAAGGCCGAGGCGCCGGCCCTTGCCGCACAAAGCTGCTTCGGTTAGGACACGCGCGTTGCGAAAATCGCAACATTGTTGACCTTCAAGCATCACGAAATACCGGGCGAATCCCATGGCCGACAAATCGGAAAAGACGAAAGCGCGGCTGCCGCGCGGTTTTGCCGACCGCAGCGCCGAAGATATCCGCGCCGTCGAGAAGATGATGGCGACGATCCGCTCGGTCTATGAACTCTACGGTTTCGAACCCGCCGACCAGCCGCTGATCGAATACACCGATGCGCTCGGAAAATTCCTGCCCGACCAGGACCGGCCGAACGAAGGCGTGTTCTCCTTTCAGGACGACGACGACCAGTGGCTGTCGCTGCGCTACGACCTGACCGCGCCGACGGCGCGTTTCGTCGCCGAGAATTTCGAGCGCTTGCCGAAACCCTATCGCAGCTACCGTTCCGGCTGGGTGTTCCGCAACGAGAAGCCTGGTCCCGGCCGCTTCCGCCAGTTCATGCAGTTCGACGCCGACACGATCGGCACGCCCGGCGTCGCCGCCGACGCCGAGATGGCGATGATGATGGCCGACGTGATGGAAGCGCTCGGCATCAAGCGCGGCGACTACGTCATTCGCGTCAACAACCGCAAGGTGCTCGACGGCGTGCTCGAGGCGATCGGCCTCGGCGGCGAAGAGAATATGGGCCGCCGGCTGACGGTCCTGCGCGCCATCGACAAGCTGGACAAGCTCGGGCCGGAAGGCGTGCGATTACTGCTTGGCCCGGGACGCTGGGACGGTGGCAAGGAAGGCGAGGGCGACTTCGCCAAGGGCGCCGGCCTGAATGATGCGCAAGCCGAGGCGGTTCTTCAGGCGACCGCGCGCAATGCGCAGGCCGGCCGGGATGCCAGCGTCAGTGCGAATGCCGTCTACCAGGAGGGCGTTGGCGAGCTCGCGACCATCGAGGCCCTGGTCAGGGCGGCGGGATACGGCGAAGATCGCGTCGCCATGGACCGCTCCGTTGTGCGCGGCCTCGAATACTACACCGGTCCGGTCTTCGAGGCCGAACTCCTGGCCGAGATCCCCAACGAGGATGGCCAGATCGTGCGCTTCGGTTCGGTCGGCGGCGGCGGCCGCTATGACGGGCTGGTGTCGCGCTTCCGCGGCGAGCCAGTGCCGGCGACCGGCTTCTCCATCGGCGTTTCCAGGCTGATGACGGCGCTGAAGAACCTCGGCAAGCTCGACAGCGCCGACGTGATCGCGCCGGTCGTCGTGCTGGTCATGGACAGGGACACCGAAAGCCTCGGCCGCTACCAGCAGATGGTAAGCGAGCTGCGCGCCGCAGGCATTCGCTCCGAAATGTATCTCGGCGGCGCCGGCATGAAGGCGCAGCTCAAATATGCCGACCGTCGCGGCTGCCCGGTCGCAATCATCCAGGGCGGCGACGAGCGCGCCAAGGGCGAATTGCAGATCAAGGACCTGATCGAAGGCGCGCGCCTGTCGGCGGAAATCACCGACAACGCCGAATGGCGCGCCGCCCGCCCGGCACAGGTCACGGTGGCGGAAGGCGAGCTGGTCGCCGAGGTGAAGAAGATACTCGCCGCGCAGGCCGAGGAGAGAGCGCGTGGTAAGTAGAGGCCGCGTTCTGTCGCGCCCCCCTCTGTCCTGCCGGACTGTCCGGCAGGACAGAGGGGGGCGCCGTAAAGCGCCAGCTTCCGCTTGGAGACCCTCTGGTTTGGGACCAGAGGGTCGTGAATCACTGAGGTCGGCAAATTGACCTCCCGCTACCCCGCCATCGCGGCCGACATCGCCGGCCTGTTCGCGACCCGCGACACGCATGCAGTGGAGGTCGCGGTGCTGCAGCCGGCCGACCCTTTCCTCGACATGGCGGGCGAGGATCTACGCCGCCGCATCTTCCTGACCGAAAGCGAGACCGGGCAGACGCTCTGCCTGCGGCCGGAATTCACCATTCCCGTCTGTCTCGACCATATCGCCAGCCAGGCCGGTACGCCGCGTCGCTACTCCTATCTGGGCGAGGTTTTCCGCCAGCGCCGCGAAGGCGGCAACGAGTTCTTCCAGGCCGGCATCGAGGATCTCGGCGACCGCGACACGGCCGCGGCCGATGCCCGTTCGGTGGCCGACGCGCATGCGCTGCTGTCCCTGGCGCTGCCGGGCCAGGCGCTGGCGATCACGCTCGGCGACCAGGCCATCTTCGAAGCGGTGCTGGCGGCGCTCGGCCTGCCGCGCGGCTGGCGCATGCGGCTCGCCCGCGCCTTCGGCTCGGCGCCGATGCTTGAGGCAGCCCTTGCCGATCTCGCCAATCCGCCGCGCAACAGCCAGCTCTCCGGCCCGGTCGCCGCACTTGTGCTCGACGGTGACCTGGACGGTCTCTCCGCGCATATAGCCGGCGGCATGGAAGAGGCCGGCCTGTCGGCTTCGGCCGGACGCGCGCCGGCCGATATCGCGCGGCGGTTGATCGAAAAAGCCGAGCTGCGCAGCGTGCGGCTGTCCAACGAAGCCTTCGCGGCGCTGAAGACCTTTCTGGCGATCGACGTGCCGCTCGGCGCGGCGACACGGGCGCTGGAGAGCTTTGCCGCCGACGCGGGCCTATCGCTGGGTGCCGCGCTGGAAAAATTCGCGGCGCGCGCCAGGGCAATCGAGGCACATGGCTTGCCGGCGCAAGGAATCCGCTACGATGCCGCTTTCGGGCGCCCGCTCGACTACTACACCGGCGTGGTCTTCGAGATCGCGGCGCAAGATGGTGACAGGCCGCTGGCCGGCGGCGGCCGCTACGACCGGCTGCTGACCCTGCTCGGCGCCAAGACGCCGATCCCCGGCGTCGGCTTCTCGGTCTGGCTCGACCGCATCGAGGCATTGCGGGAGCGCGCGCGATGATCACGCTGGCGATCCCGTCCAAGGGCCGGTTGAAGGAGCAGGCGCTGGAGGTGCTGGCGAAAGCCGGCCTCGCCATCAGCCTGCCCGGTGACGAGCGCAAATATCACGCCCGCGTCGAAGGCATGGACAATGTCGAGGTCGTTTTCCTGTCCGCGTCCGAAATATCGGGCGAGATCGGGCAAGGCGCCGTCGATCTCGGCATCACCGGCGAGGACCTCGTGCGCGAGAACCTCGCCGACTGGGAGGCGCGCGCCGAAATCGTCGCCCGTCTCGGCTTCGGCCATGCCGATGTCGTGGTGGCCGTGCCCGACATCTGGCTCGATGTCGAGACCATGGCCGACCTTGATGATGTCGCCGCCGATTTCCGCCAGCGTCATGGAAGGCGGCTCAGGATCGCCACCAAATACTGGCGGCTGACCCAGCAATTCTTCTCGCAGAAGCACGGCATCCAGGTCTATCGCATCGTCGAGAGCCTGGGCGCCACCGAAGGCGCGCCGGCGGCCGGCCTTGCCGACGTCATCGTCGACATCACCACCACGGGCTCGACGCTGCGCGCCAATCATCTCAAGGTGCTGGCCGACGGCGTCGTGCTGCGGTCGCAGGCGTGTCTTGTCGCGTCGCGAAAGACGCGTTCCACGGCCGACGAGACGATGCTGCGCGACATCGCGGCGAGCATGGCCTCGGTGAAGGGATAGCCCGTCCAGCATGCCTCGGCGATCGTCGTGCCAAGCGGCGGACAAATTTTGTTCTTGCTTTGTGCCGGCAACTATGCTACGAATATCGGTATGGTGATGATTTGCGCCACCCGCCCGTCGAGGCGGGTTTTTCGTTTCTGCACCATTCTCACGACCCTGCCATTCTCATGACCATGGAAGGCGGCGCGGCCCGCCTTCCGAAGCCCGCCCTACCTTCGGCGGGATTTCCACCGTCCCGGCAGGCTGATAGGCTCGGATGTTCTGGGAGGAGAGAGCGATGCCGGTCAATCTCGACGAACTGAAGAACGCCACCAATCTGCGCGGACGCGGCGCGCACGCCGGCAGTGTCTTTGTCGCGCCCGTCGACGGCAAGGCGCATGTCTCGGGCGAGCGCGGCGTGCCGCTGCTCGACAAGACCATCCCCGCGCTGTTCTCCGACACGGCCAGCAGATACGGCACGCTCGATGCCGCCGTCTTCGTCGGCCAGGACAAGCGCTTCACCTGGAGCGAACTGTCCGACACGGTGGACGCGCTGGCCGCCGGTTTCCTGGCGCTGGGCCTCGAAAAGGGCGATCGCGTCGGCATCTGGTCGCCCAACCGCTGGGAATGGCTGGTGACGCAATTCGCCACCGCCCGCATCGGCCTGATCCTGGTCAACATCAACCCGGCCTACCGACTCACCGAGCTGGACTATGCGCTGAACAAGGTCGGCTGCAAGGCTCTGGTCACCGCGGCCAGCTTCAAGACCTCGGATTATCTCGGCATGATCGAGACGCTGGCGCCGGAGATCGCGACGGCGACGCCCGGCAAGCTCAGGGCACAGAAACTGCCCGCGCTCCGGATCGTCATCCGCATGGGCGAGGAGAACTCGCCCGGCATGTTCAACTTCGCCGATGTGCTGGCCATGGCGGGGCGCGACGAGCATGACAGTCTCGACCGCATCTCCGAAGGGCTGAAGCCGGACGACGCCATCAACATCCAGTTCACGAGCGGAACCACCGGCGCGCCCAAGGGCGCGACGCTGACCCATCTGAACATCGTCAACAACGGCAATTTCGTCACCTCGGCGATCAGGTTGACGGTCGACGACCGGCTTTGCATTCCCGTGCCGCTCTACCATTGCTTCGGCATGTCGATGGGCACGATGGGCTGCGTCACCAAGGGCGCGACCATGGTCTTTCCCGGCGAGGGCTTCGATGCCGGCGCGACGTTGAACGCCGTGGCGCAGGAACGCTGCACCGGCCTCTACGGCGTGCCGACCATGTTCGTCGGCCTGCTCGACCATCCCGATTTCGCCGCCTTCGACCTGTCCAGCCTGCGCACCGGCATCATGGCCGGCTCGCCATGCCCGATCGAGGTGATGAAGAAGGTGGTCTCGCTGATGCATATGCAAGAGGTGACGATCGCCTACGGCATGACCGAGACCAGCCCGGTGTCGTTCCAGAGCAGCGTCGACGATCCCCTGGAAAAGCGGGTCTCGACCGTCGGGCGCATCCATCCCCATGTCGAGGTCAAGGCCATCGATGCCGAAGGCGCCACCGTCGCGGTGGGCGCGCCGGGGGAACTCTGCACGCGCGGCTATTCCGTGATGAAGGGCTATTGGGACGACGAGGACAAGACCCGCGAGGCGATCGATGGCGACGGCTGGATGCACACCGGCGACCTCGCCACCATCGACGCGGAGGGCTATTGCAACATCGTCGGCCGGGTCAAGGATATGGTCATTCGCGGCGGCGAGAATGTCTATCCGCGCGAGGTCGAGGAGTTCCTCTATCGACACCCCAAGGTGAGGGAGGTGCAGGTGTTCGGCATTCCCGACGCCAAATATGGCGAGGAGCTCTGCGCCTGGATTGTGCTCAAGCCCGGCCAGATCGCCACCGAGCAGGAGATCAAGGCCTTCTGCGCCGGCCAGATCGCGCATTACAAGGTCCCGCGCCACATCCGCTTCCGCGCCGAATTGCCAATGACGGTGACCGGCAAGCCGCAGAAATTCCTCATGCGCCAGGCGATGGTGGAGGAACTGGGGCTGGTGACGCAGAAGACGGCCTGAGGGCGTTTCGGCGCGGCGGGTTTGGCTGCGTGGGGCAGAAGGCGCGGTTATCGAGACGATTGTGAAATGGCGGCTTTGGGGCTGGGAACAGACCGTCAGGTTTTACGGTCCCGATTGCAGATTATGAGGAAACCTGCCGGTCCGCCTTCGACCCCTTCCTCGCCGTTTGGCTTCGTTACCCAAAACTTGCCGTTCGGGTCCCGATTGCCGGCTTGAGCGAGTCCGGGAGCAAACAGGCAGCTTCGGCGGGGGAAGGTGGGGAGCTGCCGTCCCACTGTGAATAAGCGCTGAAGGTTGATCCCCTCACGGGCGAACGTAACGCCTTGATCTGGAGTCACAATCTTGAGGAGAGGCGGGGTCACGACCGGCGCCGACAATGACCCACCGAAGATTGGAATTTGCCCGTAAAATCACGTATTTGGGGCGGTCGGGACCCGGGTCAACCTTCGCGCTGAATGACATTGCCGGATCTAATCTTGTTCGACTGACGATGGCCGGCCAACCGAGGTTTCCGCCCAGACGGTTTCGCCATTGTGCTCCTCCTCGCGGATCGTGACATAGTCCCGCGCCATGAACTGGTTCATGAATCTGCTGCCGCGGACTTCGATGCGCTTCAGCCACTTGACGTTGGCGATACCGTACCAGCCAGGCGCAATGAGCCGCAGCGGGTAGCCATTGGCGGGCGGGAGATCGGAGCCGTTCATTTCGTAGCAGAGTAGATTTTTCGGATCCATCGCATCGGTGAGCGACATGGAGCGGGCAAAGTTCTGGTGCATCTTCACATCGCGAAACATGTCCTTCAGTGCGACGTCGCCCACATCGCTACCCCAAAACACCACTTCGATGCCGCCTCCGGCGATGCCCGCCTCTTCGAGAACCGCCGCGAGCGGCGTTCCAGCCCAGCGCGCGTTGCCGATTCCGCCATGGAAGAAGGGCAAGCCATGATTGCCGGAACATTCGACGGTGAAGGTCACCTCCTGTTTCGGACGTTGCTTAATGTCAGCGAGGGTGAGGGCCATCGGCTTCTTCACGATTCCATCGATTTCAAGCTTCCACGCGCCTGCGTCGATCTTCGGCCGATTGAAATGGGCGATTGAGAAGAACTTCTCGTTCGGCGTGATCCACGAATCCAGATCTTCCCAATGGAGCTGGTTTTGTATGATGTCAGGGACAGGATTGGGCGCCATCTGGTCCAGCCACGGCACCACGCTTTCGCCCGGCCGCGATGGAAAAGCTTGGGCAAAGCGATGCAAAAGGGCATAGGCCGCGAGGGCGGCGCTGCCGGTGGCAATAACTTCTCGACGATTGATCTTGGGCATAGAACTTCCTCCCCGCGGCGGCAGGCGGCACTCCATAGCCATCGCGCATTTGAAACCTCACCACCCGCGCACGAGCACGAATGACCAAAGGCCGTCGCTTTGCACTCCCAACAGCGGCTGGTACGCTATCGTGTCCTTCTCCACGTCCCCCGTGAGGGGACCGACATTGTGGGCTGGACCGATGAAAGCGAGCGGGCGATCGCTTTCAGTTTTCACCAGGTAGCCGAACGTCTCGTCCTCTGGGTCCGCCGCCCGATCCCCGATGTAGGTGGGACCGACCGCTGAGGATTCCGCCACGGCATCGCCGTAAAGCGCGGTCACGCCGGCTAGCACACTCATCGCTAGAGCTAGTTTCGCCATATCATTAGCTCCCGTGGTACGGAGCCAAGCCACTGACAGTTTCCGTTCAGGCTGGTCTGCGGTGGAGAGCATCGGTGATTTCGTGGCGCCGATCCTGAAAAAACTCCGAATTGATCGCAAAATTGTTCCGAAAGTCGTATGATCGGCCATGGTGTCCCTGCGCTTCGCATTCGGCCCCTTTGTGCTTGACGCTGGCAGCAGCGCACTATTCGAGCACAGCCTGCCTGTTGCGATTGGAAGCAAATCCCTCGCGCTTCTGAAGGCCTTGGTGGAAGCGCGCGGCCAAGTGGTGCGCAAGGCGGCTTTGATGGACGCTGCCTGGCCGAACACCAACGTGGAAGAAAGCAATCTGACGGTGCAGATCGCCGCCCTTCGCAGGCGGCTGCGGGTCTCACCCGACGGGGAAGAATGGATCGCGACTTTCCCGCGGGTGGGCTATCGGTTTGCGGGCCCGCTCACCGTCGCGGAGCGCGAGGCTCCAGTCGTCGACGCCGGCCTGCCGCTCGAAGCGAACCCTTCTCTCGCTGTCTTGCCCTTTGCGTACATGAGCGCCGATCCGGAGCAGGCGCATTTCGCCGACGGTTTGGTGGACGATCTGATCACCGACCTTTCGAAGGTTCCTGGCCTCCTGGTGACCGCAAGCCATTCATCGTTCGCTCTCAAAGCAAGGTTCACCGATACGCAATCGATCGCGAAGGAACTCGGCGTCCAATATATCGTGGAGGGCAGCGTGCGCCGCGTCGCAGGCCAGGTCAGAATTGGGGCTCGTCTCACTGAGGCGACGATGAACAGATGTCTTTGGGCCGAGCGCTTTGATGGCGATCTGGTCGACGTCTTTCATCTGCAGGACCAAGTCGTGCGCAGGGTCGTCGCAGCTTTGGCCAACGTGCTGCCGCTTGGCCCAGTGCTCGATGGGCCACGGCGCCGGATGACGATCGAGGCGTATGACTTCCTCGTTCGCGGTCGCGTTCTTGTTATGCAGTCGCCCGCCGGAAATGATCTTGCTCGTATTCTCCTTTCCAAGGCCGCCGAGCTCGATCCGAATCTGGCAGAGGCCTACGCATGGCTCGCCGTCTCGCACTACAACGCGGCGATTCAATACGGAGAGGACTTTAACACGAACCAGGCCCTCGGGCTCGCTTACGCTCAGAAGGCTATGTCGATCGATGTGAGCGATCCGATGGCGCATAGCGTTCTTGGGTTTGTTCGGCTCTGCGAGGGTATGCTCGAAGAGGCGGAGTCCGCACTCCAAACGGCGCTGCGGATCAATCCGAACCATGCCGACACAATGGTGAACATGGCGGGCTTGAGGGTCCTGCAAGGCCGGCCCCACGATGCCGTCGAACTGGCCGAGAATGCTCTTCGGCTCAACCCCTATCCGCCGGGTTGGTACTACTGGGACCTTGGGTTCGCGTACTATGCTGCAGGCCATTATACCCAGGCGGTCAGGGTTCTCCGCAAGGAGGAGGTTGGCCGGCTACCGGCAAAGCGCATTCTTGCTGCGAGCTTGGCGCAACTCGGTCAGCTCACCCAAGCTCAAGAGGAAGCCCAACGGTTCCTCGAGATAAATCCTGGCTTCCGCGCATCTCGTTGGGCAACTACGCAGTCCTTTAGACGCGATGAGGACCGACAACATTTCGTTGACGGTTATGTCAAGGCAGGTTTGCCGCTGTAGGCCTAGCAGGTGCTACGCGTTGGGAAGTCGCCAAGGGAAGACGCGACCTTCGGGGCATGGAGCGCTGATGGAGTTCATGCCCGATTTGCGTCGCCGGGCGATCCCCGTGTCCTTCGTCGTAGCACATCGCAGCAATCTGTCGCGCCGCGTCCGCGCATTCATGAAATGGGTCGAAGATGTGCTGACGCCGTATCTCGAATAGCGAGACGAACATCTTCGTCCCGCCCGGAATTGCCATCCTGAGTATGTCTGCCGGTCGGCGGTCGGCGGGCCAACAGAATGCGACACCGAAACCGGCGGGTTCGACATGAGATCTCGCTGCTCGCTGCCTATCCCGAGCCGCCCGCCTGGACGAAAATCGAGGAGAGAGGAACCGTCCTCTCTCCCCCAAGTCCTCACGGGCGAACACGGATGACCGTTTTCCCCGCGCGTCGTTCGGTCGAGTTGAAGGCGGCGATCGCCTCGTCGAGGGTCGCGACTTTGCCGATGTTCGTCCGCAGCCGTCCGTCCCGCACCCGCTGGACGATCTCGCTCAGCTGGGCACGGTCGGACTCGACAACGAAGTCGACCGCAAGGCCATCCAAGGGGCGCGCCTCGGCCGGTCCGACCACGGTCACCAGCGTGCCTCCGGCTCGGATCAGGCCAGCGGACCGCTTCTGGATGTCGCCGCCGATGACATCGAACACCAGATCGACGCCGCGCACGTCTTCCAGGGCGTCGTTCTCGAGGTCGACGAATTCGTTCGCGCCGAAGTCGAGCGCCTTCTGGCGGTCGGCAGAGCGTCCGGTGCCAATGACGTAGGCGCCGGCCTCTCGTGCGAGCTGCGTCACCATCGACCCGACGGCGCCGGCCGCACCATGCGCGAGGACGCTCTGTCCCGCCTGAAGACGGCCGTGCTGAAACAGTCCCTGCCACGCGGTCAGGCCCGAGATCGGCAGGCTAGCGCCCACCGTGAAGTCGACATCGCCCGGCAATGGCGCGAGGTTGCGAGCCTCGATGGCGATATACTCCGCCAGGGTGCCGTCGCGATACCAATCGGCGAGGCCGAACACCCGCTGTCCGACCGACAGGCCTGTCGTACCATAGCCCAGGGCGGTGACCACCCCGGCCAGTTCGTGCCCGGGGATCGATGGCGTCCGGTCGCGATCGACGCGATCGGTCCAGGTCGAGGGCCACGTCAGCTCGGTCGGGACGAACCCCGACGCATGAATTTCGATAACGACATCGTTTATCGCCGCCTGCGGCTCGGGCCGCTGCACCAATTTCATCCCGGCCGTTCCTGCTGCCTGGTCCGTCACTACGATCGCTTTCATGGGAATTGTCTCCTCGGATATTTGTTGGTTCGGGTTAATTTACGGGCGTGGAAGGACTTTTCGATCTCTCACGCAGTCAGCCATTGGCGCGGTGCCTTCCACGAGAGCGGCAGTTCTTGCCATCCTTGTCTCCGTAAGATCTGGAGTTGCTGGGGATTATGCAAAGTCCAGGACATCGGCCACCGGCATGCGCGGCTTCTGCGGCCAGTTGCCGGCTCGCTCCGGCCCGACGGTCAGCAGCATGACCGGCACTTCGTCTTCGGCCAGGCCGAACTCGCGGTGCACCGCCTCGGCGTCGAAACCGATCATCGGTGTCGAACCCATGCCCAGCGACCGGGCCGTGTAGATGATCGCCGCGGCGCCGAAGGTCGCGGAGCGTACCGCCTCGTCGCGCTGGCGCTGCGGCTGATCGTCATACAGACCGCGAGCGGGGATCTCCCACTCCGGCACCAGGTGCGCCGGCATGATGCCGGCTTCCACCACGGGCGCCAGGCGGTCGGGCACGGTGCTGGCATCGGCCAGCCTGCCGACGATGATGAAGGTCACGGCCGCATCGGTGATCGCCGGCTGATTCCAGGCGATCGGGCGCAGCCGTGCCTTGGCTTCCGGCGAGCGTACGGCGATGAAGCGCCAGTTCTGCAGGTGGAAGGAGGTTGGCGCGGACGTGCCGATACGCACCAGGTCGCGGATCTGTTCGTCGCTCAGGGTGGCAGAAGGGTCGTAGTACTTGGCGGCACTGCGGCTCAGGATCGTTTCGATGACGGCATTCGTTGCGAAAGCGTTTTCGCTCTTCCCGGTTTGCGTGAAGATCTGGGCGGCTACGCGGGTTGCTGGTCCGGTGGTGGCGAGGCAGTTCATTGGATGGCTCCCTTATCAAGTGATTGCGAAGCCTAATCTACGGAGATGCGTGATTATTTCGAGACTGAATAAGCTCAATATGATGCGTAAAAGGATCAAATTGCGCCTTCCAGATACCAGACTGCGCGTCTTACTCGCCCTTGTGCGCCAGTCGCCGCCACTCCCCCGGCGTCATCCCCATCCTTTCGGCGAAGACGCGCCGGAATGCCGAGACGGATTGATACCCGACGGTCTCGGCCACGGCCTCGGTGCTGATCGCCGGCTTCTTCAACTCGTTGGCGGCCAGACTCACGCGGAGATCGGTCAACAAATCCAGGGCGGAGCGACCCAGCTTGTCCTGGAACTGGCGGATGAACGTAGCGCGCGACATCCCGCACAAATCGGCCAGATCGGGCAGTTTCCAGGGCCGTGCCGCATCGGCGAACATCGCGGAAATGGCTGGAGCAAGCCGTGGATTGCCGGCCAGGGCCAACAAGCCTTCGGGAGCTTTCCCGGATTGGCTGGCCGCACGCAGCACCAGTGTGAACAGGGCCGAAGAAAGCGCGTTGAGAATGGCGCGTCCTCCGGCTCTGTCACCGGCGGACTCCATTCGCATCAGCATCACCAGGCCGGCCAGTTGGCTGGAGGCGGAGCCGATGCCGTTTTCTTCATCGCCGTCCATCGACCGCGCCACCAGATCCGCAGGCAGGTAGTTGCGGACCAGCCGATCATGGGGCGGCGCGATAAAAAATCGCCCACACAGCAGATCCAGTTGCTCGCCCTGGCCATCATTCTCGCTCAGCATCCATCCGGCAGCCCCTCGGCGTTGCTGGGTAGGGATTGGTGTTTGCCCGCTGCCGTCGTGCAATACATGCGCCGCGCCGTGAGGCAGCAGCACAATATCTCCGCTCACCAGCTCCTTTGCTGCCCTCGTGTCCGGGTCCTCCAAAATGGCCCGGCCCTTGACTATGACATGGTAGGGAATTTCGTTGGCGGCAGCCTTGCTCCAGGCAATGCGCCACGGCGCACCGTAGGCGCAGCGCACCTCGAGCTGGCCGGTAACGGTAATGATTTGCAAGAGATGGCTGAGCCAGTCCACTTCAGACATTGGACCTCGAAAACCGAAAATGGTGAAACATCTTATCGCAATTGTGCACTGGTTCCATCTGTCGCTCACATTTCCAAACCCGGCTCCGCTCGCGCCTGGTTCGCGAGCGAGCCACCGAGCGCCCCACGATCTGAACAGGGCCTGTATCAGGCGCGTGGTCGAGTGCAGATTCCTTTCGCCTTTCAAAACGGATGCATGACCCAATCGCGCAGGCTATATTGCTCCCATCGGGCCGACGTCATCGAAGGGGAGGGCATGACATGCAGGCAATGCCGATAGCGCATCACGTCGCGCAACCCGAGGTCGTGCCCTCCGTGACCGGCTATCCGGCCGCCGTCCTGTGCTGGCTGCTTTCGGCTGGCGTCTATATCGCGGCCAAATGGGTGGCGCCTGAAATGCCGCCCTGGGGCCTCTGCTTCTGGCGGCTGACGCTTGCCTGCGCCATCCTGCTGCCGATCGTGCACCGTCACCACGACGCGATGATCGGGCTGTTGCGAACGCGCGCCGTGGAGGTCGTCGCGGTGGGGGCGATCGGCCTCACCCTATGTCAGGGTATGATCTACCATGGCCTCAACGACACCGACGCCACCACGGCTGGCATCATCATGGCGCTGTCGCCTGTCATGACGATGGTGCTCGCCCGTTTCGTGCTTGGCGAGCCGCTCGGGCTGTGGAAGTCGCTAGGCGCGCTGGTTGCACTCGCCGGGATGATTTTCATCGTTGCCCACGGGAACCTGACGGCGCTGCTGCAACTCAAGTTCAACGCCGGCGAGCTCTGGATCGTCGGCAGCGCGTTCTGCTGGGGCCTGTACACCGTGCTTTTGCGGCGTGCCAAATTCGGCATCGAACTCCTGCCGATGGTCGTGCTGCTGCTCGGCGCCGGTGCCCTTGTCGCCTTGCCGTTCCATGTCTGGGAATTGTTCAACGACGAACGCTCCGCCATGGACGTCCACAGCATTCTCGCGCTCGCCTATCTGGCCGGTCCGGGCGGCGCCTTGATGTACTATTTCTACAACAAAAGCGTGGAAACGCTCGGCGCGAGCCGAGCGAGCATGCTGCTCTACCTGCAGACGGTGTTCGTCGCCGTGCTAGCCTATCTGCTGCTCGGCGAGGGCTTGCACGATTACGATCTGGTCGGCGCGGCCTTCATCGTCACCGGCATCGTACTCGCCACCGTGGTCAAACCCAGGCCAGCTCAACCACGCGTGGCGTAGACAAATTGATGGCGGAGCCGTTTGCGCCTGGAGCCGCCCATGCGCGGAACTGACGGCGGCTGACGCCGCATCGCACATCAGCTGCTTCGTGCAAGCGCGCCGATGCTGTCGAGCAGCGGCTGTTGGTCGCCGACCCAAAACCAGTGGTCGTTACCGGCGACCTCGATGAACCGGGCGCCTGGGATTCCGGCTGCCAGAAGCCGCCCCGCTTCGACGCGCACGGCGCGGTCGCCGGACCGGTGCAGGACAACCGTCGGGGCCGAGACCCTTGCGAGCAGGGAACGGACATCGGTATCACGCAGCGCTTCGAGCAGGCCCGCGACCGCGCCGGGGCTGGAGGCCGCCCTGAGCAATCCCGCCCACCACGTCTCCGCCTGGCGGTCTCCGGAGAGGCCCGGGGCGAACGTCTCGATTTCCGCCGGGCCGCCCCAGCCGGCGATCAGCCGCTGCTTCCACAGATCGTATTGCGCGGCGGTCAGGGCGAAGGGATAGTCCGACGCGCGGCTGCCTTTCGCGAGCGAACCCCACAGAACAAGGCCGATAAGCCGATCGGGATGATCGATAGCAAAACGGACACAACCAGGCCCGCCCTCCGACGCGCCGATGAGCAAGGCCCGGCGGCTGCCGGCCGCATTCATGACCGCCAAGATGTCCTGCGCTGTCGTTTCGACGGTGGGGCGCACGCCGACGCGGTCGGAAAGTCCCATGCCGCGCCGGTCGAACAGGATCAGGCGACCCATGCGCGAAATCGCTGATATCCAGGCACGGCAGCGACTGTCTTCCCAGATACGCTCGACATGCGAAATGAAGCCGGGAACAAGCACGATGTCCGTTGGTCCGCTGCCGACGGTCTGGTACGCGAGATGGATGCCGTCCACTTCGACATAGCGCGTCCTCGGCACATCCAAAGTGACATCTTGAGTTGGCTCCCGCACCAGGGCAAGCGTGGCCGGGTCCGGCCCTACGCCGAGTTCGTCTCGTAACAGCCGGACACAGCTTTCGATCTGGCGCTCGGCTGCCGCCCTGTCTCCGGCCGCCAGGTGGGCACGGATCAGGTGACGGTGCGCACTTTCGCTCAAGGGGTCGAGTGCCGCCAGGCGCGTCGCATGCACGACGGCACTGCGTGGCTCGCCGCCGGCGATCTTCGCTTCGATGGTACGCTCCAGCGCCTGCACCAACCGGCTACGCAAGGCTTCGCGCCTGAAAAAGACCCATTCGTCGAATTCCGGACAATCCGGGAGTGAGAAGCCGCCGAGATAATCGCCCCTATAGATGTCGGACGCCTCGTCGAGAGGGCCGACGTTGCAGGCATGCTCGAAAACCTTGGAGTCGAGCTCGACGGCAAGCGCCGGGTGCAGGCTGAGGGATGCGCCCGCGGCGGCGATGACCTCCGTGCCGAACGCGACGCGGATTTTATGCAACGTGCGCCGGAGGCGCGCTCGTGCGGCCTCTTCGTCGGTTTCGGGCCACAGAAGCGTGGCGGCGACTTCGCGCGCCACGGGCCCACCGGCCTCGGCGAGATAGATGAGAAGCGCGGCCGCCTTGCGCAAGGCGAGCTCCACCCGCCGCCCGTTCAGGCGGAACTCCGGAAACCCCAGAAGTCGGAACTCCAATCGCTCCATCGACCTGCACGCGCCGCCCTGGGATATTGAGAGGACGTTCAGGGGACGCCGGCCTTCTATCCATCCCCCACGACGTCGGGCCGATCGGGCCCGATCAGGAGACTCCTTGGAGCGAGAAATGTCACCGGTCAATACTCTCACCCGCCATTGCACGTCCGAGGCCATTGCCGGGGGTGGCGTCCCCATCGGCGTCAAGAACGCAGGGCAAGGAGGCTGAGACATGTGCCAATCCTGTCTCTCCTGGTACGCACGCTGCATTGCCCCCTATCTCGTCCATGCCGGCTGTTCGGCAAACGTGTTCGCGCGTATGCGAAGGCGCATGATCCCGCGGGCGCAGGGAATTGTCGTCGAAGTCGGCTTCGGGTCCGGCCTGAACCTTCCCTATTACGACGCCGCAAGGGTGGAGCGGCTGGTCGGCATCGATCCCGACGGCACGATGCTCGGCCTGGCCGAACCGAAGATTCGTTCGCTGCCGTTCGACGTCGACTGCATCCGGGCCAGCGGCGAAAGGCTGCCCTTGATCGATGGCCTCGCCGACACGGTCGTCGTCACCTATGCCTTCTGCACCATTCCCGACCCTGACGCGGCGTTGACCGAAATCCGGCGCATCCTGAAGCCCATGGGCCGGCTGATCTTCATCGAGCACGGCCAGGCCGAGGGGCCGCGCGGCCGCAGATGGCAGGAGCGGCTGAACAAGCCGTGGGGACGGCTCGCCGGCGGCTGTCATCTCAACCGCCAACCGCTGCACTTGATCCGCGCGGCGGGCTTCCGCATCGTTGAAGAGGAACGCGGGCGGTTCCCGCTGCCCTTCTGGCAATTGGGAAGCCACTACGCCGGCGTCGCGGTGCCCCGACAGGCGGCCGAGTCGTTGCCGCAGGCCAGATCGTGCATTACAAGGTCCCACGCACATCCGATTCCGCGCGGAATTGCCGATGACGGTCGCCGGCATCCCGTTCCTGATGCGCGAGGCCACAGAAGATGGCATGGGGACAGCTTCTCGCATCGGAGTTAGCCGACATTCAAACGGGGTGCATCCACGTCTCAGATGGGGCTTTGCAACCCTTCTGTTCTTAGCGTTCCGATCATTGAATCATAAACCGCGAGCTGAACGGCAGGCTGGCCGCGCCGACGGCTTTCGGGCTGATGGTCACCCGCGCCGGCAACGCTTGGACAGCGGCAAATTCCCGGCCGATATCGGCGCACAAGGCCCTGGCGATTTTCTGCGGCGCATAGCTGGACAGGAGGACCGTCCTGAACTCGACAAACTGGGTCAGCGCCGAGATCGATGCTTTCAGGCGGTTTGAGCATTCCCCCAGCCATTCGGTGTAGGCCTCTCCAAGATCAGGCCACTCAGGGCTGCTGCTCCAGATGATTTCGGACGAGCGTCCGCGCATGGCCAGTTCGCTTTCCAGGCGCATGAGGCCATGATCGAAGCTGGCGCTGGAGTTTCCCTTATAGATCTGGTGGTTGAGGATGAGCCTGCTCTGCAGCCTAGCCCCTAGATAGAAGAACAAATAGTCGTTCAGCGGCTTTGCGACGCCGAACATGCTCTCGCCGCCTGCCGCCGCGGTGATGTCGTTCTGCACGAAGACCGGCAGCTTGGTCTGCTCTTCGATCTCGCTTTGCAATGCCTTCAGGGATGTGCTCGATCCGTTGCGGGTTGCAGCCATGGCGTCGACCTCATCGGGAACGGCCAGGCCGATACCCGCGACCCGGCTGCGCGCCTCGACCGGCAGGCTCGTCATGGCTTGCCTGATCGTCGCAAGCAAATCGCTGCTTTGCGGAAACGGATTGGCTTCATCCGCGGGCAACTGCGTGTGGAAGCGCACAGTGCCGATGAAGTCGATGAGCGCGATGTCGATCCTGCGCCGGCTGAAGCCGACGCCGACCGCGTAGGCGCCTTCCGGATTGAGTGAAAGCGGGATGGTGGGGGGGCCGACACGGCCGCGCTGCGCCTCGCCCTGCGAGACCAGGCCTTCCTGTTCGAGGGAGCGGACGATGACCGAGGCCGTCTGCGCCGACAGACCGGTCTTCTCGCCGATTTCCATCCGCGATATGCCCTCGTTCTGAAGCAGCAGCGACAGCACCAGACGCTCGTTGTAGCTGCGCACGCTCAACGCGTTCAGCCCGCTCGCACGATCGGCGATGCGCAAGGGATTGGGTGGTGCGAATCTCATGTCAGGCAAGGGTCGCCCCATCGGTAAGAGCGCATTGCCTGGCGGCGGTATGGTTGCTCATGTCGAGCGGCTCCAGCCGATCGCATCGACCGCGCGGGCGAGTGCGGTGCCAAGCAGTCTGTGCGCTTCGGCATCGATGTGAAATCCGTCCGCTTCGCTGCAGGACACCACCGAGCCGGCATCGAAAAAGTGCAGTTCGAGCGAATCCGCCAGCACCTCGAACTCGAGCGCCAGCAGCCGCGATTTCTCCGGTGCGCCGGCGAAGATAGACTTCCATTCCTTGACGTCGTCCTGCATCGGCGGCGGTGCGACGATCATGATTTCGGGTGTGGTGCCGCCCGGACCGGGCGCCAGTTCCTTGATGTCGTAGACAAGGCAGCCGATGCCCATAGCCACTTCCGACGGCGGTTTGTTGAAGCGGATCTTGAGGTCATTGGTGCCGAGCATGATGATGACGAGGTCGAGCGTCGCATGGCTCTGCAGACAGGGGCGAAGATAGGTTCTGCCGTTCTTGTGTGCCCCCTCGATCGGATCGTCGTGGACGGTGGTTCGACCGCTCAATCCTTCCTCGATGACATACCAGTCGGGGCCTAGCTGAGCGCGCAGTATCCCCGGCCAGCGCTCAGCCGGACCATAACGCTCGAGCGGCCCCTTGCCGGGGATCTGGCCGTGTGTATTGGAGTCGCCGTAGCACAAGACTGATCGCATGATTTTCCCGCCGGGACTGATCGCGCGCCGGTGCAGGACGAGCGCTCTTCATGATGAATAGCGGAGGGGCGAAAGGCAAGCAAAGGAATAGTCATTCAACATGACTAACTATTGACAGGTCAAATCCACTGTGCTTCTAAAGTGCCCGGAGGAGTTCTCGACCGTCATCAACGTCCAGCGGGAATTGGGCCTCGACACACATGTGTTCGGGGGCGGGAAAATTGCGTGCATAGGTCGGTCGCGACGGCAAGCATGCATCGGGAGAGCGTCTCGCGGCCCGTGCGCGTCCGTACGGCCGGAGCAACCACAAGGAGGAGTTCAATGTTAGGATTGCTGAAAACCGTCGGGCTGGGGATGCTCGTTGTATCAGCGCTTGCCGTAACGTCCCTGGCGCACGCGGAAGATGTCAAGCTGATGGACGGCGTCGCCCCGCGTCCCGACGACACGCGCATGATCGAGGCCGGCGCATTCAAGAAGGACCCCCCCTGGGTCATCGGAATGAGCGACTTCGGCGTCAACGCCAACACCTGGACCGTGCAGGTCGCGCATGAGGCGGAAAATGCCGCGGCAAAGGACAAGCGCATCTCGAAGTTCATCCTGCTCGATGCCGGCTTCGATCAGAAGAAGCAGGTAGCCGATATCGAGGATCTGATCGCCCAGCATGTCGACGCGATCATCGTTCAGCCGGTGACCAGCACGTCGGCCAACGCCAGCATCGCCAAGGCGGTCGCCGCCGGCATCCCCGTCATCCTTCACACCGGCCGCATCGATTCCGATGCCTATACCACCGAAATCCAAGGGGGAGCCGAGCACTTCGGCAAGGTAATGGGCGACTGGCTGGTGAAGACCGTTGGCGACAACGGCAAGATCTGGGTCTTGCGTGGCCTTGCCGGCCACCCGGAAGACACCAACCGCTACAACGGGCTGCTGGAATCACTCAAGGGCACGCATGTGCAGATCATCGCCGAGGAGCATGGCGACTGGCAGTACGACAAGGCCAAGAAGCTGTGCGAGACCCTCTATCTGAACAATCCGCAGGTCGACGGCATCTGGTCGTCCGGCGCCGACATGACGCGCGCCTGCGTCGATGTCTTCAAGCAGTTCGGCACGCCGATCCCGCCGATTTCGGGCGAGGGCAACAATGGCTATTTCGGCCAGTGGATCACGGACGGATTCAAGTCGATCTCTCCGGAATACAGCCCGGCCCAGGGTGCTGCCGGCGTGCGCGCCGCTGTAGCCCTGCTCGAGGGCAAGCAACTCCACAAGCGCTATGTCTACAACCCTGATGGCTGGGACAAGGACAAGGCCGCGAAATACTATCGCGACGACCTGACGGCCAATGTCTGGTGGCCGAGCGAACTCCCCGAAGACAAGCTCAAGGAATATTACGGCAAGAAGTGACACGCCGTGGCCGGCGGGGAGTGGACAAGCGTCCCCGCGGGCCCTTCCAGTGGTGAAGCGAGGGTTTCGTGGCCAATCTTATCGAGATGTCGCACATTTCGAAGGCATTCGGGGGGAGCAAGGCGCTCCACTCCGTTTCCCTCGATCTGAAGGCCGGCGCCGTTCACGCCCTGATGGGCGAGAACGGCGCCGGAAAATCGACCTTGATGAAGATCCTGGCGGGCGTGTATCAGCCCGATTCCGGCGAGATCTTCATGAATGGGGAAAAGCTCGATCTGAAGTCACCGCGCGCCGCGCTCGATGCCGGCATCTCGACCGTTTTCCAGGAACACTCGCTGCTGCCCAATCTGTCGATCGCCGAGAACATGTTTCTCGGCCGGGAGCCGACGAACCGGTTCGGCTCGATCGACTATTCCGTGATGAACAGCCGAACCGCCAAGGCACTCGGCGAACTCGGTCTCACGCTAGACCCCTCGCAACTCGTTTCCAACCTGACCATTGCCGAGCGGCAATTCGTCGAGATCGCGCATTGCATCCAGGCCGACGCCGGCGTGCTTATTCTCGACGAGCCGACAGCGGCGCTCAACGCGGCCGATGTCGATATGCTCAACCGCAACATCCGTCGTCTGCGCGATAGGGGAAAGGCAATCGTCTACATTTCGCATCGCATGGAGGAAATCTTCGAGCTGTGCGACACTGTGACGGTGCTGAAGGACGGCGCACTGGTCGGCACCAGGACGGTATCCGAGATCACCACAGACGAACTCATCGCCATGATGGTCGGGCGCGAACTCCAGGACCTGTTCCCAGATCGCACGGGCGAGAGGGGCGGCGAAATCCTGCGCGTCGAGAATCTCAGGATCACCGAGACATCGCAGCCTCTGTCGCTGACGTTGCACAAGGGCGAGATCGTCGCCCTCGCCGGGCTTGAGGGACAGGGCCAGCAGCGCTTCCTGCGCTCACTCATCGGCCGCTACCATCCTTCTGCCGGGACGATTTCCATCAACGGCAAAACGCTCGACATGCCGCTCTCGACATCATCAGGCGTTCGCCATTTGCAGCAGCTGAAGGTCGGTTTCGTCCCCGAGGACCGCAAGGAGGAGGGGCTCTTTCTCGCTTTGCCGATCGCCCACAACATCGCCATCGGATTGCATTCGAGGCGACGCGAACTTGCGCCGGCGCGGCCCTATCGAAGCGTCATCGCCCGCATGATGGATGTCATGAACATAAAGGCGACAGGGCCGTCCGCTCCGGTCGGTTCGCTGTCGGGCGGCAATCAGCAAAAAGTGCTGCTCGGCCGCTACCTCGCCGCGGATCTCGATCTTCTCTTGGTGGAAGAGCCGACCCGTGGCGTCGACATCGGCTCCAAGTCCGAGATCTACCATCTGCTGCGCGATTTCACCCGCAAGGGTGGCGCGGTGCTGGTGCTCTCGCGCGAGACGATCGAGCTGATCGGGCTGTGCGACCGCATCTATGTCGTCCACCACGACACAATCGTGGCCGAAATGCCGGCAGCACAGGCGACGGAGCACAAGATCCTCGACGCGGCCCTGACGGGTGGCTCGGCGCGCCGGCACTAGGGGCCCTCCATGTATCGTAGCGTGTCCAACATCGTGAGTGGCCGGAACACACGGCAGGGCCAATGGGGTCTGCCATTGTTGGTTGCCTTGCTCATTTCGCTGTGGCTGTCGGTTCAGACGGCGCAGTTCGCAACGGCCGAAAACCTTTTCAACCTGGTTGCGCAGGCGATGCCGCTGGTCATCGCGGCGGTGGGACAACTCGTCGTCGTGCTCGTCGGCGGGCTCGATCTGTCGGTCGGCTCGGTCATCAGTCTCACGACGGCGGTGCTGGCGCTCGACCAGCCGGCGATCGTGCTGATCCCGGCGGTCTTCGTGCTGGCCGCATTCATCGGGCTGATCAACGGCCTGGCGATCACCCGTTTCAACGTCCATCCAATCATCGCCACGCTATCGACGCAGTACATTGTCCTTGGCATCACGCGCATCTTGCGTCCCGTCTCCGGCGGCACCGTTCCGGAGATCGTCATTGCTGCCGTCTCAGGCAGTTTCCTCGGTATTCCTTATCCGGTCTTTTGGGGAATCGTCGTGATACTGTTGGCCTGGAAGCTGCTCTACGGATCGCGGTACGGCCTGCATCTGTTTGCGATCGGCGGCGGTATCGCGTCGGGGGCCGAAAGCGCCGCCCGCAATTTCGGCGTCTCCGATCGCCGCAACATCATCCTCGCCTATGTGGTCTGCTCCTGTTTCGCGGCCGTTGCCGGTGTCTTCCTGGCCGGGCGCATCGTGTCGGGTGATCCAAATGTCGGGTTGCTTTTCGAACTCGACACGGTCACCGCCGTCGCACTTGGCGGCACCCAGCTTTCAGGAGGAATCGGCAGCCTGCACGGCACGGTGATCGGCGCGCTTGTGATGGCACTGCTGGCCAATGGCATGAATCTCGCCAACGTCTCGCCCTTTGTCCAGACGGCGATCAAGGGCGGCATCCTCTTGGCCGTGGTCGGGCTGCAATCCCGTAAAAAGATGGGGCTCTGAGCGATGACTGCCGTTCTCGCAAACCCGATCGCCCGGCGTCTGCTTCGCATACCGCCGTCCTACTTTGTCTTCCTCGTGCTTCTGGCCACGCTGTGGATCGCACGGCCGAACATGCTCAACCTCAACATCATGGGCATCTTCATCAGGCAGATCGTTCCGCTTGGCATTCTCGTGCTGGGGCAGCTCGTCGTCATGCGCGTGAAGTCGATCGACCTCTCCGGCGGCGGCATCATCCTGCTGATCAACTATTTCATCTCGTCGGGCAGTTTCCCGGGCGCGTCGCTGCCCTTCTTCGTCGTACTGGCGCTCGCCACGGGCCTCGTCATTGGCCTGTTCAACGGCTTCATGATAGGCATCCGGCGGGTGTCGGCCGTCATCGTCACGCTGGCCGTCAACATCATCCTGGTCGGACTGGTGCAGTTCCTGTCGAGCGGCAATCCACCCGGCGATGTGCCGAAACTGTTCAACGATCTCTACAACACGAAGTTCCTGTCGGTTCCGACGCCGGTGCTGTTCTGGATCATGCTGACCGCCACGGTGTGGCTGCTTCTGTCGCAGACCGTATTTGGCCGCTACGTGGCCTCGGTTGGCGAGAATGCCGAAGCCGCTCATTTTTCCGGCGTGCCCGTCCAGCGCACGGTTATCCTGGCGCATACGCTCGCCGGCCTGATCGCGGCGATCGCGGCTCTGGTGCAGACCGGTTCGATCGCCGTCGGCAGCGTGCGCGTCGGTCTCGACCTGCCGATCCTGGCAGTCGCGGCAACGATCCTTGGCGGCGTCGCCTTCGGTCGCGGCGACGGCGGCGTCTGGGGGCCTTTCTTCGGCTCCCTGTGCTTCGCGCTTTTGTTCGTTGTGATGACGGTGCTCGGCATCGACGAACCCGGCAAGCTCATCGCCCAGGGCGTCATCATCCTCGGTGCGGCGATCTTCTACGGAGTGCGCGTGCGAACCTCCTGAATCGAAACAAGGCAAGCCGGCGCCGGCGTTAGGGCTGGATCGATAGATCTGCACGTTCAGACAACTGCAAACAGATGGAGAAACATGGATGTCACCGCCAAAAAACATCATGTGCTACGGCGACTCGCTGACCTGGGGCTGGGTTCCGGTCAAGGAAGGGTCGCCGACCTACCGCTACCCCTATGATCAGCGCTGGACGGGTGTTATGGCGGCGGCGCTGGGAGCGGGCTACCACATCATCGAAGAAGGTTTGAGCGCGCGCACGACCTGTCTCGACGATCCCAACGACCCGCGCCTCAACGGCGCCAATTACCTGCCCTCGGCCATCGCCAGCCATCTGCCGCTGGACCTCGTCATCGTTATGCTGGGCACCAATGATACGAAGTCCTATTTTCGTCGGACACCCTACGAGATCGCCAACGGAATGGCGAAATTGGTCGGGCAAATCCTGACGAGCGCCGGCGGCATCGGCACGCCTTATCCGGCTCCGAAAGCGCTGGTCATCGCGCCGCCGCCGCTGACCCCGATGCCGGATCCCTGGTTCGAGGGCATGTTCGGCGGCGGTCATGAAAAGTCCAGGGAGCTGGCCAGGCAGTATAAGGCGATGGCGGATTTCATGAAGATCGACTTCCTGAATGCCGGCGATTTCGTCACCACGGACGGTGTCGACGGCATCCATTTCACCGCTGGCAATAACGCCGATCTCGGGCGCGCGGTCGCCGACAAGGTCAAGTCTGTTCTTGAGCCAAGCCGCGCCAGCACTGCCGCCTGAAGTCGCCACGCGCGCCGGCTTGCGCAACAGGCCGGTTCGCAGGCGTGTCGCATTCTTCCTGTATACCATTATGGACCCAACGATGAGCTCGGTCCGGAATTCTGCCCAACACGTTCCGTGGCACTTGACCACTTGCTTTTATGAAGACGATCTATCCACTCAAGCCGTTCAACAAGCGCACATTCGAGGTTTGCCTGGGCCGATAGTAAGCTTGGGCTCCTCCTGCTTCACGCCGCCTGCACCGCCGCTCCCAACCCTCGTATGATCTTCGCCAGCTCCATGCACTCATTGTGCAAGGTGCTGTTGCGCCGCCAGGCAAAGCAGATCGTGCGCTGCGGCATGGGTTCCTGGAACGGCACGATCTTGAGATCGGGGATAGTGCCGGCGGGTCCCGCGGCCATTTCGGGGATCAGCGTCACACCGAGCCCGTGCGCCACCATCTGCAAGAGCGTGGTCAGGCTGGTGGCGCCGTAGCTTGCCATCGCCACCGGCCGCACATTGCCGCAGACAGCCAACGCCTGTTCGCGCAGGCAATGGCCTTCCTCCAGCAGCATCAGCCTTTCCAGTGCCGGGCTTTCAGGCGGCACCGGTGGCGAGGCGAAAGCCGGATCGCCTGACGGCACGGCCAGGAAAAACCGGTCGGGGAACAAAGCCTCGGTCATCAGGCCGGGATGGTCGAGCGGAAGCGCGGCGATGAAGGCATCGAGCTTTTGCGACGCGATGTCCTCGACGAGCGAGGCGGTCACCGCCTCGCGCAGTTCGAGCAGCAAGTCCGGGAAATGCATTTTCAGCTCGGGCAGCGCACGCGGCAAAAGATAGGGCGCGACGGTCGGAATGATGCCCAGCCGGAAGCGCCCTCCCATGGCAGGGCGGCCACGCCGGGCGATGGTCTCGACCTCGCGTATGTCGGAAAGGATGCGTTCGATGCGCGGCAAAAGGGCTGCCGCCTCGTCGGTCATGCGCACCGATTTGCCGCCGCGTTCGAACAGCCGACAGTTCAGCCGCTGCTCCATTTCCGCGATCTGCGAGGACAGCGCCGGCTGGCTCACGCCTGCAAGTTTCGCCGCACGCCCGAAATGCAGCGTCTGCGCAAGTGCGTCGAAATAATGCATCTGCCGGACGGTTAGGCCTATCATAAGAAAATCCTATTGAAATGAACAGGAAAGGCAATTTGTTTTTATCGGCAGGCTGGCCTAGTCTGGAATCATTCCAGGATGGCGGCGCTGGCTGCCCGGAACCTCGGCAAAATTGGAGTGCAAGATGGACGCGAAAACCGACGACAACAGCGCGGGCAAATGCCCTGTCGCGCATGGACCTGGTGCCAGGACCAACCGTGACTGGTGGCCCAACCAGCTGGACCTCGGCGTTCTCCACCAGCAGTCGAGCCTCTCCGACCCGATGGGCGAGGACTTCGACTATGCCAAGGAATTCGCGAGCCTCGATCTCGACGCGGTGATCAAGGACCTGCACCATGTCATGACGGATTCGCAGGATTGGTGGCCGGCCGACTTCGGCCATTACGGGCCGCTGTTCATTCGCATGGCCTGGCACAGCGCTGGCACCTACCGCATCGGTGACGGCCGCGGCGGCGCCGGCGCCGGCCAGCAGCGTTTCGCACCGCTCAACAGCTGGCCTGACAACGCCAATCTTGACAAGGCGCGCCGCCTGCTGTGGCCGGTCAAGCAGAAATATGGCCGCAAGATCTCCTGGGCCGACCTGCTGATCCTCACCGGCAATGTCGCCCTGGAATCGATGGGCTTCAAGACCTTCGGCTTCGCCGGCGGCCGCGCCGACGTCTGGGAACCCGAGCAGGACGTCGATTGGGGATCGGAAACCAAATGGCTCGACGACGAGCGCTACTCCGGCGACCGCGAACTTCGCGGCCATCTCGGCGCCGTGCAGATGGGCCTGATCTACGTCAATCCGGAAGGCCCGAACGGCAAGCCTGATCCGCTTGCCTCGGCACGCGACATCAGGGAAACCTTCGGCCGCATGGCGATGAATGACGAGGAGACGGTGGCACTGATCGCCGGCGGCCACACCTTCGGCAAAACCCACGGCGCCGGCGATGCCTCGCTGGTTGGCGCCGAGCCGGAAGGCGCCGGCATCGAGGCGCAGGGCCTCGGCTGGTCGAGCAAGCACGCGTCGGGCATTGCCGGCGATGCCATCACTTCGGGGCTCGAGGTCACCTGGACCACGACGCCGACCAAATGGAGCAACAACTTCTTCGACAACCTGTTCAACTACGAATGGGAATTGACGAAAAGCCCGGCCGGCGCCCATCAGTGGACGCCTAGGGGCGGCGCCGGTGCCGGCACGGTGCCGGACGCGCATGATCCCTCCAAGCGCCGCGCGCCGGCCATGCTGACCACCGATCTCGCGCTGCGGGTCGATCCGGCTTACGAGAAGATCTCGCGGCGGTTCCACCAGAATCCGGATCAGTTCGCCGACGCCTTCGCCCGCGCCTGGTTCAAGCTCACCCATCGCGATATGGGCCCGGTCGTGCGTTACCTTGGCCCGCTCGTGCCGAAGGAAGAGCTGATCTGGCAGGATCCGATCCCGGCCGTCGACCATGAACTGGTCAGCGAACAGGATATCGCATCGCTGAAGGCCAAGATCCTGGCCTCGGGTCTGTCGGTTTCCGAACTGGTCTCGACCGCCTGGGCTTCGGCCTCGACTTTCAGGGGTTCCGACAAGCGCGGCGGCGCCAACGGTGCCCGCATCCGGCTGGCGCCGCAAAGGGACTGGGACGTCAACCAGCCTGCTGAATTGGCCAAGGTGCTTGCCACGCTCGAATCCATCCAGAAGGCGTTCAACGCGGCACAGACCGGCGGGAAAAAGATCTCGCTGGCCGATCTGATCGTGCTCGGCGGCGTCGCCGCGGTCGAGAAGGCGGCAAAGGATGGCGGAAACGAGGTGAAGGTGCCGTTCACGCCGGGCCGCATGGATGCCTCGCAGGAACAGACCGATGTCGCCTCCTTTGCCGCACTCGAGCCGAAGGTCGACGGCTTCCGCAACTATGTCCGGGGCCCGCAGCCGATGTCGGTCGAGGCGATGCTGGTCGACCGGGCACAGTTGCTGACGCTGACCGCGCCGGAGATGACGGTGCTGGTCGGCGGCCTGCGGGTGCTCGGCGCCAATACCGGCAAGTCCAGGCACGGCGTGTTCACCGACAGGCCGGGCACGCTGACGAACGACTTCTTCGTCAACCTGCTCAGCATGAACACGGTCTGGGATCCGGCCGCCGGTTCGGATGAGGTCTACGAAGCGCGAGACCGCAAGACCAGGGCGGTCAAGTGGACCGGTACCCGCGCCGACCTTATCTTCGGCTCGCATGCGCAATTGCGTGCGCTGTCGGAGGTGTACGGGTCCGCGGATGCCGGGCAGAAATTCGCCAGGGATTTCGTTGCGGCGTGGACCAAGGTGATGAACGCCGACCGCTTCGATATCGCCGCCTGATCCAGGCGGATTTTTCCACCCGACAAAAAAGGCGCGAGGCTCGGCCCCGCGCCTTTTCTTGTTCAGGCTTTCGAAATCAGTCCTTTTCGAAGACGCGCGCCTTGGCGACGACGCCGGCAACGGCGCCGCCGATCAGCGGCGCGACGATGAACAGCCAGAGCTGGCTGATCGCGGCGCCGCCCGAGAACAGCGCCGGCCCAATGGAACGAGCCGGATTGACCGATGTGCCGGTCACCGGGATCATGGCGAAGTGGATACCCGCCAGCGTCAGGCCGATGACCAGTCCGGCGAAGGCCGTCGCATGCCTTTCCGCGGTAACGCCGAGGATCACGGTGACAAAGGTGAAGGTGCCGATCAGTTCCCACAGGAACGCGGAAGAGACACCCCATTTCGTCTCGTCCCAGCCATTGGCGCCGAAGCCGCCAGTGTGCCCCCCGGCCTGGCCGGAGACGATGATCCACAGCGCCAGCGATGCCAGGATGGCGCCGATGATCTGTGCGATCCAGTAGGGGATGACGTCCTTGGCCGGCAACCGGCCGGCAAGGAAAACGCCGAGTGTCACAGCCGGGTTGAGATGCGCCCCCGAAATGGGGCCGATCGCGTAGGCGGCCGCGATAAGGCCGATGCCGAAGGCCAGCCCGATGCCTTCCTGCCCCAGCGGCAGCGCGCCGCCGAAGCCGCCCGTCACCACCGACGCGGTACCGATGAACACCAACAGAAATGTGCCTAGAACTTCCGCCAGATAAGTCTTCATTACCCTCTCCTCGTGACGATCCGCCGGTCCACGCTTTCCGCGCCGCGAATCATGGCGGCAAGAGTATTCTCAACCGAAAAACTTGGAAAGCTGAGCTGTCGCATCCCTACCGTGCTTGCAGCCGCCAGTTAAGAACATTAGAGAGCTTGCATCTATTGACGATCTGCTGTTGACCGCACCGGAAGATTTACTGCTCGGGCGGTTTTCGCCGATCGCCCGACAGGTTGCCTGTCGTCGCGAGACGGGGCGGGGTTCAATCTCACCGTGAAAGGCTCTAAGAGCAGGCCGAGATGATGCGCGCGATTTGGTGGACTGAAGAATGCGACTAGGCGGACGGCTGGCTGCGGCCATCGAAGTGCTGGAAGACATTGGCCGACGTCATCGGCCGGTGGCCGATGCGCTGAAGGACTGGGGCCTGTCGCACCGCTTTGCCGGCGGCGGCGATCGCGCGGCGATCGGCAACATCGTCTACGATGCGCTGCGCCGCAAGCGCTCGGCAGGCTGGCTGCTGGGCGAGGATACGCCGCGCGCCATCGGCTTCGGCGCCCTGTTGCTCGAATGGGGCCAGACCGCGCGCTCGCTCAACGAAGCGCTCGACGGCGACAAGTTCGCGCCGCCGCTGCTGACGCCCACGGAACTCCAGGCAACCGAAGAGCGGCGGGTTGCCGACGCGCCGCCCGCGGTGCGCGCCGACATACCGGATTGGTGCGAGCCGCTTTTGCAACGCGCCTTTGGCGGGGCCTGGGTGGAGGAGGGCGCGGCACTCGCCACCCGCCCGCCGCTCGACATCCGCGTCAACACCTTGCAGGCCGATCGGGCCAAAGTGCTGGCGGAACTTGCCGAAACCGGCGCCAAGGCAGCCCAAATCGCCCCCCAAGGCATCCGCATTCCGCCGATCGGCGGCGACGGCAGGCACCCCAACCTGCAGGCCGAGCCGGCTTTCCAGAAGGGCTGGTTCGAAGTCCAGGACGAGGGATCGCAAATCGCCGCCGCTCTTGCCGGCGCCGAGCCTGGAATGCAGGTGCTCGATTTCTGCGCCGGCGCCGGCGGCAAGACGCTGGCGCTGTCGGCGGCGATGGGCAATACGGGTCAGGTCTTCGCCCATGATGCCGAAAAGGCGCGGCTGGCGCCGATCTTCGACCGCATCCGCCGCTCGGAAAACCGCAACGTGCAGATCGTCACCAGGCCGGCGGAACTGTCGCCGCTCACCGGCCATATGGATCTCGTTCTGGTCGACGCGCCTTGCACCGGCAGCGGCACGTGGCGGCGGCGCCCGGATGCCAAATGGCGGCTGACGCAAAGGCAGCTCGACGCCCGCAAGGGCGAGCAGATGGCGATCCTCGATACCGCCAGCAGCTTCGTGAGGCCGGGGGGCCTGCTGGTCTACGTCACCTGTTCGGTGTTCGACGAGGAGAATGGCGAACAGGTCGCCGCGTTTTGCCAGCGCAATGGCGGTTTTGCCCCGGTCGATCATCGCCGGCTCTGGGACAGCCGTTTTCCCGGCCATGAAACCGCGATGCGGCTTGGCGCTTTGGGCGGCATCTGCCTGTCGCCGGCGCTGAGCGGCACCGACGGTTTCTACGTCTGCGCGCTGCGCAGGGCTGCCTGAATGAAGCGAAAAGCGAAGCCGTCCTGCGCGCCCTCGGGGTCAAATTGCTGCAGTGCAGCATCGGATGATTGCTTGCCGGTCACGCCTCTGCAATAAGCTTTTCGGCAAAGGTGAAAGCAGCGACGGCCATGGCAGCAAAGATCGTACCCGCTCCGGACTATGAGGACCGCGTCAGGGCGTCCTTCGCGCGCCAGCAGGCGATGGCGACCATCGGCGCTGAATTGACGCTGGTGACGCCCGGCATCATCGAAATCGAGATGCCTTATTCGGCCGCACTCACCCAGCAGCACGGTTTCCTGCATGCCGGCGTCATCTCGACCGCGCTGGACTCGGCCTGCGGCTATGCGGCCTTCTCGCTGATGCCGGAGAATTCCGGCGTGCTGACCATCGAGTTCAAGGTCAATCTGCTGGCGCCGGGCAGGGGCGAGCGCTTCCTGTTCCGCGGTTCGGTGACCAAGCCCGGCCGCACCATCATCGTCGCCGACGGCCAGGCCTATGCCTTCGCCGCCGACGGCGAAGCCAAGTTGATCGCCACCATGACCGGCACCATGATGACGATGGTGGGCCGCGACGGGATTGCTGGGTGAGTGGCAGGTTCGCCGCAGGCGAATTCATCGTGCCAGTGGCACGATGAAAGGTCACGAACGCCGGGAGCCGCCGCAGGCAGCGGGTCCCGGCGGGCAGGCGGTGAAGTCTGCAGGACAGGGAGGGAGTAGATCATCATGACCGACAAAGTGTCGCGCCTGTCCGGCAAGGATGTCCTCTTCGTCATGGCGGCGCAGGCCGAATACGGGCCGCACTTGCAGCGGCTGTTCACCCCGCTGATGACCGGCGTCGGCCCGGTCGAGGCAGCCGTCCGGCTTGGCGCCGAATTGTCCTGGCTGAAGTCGCAAGAGGCGCTGCCGGACCTCGTCGTATCGCTCGGCTCCGCCGGCAGCCGGACCTTGGAGCAGACGGAGATCTATCAGGCCATCTCGGTCAGCTATCGTGACATCGACGCTTCGCCGCTTGGCTTCGAGAAAGGCGCGACGCCGTTCCTCGACCTGCCGATTACGGTGCCGCTGCCGTTGCGCATCCCTGACGTCAAGGAGGCGACGCTGTCGACCGGCGGTGCGATCATCACCGGCGCGGCCTTTGATGCAATTGCCGCCGACATGGTCGACATGGAGACCTTCGCCTGCCTGCGTGCCTGCCAGCTGTTCGACGTGCCCCTGATTGGGCTGCGCGGCATTTCCGACGGCGCTGCTGATCTCAGGCATGTCGGCGACTGGACCGAATATCTGCACGTCATCGACGAAAAGCTGGCGGATGCCGTCATGCGTCTCGAACAGGCGATCGGATCGGGCTTGCTTCGGAAGGGTTCTCCTGGTGACGTGGCAGGACCGGTCTGAAAGTCAGGCTTCGCAACCCATTGCGCCGACTCGTTTCTTTCTCTAAACGCTCGCCATGAAAACAGCCAATCAACCCGACACCGTCCTGATTGTCGATTTCGGCAGCCAGTTCACCCAGCTCATCGCCCGCCGCATCCGCGAAGCCGGCGTGTTTTCCGAGATCGTGCCGTTCCAGTCGGCCGAGGCGGCATTCAAGCGCATCAATCCAAAAGCCGTGATCCTGTCCGGCGGTCCGGCCTCGACCACGGATATCGGCAGCCCGCGGGCGCCGCAGATCGTCTTCGACGCCGGCGTGCCGGTGCTCGGCATCTGCTATGGCCAGATGGCCATGTGCGTACAGATGGGCGGCGTCGCCGAAAGCTCCAACCATCGCGAATTCGGCCGCGCCTTCGTCGAGATCGAGAAGGAAAGTCCGCTATTCGACGGCCTGTGGGCGATCGGCCAGCGCCACCAGGTGTGGATGAGCCATGGCGACCGCGTCATCTCCTTGCCCAAGGGGTTCGAGGTATTCGGCAAGTCGGAAGGCTCGCCCTTCGCCATCTTCGGCAATGTCGAGCGCAGGATGTATGGCATCATGTTCCATCCGGAAGTGGTGCATACGCCCGACGGCGCCCGGCTGCTCAGGAATTTCGTCCACAACATCGCCGGCATCGAGGGCGACTGGACGATGCGCGCCTACCGCGAGCACGCGGTCGAGGCGATCCGCAAGCAGGTCGGCAAGGGCAAGGTCATCTGCGCGCTCTCGGGCGGGGTCGACTCCTCGGTCGCCGCGCTGCTCATCCACGAGGCCGTCGGCGATCAGCTCACTTGCATCCTCGTCGACCATGGCCTGATGCGCAAGGACGAGGCCGCCGGCGTCGTTGCGATGTTCCGCGAGCATTACAATTTGCCGCTCATTCTGGTGAACGCGTCGGATCGCTTCATCGGTGCGCTCGAAGGCGAGGCGGACCCCGAGAAGAAACGCAAGACCATTGGCCGCCTGTTCATCGAGGTGTTCGAGGAAGAGGCCAAGAAACTCGGTGGCGCCGATTTCCTGGCGCAAGGCACGCTCTATCCCGACGTCATCGAAAGCGTCTCCTTCACCGGCGGACCGTCGGTGACGATCAAGTCGCACCACAATGTCGGCGGCCTGCCCGAGCGCATGAACATGAAGCTGGTCGAGCCGCTGCGCGAACTGTTCAAGGACGAGGTCCGCGCGCTGGGCAAGGAACTCGGCCTGCCCGAAAGTTTCATCGGCCGCCACCCGTTCCCGGGGCCGGGGCTCGCCATCCGCTGCCCCGGCGGCATCACGCGCGAGAAGCTGGAGATCCTGCGCGAGGCCGACGCCATCTATCTCGACGAGATCCGCAAGGCGGGGCTGTACGACGCCATCTGGCAGGCCTTCGCCGTGCTCTTGCCCGTGCAGACGGTTGGCGTCATGGGCGACGGCCGCACCTACGAATTCGTCTGCGCGCTGCGCGCCGTCACCTCGGTCGACGGCATGACGGCAGATTTCTATCACTACGACATGGCCTTCCTGGGCGCCGCCGCCACCCGCATCATCAACGAAGTCCGCGGCATCAACCGCGTGGTCTATGATGTGACGTCGAAGCCGCCGGGGACAATCGAGTGGGAGTAGAGGGGCGTATTAAAGGTTGGTCTGGGGTAGTATGGCACACCGTCGGCAATCTGGTCGAAGTAATAGTCATCGATAGCCTTTGCATTACACGTTTCAGATTTTCGGCCGTGTGATCAGGTCAATAGCCGGATGGCGCCACTGAGAACGGAGGCGAGCTTGCCGAGAGGTCCATTACTGGCAAATCAATGCCTCGTGATGTCACAATGGGAGGGAGAGAGGGGTAATCGGCGGCCATAGCGTAGCGTCTTTTCGTTGCGGCCGTCTAGCTGCCAGCCATTGTACTCTCACTTCCTAGGGGTGCGTGACCTACCTCTCCAAATTCGCAATCTGACCTGCGTCCATCCTCCGGCGGGTGAGGCGAAGCGCCCCCGGCCGCTGAAGATCGTCACCTTCGGTTGAGCCCTTTGCATCGGCCTCCAGGGATGCGAATCGTCACCGCTAATCATCATAGGTTCCCTCCGTCCAACTGGCGTGCCGCCACCTGACGGGGCCGGAAAAGATCTGGCGCCGCAAACTCAAGACCGCCGTCTCTGCCGGGGCGAAGGGTGCGACGGGCCTTTGTCAGGAAACGACGCACGGCTGTCCCGATTCGTAGGATCGTGTTCGTGGTCCAGGCTGGGCTCGGTTGCTACATACGGACAAGCCAAACTGACAATCGCCCTGGAGAACGTTCATGCGACTGCCGCTGGCGCGCCATCGCCCAAGCGAACTCGATTGAGAAAGTCCGCTTCGCGGAAGAAGCCTGGATCAGGGACGTCGTCGGTAACAAGTCTCCGCGAGGGTTGACGGTGGTCATGACAAACTGAGCGCAAGGAGAAACGAGATGACCCACAGCAGCATCGTTCCTCAGGCCGATGAGGAGCAAATTCCTTCAACGATGATGGCCTGGCGCGTGCACGAGTTCGGACCGCCGGAGGTCATGATGTTCGAGCGCGTCCCACGGCCTGAGCCTGGCCCAGGTGAGGTCCTGGTCAAGGTTGAAGCCGCTGGCATCGGCCCCTGGGACGGTTGGATTCGGGCCGGCAAGAGCGTTCTGCCGCAACCGCTTCCGCTCACGCTTGGCTCTGATCTCTCCGGTGAAGTCGTCGAGGTTGGCCCGGGGGTGTCCGGACAGCGCGTGGGCGATCAGGTTTACGGCGTTACCAACCCGCAGTTCATCGGCGCGTATGCCGAGTACGCGGTAGCATCGGCGGAGATGGTGTCGAACAAGCCCAGCTCGCTGACCCACGTTGATGCTGCCTCCGCCCCTGTCGTTTCGGTGACGGCATGGCAGGCACTGTTCGATCACGCTAAGCTCAAGGCGGGCCAAACAGTGGTCATTCACGGGGCTGCGGGAAGCGTCGGCGCCTATGCGGTTCAATTGGCCCGCCGCGCGGGTGTGCAAACGATCGCAACCCTGGCGGCGGATGATATCTCCTTCGTGCGCGATCTCGGCGCCAACATGGTTATCGACTACCGGACCCAACGCTTCGAGGAAGAAGTTCGGGAAGCGGACGCCGTCATCGATTTGGTCGGGGGCGAGACACAAGACCGCTCATTCCAGGTTCTTCGTCGAGGCGGCAAGCTGATTTCGGCCGTCTCCCATCCGGATCAAAGCCTTGCGGAACGCCACGGCGTAGAAGCCAGCTTTTTTTTGGTCAGCGTCACAAGCCGGTACCTGGCGGAGATCGCTAGCCTCTTTGATGGTGGAATACTGAAGACGAAGGTGGGGGCCGTCTTGCCCCTCGCGGACGCGCGCGAGGCTCATCTCATGCTGGAACGCGTGCGGCCTCAGCCGAAGGGAAAGATCGTGCTCGCCGTGGAAGCGGGTTGATGGATCGAGCCCTCTCCTTCCGCTGGAGAGCGTAGGCTACCCGCTTAGTCCACACCCTGGAAAGGACGAAACAATGACCACTCCGCGCGCCAATGCTCTCGTCATTCCCGATTCCGTGCTCGCGAAAGAGGCGACAGACATACTGCGCGAGCATTCCACCGATCTGCTCTTTAATCACTCGATCCGCGTCTACCTGTTTGCGGTTGAGCAAGGTCGCCAAACGAAATTCCGCTTCGACAGCGAACTTCTATACGTGGCGGCCGCCTTTCACGACCTCGGCCTCATCAAGGAGTTCTCGAGCCCGGACGAACGCTTCGAGGTGGATGGCGCGAATGCCGCGCGGCAGTTTCTCAACGCCCACAACGTCCCTGAAGACCAGGTGCAGGCCGTCTGGGAGTCAATCGCGCTGCACACCACCCCGGGTATCCCTAAGCATATGCGCTCGGAAGTGGCGCTGCTCAATTCGGGTGTTCTTCTCGACGTGCTGGGGGTGGGCTTCGACCAGTTTCCAGCCGAGGTCCGCGAGGAAATCGTCGCCAAGTACCCGCGCATAAACTTCAAGGAAGGCTTCGTCCGGGAATATTTTGCGGGCTTCGCGCACAAACCCGCGACCACCTACGGGACGGTCAACGCCGGCGTCTGCGAACGTTTCATCCCTGGGTTCAAGAGCCCGAACGCTTGCGATCTGATCGCCGCGTCTCCGTTCCCGGATTCTCCATCACAAAGCTGAACATCATGAGAAGGATCATTCCCATGCGCGTTAGCACATACCGCAGCCCGGACGATATCAATAGCGTAGGTGAGGTCACCGGGAGAGTAGGTGCGGTGATACCCGTCAGTGGATCGGGCCATTGGCTCCATGCTCCGACGAAGCTTGCAGGCAATATGTTGAAGGCAGTGACGAAAGCACTGCGCCCGGCTCCAGTTGCCCTGCTGGCAGCAGCGATCGCTCTGGGGGGCTCGCCTGCCATCGCGCATGACCGGGAACAAGTGAGACCGGCGTTCGAGCACGCACTCCCGAATATCGAAGGCAAGAGGTTAGTCGCCGTCGTCGTGAGTTATTCTCCCGGGAGCAAGTCGCTGGCTCATCACCACGCAGCTTCGGCATTCATCTACGCCTATGTGCTATCCGGGGCCGTCCGCAGTCAGGTCGACGACGGTCCTGCAAAGGTCTACCACGCAGGCGAGAGCTTTTATGAAATGCCCGGCTCACATCACAGGGTCAGCGAGAACGCGAGCGACAAGGAGCCAGCCAGCTTGTTGGCAGTCTTCGTCGTCGACTCCAAGGACAATTCCTTGACGCTGCCGGACAAGGCGCCGTGATCAAGATCATGCGGCGATAAGCTCACCCGCGGCGTCGATCTTCGTCGCCGCGAGATAACTTATTGTGGTAATGAGAGCCAATCGGGCAAGGACAGAGGTCCACAGCAATTCTGGACTTGAGGGTAGCATGAGCGGCCGCCCGGCTTGCCAACATTCACGGAGATCGGACGCCGTCAATGGCGCGAGGCAATCGAGTTAGGGAGGCTGCGACGCCATTCGCATGCCCAATGATGATCAACGTTCATCTCTCATTGTTGGCCCAACTCGCGAGGGTCGGCTTATCCGCACTCGCAGGCCTTTTACCGTATCCCCGTTCCCTGCATAATACCGCACCAGACTGGAGGGGCCGTGAGGGGTGCCAGTACAAGCTGTCGCGATCGTCGTCTATGAGGGGGTCCAGGCACTCGACGTGGCCGGGCCGATGGACGTCTTCAGCGAGGCGAACACCTTTCTGGGCAGCGCCGATCGCTATGAGACGGTATTGATTGCCGCTCACCGCAACCCGCTGCGTGCATCGAGCGGCATGCGCATGGTGGCCGACCTGACCTTCGACGAGGCGGCGGGTGGCTTCGACATCATTCTGGTAGCCGGCACACCTACGCCGCCGGAAGCGGAGCCCAAACCGGGTCTGGTTCAGTGGGTCAAGGAGTTGCCGTGGCGCTCAAGCGTTTATGGGTCCATCTGCACCGGGGCCTTTGTCCTTGGCTATGCTGGTCTCTTGGACGATCGGCGGGTCACAACCCATTGGCAGGACGCGCAGGCGCTGGCCGAAAGGTTCCCGAAAGCCAAAGTCGAACCGGATCTGATTTATGTCCGCGATGGACGGCTGATCACCGCGGCAGGCGTGACTGCGGGGATAGATTTGGGCCTGGCGCTCGTGGGGCAGCGGCACGGCGCGGAAATCGCGCTCAAGGTCGCCAAGCGGCTGGTCGTCGTTGCCCAGCGCCAGGGCGGACAGTCGCAGTTCAGCCCCTATCTCACGGCACCGGCCGATCCAGCGGCGCCGATCGCGCGCATCCAGGACCATGTCATGGCCAATATCGGGGGCCGCCACACGCTGGAGTCGCTCGCCGCTGTCGTCGGCATGAGCCCCCGGAACCTGGCCCGACATTTCGTGCAAGCGACCGGGATAACGCCCCACGAATTCATCGAGCGCGCCCGCGTCGATGCGGCGCGCATGATCCTGGAAGGAACCGATCGGCCGCTGAAGACCGTCGCCTTCGATTGCGGCTTCGGGTCTGCGGACCGGCTGAGGATCGTCTTCAGCACTCGCCTTGGCGTCACTCCCGTTCAATATCGCGCCAGCTTCCGGCGGACTGACTCGGAATAGATCTGCCGCGAAGGTTCAGACGGGCATTTGTCAGGAAACGACGTACGGCTGTCCTGATCCGAAGGATTCTGTTCGTTGTCCGAAGCAGGGCGCTACTGCGAAATACCGGCACGTCCACTGGCCGGTTACCCAACTAAGGAGAGCGTTCCATGTCCGAGATCATCGCCGGCATCCGCCTGCCAGACAGTGCTATCGCGCGGGCGGCCACGAACCTCGTGCGCGATACAGAAGACGACCTGCTCTACAACCATAGCCGGCGCGTCTTCTTCTGGGGCGCGCTGACCGGCGAGCGACTCGGTCTGAAATATGATCCGGAGCTACTTTACCTTGGCGCCATGTTCCACGACATGGGCCTCACCGAGAAATATGCGAGCCCCGACCTGCGCTTCGAGGTCGACGGTGCTAATGCCGCGCGCGATTTCATGAAGAGCTACGGCGTGCCGGAGCGTGATATCGAGGACGTCTGGACTGCAATCGCGCTCCACACGACGCCCGGCATCCCCGAGCATATGCGCCCAACAATCGCGCTGGTGACCGCCGGTGTGGAAATGGACGTGCTCGGCATCGCCTATCACGATTTCACGCATCTGCAGCGCGACCATGTCTGCGTGCATCATCCGCGCGAGACGAACTTCAAGGAGAACATCATAGATCACTTCGCCAACGGCATTGTCAGGAAACCGCTGACGACGTTCGGGAATGTGAAGGCCGACGTGCTGGCGCTGAAGGACATGAACTATGTCCGCCAAAACTTCTGCTCGATCATCCTCGGCTCAGCTTGGCCAAGTTGACTTATTGGTTGCCGAGCAAAGAACGCTGAAATAGGCGCGAACTGTGTTTTTCTCACGTAATCGTTGCAGGCCAGCAAGGACGCGCACTCAGACCTAGTGGTCGAAACGCTTCATCCAAGCAAAGGAATCGGTAGTGGGGCGATATTCGGCGCCGAATGCGCCATCATAGCCGGCGTCCGCGATTGCGCGCAGGAGCCAGCCATAGTCCACCTCGCCGTGATCGGGCTCGCTACGATCCGGTACGGCGGCGAATTGGATATGGCCGATCTTGTCGGAAAATTGCCTTACCGAGTTAAGCAAATCGCCTTGAATGATCTGCATGTGATAGCAGTCGAACATTACTTTTACCGCACCGTCTGTCGCATCGATCACACGCAATGCAGTGGAAAGGTCGGCGAGGAAATAGCCCGGCGCATCGCGCGGGTTCAGGGGCTCGATCAATATACCGATGTTGTGCCGTGCCGCCGTCTTCGAAGCGTACCGCAAATTGCCGGTGAACGTCGCGAAGGCTTCGTCACCGATTGCCTTTCCTGCCATCACATGGATGTTGCGACAGCCTGTTACGGCTGCCCATTCAATCGCCTGGTCGATCGCCGCGCGCGCTTCCGTTTCACGGCCCGGCAGCGCGGAGAGGCCGAAATCGCCCGCCCCAACATCCCCCCGGGCCGTGTTGATGCCAAGCAGCGGAAGACCGGTTTCGGCGAGCAGCGCCGCGACCACCGATGCGTCGGTATCGTAAGGCCAATGCATCTCGACCGCCGCGAAACCGCGCCGCTTGGCGGCGCGGATCGCATCCGGAAGCGCTAGGTCACGAAAGAGAAATCCCAGATTGGCCGAAAGTTGCATCAGTCGTCCCACTCCACGTCAAAGTGTTCCACCAACTCGCGAATTTGCGGAGCCGCGAGGATCCTGGGCCGCAAGCCCTGGGTGAGAAGCGTGAGCTTGGCCGTTTCCTCAAGTTCCTCCATCGCGTAGGAGGCGGCTTCGAGATCCTTGCCGGCGACGACGGGTCCGTGGTGGGCCAGCAATACGGCCGACCGTTTCCCGGCGAGTCCGCGCACGGCGTCTGCCATCGCCGGGTCGCCGGGCCGGATGTAGGGCAGCAGTTTCACCTTTCCCAGCCGCATGATCGAATAGGCCGTCAGCGGCTTGAAGACGCTGTCGGGATCGATGTCTGGCAGAAGCGAAACCGCGACAGAATGGGTCGAATGAAGATGGACGACCGCTCCGGTGCGCGCACCGCGCGTCTCGTAGAACGCCTGATGCAGCGGCATCTCTTTCGTAGGCCTGTCACCGTCCACGAACCGCCCCTGCGCATCGAACAGCGACAGGCGGGCGGGGTCGAGCGCGCCAAAGGACGATCCTGTCGGCGTCACGAGCAGCCGACCATCGCCGAGCCGGGCGGAGATGTTCCCCGAGCTTCCCGCAGTGAGGCCGCGCGCGAACATGGACGCAGCGATGCTGCAGATCTGATCCCTGAGTCTTGTTTCATCGCTCATCGTAGAACGCCTCCCGTAAGGACGTCGGCTGCCTTTTCGAAGAACCCGGCCGAGCCGAAATTGCCCGATTTAAGGGCGAGCACCATATCCGGGTCACGGGCCTTCAACGCCGGAACACCGGGGTCGATCTCCGGTCCGATCTCGAATGACGAAATGTTGAGCGCCGATACGACGGCCCCCGATGTCTCGCCGCCCGCCGTAACCAGCCGGCGTACGCCACGCGCCGAAAGCTGACGCGCCAGTTCGCCGAAAAAACCTTCAACCGCCGTCGCGACTCGCTCCTTCCCGTAGCGGTTCTGTGCGGCGGCGACGGCTTCGGGCTCGGCCGACGAGAACACCAGTGGCAAGCCGTGGTGCTGGTGATCGATCGCCCACTCGGCATATTCAACAGAATTGGCCGTGCCGTCCACGACCGCATCCACCTCCACAACGCGCGTCGGATGACTTTTCCGGTGCTCGGCAATCTGGCGCCGGCTCATGGTCGAGCACGAACCGCAAAGCGCGGCCCCTGGCCCCTGTATTCCCTTCCAATGCGTGGCCGCCGTGCCGATCAACCCGGCCAGACGAAAGTTGGCCGGAAGTCCCAGCGCTATTCCCGAACCGCCGCTGAGCAGGACATCGGCTTCGGCAGCCTCGCCAATGGCGATAAGGTCCTTGTCCTGGATGGCGTCGACCACGACGTAGCGAGAGCCCCTGGCGGATGCCGCCTCCAGCGCGTCTCTGATCGGGCCGCTTCCTTCCGCCACGACGCTGTAGGGGACATGACCGATCGCGCGCCTGGTCTGTCGCGAAAGCCAACGCCGCAGATCGGGATCCGTCATCGGCGTAAGCGGATGCTTCTCCATGCCGGATTCGCTCAACAGCCGATCGTTGACGAAAAGATGCCCCTGGTAGATCGACCGGCCGGTTGCGGGAAACGCCGGACAGACGATCGCGCGTGCCGCTCCCAGCGCGTCGCCAAGAGCGTCCAGCACGGGACCGATATTGCCTTCGGGCGTCGAGTCGAATGTCGAGCAGTACTTGAACAGATATTGGCGGCAGCCTTGGCGTCGAAGCCACTCCAGCGCCGCGAGCGACTGCTTCACCGCCTCCGAGCCGGATATCGTTCTGGTCTTCAGGGCAACGACGCCCGCGTCAACCGAGCGGTCGGAGGCGGTGTTGGGAACGCCGTTGTACTGGACCGTGCGCATGCCCCCCTTGGCGAGTGTGTTGGCCAAGTCGGAGGACCCGGTGAAATCATCGCCTATGCAGCCCAGAAGCATCGGAATTTCCCAGTTTCAACTTTCACGGAACTTTGGCGGCCATGCCCTAGCGGTTAAGGGATGGTCTTCGGGGCGTCGTCCGCCAGGTAAACCGCGATCAGTTCGTCGACCGTGCTTTCGGCCACAAAGCCCAGACTGGTGGCCAGCCTGGGCGTGAAGGATTTCGGCCACCCGGCAATAATGGCCTCGATCGCCTCGTCCGGCTTGCGGTCTATCAACGACTCGGCTTCGGCCCCTGCCACGTGGCGGAGCGCGGCAATCTGGTCGGAGACCGTGGCCGCGACACCCGGCATGTTCAGCGTGCGCCGGGCGCCCAGCGCGGATGTATCGAGCATCGCGGCATGGATGAGGAAGGCTACCGCCGAGCGCGGGCTCGCCAGCCAATGCTTGACGGTCTCCTTCACCGGCAGCACGGAGCGCTGCCCGGCGAGTGGCTCGCGCAGGATGCCGGAGAAGAAGCCCGAGGCTGCCGCGTTGGGAGCGCCGGGCCGAATGACGATCGTCGGGAGGCGTATCCCGACGCCGTCGAGGAAGCCGCGGCGCGAGTAGTCGGCCAGCAACAGCTCGGATATCGCCTTCTGGGTGCCGTAGCTGGTCAGCGGGGCAAGGATGTAGTCGTCGGGAATAGGGTCAGGCAGAGGCGCGCCATAGACAGCAACCGAGGAGGTGAACACCAGCCTCGGGATATATTTCCGCCGGGTTCCTTCCAGCCGGATCGCCTCGAAAAGAGCGCGCGTGCCGTCCATATTAATCCGGTAGCCCTTCTCGAAATCGCGTTCCGCTTCGCCGGACACGATGGCCGCGAGATGGAAGATCACATCCGCACGGCGCGCGGTCAGATCCTGCGCTGCGCCGGGAGCGGAAATATCGGCGGCAATGGCTTCGACAAAACCTATGTCACCGGTTGGCACCGGCGGCTCCGTCACGTCCGCCAGCGTCATCCGGTCGATCTTTCGATCTCCAAGCGATGCTGTCCGCGAAAGCTCGGCCGCGAGTTTGCGGCCGATCATTCCACCAGCGCCAATGATGAGTATATGCATGGATGCTCCGTTCTCTTGGACTGGTTTGTGATGCCGCTTCAGACCTGCCTGAGCGCGCGCACGACTGCGTAGGCTTCGAGCGACAGCGTTTGCGTTCCGTCATGCGTCAGCCGATCGAGCAGATCCGGTTGGCGCGATGCCGCGACGAAAGATGAGGCGTCAAGAATTGCAGCGCGCGCGAAGCCCTCGGGGAGGCGCACCTCCAGCGCGTTGGGCGAGGGGTTGCATAACCACAGCTCGGTGCCTTTTTCGGTAACTGCCGCGATCCCTCGCACTGCGCCAGGGACCGACGATCGCAGCGGACGGAGCGGGCAGCCTTTGAGCTTCGCCAGGCCTCGCACGATGTGCCAGACAGGATAGAACTCGCCCTTGCCTTCGAACCAGGGCTGCGGAAACGACGTCGGCACGGAGAGGACGCCGAACGGGCCGACCGCGGCGCCGAGCGCGATGGCCGCCGCGCCGCCTTCCGCGAAGGCGGCGAAGTAGCCGAGGTTCCAGGCCGCTCCCATGACGCCCCGCTGGCGCGGATCATTGAAATTGACCGCCTGCCGGATGTTGGCGGGATTGGCGACCGGCGCTTCACCATAGGGATTGTCGCGCAACCCGATTGCGGACGGCCCAACGGAATATGGGCGGCCCTTGGCGATCGCCGGCACGGTCCTGGCAATATGCGGCAGGCATTCGAGCGTCTCCATCAAGGAGCGGTCGTCACCAGCGTGGAAGATCGCCGCCGTCGTGAATGTCACGAGGTCTATCGCCTCGGCCGGGGGACGTTTGCGGTTGAGCTCGGTGAAGAAGCTGAACATGCCTCCGCCGATGCGAGATCCGGGGAAGGCCGCGCGCGCGGCCGTATAGAGCTTCGCCGCATCCGGCGCTGGCGGCCAGATGCTGCCGGGCAGCGTGCATTTAAGATCGGGTGCGGGCGACACCAGAACCGTCGTGAAGCGATGATCGAGCCTCGCGGCCACCTTGCCCAGGGAGTCGATTTCCGCCGCGGCGCCAGCATCGTCGACATGCTCGACCACTGCTTCGAGCCAGGGTTGGGCGCCCATTGCGATGGCGACCTCGACCTGCCTCGCCAGCGTTTCGGCATCGTGGCCGCGCCGCGGATCGTGATGGCAGATGACATGGGCGATGCCGAGCTGGGCAAGCGTCTCGACATGCCGCAATACGGCCGAAGCGTCCTCGGGCTGCAATCCGACGCCGAGAGGTGGAATCGCGTCCGCCGCCTCGCCGAGCGTCAGGGCGGCGAGGCCTCCCGGTTGACGCGACGGACCCTTGGGAGAGCCCTTGACGGTCAGGGTGATCTTCTGTTCGACGACCTCGCCGGGCTCGATCCTGTACGGCCAGGGCAGAGCGAGCGGACGAACATAGGTCTTGTAGGAGGCGTCGGTCCAGTTCCGCTGGTCCTCCATCTCGAACGCGTCGCCCTCCATAAGGCAGCTGACCCCCAGCCCGCCGGGAGTACGGTGCGAGATTTCACGCAGATCCATCATCGGCTGCACCGGATCGATCTCCACAGGAAACCGTGTCTCGACCCTCTCGCCGCTTGTGTGCGTGATCGTGGCGGCCGCGCCGCTTATGCCCTCTATGGGATGCAAGACGACAAAGCCGGTCCGGTTCGTGAGAAGCCCGGTCGGCGTGGTTCCGCGAGCCGAATAGGTCAGAACGCCGGCCGCGGTACCAGCGATGGCCACGTCATAGCCGAAGGTCTCGCCTTTGCTGGCAACGCTTGCGCGATAAGCCACACGAAAGCGATCGTCGTCCTTTTCGACGACCAGGTCGGTGATTTTCGGAATGAGCGTCGCCCAGTCCTTGTCGCGGACCACGAACGAGATTGCGCGGATCACCTCTTCGCCATGCATGCGGAAGTCGCGCAGGTTCGCGCCGTCGAAAAGCACGCTGAGGGGCCCGGCGCTCAGTAGCCGCTCCTCTGCCGGTAGTTCTTCGGTGCCGTAGAGGCGGACGGCGCGGGAAGGATCGGACTGTGTCATAGGATTCTCCTGGTCTCAAACGCGGCGCGATTTCCAGGTGATGAGGCGCTCGGCCAGCAAGGCGAGGATGATGATGGCGCCGATGGCGGTCCCCTGCCAGAACGGCGAGACGCCGAGCAGGTTGAGGCCATTGCGGATCATCACCATGATCAGAACCCCCATCAGCGTGCCGAATATCGTGCCTCGTCCGCCGTAGAGGCTCGCGCCACCGATGACCACGGCCGCGATGGCGTCGAGTTCAAGCTGGTTCCCCCCGATCGGGTCAGCCGACATGATCTGCGCCAGCGAAAAGGTCATCGCCGTCGCCGAAAGGGCACCGGACGCCACGTAGGGAAAGATCGAGTAGAAGAGGGTGTTGAGGCCGGCCGCCCGGGCGGCTTCGATGTTCGAGCCGACCGCGTAGATGGTTCGCCCGCCCTTGGAATATGTCAGCCACGCCCAGGTGGCGAGGTAGAGCGCGATGAGGAAGATGACGTTGGCGGGGATGCCCAGCAGGTTCGTGTAGACGATATTCTGGAGCCCCATGGGCAGTCCCGAAATCGAGCGCTGTCCCGACACGATGTAGGCGAGACTGCGCCCCATCGCCATGACCCCGAGCGTCACCACGAAGGGCGCCAGGCCGAACACTGCGATGAGAACGCCGGAGAAAAGCCCGATCAGGGCGCCGCAACCTATGGCGAGCGCGATCGCCACCGGAATGGGGAATTCCTTCAGGAGCAGGGCGAGGATGATGCCGGTCACGCCCGCTACCGACCCGACGGAAAGGTCGATGCCGCCAGTCAGGATCACCAGGGTCATGCCGACGGCAACTATGCCAAGTACCACCGATTGGTCGAGTATGTTGAACATGTTCCGCTCGGTGAAGAAGTGCGGCGAGATGAACGACAGGATCACCGCAAGCACCATGGCGAGGCAGAGCATCCGGAACTCAAGCGTGCTGGCGAATCTGGGCGTCGCAAAGGATCGTGTGGGCGCGTTCATGTGTCGATCTTTTCGTCTTGAGGTGTATCGAACAGGCCGGCGATCCGGGCCGACAGGGCCCCGGCGTCCGGCAGCCCGGAGCCGGCCGGCAGGCTGAGCCCGATCCATCCCAGATTGTGCCCCCGGCGATTGGACAGTGGTGCAAGCAAGGTAGAGCGGCCGTCATTCTCGGTCACGATACCGGGTTGACGCCTTCCAAGCGCGAGGGGGATTGCCGTCTCCTGCGCAAGATAGACATGCCCGGCCGCGAGTCCCATCGTTGCAGCCGGCGTACCCTCGGCGAGGGCGAGGCAGACGAACCGGTCGTCGTCGATCAATCCCCAGAATGCCGTGCCGCCGTGGCCGGCGACAAGATCGCGCAGGAATGCCGTGTTGCGCTCGGCTGAGCTTCGGGGCGCGGCGAGCAGCGTCAGGCTCTCTTCGCTCAGTCGCGAGGCGGGCAGGTCGGCGATGGTATAGCCGTCACTCACCACGACGACCCGCTCGCAGATCCCCAGTAGTTCCTGGAAATCCGAGGAGATCACGACTACGGCTATCCCCCTTTCGGCCACTTCGCGCAGCAGTTCGTAGATTGCCTGGCGTGTCCCTATGTCGACGCCTTTCGTGGGCTCGTCGAGGATGAGCACTTCGGGCTCGATCAGCAGCCAGCGCGCGATGATGATCTTCTGCTGCATGCCGCCAGAGAAGTGCAGAAGGTTTGCATCCATGCGGTCGGTCGGAAGGTCGAGACGCGAAATCAGCTCGTTGGCCTGCTTGCGGCGCGCCGAATGGCCCCGCCCGAAACCCCTGTGCTTGCCCATCTGGGCGAGGAAGAGATTTTCGCCGACCGTCATGTCGGGCACGATGTTCTGGGCCCGCCGGTCCTCGGCGACCATTCCGAGACCGGCGCGGATTGCCGCGATAGGGCTGTTGGGGGCAATCTCCTTGCCGCCGACAAGGACGCGCCCGCGGCTGCGGTGGCGCAGTCCGAATATCGCTTCGGCGCTCTCCGAGCGTCCAGCTCCGACAAGCCCGCCGAGGCCGAGAATTTCACCCCTGCGCACCGTGAACGAGACGTCACGCACGAAAGGTGGGGCTTTGAGCCCAGTTACCTCCAGAGCCATCGGCTGCTCGTTAGTGGTCACTCGCGAGACGGTCTTTCGATACACATTTCCGATGTCGCGTCCCACCATGTGGCGGATGACGTCGGCCTGCGTGAGCCCCGCCGTGGGCACGCTTTCGGCCACGGTCTTGCCCTCGCGCAGGATTGTGACGCGATCGGTGACTGCGAAGACCTCCTCGAGCCGATGCGACACGAAGGCGAGTGCCTTCCCGCTGTTTTTCAGCCGCCCCATGATCTCGAACAGCCGGTCAACCTCGATCGGCGAGAGGGAGGCCGTCGGCTCGTCGAAGATGACAAGGTCGGCGTTGAGGGCCAACGCCTTGGCTATTTCGACGAGTTGGCGTTGCGCTGCCGAGAGCCGGCGCACCTCGATGTCGAGTGGCAGTACGTGGTCGTGGCCAAGTTCCGACAGGATGGTCTGTGCCTTGTGTCGCAACTGGCTGAAAGACAGACGGCCCGGCATCGCGTAGCTGGGCAGGAAGATATTCTCCAGCACGCTCATGTCGGGCGCAAGGCTGGTTTCCTGTGCCACGAGGGCAATGCCGGAACGCAGCGCGTCGCGCGCGGATCCGACGGTCAAGGGAGCACCCTTGAAGAGTATCTCGCCCGACGAAGGCGGCAGGTGTCCGCAAACGATCCGTGACAGCGTCGATTTTCCCGCGCCGTTCGCGCCCAGCAATCCGCAGATCTCGTACCGGCAGAGCGCTATCGACGCGTTGCTGAGCGCGTAGGCGTTCCCGAACAGGCGGGTGACGCCACGAGCCACGAGAAGCGGCTCGGGAATCTTGCTGCTGTCTACCATCCGAGGACACACTCCAAGTGGTACGAATAAAGCGTCCGGGGGAGCGTGCCCCCGGACGGCCTAGTCGGCCAGGCCCCGATTACATCTCGTTGGCGAAGACCGTTTCCTTGATGGTTGGAAGCTCCTGCTCGATGTTCTTGCTGGTCACGATCTTGATCGGCACGAGAATTTTCTTTTCGGGAGTCTTGCCGCCGAGATGGTCAACCATCGCGCGTCCCGATTCCTGACCCATCAGATATGGCTGCTGCATGCCCGAAACGACCAGTTCGCCCGACTGCAGCAACGGCACGAATTCCGGCACGCCGTCGAAACCGGCAACCAGCACGTCGCCGGTGAGGCGGGCCGCCTTGATTGCCTGCAAGGCGCCCAGCGTCGGGCCGTCGGTCTGGACGAAGAGGCCCTTCATGTCCGGATTCGCGGTCGTCATATCCTGCGTGAACTTGAAGGTTTCGTCCGCGGTGTAGGTCTGCATCTGCTGCAGCCCGGCTTCCTTGGTGATGCCAGCCTCTGTCATCGCGTCCTTGAAGCCCTTGGTGCGGGCCTGGCCGTTGAGGCGGGCCTGGCTGATGCCGACAATGCCCACGCTGCCGTCCTGCTTGCCGGCGGCCTTCATTGCCTCGGCCAGCGCTTTGCCGACGCCGTTCGCGCCCTGATAATTGTCAGAGATGATGAAGGACACATAGTCGCCGCTGTCCGTGCCGATGTCGGCGATGACCACGGGAATATTTGCCTGCTTGGCGAGATCGAGCACGGCCGGCGCGGTCGAGCTGTCCGTCGGAGAGATGATGATCCCGGCGACGCCGCGGGCGATCGCGTCCTTGGCATTTTTAAGCTGGGTCTGGGCATTGTTGCCCGAATCCAGCGCCTGATAGGTGTAGCCTCCCTTGGTTGCGACATTCTCGATGCCCTTGGAGAGGTATCGCCAGAAGGCAAGGTCGAGGCCTGGAGTCAAATAGACCAACTCCTTGGATTCGGCGAGAGCGGCGGTCGCCGTCCCGGCAATGCCGGTCAGCGCGACAACGCCCGCGAGGGCTGCGGTGGCAAAAAGGCGTCTTGTCAGCATGGAAACTCCTCCTGTTGTGCTGCATGGTTGCCCGGCAATCCGCCCCTATCCTTATCCCTTTCGAGCGGACTGCGTTAGAAGCTGCTTGGTCGTGGTGTAGATGCGTGTTTCGTGCACGGCGAAGGCCCTTGCGGCCGCGTCGGAATCGCGCGCCTCAAGTCCCGCAAGAATGGCACGGTGATCGGCGATGCTCGTTGCGATGCTCGAAGGCTGGGCGACTGCTCGCCGCCGATGGTCGAGAAGGTAGGAATAGAGATCGGCGGCGATATCCGCCAGCGCGGTATTGCCGCCCGCCCGATAGATGGCCGTGTGAAATTCGCGATCGCAAATGAGGAAGCGAACGGGATCGTCGATCGCCGCTTCCTGCGCTTCGATCGACTTTTGCAGGGTTTCGAGCGTCGCGGCTTCAACCCGGACGGCCGCGGCCCGCGCCACCTGATCTTCGATCAGCAACCGCGCCTCATGCACGTCGTCAAGACTGTATCTGGAAATGTCGCGATAGCGGGCCGATTGAACCGCGAGTTCTCCGACTTCCGTCGAGGCCACCACTGTCCGCGTGCCCTGGGCGACGGAAAGGATGCCCTTTGTGGAAAGGATCAGGATCGCACCGCGCACCGTTTCGCGGCTCACCGACAAGGCGCTCGCAAGTTCACGCTCGCTTGGCAGCGGGTCGCCTACGTCAAGAATGCCGGTCGCAATGAATGTCGCGATCTTCTGGACGACGAAGTCCTTCATCGAATGCTTCGGCACGCCGCCAAGCGCACTCCCGTCGTCGGTCAGAATCGCACGTAGATCCATCCGTCCTTACATCCTAAGAGGTCTAGTGGTCCGGTATATGTACCAGTAGGCCTGCTTCAGCTGTGCGTCAATAGCGAGACGCGGCCGTCAAATCTCGGTTGACAAGAGATATTGCTTTGGGGGCCGTGAGAACGCACTCAGCCCGCATACATGGGCCGGATGTGACGAGATGGACGAACGCACAGGCGTCGGCCACGCCGAACTGCTCGATGACGGCTCGATCGAGATCACATTCACCTACCACAACGGCGACGAGGCCATCCTCAAGGCTATACGGCAGACTTCTTCAACAGCAGCCTGCTAGGCCCACCCCAGCTTCGCGACCTTGTGGTCCTCAAATATTCGGTCGCGCGCTGCTCGAAGAAGTTAGCGCGCGACCAGTTCTCGGCGTCGATCACGCGGTCGTAAATCGATTACTGCTCCTTCTTGAACAAATCCTGGAAGATGAGGTGGCCCCAAGTGCGGCCGCGTGCGTGCACCAGCGCGCCACCCTCGTCGAGCTTTCCCAGCTTGACGGGGGCGAACCCGAGTTGTTTGGCCAGGGCCGCCACGGGGGCGGTCGCGTCCTCGTCGTCACCAGACAGAAAGACGACCCGGTGGCCGCCCTCGATGATCGGATCGGCAGCCAGGGTTGCCGCAGCCAGGTGGTTGAACCCTTTGACGAGCTTGGCGCCGGTGAACGCCTTCGCGACGAAGGCCGAGGACGGGAGATCGTCCAGCTCTTCGGGGAGAACTCCAAAAGTGTTCATCGCGTCGATGACCGTCTTGCCTTCCCAGTTCGGCAGGGCCTTCGCGACCTCGCGATGCTCCCAGAACGGGACCGCCAAGATGATTGTGTCGGCCTCGAGCGCATCCCGCAGCGACTTGGCGATGACCGTGGGTCCAATCGCCCGAGCCTGCGGCGCCAATGCCTCGGGCGGCCGGCGGCTCGCGACGGCCACCTTGATGTTCTTACGGGCGAAGGCGTGGGCGAGGGCCTGGCCTATTTTACCGAATCCTACAATTGCGTGGCTCATAATGCTTCTCCGATCCGTGTTGATGTCGATTCCCGGCCCCCAACGGCGCTGGTCAATTGAATGGAGTGACCGGCCGGGCGTGGCGCCTCAGAGTTGCGCAAGGCCGCCGTCGACGGCGACCTCGCTGGCGGTCATGAAGCTGCTGTCCGACGACGCGAGAAAGGCGGCGACGGCCCCGATCTCCGCCGGATCGGCCATTCGCTGGAGCGGCGTCATCGCAGCGAAGACCTTCTGGCCCTCCTCGCCCAGCGCTTCCTTCGCGAGTTCGGTCGCGGTCGCCCCGGGCGATAGCACGTTGACCCGGATGCCGGTGCCCTTCAGGTCCTCCGCCCAGGTCCGCGCGAGGTTGCGCACTGCCGCCTTGCTAGCGCTGTAGGCGCTCATTGCCGCGGCGCCCGTGGTGCCGGCGCTCGATCCGGTCAGGATTATCGAACCGCCCTGGCCCATCAGCGGCAGCGCCTTCTGGACAGTGAAGATCGTACCCTTCACATTGGTGTCGAAGGTTTCGTCAATGTGCTCGGCGGTGATCTCGCCGAGCGCAAGCTGGCTTCCCGCCCCGGCATTGGCGAAGACGATGTCGAGGGTTCCGCGCTCGGCCTTCACCGTCGCGTAGAGTCGGTCGAGGTCGGCCTCATCCGAGACCGAGCCCGTCACCGCGCGGGCATTGGGCCCGAGCTCGGCCAGAGCCGCATCGAGCGTTTCCTGCCGGCGGCCGAAGATGAAGACGAAGGCGCCCTCCTCGATGAAGCGCTTCGCCGCGGCGCGGCCGATGCCGGTAGCGCCGCCCGTGATGACTGCAACCTTACCGTTTAGCTTTCCCATGACTTTTCCTTCCGGGCTCTGCCTTTGATCGTTCGGGAAGAACCCCGAGAGCCTGGAAATAAGTCTGCAAGGGTCAGGCTTTGAGTGCGAAAGTGCGCACATCGGTGGTGCAAAATCGATCCGGTCGGACGACTGCCGCCAGCCGCGACGAATCGGTGTCCGTCGTTCGGAACTGGGTCGCGCTCGTCGACCTAAGCTATGATAACTGCCCACACTGCTGTACCACTGCGTTGGATACGGGCTTTGGAAAGCGCACCGCGCGGTGCGGGATCGCGCCATGATCGACTGGGATGATGTTCGCTATTTTCTGGCGGTGGCGCGCGGAGGCTCGGTGCGGGCTGCCGGCGAGCGCCTCGGTGTGAACCACTCGACCGTGCTGCGACGCGTTGCACAGCTCGAGGAACGCCTCGGCGCGCAGATGTTCGAAAAGCTGCCTTCGGGCTACCGCCTCACGGCTGCGGGCGAGGAGGTGCTCGAGCTCGCGAACCAGATGGAAGCGTCGTCGCACCAGTTGGAGACACGCGTCTTCGGGCGCGACCAGAGCGTGCGCGGGCTTCTGCGGGTGACATTGGCTCCGACCCTCGCGACACACCTGCTCATGCCGGATTTCGCCGAGTTCGCGCGTCTGCATCCGGACATCGAGATGGACGTCTTGTCGTCCGGGGAGCTGGCAAATCTGACCAACCGAGAGGCCGACGTGGCGATCCGCGTCGTCTATGACCGCAAAACCCTGCCGCTCAATCTTCACGGCCTGAAGGGGCCGGAGTTGTTCGGCGGTGTCTATATGTCTAGCGATCGACTGGCCGCCTGGCATGCGGGCGCGGCTGATCCCATCCGGTGGATCGTCATAAGCGTTCATGGAATTCCGGACTGGGCCCGCGAGGGCGAGGTTCGCACCACGGGGGTTCCATTCAGGACCACGGACGCCGAGGCGCAGATCGTTGCTGTACGGCAAGGGCTCGGGATCACGACACTGCCGTGCTTCGTCGGAGATGCCGACCCCCTGCTGGTGAGGGTGCCGGGCACCGACCTGCACATGTACGGAACGCTCTGGCTTCTCACGCAGGGGGAGACACGCAAGACGAAGCGCGTGCGGCTCTTCACGGAATTCGTATCCCGCAGGCTCGCCGCGTACGCTCCGCTTCTTGCGGGACTGTCCATATCGCGCGACTGACCCTTGGCGGGTTGACGGCCTGCCTTGCCGACGGCTTTCTTGGGGAGCTTGCCGGCTGCTTATGATCGGCGCTTTCCGGCTATCATTGGCGCCGCCTCAGGTGGAAAATGCTTCGATGGAAACTGTCCGATTTCCCAGGCTCACGACACCAAGGCTCGTGCTTCGGGCGCCGAGAAAACGGGATATCCCGGCATGGTTTGCGCGCGCGACGGATGTCGAATCCGCCTCTCTTGCCGGCGATCCTGTTCCCGACGACATAAGCGCGGGCGAGCGATGGTTCGCCCGTTCGCGTCAGCGGTTCGCTGACGGTACGGCGATCCAGTGGTCCATAGATGAAGTAGGAGTTTCGGAAGCGGTCGGGACAATAACCCTGTCCTTCGGCGCAATCGACGCCAAGGCAGCTGCATTGGGATTTGTGCTCGCACGTGCGCATTGGGGGCACGGACTGGGCAGCGAGGCGGCGCGCGAAGTTCTCCGCTACGCTTTCGAAACCCTGGCGCTTGAACGGGTGACGGCCGAAGCGGCGGCGCGCAATTTTGCCTCGGTGCGGATATTTGCGAAGCTTGGATTCAAACATGTCGAGAGCTTCATCGATGAGTCCGACGGCGAGCGTTGCGAGCGCTTTACGCTCGACGCGGACATCGGGCCGTCACTGTTGGCGAGCAACGCGATGCCGAACTGCTAGGGCTCTGAGCCATGGCCAATAGCGTTGCTCCGGCGAATCGATACTGAACCTGCGCTTGCGCGCCATTCTCTCGACAAGACCAACGGCTGGACGCGATCCAACGCAGCCACGTTCAGTTGGTGCTGGTTGTGGCTGTGAAGCCGCACTGCTTCTGTTCCATATCGATCTGCTTCGTGATGCGGACGGCGTTCTGTGCGTAGGCTTCCGTCACGGAGCCACTATTCACGGTCTTGTCCTTCAGCGGACTCACGCCTGCGCAGAGGTGGAAAACATGCGGCTCGGTGGACTTCGCGGCTCCGTTTTCGGGCGCGATCCAGTAAACGACATCCTGACCTGCGGGGTGGCTCGCGTCCTTCGTCGCCGCCGCCACCGCGGCGGTGTCCGCCGCGATCGCCTGCGCCTGAGCAGCGACGTCGGGCGAACAGGCAGTGGTGGGCTGCCCAGACTTGATCTGGGCTGCGCATGCGTTCATGTCCTGGGTGTATTGTTCGACCGACGGGGGTTTGAAACTGATCCCCATGACCGTCGCGAGCACGGCCAGCGCAGCACCGACGCCGCCGGCAACCTTCTTTGTCCGTGGATCCATGTTTTTGTCGGTGAGGATCAGGAAAACCAGCGGGAGGAAGGCAATCAGCGTGATGATTGCGCCGAGCTGGTTTTGGAAGAAGAACCTGGCCGTGTCGGATGCGCGGGCCGGATCGTGCCTGTTGGCCGCCTTCCACAGCAAGTTGCCGGCGATTGCGAAAATCGCGATGCCGACCAGAAGGCCGATGATCAGCGGCAGGTGTCCCTGGTCGAATTTGTTCTGGCGAAGCAGCATGATACCGTAGATCTCGCCGCCAATGGCGACAATCCACGAGAGTGCGGCGAAAAGGCGAAGACGCGTGGCGGAGGACTTCTGGCCCTGCGTCGCCTGCCAATCCTTGGTAACGTCTGGCTTGTTGTCGGTCATTGACCAGATCCCCCGATATCGACACTTATGCGGGTGGCGTTACCCGCCTGCGCAGCCTCGTTGAACGTACATTACCTGCCTTAGCGACGCGACGACAATGTGAGCGCCACGGCAGGCCTCATGCTCATACATATTGCGCATGAGTGAAGCCGTCCATACCCGCGAAGGCACACGCCTAGGGGCGATGGCTCCGTTGGTCTCTGGCGAACTGACGCCACCAGCCGAAAATCGAAATTGCCATCCCGCGGGTTCCTCCTCGGGGCCTTTTCGCACATCTGCGGTGCCCGAATATTCGCTTCTCGCACTGTGGGGTTATGATAGCCTGGGCGACCGAAAGATCGAATACGACACGAATTCCACAATGACGATGACCACGACACCAACTGCGGTATTGCGTGGCACCGAGGTGAGCATCCCTCGCGAGAATGCACCCGGCAGACTATGTCCGAGCGATCACCAGGGAGGCATGGCGTCGATGCTCGCCGCGCTCGCCGCATGACGCGCTGGCAACTTGCTCATGGACGGCATCTCGATCTTGGTGCGAGATCGTTACTGATGGGGATCTTGAACGTTACGCCGGACAGTTTTTCCGACGGGGGAGAATTCGATCGGCCGGAGCGGGCACTCGAACAGGCCCGGCGTATGATCGGCGAGGGCGCGGCGATCATTGATGTCGGGGGTGAGTCGACCAGGCCCGGCGCCGGCAGCGTTTCGGCGCTTGAGGAACAATCGCGTATCCTCCCGATCATCGAGGCGCTGTCGTCGGACGGCGACTGCATCGTTTCGGTTGACACCTACCGGGCCGAGACGGCGCGTCTCGCCGTCGCGGCGGGCGCCCATATCGTCAACGACGTACATGGCCTGCAGCGCGAACCCGACATCGCGCACGTCGCGGCGGAAACCGGCGCTGGCCTCGTCATCATGCACACCGGGCGCGACCGTGAAAAATTGGCCGATGTAATCGCCGATCAGTTCCTGTTCCTGAACAGATCGCTGGAGATCGCGCGCAACGCCGGCATCCCGGACGACCGCATCGTGCTGGACCCAGGCTTCGCTTTCGCCAAGAGCGGAGAGGAGAACCTTGAACTCATGGCTCGCTTCGGCGAACTGCGCGCTCTTGGTTTTCCATGGCTCGTCGGCACCTCGCGCAAGCGCCTTGCCCATCACCTGGTCGGCGAAAGCGACGAAGGGCGGGACGTTGGCACAGCGGCAACCAGCGTCATCCTGCGACTGAAGGGTGCTTCGATTTTTCGTGTGCACAATGTCGGGATCAATCGCGATGCCCTGGCTTTCGCCGACGCAGTGCGCGAGCGCGAGAATACGGCGGAATGAAAGAATCTGTCAGGCGGGCTCGGTCGCGACGCCGATACGCCGGTAGGTGAATGGTTCGTTCTCCGAAGGAACTGTCGCGGTCCGCTTGGCTTCGTCGATCAGCATCGCCATGCGCGCGTGGATCGGCGACTTCGCGCAAGCCGGATCCGTTGCGGCGGCATCGCCGGCGATCGCCATCGCCTGGCAGCGGCAACCGCCCCAGTCGATCTCGCGCCGTTCACAGCTGCGACAGGGTTCCTGCATCCAGTCCGTGCCGCGGAAGGCATTGAACGCCGGCGAATCGGCCCAGATCGAGGACAGGGTGTGTGGTTTGAAACGCTCGAAGCTGAGCGACGGGATCGTCTGCGCGGCATGGCACGGCAGCACGGTGCCGTCAGGCGCCACCATGAACGCGTCACGCGCCCAGCCACCCATGCACGGTTTGGGGTAGATGGCGAAATAATCCGGTGTCACGAAATCGATGTTGATAATGCCGGCCAGCCGCTCGCGTGCTTCCGCGACGATCTCCGCCTGCCGGTCGACCGCTGCACGCTCGGGCATCAGCTGGTCGCGATTGATCAAAGCCCAGCCAGCGTACTGGACGTTGGCGATCTCGAGCCTCTCCGCATCCAGTGAAAGGGCAAGATCGATGAAATCCGGTACCTCCTCGATGTTATGGCGATGGATCGGCGCGTTGATGGTGAGAGGCAAGCCGGCAGCTCGCGCGCGGCGTGCCGTCTCCAGCTTCTTGGCGTGGCTGCCTTTGTGGTTGCCGATGCGTTCGGTGGTCTCAGGCCGTGCGCCCTGAAAGCTCAATTGCAGATGGTCGAGCCCGGCTTCGGCAAATGCTTCGATGCGGCCCTCGGCGATGCCGACGCCCGCGGTAATCAGATTTGTGTAGACGCCGCGCGCTGAAAGTCCGGCGATCAATTGCTCGAGGTCGCGGCGCAGCGTCGGTTCACCGCCGGACAGATGCACCTGCAGAACACCGAGATCGGCGGCCTCCGAGAACAGGCTGAGCCAGGTCTGCGTGTCGAGTTCGCGATTGGCCTTCTGCAATTCGAGCGGATTGGAGCAATAAGGGCATTGCAGCGGGCAGCGATGTGTCAGTTCCGCCAGCATGCCGATAGGAGGGAGGAGGGGCGTGCTCATAGCTTCACCAGCAGCTTGTCCGACCACTCTTGCAGGAAGGCGATGACGTCGGCCGCCACGGCCGCCTCCTCGGCCTCATAATCCGTGGCAAGGCCGGCGATGATTTCGCCGACCGTGGACCGTCCGTCGCAGCGCCGCAATATGTCGAGGCTGATATCGTTCGGCCAGAATATTCTCTCCGGTGAAAGCACGGCAAATGCCTGCCGCACGGAATCGTACTGTATGCGTACATGCTTCGGCAGGAAGGGTACCGATCGCAGCGACACCAAGGCTCTTTCGCGCAGCATCATCATGGGGCTGCCTCGGGGCGGAAGGCGCCGGGCGGTATGTTTCCCGGCTCGCCATAGGCGTGTTGAAGCGCATCAAGCATGGCCCAGAGTATATCGCATTTGAACACCAGCGCATCTATTGCCTGCTGCTGGCGTTCCGCCGTATCGGCATGGCTGAGCACGTAGGTGAGGGCGAAGTCGGCGTCGCGCGAGGCTTGTTCGGGTCGTTGCTTGAAATAGGCCAGCGTATCCTCGGTGATATAATCGTATTTGGCCAGCATCGCCGGTACGCGCTCGCCGATGATAAGCGGTGAGAACATCTCGGTCAGCGATGACGCGACCGCCTCGAACAGTGTTCGGTTGGTGCAAAAGGAGAGATAGGCCCCCACGGCGAACCGTGTCGCCGGCAGTGCCAGCCTTTCGCTCTTCACGGCCTCGGCGTCCAGGCCGAGCGAGGTTGCCAGATGCAGCCAGCGCGCGATACCGCCGCTCCAGCCGTCCTCCCCATCATGGTCTTCGATACGTTTGCGCCAGGCGGCGCGAAACGCCGGATCCTCGGCATGTGCGAGGATCATGGCATCCTTGCGCGGGATGACAGCCTGGTAGCAATAACGGTTCAGCGCCCAGGCCTTCATCTCGGCCTTCGATAGCGCGCCGCTGGTCATCCTGTGATGGAAGGGGTGATGATTGTGGTAGCGCTCGGCGCCGACCTGCCTCAGCACGGCTTCGAGATCGCTCGTGGACAGGCCGCCTTTGGCCGCATCGCGGAAATTGTTCAAAATTCCATCTCCATGCCGTCGCCTGCGACCTCCCAGCCTGCCGCCTTGACTGCCGCGTGTTCGGCCGAATTCTCGTCGAGGATCGGATTGGTGTTGTTGATATGGACGAAGACGCGGCGGCGCAGCCTCACATCGGCCAGGCTGGCGATGGAACCCGCGTCTCCCGAAATCGCCAGATGCCCCATGCGCGCGCCGGTTTTCTGACCGACGCCAGCGACGATCATCTCGTCGTCGGTGTAGACAGTGCCGTCGAACAGAAGACAGGCTGCATCGCAAAGACGGGCGCGCAGCCTCGCATCGATGCGTGCGCAGCCTGGAATGTAGAAGACAGAATCGCGGCTGCCGATACCCGCAATTCGGACTCCAATCGTATCACCGGCGTCGGAGCTGAAATTGGCATCTGGATGGTCTTTGTCCTCCAGATAGAGTGCTACCTTTCCAGGCACCGGAAAGCTCTCGATCATCACGCCGGTCTCGCTGCCTTCGGCATCGCAGATGACCAGTTCTTTCGCTGTCGGCAGGATGCGCCGCGGCACGACCGCCGGATCGAGAACGTTGAAAATCGAATTCGCCTCCAGCGTCGCCAGGACCTGCGCCGTTGCGTAGATGGCGAAAGGCTGCCGCTCGCGCAGGCTGAGCAGTCCGGCGATATGATCGACATCGGCATTGGTCAGCACCACCGCGCGGATAGGGGTCGAGCGCAGCGGCGCGTCGCCCGCAGGTTGCAACTCAGGGGTTGCCGCGATCTGCTGGCGAATGTCGGGAGAGGCATTGAAAAGAACCCATCCGATCCCATCCGCCGAGGCGATGACACTTGATTGGGTTCGTGAATGCACGCCAGCCATCCCGGAGCGGGCCGCGCGACTGAGACGATAATTGCAATTCCATTGCGGAAAGCCGCCGCCTGCCGCCGATCCGATGATCCTCAAATGCATGAAAATGCCCGCCCCGCGGCTTCTCTGACCAGCAGGCAATTTGCAGCCCTGAAAAGTGCCGCGCGCGCCCTACACGCGTCAAAACCTTTCGCCAAAACCCTTGCGGGGATGCGTGCCCCTGTTGCCAGGGACACGCACCTCTGCGGCCTACCTCTTGGGAGTAATTTCGGCAGGCAGATACCGGGAAATTTCCATGCCCGCAGCAACCTGGCACATGGTCGGTTTTTTCCAGTTCTTCTTCATGACATTTCTCCTCTTATACCAGTCCGAAGGGACCGATCCCTGTTGTTAGCCAACCATTGCAGGGCACCGAAGCAATGGCTCGTCCATTCACGTCTCAAAATGGACAAACGAAAAAGTAGGTTTTGAAAATTGAAAAGCAAAACTACCGGAAATAATTGCATAATCTTCCTTCAATTGTTCGTTTCATATGGTTTTTTCACCTCCAGCGGAAGATTTGCACCTTCCCACCCATCAGCGCCGAGTGGATACCAGATTACCGAACTGTAGCCCCACTCGATCGCCCGTTTGGCGGCATTCCAGGACATCCAGCAATTCGTCATGCAATAGAACAGAATCGCTCGCGATTTGTCCGTGCCGGCCTTGGCTTCGAGGCCTTGGCGAAAATAGCTGGTGGTCTCTTGCGAAATAGCGCCGTATCCCACGTTGGCCAGCCATGTACTGCCTGGAATGTCCTTTCTAACCTTGTCTCTCCATATCGTTCCTGCCGGTAAATTTGCCGGCTTGGGCGTGTTCGGCATCACGTCGAAGAAGACAGCTTTCTTCGCTCGCCACAGCACTTCAGCTTCCGCCGTCGTCACCACCCTGGCGCCTCGCAACGTCGGCGGCACCGGCGCCCGATAGTCGTCCATCCGGTATCCGCTGGGTTCGGCGATCTCGCCGGCCCGCGTCGGTTCGGCCAGACCCATAAGGCTCGCAGCGACCAGCAACAAAAACGCCTCCTTTCCCTTCATTGGGTGATCGGATTGTCGTGTTCATCTATCAGCGGGACATTGTAACTCAGCAGGAGCCTGTTGATCTCCGCCTGGTTTTCCCGGATCACCCGGTTGAGCGTCCGCTTCCATTCCTGGTCGGACGGACGTACGCCCATGGTGATGCGGTAAGACATGCGCGAGCCGGTTTTTTCCTTTACCAGCGGAACAATCGCCACATCGGCTCCAAGTTGCTTGGCATAGTAGCCTGCCATCGGCCCCCACAGGACCGCCGCGTCGATCTTGTGGGCCAGCATGTCCTTGATCATGACCTCCCCCATGGAGGGGGTGACACGCGTATCCACCGCAAGCGGATAGATCTTGGCGGTCCGCAGAAGCTTGTTGGCGGCCATATTGGCGGTTGGCGGCGTGCGCTCGACAACTCCGATCGTCTTGCCCGTGAGTTTGGGATCCTCGATCGTTTCGACGCCCTCCATATCGTTGCCCTTCGGGTAAACCAACACATAGGTGGAGCGATAATAGGCGTTGGTGTTCTGCACCAGTTCATCGCCTTGGGCATAGCCCATGATGATGTCGCATCGGTTGGCCCCCAGCGTGTTGCGAACGAAGCCGGTGACAAGTGGAAACCAGGTATAGGCGACGGACTTCCGTCCGGTTTTCGCGGCTACCAGTTCGGCAAGTTTGTTTTCGAAGCCTTCGCCGCTCTTGTCGGTGAAGGGCATATTCGAAGGATCGGCGCAGACGCGCAGAATGTCGGGATCGACCAGTTCTCCCGCCGCGCCGAGGCCGGCGCCTTGCCCCTGCGCGTTCGATGGCAACAAGGCCAGCGCGCCGAGAATCGGCAGAACGACGCGCAGCTTCAATGCACCGCAGCCGTTCATGTCATCCGCCCATGCAGGATGCTTCGGCATCCTTCGCCGCCTGCGGCTTGTCTTCGTGCTTTGGCGGCCTGCCGCGTGGCGCCGCACCATCGGCGCGCGCGCGCAGGTAGACATAGAGATCGTCCAGGTAGCAATAGACGTTCTTGTTGTCGCCAAAGGCAGGCATGACGTTTTCCTTGCCGCCGCCGACATTCTTGCGGCCCTCGGCGACGATCGAGAGGAACGTGGCGTAGTCCATGGTTTTCAAGCTGTTGACCAGGGCCGGCGCGTAGCTCGAACCTGTCGCATCCTGTCCGTGACAGACATGGCAATCGGAGTGATACCGGCGGTAGCCGCTGAACGTGTACCAGTCGACGGTTCCGTTCTCGATCTTGTAGGTCGGATTTCCATCCGCATCCAAATACTTGCCGCCTTCTTGCTTCACCGCCTTGGCTTTTTCCATGCTGTCCTCGGCCCACGCCACGCCTGAGCTTGCCAGAGGCAGCAGAGCCAGGACGAAAGCCGAAATTACAATGCGAACGGACATTCAAACGCTTCCTTCATTTGCCGTGGACACGGTTTTGCTATCGTGGCCGGCATTGATCGGTGTGTCGGGGGTGCAACCGCATCGAGAGCCCGGCCATGGTTTCGGATGATCCGGGCTCTCGTTCTTCAAACCTCCGGTCCAAAAAGACCTGAGGCGTGCTTAAGGTTCCCCGCCCGTCAGTCCGGGAGACCGAAGACGGTGAGCTGACCGCCCAGCGTCGTATAGTCGGCAAGTGCCGCATAGCCGCCGACGGCACCCAGACCAGCGGTACCAACGACCGCGGTCTGATCGCCTTGCGCACGGCCCTGATCGACGGCGCCATGCCAGGCAGCAGCGTTGTCAGGCGAAAGCAGACCGCCTGCCAGACCGATACCTGCCCACCCGCCGACGCCGGACAGAACGGCGATGTACTGCTTGCCGTCATGTTCGTACGTGGTGATGTTGCCGATGATGCCGGACGGGGTCTTGAACTTGTAAAGTTCTTTGCCGTCCTTATCGACCGCCTTGATGTAACCTTCGAGCGTACCGTAGAAGACGACGTCGCCGTCTGTCGCCAATGCGCCTGACCACACGGAGAACTTCTCAGGCTTCGACCAGACGATCTCGCCCTTGGCCGCATCCCAGGCAATGAAGTTGCCCATGCTGCCGTCGCCGCCAGGTGCCGGGTACATCGATACGGTGGCGCCAACATAAGGCTGACCGGCGGTGTAGCTTACTTTGTAAGGCTCATAGTCCATGCAGACATGGTTGGTCGGGACATAGAACAGACCGGTTTTCGGCGAATAGGCAGCCGGCTGCTGATCCTTCGTTCCAAGCGCCGCCGGGCAAATACCCGTCGAGTTGGTGTCTTCGCCGTTCTGCTGGGTCGAATATTTCGCCACGACCTGCGGGCGACCATACTGTTCGCTCTTTGGGTCCATGACGACTTCCGTCGCCCAGTTCACCGCCGGATCGTATTTCTTGGCGACGAGAAGCTCGCCGGTGGCGCGATCCATCGTGTAGGCGAAACCATTACGATCGAAATGCACCAGCACGTCGTGTTTGGCGCCATTGACCTCCATGCCATCGACGAGGATCATCTCGTTGATGCCGTCATAGTCCCATTCGTCATGCGGGGTCATCTGGTAGAGCCATTTGGCAACACCGGTATCGGCATCGCGGGCCATGATCGTCATTGACCAGCGGTTGTCGCCAGGCCGTTGGACCGGGTTCCACGTCGAGGGATTGCCGGTGCCGTAGTAGACCAGGTTCAGCTTGGGATCATAGGAATACCATCCCCATGTCGTGCCACCGCCTGTCTTCCATTGCTCGCCTTCCCAGGTGTTGGTGCCGGAATCCTTGCCTACCGGCTTGCCCAGCTGCGTGGTTTTCTCGGGATCGATCAGGGTGTCGGCGTCTGGACCTTCCGAATAGGCTTTCCAGGCAAGTTTGCCGTCTTTCAGATTGTAGGCGGCCAGCCAGCCGCGAACGCCGAATTCGGCGCCGGACACGCCGATGAGTACCTTATCCTTGACCACGACGGGGGCAGCCGTGCCGGATTCGCCTTTGCCGCCGTCGGTCATGTCGCCATTCTTGACCGACCAGACGACCTTGCCGGTCTTTGCATCGAGGGCGACGACCGTGGTGTCGGCCTGATTGAGAATGATCTTGCCGTCACCATAGGCAACACCGCGGTTGACCGTATCGCAACACATGATCGGAATGACATTCGGATCCTGCTTGGGCTCGTATTTCCAGAGGATTTTCCCGTCATTCTTGAGGTCGAGCGCAAAGACATTGTTCGGGAAGGGCGTATGGACATACATCACATCGCCGATGATCAGCGGTCCACCCTCATGCCCGCGCAGCACGCCGGTGGAAAAGGTCCATTTAACCTGCAGGTTCTTCACATTATCCGCAGTAATCTGGTTGAGTTTGGAATAGCGGGTGTTGGCGTAATCACCCGTCTGCATCGCCCAGTTCTTCGCATCCGAAGCGAGCTTTGCAAGATCCTCGTTAGCCGACGCCGTATAGGCCGCGCCGAGCGACAGAAACGCCGCAGTGGTTAGAATATACGTAGCTTTCGTAAGTACACGCATCCGAATTCCTCCCGGGGTTCACAGTGATGAATCGACTGTTAGGCCCACAAGGGCTCGCCCAAGCGATTCACGGGGGGGAAATATTTCCGGCAGCGTGTCACGACCTAAGCCAGATGTGCAGAGGGCACCGTTACTGCCCACCTCACTTTGGCCTACGAAAGACTGTCGCCGCTCCCTAATGACGGTGACGCCCTTGAAGCCGGAAACAGGGAAAGGCTATGTCATCCCAAAAGGCTAGGCAAGCAAAAAAGGCCTAGTGCATTGTTGCACCGCAATATTCTAAATGATGCACTGCAATATACAGAAATGAAAAGAACTACAAGCTTAATATGAAGTGTTTTACGCCCTCGCGGAGACCGAGAGCCGTATTAAAATAGTCTTACTATCGATCTTTTGATTTTAATATACACCGAGTTTATTTGCTAATGTTTATCACTGCCCATCTTGGATGGCATGTAAAAAGTCTCGTCGTTCCCCGGTATTGAGCGAGATACGAAGCGGTCGCGGGAGCCCGGGCGCGGAGCCGGTCATCAAGTCGTCATGCACAGCTATCGCTCGTGGACAGCCCTTTCCTCCTTTGGTCGTATACGGAACCCATGGGTGCTTGACTGGCTTTACGGCGCGTTGCCAACTGGCACGCCGATCCCGTCCGGGCGCATCGAACCCGGCCCAACCGGAGGTTCCTCATGATCAGATATGTTGGATTTTCGACCTTGCCGCTGCTCTTCACCGCGACACTGGCCATCGCAAACCCGGCGGGTGCTGCGGGAGACTATCCCACAGTAACGGTTGTCGACTACGTGCTCGGCTGCATGCGAACGAACGGCCAGACGCGTCAGGCGCTGGAAAGCTGTTCCTGCTCGATCGACGTCATCGCCTCGATCCTTCCCTACGACCACTATGAGACGGCCGAGACCTTCAAGAGCATGTCTTTGACGACGGGGGAAAACGCGGGTCTGTTTCGGGAAAGCGCACCGGCGAAGGCAGCCCGTACAGAGCTGAAGCGTGCGCAGTCGGAAGCCGACGTGCGTTGCTTCTAAAGCCCATCGCGATGGCAGCGCGGCATACCGTATTTCGAGACTTCAGAGTCCCGTTTTCTCCAGCGGCCATTGATTGCGGAATACCTTGCCATCCGTGTCGATCGCTTCGACCTGGATTTCACCATTGCCGTGCGCCGTGAAATCGAATCGGAAATTAGGGTCTTCCGAAATCGATATTCCACCTTCCATCGAGAGGATCGGCCGGCCGGCCTGCGAGATCGACAGCTTCTGAACAAAATGCGCGGGAATGAAATACTGGGTCAGTGGATCCCGCTGCAGGCCCGAATTGTTCGGGTGGCGGATCATCAACTGCAACTCCTCTGCCTTGCTCATCGTCTCCTGGGGTGGGAATTGGCGTAACTTCATCTGCCCCATCGTCGCCATGGCCTCGTCCTGGTTCTTGACCGCAGGGGCGGAGCAGCCGCCTGACGCCTTGACGAAGGTCTGAGCCATGTGGAGTTGGCCGCCTTGAGTCTCCGCTATGGCACGCAAATAGGAATAGTCGTTGACGCGCACGCGTGTCGACAGATGTGTCACGCCGGCGTCCTTGCCGATCTGGAACGTTGCCGCCACCGGCGCAGGATTGGCGTCGATGATCAAGGTCACGGATTTGATGCCGTCCGGAGCCTTGGCTGGGTCGACATAGATGTCGACAGGCACGATGGCGGCATCTTGCGCCCGCTTTGGCGCTTCGATCCTGATGACGCCGGTATCGACCAGAATAGCCCGGTCGCCGAACACGTCGCCTTTCAAGTCTTCCCAGATCTTCTCCGAAGAAGCCGTTGTCTGCTGTGCGTTGGCGGTTGTGGAGACGCCGAACAGCGTACCGATGGTCAAGATGATTGCGGCCAAGAACGATGCAGGCGACAAGGCGAACTGCCTGCTCGCGTAAGCGTGATTTTGCATTTCGATGCCTCCACCAATGCAACAGAGGTGGTGCCCAGGCTTGCTTTTAGAATATGCCTTTGACGACGCGTTGGCAAATCGCCCCACTTCATGATCTCTGGCGCATGTCGGTGTGGTCTATTCCCATTCGAGTTCAGCAAAAGCAGCCGTTGCGTTGCGCTCATTGTACTCGTCGAACAGGTGCCATTTGCCCCGTTCGCTTCCGGCGGCGGTTTTGACGGCCTCTCGGAGCGGCGTCCCGTCGGCGATCGCCTTGCGGATATCCCGCGCCAGAATCTCGAAATAGCGCCGTTCTCCTGCCAGCGCCTGCGGCCAGTTGGCCGGTACCGTACCATGACCCGGAACGACGCGCGCGGCACCGATCGCGGCGAGCGCATCCATCTGGCGGAGCCAGCCAAGCAGCGATCCGTCGAGCGTCGGCAAGGAGCCCATGAACACGAGATCGCCGGCAAAGAGCGTGCTGGTCTCGGGGTCGAAGACGGTCAGGTCGTTGTCGGTGTGCGCAGCCTTCCATGCCCGCAGTTCGAGCATGCGCCCGCCGAGGTCGAGTTCCAGGCGATCGTCGACCAGCATCGCCGGCGAAACGATCTCGACTCCCTTCATAAGCGCTTCGCCGACCTGTTCGCGATAATTGTGCAGATAGAACGCGCCACGCGCCTCGAGGGCACGCGGCAGATTGCGATGGCCAACGAGGGTCGCGCCGATCTCCCGGAATGCCGCATTGCCGAAAATGTGGTCGGGATGCATGTGGGTGTTGATCAGGAAGCGAACCGGTTTTGCGGTTATCTTTCCGATCGCGGCGAGGAAGGCGTGCGCCTCGATCAGGCTGCCGCCACTGTCGATGACGGCAACTGCATCGGTGCCGACGACGACGCCCAGATTGCAGATCGCACCGTCGTTGGTTGCGGTCATCAATTCATCCACGCCCTGAAAGGCGAAGACGCCGTCAGCGATTTGGCGGACCGAGAACCGCAGGCCGCCGGCCGCGGCCAGGGCGGCTCGTCCGAGGCAGCATGGCAGCAAGGCGGCGCTGGCGGCGGTGCAGGCAAAGCCACTCATAACCCTGCGTCGTAGCCGATCAATCGGCATGGGGTCCTCCGATATGCATTTCGCCATCAGGGCGGTCAGGTGACGCCCGGAAACCTTTGACGGAACGACCGCAGAAGGTCGCTCATCACCTGTGAATTGCGGTGTTGGCGAGGCAGCCGCACATCGAACACGCCGAGCACATGTGCTGGTCGCGGCGCGAGCACGATGATGCGATCCGACAGCATCAGCGCCTCGCGCAGATCGTGCGTTATCATCAAGGCGGTCGTAGGCCGCGCCGACCACACCGACAGAAGCAGGTGACGAAGCCGCTCGGCGGTCTGGTGGTCGAGCGAGACAAACGGTTCGTCCAGGACAAGCATCGCCGGCTCGGTAGCGAACGCCCTGGCAAGTGCTGCCCTGCGCGCAAGGCCGAGCGACAGTTCCGCAGGATAGAGCGAGCGCATGCCGGCGAGGCCGAGAGTTTCAAACAGACCGTCGAGGTTCTTCGTTCTCAAGCTTTTCGGCAACGCCAGCCTGACATTCTGCTCCACCGTTCGCCACGGCAGCAAGATCGGCTCCTGGAACACGGCCGCGATGCGGCTGGAGCCTCCTTGCGGCAACTGGAAGGATCCGGAAAAATCCTTGTCCAATCCAAGCAGGATACGCAGCGTCGTGGTTTTGCCGCAGCCCGACGGTCCCAGCAAGCAGGCGAATTCGCCTTGCCGGACCTCGAAGGAAAGGTCCTGAAGCGCCGTGATCGAGACGCCTTGCGCGGACCTGAAAGTCTTTTCAGCGATATCGACCCTAAGCGGGATGACGGCGCCAACGGGTTGCATGTCGTTCAACGGGTTGCACCAAAAGAAGTTCGATGACGAGCATCACCGCCACGAAAGCCAGTGTGTAGGCAAGAATGGCGGCGACGTCGAAGAGCTGGAAATAGAGATGGATCTGGAAGCCGACGCCGTTCGAGCGGCCGAGCAGTTCGACGACCAGGACGATCTTCCAGATGAGGGCGATGCCGGATCGTGACGCGGCGGCTAGATAGGGTTGCAACTGCGGCAGCAGGATGTGGCGGATGCGATCGAGAGGGCCGAAGCGATAGACAGTGGCCATTTCGGCGTAGCTCGGATCAAGCGCCCTGGCGCCCTCACGCATCGTCACCACGACATTCGGGATTTTGTTCACCGCCACCGCGCCGATCGCCGCCGCCTCGTTAAGCCCGAACCAGATATAGCCGAGGACGATGACCACCAGCGCCGGGATGTTGAGGAACAGAATTATCCATGGGTTGAAAAAGCGGTCGGCGCGACGATAGCTGCCGAGCAAAACGCCGATAACGGATCCGATGATCATCGCGACGATATAGGCCGCGGCGACCCGGCCGAGGGTCGCGCCGAGATGATAGAAGAGGTCGCCGCTCGCAGCCTCCCTGAGGAGCACCTGCCAGACCTGTCCCGGCCCCGGGAGGGCACGGCTCCGCCAGACACTCGCCGCAAGGCTCCACAGCAGGCAAAGCCCGAGCAAGGAAACCGCCACGGTCAGCGCAGGCATCAGCGTTGTCGCCAAGCTGGATCGCCCGGACATGCTCGTCGGGGCACCTCGTGTGCCGTTGCTGGTTTCCGGTGCGGTCATTTCGCGCGGTCCTGCCAGAATGTGCCGGGCGCCATCTCGGCCGCGCTGCCGACCAGCTTCGCGCCACCGATCGCCGCCAGCACATGATAGAGCCTGCCGGCGTCGGCCGCTTCCTCGGCAGCTGACCGTCTTGGGATGCCCTGGCGGTAGCGGTCGCGCAGTTTTTCCAGTTCTTTGCCTTCCGCGCGAATGATCGGCGCCAGGCGCAGCCACTCCTCGTCGGATCTCGCCAGCAAGTCCTTGGCTTGCGCGGAGGCCCTGACGAAGCCCCTGGCCGCATCCGGGTTCTCGTTCGCCCATTGGTCATGGAAGACGTAACCGAGTGCCGACACAGGTCCCAAGGCGCCGAGCGCACGCGTCGCATCGTTCACGCCGATCAAGCGACGAAAGCCGTTGGCCTCGAGACGGGCGCAGAAATGCCAGAAATTCAGCACCGCATCGAGTTCGCCCTGCATGGCCTTTTCCGAAATCAGCGGTGGCGCCCCAAATATGATGTCGCTGGTTGCCAACAGGTCGATCCCGTAGTCGCGTCTGGTCAGGGCCTGTATCAGGAGCCAGCTCTTGTCGAGCGGGCCACCGGCGACGCCGATCTTCCTGTGCTTGAGGTCGGCGACCGTCCGGATCGGCGATCCTTCCTTCACCATGATCGCTCCCACAGCGGTCGAATAGGGGGCCAATGTGAGGTCGCCGCCTTCCGAGCGTTGGCGCGAGACCCACAGCCAGTCGGAGACGATCATGTCGATCGCACCGGCCAGCAACGCGACGTTGGTCGCGTCCTCCCCGGCGAAATCGATGATCTCTAGATCGATCCCGTTCGCCACATCGAATTTGTGTTGCCTCAACGTGTCGAGTTCCCAACTCACGGTTCCAAACTTCAGGACACCGACGCGAATCCTGGCTGCTGCAAAGACAGGCCTGGCGGCAAGAGCAGCAACTGTGCCGAGAACCGCTAGACGCAGCGTGTTGCGCCGTGAAATCATCATGACACCTTCTCCCTGGGTTCCAGGACGTCAATCAGATCGCTCGTTCCTTGCTCGGAAATGCGCATTTCCAGCGCATGACCTTGAGGGTCGGGTGCTCCTGAGACCATTTCGCGATCTCGCTGGGCGCAAGGAACATGCATTGGAGCAGAGAGCCGCGGCTCTCGAAATAGAGGTGTTCGTCTCGGCAATTGCCCGGATTGGTGCTGAGGCACACCGTCAATATGAGATCAACCATATCCATTTAGCACCTCTTGCGCTCCGGGACGCCTGTCTCGATTGGTCCGGCCCAATGAGGAGCCTGGACAAAATCGCCAGTTGCCGGATTCCCGAGGTGCCAGTGGAGAAACCGGATGTCTTGAAGCTACGCATTCGCCCGATAGCCGTCAACAAGACGAATACCGGTACCCTGGTACCCAAGCTCTATACCTTTATACGATTGACTTTCACCGCACGCCAACTAGCTTTCCGATTCACGCGGCGTCGCTTCACAAAGGGGAAGCGGATACTCCACTCCACCGCGTAAGGTGCATGCCAACGGATGAAAGATCGGCATGCGCAAAATCGTCCAGGGCACCCAGACGATCCATGAGGAAATCCCATGCGCGCAATCGCATTTTTTGCAGTCGTGTTTGCTGTGTCCTTTATCACAAGCCAATCCCAGGCGCAGGATGCCGCGGCGGGCGAGAAGGTCTTCGCCAAATGCAAGGTCTGCCATGTCGCCGACCAGGACAAGAACAAGGTCGGCCCGTCGTTGAACGGCGTCATCGGCCGGACGGCTGGCACACACCCGGGGTTCAGTTACTCCCAAGCGATGGTCGCGGCAGGCAAGTCCGGCGTCAAATGGGACGAACCCACGCTGACGACTTATCTTCGCGATCCCAAGGCCATGGTCAAAGGAACGAAGATGGCGTTCGTCGGCCTCAAGCAGGACCAAGACATCGCCAACGTCATCGCCTATTTGAAGCAATTCTCGAAATAGCGGCGTCGCCGGCCGTTCGAACGTGCGTCCGGCCGGCGTTCGCCCCGATCAAGCACCGGCTTGCAGCCCCTGCATCGCCGCAGGCAGGTCGAAAAGGCTGTCGCAAACCTGGTCGGCGCCAAGCTCTTCAACAGGAAAATGGGTGTATCCGCCACGCAGCAGAATGACGGGCATGCCGGCGGCGCGTGCGGCGCCTGCATCGGCGCCACTGTCTCCGACCAGCAGCGCGTCACAGGGGTCGACTCCAAGCTGGGCGAGCGCCAGCAGCAGAGCATCGGGCGCGGGTTTCAGGCATGTCACAGCGTCTCCGCCAATGATCGCACCGAAATATTCCGTCAGTCCGAAATGCAGCAGGATCTCGCGAGTCGCCAACTGCGGTTTGTTGGTCGCCACGCCCATGGCCATTCCCTTCGCGTAGAAGTGTGTGAGAACCTCTCTGACGCCAGGCATCAGTCTTGTCAGGCCGGTCAGATGTCGGCTGTAGATCGGCGCCATGACGCGGTTGGCCTCATCCAGCGCGTTGCCGATGAGCGGCGCTCCTGACGCCGCGAATGCCCGCTCGATCAATTTCCTGACGCCGCCACCGATCATGGCCTTGACCTGGTCCAGGCGCAACGGCGGCAGATCGCGGCTGGCCAGCAACTCGTTGACGGCGACCGTTATATCAGGCGCCGAATCCACCAGCGTGCCGTCGAGGTCGAACAGGATCGCCTTCGGCGGTCGAAGCGACCTACCTGCGCCGACATTCATGCAGCATCCTTCCACTTGATCGAGCAGCCGATCGAGGCGATCTGGTCGAACGGGCCATCGCCGGTTCGGGCAACCTGCTTCATCGCCTCGAACAGATCGCGTCGCAGCCCGAGCGGTCCGGATTCGCGTCGCGACGCGTCCAGCCGGCCGCGATATTGCAGTCTCAATTCGCTGTTGAACCCGAAGAAATCGGGAGTGCACACGGCTGCGTAGTCGCGCGCTACGGTCTGTGCCTCGTCGTGCAGGTAAGGGAAGCTGAAGCCGTTCGTCATGGCGAAGCGCTTCATGTGGTCGAAGGAATCGTCCGGGTAGGCGTCGGCATCGTTGGAGTTGATCGCGACGAAGCCGATACCTTCGGCCTTGAGATCATTGGCGTCGCGCACGATGCGAGAGATCACGGCCTTCACATAAGGGCAGTGATTGCAGATGAAGGCCACGACCAGGCCATTCGGGCCGGCGTGACCGAAGAGGGAATGCGACGTGCCGTCGACGCCCGGCAAAACGGCATCGATGGCGGGCCAGCCGAAATCGCATACAGGTGGGACCGCAGCCATGTTCGTCTCCCCGACAACGGTTTACGCGGCTTTCCGGATCGCGCCATCGGCCGCCTGTCTGATGGCGCCGATATTGGCACGATAGGCTGCCTCGGTGCCTCCCTTGAATACAGCCGAACCGGCGACCAGTACGTTGGCGCCAGCCGCCGTGACCAGCGGGGCGGTTTCGGCCGTGACTCCGCCGTCGATCTCGATGTCGATCGGGCGATGGCCAACCAAAGCCTTGATCCGTTTGACTTTCTCGACGACCGCTGAAATGAAAGCCTGGCCGCCGAAGCCTGGATTGACCGTCATCAGCAGCACCAGATCGAGCCGGTCGAGCACATACTCGATGACACTCTCCGGCGTCGACGGATTGAGCGACACCCCGGCCTTCTTGCCAAGATTCCTGATCGCCTGCAATGAGCGGTCGAGATGCGGTCCAGTCTCGGCATGCACCGTGATGATGTCGCAACCGGCATCGGCGAAGGCGGCCAGATAGGGGTCGGCCGGCGCGATCATCAGATGGCAGTCGAAGACCTTGTCCGTTCGGCCACGGATCGCCTTGATGACCGGCGGACCGAAGGTGATGTTGGGCACGAAATGCCCGTCCATCACGTCGAGATGGATCCAGTCGGCGCCCGCCTGAACGACAGCTTCGACCTCGTCGCCGAGCCGCGAGAAATCCGCGGAAAGCACGGAGGGCGCGATGATTGTCCTGGTGACCATGGTCGTCGTCTCCAATTTCTGTCTTTCGTCTGGGGTCGCCCGCCAGCCGGCTTCGTCCTGTCAGCGCGCCTTCGTCTCCGGTTCGCCTTCGAGCTTCCCTTCCGCGAATACACGGCTGCCGCGGATATCGGATTCCTCGATGGTGATAAGGTCTGCCTTGGTCAGGGCACGGCTTCGCGATGCGAAAAGCCGATTGGCCTGGCGAAGCCGCGCCCGGTCCAGCCCATTGCGCACCGAGCGCGCGTTGGAGAAATGCGGCAGCCTCATGCGGATCGGAAGATACTCTTCGAGCGCCTGGGCGGCCGCTTCGCTGAGGCGGTAATTCTGCTCCGCCAGCATGATCTCGGCGATCGATTTCAGCTCGCTGACGCCGTAGTCGGGAAAATCGAGGTGGTGGGCGATGCGCGAACGCATGCCGGGATTGCTGTCGAAGAAACGATCCATCTTGTCCTTGTAGCCGGCAAGGATCACGACCAGGTCGTCACGGTTGTTTTCCATGCATTGCAGCAGGATCTCGATCGATTCCTGGCCGTAGTCGCGTTCGTTCTCGGGCTTGTAGAGGTAATAGGCCTCGTCGATGAAAAGCACGCCGCCCATGGCACGCTTGATCACGTCGCGCGTCTTGGGTGCGGTGTGGCCCACATATTGGCCGACGAGATCGTCGCGCGTCACCGCGACCATGTGGCCCTCCCGGACATAGCCGAGGCGATGCAGGATTTCGGCCATTCTCAGCGCCACGGTGGTCTTGCCCGTGCCGGGATTTCCCGTAAAGTTCATATGCAGCGTCGGTGCGCCCGAGGTCAGCCCGAACTTGTGGCGAAGCCGGTCGACCAGGAGAAGAGCCGCGATCTCGCGGATGCGGTTCTTGATGGGCTTCAGGCCAACGAGTTCGCGGTCGAGCTTGTCCATCACCTCGTCGATGTTGGACGCTTCGAACTCGGCCTGCAGATCAACCGATTCGTCCTGCGCGCCAGCGCCCTTTGCTATCGTGTCCAGCATGGTTTCGGCTAGCTCCGCTCGCCCTCGGGCCTGTCGGTCGCATAAGGCACGATCGAATAACCCTGGCTGCGGCCGTCACGCTCCTGGCGCAGCAGCCGGAACCCGGGTTCCCTGGGCGGCCGGTTGACGATGAACGACATGCGCGGCGCTTCCCATCCCTTGGTCGAATCGAAGGCGGTTACCCGGACATACATGTTCGGACAGGCTTTCCGGCAAGCGTTGACTTCAAGCAGGATGCCCGCCGGGTCTCTCAAGTCGAACATCGGGTTGCCGTACATTTCCCAATAGGTGTTTCGCGGATGCGGATCATCCGTGTACTCGACGCTGACCGCCCAGTGGTTCTTCAGCGCATATTTGATCTGCGCCGAAATCTGCTCATCAGTGAGATCGGGCAGGAACGAGAACTGTCCCTGCGTGACCTTGTTTCCCGGGTTGGTCATCATGGCGACGGTTCCTTTCTTCTAGAAGCTGGGCGTTGCGGTTGGCACGAAGTCGGCCGTGTCGGTCGATTCATAGTTGAAGGTGACATCCTTCCAGGTCTCCAGGGCCGCCTTCAGCGGCGTGCACCATCTGGCCGCCTGCTCGAGGATTTTGGTTCCTTCGCGCAAATAGTCGCGTCCCTCGTTGCGGGCCACGATCATCGCTTCCAATGCAACGCGATTGGCCGTCGCGCCTGCCTGGATGCCGTCGGGATGGCCGATCGTGCCGCCACCGAACTGCAAGATGACGTCCTCGCCGAGATAATGGATCAACTGGTGCATCTGGCCGGCATGAATACCGCCCGAGGCGACGGGCATCACCTTGTTGAGCGAGGCCCAGTCCTGATCGAAGAACAGCCCGGTCTCGAGGTTCTGCGGCGTGCGCTCCTCGCGCAGCGTGTCATAAAACCCCTTGATCATGAGCGGATCGCCTTCCAGCTTGCCGACCACAGTGCCGGCATGGATATGGTCGACGCCGGCCATGCGCATCCATTTGCAGATAACGCGAAAATTCATGCCGTGGTTCTTCTGGCGCGAATAGGTCGAATTGCCGGCGCGGTGCAGGTGGAGGATCATGTCGTTGCGGCGTGCCCACTTGGCCATCGACTGGATCGCCGTGTAGCCGATGACGAGGTCGATCATGATGATGCAGGAGCCAAGCTGTTTGGCGAATTCGGCGCGCTCGTACATCTCCTCCATCGTGCCGGCGGTGACGTTGAGATAATGGCCCTTGACCTCGCCGGTCGCAGCTGAAGCCTTGTTCACTGCCTCCATGCAGTAGAGGAAGCGGTCGCGCCAGTGCATGAAGGGCTGCGAGTTGATGTTCTCGTCGTCCTTGACGAAGTCGAGGCCACCCTTCAGCGCCTCGTAAACGACGCGGCCATAGTTGCGGCCTGACAGACCGAGCTTCGGCTTCGTGGTCGCGCCGAGCAGCGGACGGCCAAACTTGTCGAGCCGCTCACGCTCCACCACGATGCCGGTTGCAGGTCCCTGGAAGGTTTTGAGATAGGCGACCGGGATGCGCATGTCTTCCAGCCGCAGCGCCTTGACCGCCTTGAAGCCGAACACGTTGCCGATGATCGATGCGGTCAGGTTGGCGATCGAGCCCGGCTCGAACAGGTCGAGGTCGTAGGCGATGTAGGCGAAGTACTGTTGCTCGGTCTTGGTGCCGGGACCGGTGTTTGGAACCGGCTCGGATCTGAACGCCTTGGCGCGGTAGAGCTCGCACGCTGTCAGCCTGTCGGTCCACACCACGGTCCAAGTTGCGGTCGACGATTCACCGGCGACGGCGGCCGCTGCCTCCTCGTGGTCGACACCGGGTTGCGGCGTGATCCGGAACATGGCGATCAGATCGGTCTCCTTGGGCGTGTAGTCCGGCTCCCAGTAGCCCATCTTCTTGTAAGGGATGACCCCTGACTTGTAGCGCTCCTTGCCCTCCTTGAGCGTGCCCGCTGGCAGCATATCGATCTTGTTCATGACAGGTCTCCTGTTTGTTGCTCAGGCGGCTTTCGCGGTTGCGATATGTGGCGCGAGTTTTCCCGCGGCATAGCGTTTGGCCATCTCGTCCATGGCGATGACCTTGATCTTCGAGGCGTTACCCGCCGTGCCGAAACGCTCGAAGCGGTCTCGGCAAAGATCGTGCAAGGCGTCCATGGCGGGCTTCAGGAATTTTCGGGGATCGAACTCGCGCGGATTCTCCGTCGCGACGCGGCGGAACTGCCCGGCCATGGCCATGCGGCAATCGGTGTCGATGTTGACCTTACGCACGCCGTAGCGGATGCCGCGCTCGATCTCCTCCACCGGGACGCCAAAGGTCTGGGGCATCTCGCCGCCATATTTGTTGATGATGTCCTGCAGTTCCTGTGGCACCGAGGAAGAGCCATGCATGACCAGATGCGTGTTGGGCAGCTTCTCGTGGATCGCCTCGATCACCTGCATGGCCAGTATGTCGCCGTCCGGCTTGCGGGTGAATTTGTAGGCCCCGTGCGAGGTGCCGCAGGCGATCGCCAGCGCGTCCACCTGGGTTGCGGCCACGAAGTCGACCGCCTGATCGGGATCGGTCAAGAGTTGGTCGTGGGAGAGCGCGCCCTCGGCGCCGTGGCCATCCTCGGCCTCGCCCTGGCCGGTTTCCAGCGATCCGAGCACGCCCAGTTCGCCTTCGACGGAAGCCCCGACCCAATGCGCCATGCGTGTGACGCGTTCGGTTACGGCGACGTTGTAGGCATAGCTTGCCGGCGTCTTGGCATCTGCCATCAGGGATCCGTCCATCATCACCGAGGTAAAGCCGTGGCGGATCGCGGAAAGGCAGGTGGCCTCGTCGTTGCCGTGGTCCTGATGGATGCACAGCGGAATGGCCGGGTGCATTTCAGTCAATGCCTCCATCATCTTGGCCAGCATGACGTCGTTGGCATAGGACCGGGCGCCACGTGAGGCCTGGATGATGACAGGCGCGTCGCAGGCTTTGGCCGCCTCCATGATTGCGAGGCCCTGTTCCATGTTGTTGATATTGAATGCAGGGACGCCGTAGCCATGCTCGGCGGCATGGTCGAGAAGCTGGCGAAGGGTGATGCGGGCCATTGTGGGTCCTCCTAGACGATGAGCTTCAGCGCCGCCGCGGCAACCGCTTCGGACGTTATGTTGAAATGCCGGTAGAGATCGGGGGCAGGGGCGCTGGCGCCGAAGCCGGCCATGCCGACGACAGCGCCCGTCTCGCCGACCCAGCGGTCCCAGCCCAGCCGGGCTGCCGCTTCGACCGCGACGCGCGGCGCGGAGCCGAGAACGGCCTTGCGGGTGGCGTTTTCCTGCTCCTCGAAAAGTTCCCAGCACGGCATCGAGACGACAGCGGCGGCGACGCCATGCTCGGTCTCCAGCCTTTCGGCGGCAGCAACCGCGATCTCGACCTCCGAGCCGGTGGCGATCAGGGTGACGGCGCGGTGTCTGGCTGGTTCGCGCAGGATGTATGCGCCCTGGCTGGAGCGGTTCGCATCGCTGTGCGCCTCGCGCAGCATCGGCAGGTTCTGGCGCGACAGCACCAGGACGCTCGGCCGATCCCTGCTCTTCAGCGCGAGTTCCCAGCACTCCGCCGTTTCGATGATATCCGCTGGGCGGAAGACATTGAGGTTCGGCGTCGCACGCAGCATCGCCAGGTGCTCGACCGGCTGATGCGTCGGGCCGTCCTCGCCGAGGCCGATGGAATCATGCGTCATGACGTAGATGACGCGCTGGCCCATGAGGGACGAGAGCCGTATCGCGCCACGCGCATAGTCCGCGAAGCAGAGGAACGTACCGCCATAGGGCACGAAGCCTCCATGCAGTGCGATGCCGTTCATGGCGGCGGCCATGCCGTGTTCACGAATGCCGTAGTGAATATAGCGGCCGGCATAGTCGCTCGGCGCAATGCGTTTCATGCCCTTGGTGATCGTCAGATTCGAGTGCGTCAGATCGGCCGAGCCGCCGACGGTCAACTCCGTGGCGCCGTTGACGACCTCCAGCGCCATTTCGGAAGCTTTTCGCGTTGCCACCTTGGTTGCCTTCTCGACATGCTCGCGGCGAAAGGCATCGAGCGCTTCGAAGACCGCGTCGGGCAGTCTGGCGTCGACCGCGTTCTCGAAGGCCTCTCGCTGCGGCGAGGCGGCAAGCCGCTGCTCCCAGACGCCCCGCATCGCTTCGCCGCGGCCGGCAATTTCGCGCCAGGCGAAAAGCACGTCGTCCGGCACCTCGAACGGCGCGAAGGTCCAGCCGATGTTCTCGCGCGTCGCGGCGATCTCTGCCTCGCCCAGCGGCGCGCCATGCGTCTTCTCCGAGCCGCCGAGGTTGGGGGCGCCCTTGCCGATTACAGTGCGGCAGGCAATCAGCGACGGTCGATCCGACCGCCGCGCCGCCTCGATAGCCGCGGCGACAGCTTCCATGTCGTGGCCGGAGACCGTTTGGACATCCCAGCCGGCGGCTTTGAAACGCGCCGGCTGGTCCATCGACGTGGACAGGGAGGTTGGCCCGTCAATGGAGATCGCATTGTCGTCCCAGAAGACGATCAGGCGGGAAAGCTTCAGGTGGCCGGCGAGGTCGATCGCCTCGTGGCTGATGCCTTCCTGCAGGCAGCCGTCGCCTGCAATCACATAGGTATGATGGTTGACCAGATCGGCACCGTAGCGGGCAGCAAGCATGCGCTCCGCCAGCGCCATGCCGACCGCCGTGGAAATGCCTTGTCCGAGCGGGCCGGTGGTGGTCTCGACACCAAGAGCGTGGCCATATTCCGGATGTCCGGCCGTGCGGCTGCCCAGTTGCCGAAACCGCTGCAACTCCTCGATCGGCATGTCTTCATAGCCGAGCAGATAATGCAGCGCGTACTGCAGCATCGAGCCATGGCCGGCTGAAAGCACGAAACGGTCACGGTCCGGCCAGTCCGGCCTGGATGGATCGATATTGATAAAGCGGTTGAACAGCACCGTTGCGACATCGGCCATGCCCATCGGCATGCCGGGATGTCCCGAATTCGCTTTTTGGACGCTGTCCATCGCCAGCACGCGAATGGCGTTCGCCATGTCGAGCTCCGAGACGACGGCGGCGGCAGGCTTCAGTGCTGTTTGGCTGGTCATGGCGTCCTCCTCACGACACACGGCTCTTGCGTTCGATCAACTGCAGGATGAGCGGCGTCAGGATCAGCTGCATGGCAAGGTCGAGCTTGTTGCCTGGCACCACGATGGAATTTGGCCGCGACATGAACGAGTCGTGGATCATCGACAGCAGATAGGGAAAATCGATGCCGCGCGGATTGGCGAAGCGGATAACCAGCATCGATTCGTCGGGCGTCGGAATCCAGCGCGCGATGAAGGGGTTGGACGTATCGACAATCGGCACGCGCTGGAAATTGATGGCGGTCTGCGAGAATTGCGGGACAATGTAGCGGACATAGTCGGGCATCCGGCGCAGGATCACGTCCATCACCGCCTCGGTGGAATAGCCACGTGTCGAACGGTCGCGATGGATCTTCTGGATCCATTCGAGGTTGATGACCGGCACGACGCCGATCTTGAGATCCGCATGCTTCGCCAAATTGATCGTGTCGGTGACGACACAGCCGTGCAGCCCCTCGTAGAAGAGCAGGTCGCTGGGAGCGAACTCGCGCCATTCGGTAAAGCTTCCCGGTGGCGTGCCGTACTGCTTTTCCTCTTCCTCGTCATGGACGTAGGTGCGGGTTCTTCCGGATCCCCGGCGGCCGTATTCCGCGAACACCTCTTCGAGAATCCCGAGTTCGTTGGCCGCGGCATGGAAGTGGGTGAAGTTCGGATTGCCGGCCTTCTCCTCTTCAGCCACCTTTGCCTTCATCGCGGCGCGGTCGTAGCGGTGGAATGCGTCGCCTTCGATGAACGCGGCCTCAATGTTCTCGCGCCGGAAGATCAGCTCGAAGATACGCTTGACCGAGGTGGTGCCGGCGCCCGACGAGCCAGTGATGGTGATGATGGGATGCTTGGCTGACATGGTGCTGCTCAGGCTCTGAACAGGCCACGGCGGCTGAACAGCGGCGCTCGTTCGCCGATGTTGCTCGGCTCGGTGTGGTAGCGGGTGATGCGCGCGACCTCCCGCGCCGACCCGAAGACCACCGGCACGCGCTGGTGCAGGCTGTCGGGTTCGATGTCCAGGATGCGGTTGATCGTATCCGTGGCCGCACCGGCAGCCTGTTCTATGAGATAGGCAATCGGGTTGGCCTCGTAGACCAGGCGCAGCCGTCCCTGACCGTAGCCCTTGCGCCGGTCACCGGGGTAGAGAAACACGCCGCCACGCATCAATATGCGGTAGCAGTCGGCGACCAGGGAGGCGATCCAGCGCATGTTGAAATCCTTCTCTCGCGGTCCTTCGGTGCCCTCCAGGCAGTCGTCGACATAGAGCCGCACGGCCTCGTCCCAGTGCCGGTAGTTGGCGGCGTTGATGGCGAACTCCTGGGTGCGTTGCGGAATGATCCGGCTCTCGTAGGCCTGGACGAAGGTGCCGAGCCTGGCCGATAGGACGAAGATATGCGTACCGCTGCCGAGCGACAGGACGAGCGCCAGCTGCGGCCCATAGATGAAGAAACCGGCGCCTAGCTGATTCGCGCCTGCCTGCAGGAAAGAGGCGGCCGGATCGGCATCCGGCGCGCCATTTATGGGCAACAGCGAGAAGATCGTTCCGATCGACACATTGGTGTCGATGTTGGAAGAGCCGTCGAGCGGGTCGATGGCAATGGCGAGTGGTGCTTGCCTGTCGAGCAGGACCGGCTGCTCCAGCTCCTCGGAAGCGTAAAGCGCGACCGGAGCGTGGCGCATGGCGTCGAGGAAGATTTCGTCGGAGAAGACGTCGAGATCCTTCTGGACATCGCCGTCGGCGTTGGCGCCACGGGTCCCGGCAAAGGCGGCGCCGAGCACACCTTGATTGATGGTACTGCGGACCTTGCTGGCGGCCTGTGTCAGCTGACGGACGGTCGTTACGACCGCGGAGCGGAGTTCGTCCGGCGGGCCGAGATAGGAGTTCAGAAAAGCGTCGAGCGTTGCCGCTGGCATCGTAACCTCCCGATCCAGCTGCGTCTCCTCGGATCGGCTGGATCGGGGGAATGAAAACAAACGACACTCGATAAGTAAAATTCAATAACTTTACGTTGATACTAAAAATAATTTAGTATCAGGCATGAGAAACCTCACGCTCAAGCATTTCAAGACCATCCAGGCCATCATCAAGCACGGAAAAATTGTGAGTGCGGCCAAGGCGTTAGGTCTGTCTCCTTCAGCACTGACAATTCAGTTGCGGCAAATGGAGGAAGAATTCCAACTGGCTCTGTTCGACAGGACGTCTGACGGCATGCGTCCCACTGCCGCAGGTTTGGCCGTCGTTGAGGCGGCGCAGGCGATCGAGGAGCATCTCGGTCTGCTCGAAGACAAGATCGACGCCATCAAGGGCGTTCGTACCGGTAGCTTGAGGCTCGGCGTCGTTTCCACCGCCAAGTATTTCGCGCCGCGGTTGATGGCTGCGTTCATGAAGGAACATCCCGACATCGACATGCGGCTTGCCATCGGCAATCGTGCCCAGACGATCGACAACCTCAAGAATCACGACATCGACATCGCGCTGATGGGGCGCCCGGCGAAAGAGGTGCCGGTGCGTGCTTCGGTCTTCGGCGATCACCCGCTGGTCATCATCGCGCCGCCCGAACACCCGCTGGCGGCGGCGCGCGATATCTCCAAGGAGCGCATCGCCGAGGAGCATTTCCTTATTCGCGAGCCCGGCTCCGGAACCCGCATCTCGCTGGAAATATTCCTGAGCGACGTGCCTGGCCGCATCGACGAACTCGGTGTCGAGATGGGCTCGAACGAAACGATCAAGCAGGCGGTGATGGCTGGTCTGGGCATCGCCTTCATTTCTGCCCACACCATCGCCGCGGAAACGGAAGCTGGCCGGCTTGTCATCCTCGACGTTGTCGGCATGCCGATCCGCCGACAATGGTTCTCGGTGATACGAACCGATCACGCAATCTCGCCGGCCATGGCTACGTTCAACGATTTCCTGATGCGCAAGGGCGCGATGTATCTGCCCCTGTTCGGTAAGCTTTATCCCGATACCTGAGCGGGATGGGCTGCCGCACGACGCTCGCAGATCTACCAGAGCGAGACGCCAGACGTGTCGATGGCCTAAGGGACGTTAAATCCGTCGCGAGGTCGACTGAAGGTCTATTTCTTCTGACCGAGCGTTTCCGAGACGGTCCTCGATAATTGATAGAGCCGCTGCTCGATGATCGTCGGCACGTCGCAGACATAGGTCAGCGACTGGACACGTTCGTTGAAAATGCGCGTCGCGAAATTCAACTGGTCGGTACGCCGTTCGACTTCGTCCGGATCGGCGTCGGCTTTGGCACGCAGGGCGTCGACGTCGGATGCTTCCTTGCGCAATTCAGCCGCCATTTCGAGCTGTTTGTGGGCATAGCGGGAAATGCCGGAAATCACGTGCGAACGCTCGGCGTCCATGTGATCGAACATTCCCTGCACCAGCATCGCCATCTTTGGTGCGACCTGCTCCGCCGGCAGAGAAGCCGCAAAGTCCTTGATCTCCTTCTGGGCTTCGGCAATCGGCGTCCGTCGGGCCGCCACCGCCTCGACCAGCGCGGAGACGCCCGAATCCTTCGACCAATCCTTCGCCGCCGGGGGAAGCTCCGGCCCGTTCCAGATCTGGCCGAGCGAGAGCTGCGGCACCTTGCGCTGCATGCAGGGCCAGTCGGGATCGGTGTTTGCCGCCCTGGCGTCCATCGGGACAAGCATGGCGACCAGAACCAGGGTGTGCACAAGTCTCATTCGCGCCATCAGCCGTTTCCTCCCGTGTCCTGTTTGCGGGTCATCAGGCCGCGCGAAGGATCATATGCAATGATGGCGCCGCCCAGAAACAACAGAGTGCAACCGGCGACGACGCCCAGCGACAGCCAGTCGATCTGCCCATAGAAGGCGAAGCGGATCAGTTCGACGGCATAGGTGAACGGATTGGCGAGGCAGATCTTGTAGAGCAGGGGGCTTGCCTCCTGGATGCGCCACAAAGGATACAGCGCCGGAGACGCGAAATAGCCGGGAAAGATGACGAAGTTCATGATGCCGGCGAAGTTTTCGAGCTGCTTGATCATGGACGACAAAAGCATGCCGAGCGCGCAAAGCATCATGCCCGACAGAAACAGTGCCGGCAGCACGTAGAGATAGCCGAGCGGCGGCGCCCTGACGCCCCACAACCAGGCGACGATCAGGAATGCGTAGACTTGCACGATCGACACGGCCACGCCGGCCAACATCTTCGACACCAGCAGGAACCAGCGCGGAAATGGGCTGACCAGCAGGATGCGCATATTGCCCATCTCGCGGTCGTAGACCATCGACAGCGAAGACTGCATGCCGGAAAACAGCAGGATCATGCCGCACAGACCCGGAGTGATGTAGACCTCGTAGAGCACATAGGTCTTGTAGGGAGGGATGATCGACACGCCGAGCACCTGGCGGAAGCCGGCGGCGAAGATGAACAGCCAGACGAGCGGCCGCACCAGTGAGGAAATGAACCGTTCGCGTTGGTGCAGGAAGCGCAGGCACTCGCGCAGGACGATGCCTTTCAGGCAAATGAGATAGTGGCGGAGGCCGAATGGTTCAGACCCTACCGGTTTGATGCCGACGCCTTTTCCGGGCATCGCAGGAGCGCTCATGACGATGTCTCCGCCATGCCTGCCGCGTCGACGCGGCTGAGCTTCGAAAAGGCATCGCGAATGGAATTTCCTCCATTTGCCTGGACGACATCCCACACCTTGCCCCTGGCGACCAGGTCACCCCGCCGCAGCACGACGACATGATCGGTATCGTCGACTTCATCGATCAGATGCGTGGCCCAGAGCACGCCGATACCATCGATTTCGACGAGCTTGCGGATGGTGGCGAGGATGCCGGCGCGCGACTCGATGTCGAGGCCGACGGTCGCTTCGTCAAGCAGGAGCAGGGAAGGTCGGTGAAGCAGCGCCCGGGCGATCTCGATGCGCCGCATCTGACCGCCGGAGAGGCTGCGCGCCTTGTCATGCTGGCGGCCCTGCATGTCGACAGTGTCAAGCAGCGCGGCGATGCGCTGCCGGGCTTCGCGTCCGCCAATGCCATGCAGCGAGGCATGGTAGGAGAGATTCTGGTAGACGCTGAGATCGAGGTCGAGCGTGCGCGCCTGGAACACGATGCCGACCCGTCTGAGCGCTTCGCCCGACGCGCTGCGGATGTCGTGGCCGAAGATGCGGATCGACCCGTGACGCGTGTCGTAGAGGTGGCTGATCAGGGAGAACAGCGTTGTCTTGCCAGCCCCGTTGAGGCCGAGCAGGACGGTGAACGTCGCCGGCAAGATCGAGAACGAAACCTCGTTGAGTGCCCGCTTCGGTCCATAGGAGTGGCTGACGGCACTGACCTCGAGCGCCGGCGCCTCGTCTCCCGGTCCGCTTGTCCTCACATGCTGCATGCCCGGATCGCTCCTTCAGGACGCGTTGGCAGGACGCACTGCTATCTAGCGCGCCTGGTTGCCTTTGGTCTCACTTGATCGTGATCTTGCCCTTCAGGCCCTTGTCGGCGAGGTCGGGAACCGACCAGGTATATTCGCCCGGGCGAACTGTGTGGAATTGCACCTGGATCGTTCCCGCGTGGTCGAATTCCAGCCAGGCCGGTCCGCCGTCCATATGCACCTCCAGATCGTCGATGACGATCTGGTCCATCCACACATTGCGGAACAGGTCGGTCACGAACTTGTATTCGAAACCGCTCTTGGAGGTGATCTTCCAGCGATAGCCTTGGCCGGCGATCAGTTCGAAATCCTTCTGATTGACGGCATAGGTGGAATCGGCCGAGCCGATAATCAATTCCGGCAGGTTCTTGCTGGCACGCGAGGGTTTTGGCGTTGCGTCATCCGCGCTTGCGCCGATCGGAGCAAGTACAAATCCGGCGAGCGCGGCGAAGATAAACCTATGGCGAAATTTCATGTCACGATCCTCCCCTAGATCAATGTCTGCTATTTGGGCGAAATGGCCACACCCCAAGGCTGCTGGCCCACGGTGAGCGATTGGACCGGCTCGTCGGTCGCCGTATCGATGAACGTGATGTCGTTGGAGTTGCCATTCGTCGTGATCAGCGTTTTCTGGTCGGGTGTGAAGGCCAGGTGCCAGACGCGTTGGCCGACGAGGATGTATTTCTCGACCTCGTAGGTGTCGGTATTGACCACGGCGACATGGTTCGCCGGGCCGAGCGCGACATAGGCTTTCTTGCTGTCGGCGCTGATGGCGATGCCTACCGGCTGGATGGTCTCAGCCCGCAATCCCTGAATCGCGAACTGGATCTTCTTCACCACTTCGCGTTTGGCGTTATCGATGACGCTGACGGTGCCGCCGACCTCGGCGCTGACCCAGACCTGCGAGCCGTCCGGCTTGAATTCGGCAAAGCGCGGGCGCGTGTCGACCAATACATTATCGGTTACATCGTGGGTGCCAGTGTCGATGAAATGCGCCATGCTGGTGGTTTCCGAGGTGTTGACCATGGTCTTGCCATCAGGGCTGATACCCATGCCTTCCGGTTCCACGCCGACTGGAATCTCGGCCATGACCTGCTTGCTCTCGACGTCGATGGCGGTGACGAGGTTGTCGTCCTCATTGGCGATATAGAGCGTCTTGCCGTCAGGCGAGAGCACGAACAATTCGGGATCGGGGCCGGATGGCAGCGTGCCGACGATCTGCAGCGTCGCGGTGTCGATGATTTCGACCGTGTCGTCGTCACTGGCGCAGAGATAAACGAATTTGCCGTCATGCGAGATGGTGATGCCGCGTGGTCTCTGGCCGACCTCGACGGTCTTCACCACCTGCATGGTGGCCGTGTCGACGACCGTCATCGTGTTGTCCTTCTCGTTGGAAACGTAGGCCGTATAGGCCGATGCCGGACTGGCCGTGAGGCCGGCCGCGAGAATGGCGAATGCACAAGCTCGTGTCTGCACGCAAATTCCTCCCCATTGGCCCTACTTGAGGACGCATTTCGTTTCCGGCTGATCGATACCGAGCGTATCGAGTTCGGAGAATTGGTGGAGATAGCCCTCCTGCGGCGATGTCGACACGACCGACTTGGTGTCGCCAAGCAGGATCGGCTGGCGAAGCTGGAGGTTCCATTTGCGGAAGGTGAGCTTCTGTCCCTTGAAGGCGGCAACCGAGAAATCGCCCGACCGGATGTAGTCGCTGATTTTTTTCGCATCGTCGCCTTTGGTGCGCGTGGTGGCTTCGCCGACGGCACGCACTGCTGTCCACGCCGACATGTCCTTTGAAAGCATCCGCCGGCCCGCTGTCTTCAGGAAGCGGCTCTGCATCTGGATGCCGCCCCATTGCTCGCTGGCGGGATGCCATGACGATGCAACAAGCCCGGCCGTGCCGGCGACCAGCCGCGGCGTCCAGGTCCGGTAGGGCACGTAGGTCCCAAACACCTCGCTTTCGTCGGCGACAAGCACAATGTCGTGCTCCGGCAGATCCTGCGTGAATACGGAAATCTGCTGCTGTATCTGCGTGGCGCCGGTATCGGTACGTCTGGCCGTGCCGGTGTCCTTGAATTCCTTCTCGGCGACGATCTGGCCACCAAAACGGGTTGCCGCGCGGCGCAACGCGTCGGCGTAGAGATGATCCTGCTCATGCGAGCCGTAGAGCAGCACCCAATTCGGCCACTTCTTCACCATGAGATACTGCGCCAGCGCATCGGCAAGCATGCTGCGCGTCGGTGCGATATGAAAAACATTGATGCGGCAGTCCTCCTCGCGCAGGCTGTCGTCGGTGGCACCGATGTTGAAGATCAGCACGCCCTTGTCGCGGGCGATATCGGCGATCGACAGCAATTGTTTGGCCGAGAGGTCCGCGACGACATAGTGGTCACCCTTGGCGATCAGGTCCTCGAATGCCTGGACCGCGTCGGCTTCGGGTTTGATCTCGGTCACGTCGAGGCTGAATTTCTGGTCGGTGAACTTTCCGGTCGTGTTGTTATCGCCGATTGCCACATTGGCGCCGGCGACACCTTCGTCACGCGGCGGCAGGTCGAGCATGGAAAGCGTCAGTTGCGGCGCGTAGGCCCGCAAATAACCTATCTTGATTTCAGTGATCTTTTTTTCCGGCTTCGCCGCCGCTTCCTGGGCTATCGCCCCCGGAGCGTTGACGGTCAGGAAAAAAAAGCACAAAAAGGCGGCGAGAGTGCCCGGCACCGCGCTCGTCATCGATAGTAATTACCCATTCTCGCGCTGAGATCCGACGGTTGTCGGAGCAGCGCCAAGTCCAGGTGCCCATGGTCAACTTAGCCGACCCGCAAAATTTATCAAACCCTATCGGACGACTTTTCGCGCCTGCCCTGGCTCGATGTCTTTTTGACAAACATGCCATGGCGGCTGAAAAGATTGCCACCTTCGATTTCGAGGTCGTTCGCAGCTTTGTCATCCGCGATGTGCGTGAGAATCGCGCGGACGAGGAACAAAAAAAGATCTTGGCCTCCAAGCTGGAGAAACTGTTCAAATGACCAGAATGTTGGCCAGCGTCACCGGTATCGAAGAGGCGGAGATCGTTCTTTCGGGCGGTGTCGACATCGTCGATCTGAAGGACCCGAAGGCGGGAGCGCTGGGCGCGGTGTCCACCGAAACCATCCGCCGAACGATTTCGTTCATCGCTGGTCGGGCTCCGGTCAGCGCGGTCTGCGGCGACCTGCCGATGGAACCCGAAACGATCCGCGCCAAGGCTGAAGAGATCGCGGCGACCGGCGTGGATTATGTCAAGATCGGGTTTTTCCCATCGGCTGACATCCCTGCCTGCGCGGAGGCGCTGGAACCGCTCGCCGCGCGAACGAAGTTGATCGCTGTGCTCTTTGCCGATCTTGCACCGGACTTCGAGTTCCTGCCGGTGTTCGGCAGGCACCGCTTCCACGGCGTGATGGTTGATACGGCGCAGAAGGGGAAGGGCCGGCTGCTCGACCATTTGCCACCGGAGCGCATTCCGGGATTCGTCGATCGAGCGAAGTCGCTCGGTCTGATGGTTGGCCTGAGCGGATCGCTCGAAGCCCCGGATATTCCACGCTTATTGCCTTTCGCTCCCGATTTCCTCGGCTTTCGCGGCGCGCTGTGTGGCGATGCCGGCCGCGCGGGTTCAATCAGCGCCGAGGCGGTCTCGCAGATTCGCGAATTGGTCCCGGCAGAGCCTGGGACAGGCGGTAAATCGAGCATCGACTATCGCCTGTTGGCAGCGAGAGGCTATTCGCCGGGCACTGATCCGACACTGGGCACGGATAGGATTTTCGTGCGGGATTTTGTTCTGCCGGTCCAGATCGGTGCCTACAGCTTCGAGCATGGCCATACTCAAAAGGTGCGCTTTGATGTGATCGCCGACGTGCTGCAAGTCACCGACCATCCCGAGGACATGCGCCATGTGTTCTCCTACGACATCATCATGGATGGCATTCGCACCATCGTCGCGCGGGGACACATTCAGCTCAGCGAGGCTTTGGCCGAGCAAGTGGCGGCGCACGTTCTGGAGAACCAGCGCGTCGTGCGCGTCACGGTAAGGGTGGAAAAACTCGAGCTCGGGCCTGGCGGTGTCGGCGTCGAGATCGAACGCAAGCGCCAAGCGGCAAGACGCGGTGTCGCCTCCGGCTCTGCCGGCCGGAAAGACAGAAGCAGTATTTCCCGGCCGCGCCAGCAAGGCTCCGACGTCCTCGGGCGGGCCGTCGTCAAGCTTGGCGGCAGCACTGCCCATGCGGCGGAAATGACGAGCTGGATCGCGGCGCTGGCGGGTTCCAGGTTACCGATCGTCATCGTGCCCGGCGGCGGCCTGTTTGCCGACCAGGTGCGCGAGACGCAGACCCGCATGGATTTTTCCGACACCGCCGCACATGCCATGGCGATCCTCGCCATGGAGCAGTTCGGCCACGTCATCCTCGATCGGGACGAAAGACTGACGCCGGCACGATCGCTGGAGGAGATTGTGCGAACATTGGACGAAGGGAAGGTCCCGGTGTGGCTGCCGTCGTCACTGGCGCTGCCGGCACCGGACGTTCCGGCCTCTTGGGACATTACCTCCGATTCCCTGGCCGCCTGGCTTGCCGGGAAGCTTGGCGCGAACGCGCTGTTGCTTATCAAGCAGACTGATGCATTCTTCGACAACGATACCCCTGACAGCCTGAAGGCCAGGGGCATTGTCGACGCAGGCTTTGCCGCCATGCTGCCCGACGGCATCGATTTCCGTCTCGCCGGTCCGAAGGATGCCGCCGAGGCGGGCGCGCTACTCGCATCGGGCAAGCTGCCCGGCATCGGGATCGTGGCTTCGACCCGCTCGGCAAAGAAGGCAGGCTAGCCGATGGTGAAGCTGCACGTGCCGCGCTGGGCGTGGGTTTTGACGGGCTCCGGGCATTTTTTCACGGAGAGCTTCGCACTTGTTCGCCAACTCGAACATTGCGATGTTTTCGTGTCGAAAGCCGCCAATGAAGTGCTGCGCATGTATAAGCTCAAACTCGATTTTCCGGAGACGACGCGCGTGCTGCACGACAAGACGGCGAGCGCCATTCCCGTCGGCGAATTTTACCACGGCGTCTACCACACGGTCGTGGTGGCGCCTGCCTCGTCCAACACGGTTGCCAAATGCGTCTGGGGTATTTCCGATACGCTTGCCACCAACGTCTTTGCGCAAGCCGGAAAGTGCCGCGTGCCGATCATCGTCTTTGCCTGCGACACCGCACCCGAACTCGAAACCATGGCACCGCATGGCCTGGTCAAAGTCTATCCGCGCAGGATTGACCTGGAAAACACCGAGCGGCTGAAGGGGTTCGAACGAACCCAGGTCGTCGAGTCGCTCGCGGACCTCAACGCGGCGGTCCAGCAACGCCGGGCCGAGCTGTCCGGCCATGGCTGAGCGGCTGGTCTTTCTCACAGGACATCTGGCCAGGGCACGGTTGGAAAAGCTGCTATCCGGTCTGGGCGAGACGGAGTTTTCGTGGGAGGTGGTCGACATAGGTGTCAAGGTCGCCGCACTGATGACCGAAGACATCATAAAGCGGCGTCTCATCGCGCCCAACGCCGTTGACCGCTTTATCCTACCAGGGCGCTATCGCGGCGATATCGAGCAATTGTCGAACCATTTCGGCGTGCCCTTTGCGCGCGGTCCTGACGAGATCGCGGACCTGCCGGCCTTTCTCGGCCGTGTCGGCGAGCCGCCGGATCTTACGCGACACGATATGCGCATCTTCGCCGAGATCGTCGATGCGCCAATGCTGTCGATCGAAGCGCTCATGCTGCGGGCGGGGACGCTAGCTGCGGCCGGCGCCGATGTCATCGATCTTGGCTGCCTGCCTGAAACGCCATTTCCGTTGCTGTCGGAGGCAGTGCGCGGGCTCAAGGCACAGGGATTTCAGGTCAGCGTCGATTCGGCCAGCGCGGACGAACTGTCGATCGGTGCGCGCGCCGGCGCGGACTATCTTCTCAGCCTCGACGAGAACACGCTGCCGTTGATCTTCGGTCATGGCGCTACGGCGGTGTTGATCCCTTCCGCCCCTGGCGATCTGGATTCGCTTGGTCGCGCTATCGATGCGGCGCAAAGCGCTGGCATTCCCTTCATCGCGGACCCCGTGTTGGATCCGATCCACTTCGGCTTTGCCCAATCGATCGGCCGCTTCATCGAGGCGCGGCGCCGCTGGCCGGAGGCCGAATTGCTGATGGGCACCGGCAATCTCACCGAACTTACCGATGCCGACAGTTCCGGCGTTACGGCCGTTCTAACGGGCCTCTGCTCGGAGCTCGGGGTTCGAAATGTGCTAGCTGTGCATGTCAGCCCGCACACGGTGCGGACGATCGAGGAGCACGACATTGCCCGCCGCGTGATGTTTGCCGCCCGCAATGACGGTGCACTGCCGCGTAGCTATCACCCAGGCTTGCTGCAGATCCACGATCGCAAGCCTTTCACGGCCTCGACCGATGATATCGCTGCATTGGCGGCCGCGGTGCGCGACGCCAACTACCGTATCGCTGCAGCGGAGGACGGCATCCATATTCTCAATGGCAAAGGGCACGCGGTTGCTAAGGATGCCTTCGAATTTTTCGCCGGACTTGGCGTGGAGACCGACGGTGCGCATGCTTTCTATCTGGGCGCGGAACTGACGAAAGCCGAGATCGCGTGGCGCCTCGGCAAGCGCTATGTTCAGGACGAGCCGCTCGCATGGGGCGTTGCCGCACCGGCTCTCGAAACCGACCGTACCCGTCTTGCCGAACCGGGCGAGACGCTTCGCGCGAAGAAGGAGGGCTAGGTGCCTTACATTCGCGAGACAATCATCACCACTGTCGACAAGACAGGAAAGATCCATATCGCACCGATCGGCATAATCTCCGAAAAAGACGGCTGGGTCATCGCACCGTTTCGTCCCTCGGTTACGCTCGACAATCTGGCGGCGGTGCCGTTCGCCATCGCCAACTACACCGACGACGTGCGCGTCTTCGCTGGATGCCTGACCGGGCGCAAGGACTGGCCGACCGTTCCCGTCGAAGATTTTCTGGTTCCCCGGTTGGCGACCGCGCTGGCGCATTCGGTTCTCGAAGTCGAGAGCGTTGACGATGATGGCGTGCGGCCTCGCCATTTCTGCCGCGTGGTTCGAGAGGAAATGCATGCGCCCTTCACCGGCCTTAACCGAGCCAAGGCGGCTGTTCTGGAACTGGCCATCCTGGTCAGCCGGCTCGGCATGCTATCCCGCGACAAGATCGAGGCCGAGATCGCGTATCTTTCGATCTCTATCGAAAAGACAGCCGGCGCCGACGAACGGGAAGCCTGGGGTTGGCTGATGCAGCGTGTCAGCGATCACCTGGCCGCCAAAGGGTCCAGCAGCGGGGACGCGTGAGCCATGACGGCGCGAGCGCCGCTACGCTGCTTGTGATCGATATCCAGCCAGCAGCGCCACCGCCGATGCTGGTGCGGCGCGGCTGGCCTCGCCGCGAACAGCGTCATGAGCGGGGACGATGTCGGCGAAATCGACAAAGCGACGTTCCATGCGCTCGGCCAGCCGCCTGATCTGCCAGCGGCCCGTTCCGGCGCCGACGATCGGAACATCTTGAGCAAGACCCCAGGCCACCAGGGATGCTGCGTCGTGGATTTTCCGCAATTGCTGCTCGCTGAACCAGCGTGCGACTTCACCCCATTCCGGCGGCGAAAGTTCAGCGGCGTCGCGCCCGACCATGCGCGCCAGTCGCGCGATCGAACCGTGGACGGTCTTTTCCTTGCCATCGGCGGAAGGGTGCATGTCGTCCTCCTCATCGAGCACGCCCAGGATCCGGTGCGCGTCGGCGATCGAGGCGAAATACTCGTTCATCAATGGCGTCAGTCTTCGATGGACAGGAGCAGACGAGGCTACGCCGAACAGGAATGTCCTGGTAAATCCCGTATAGACCAGTTCGCCAGTCAGAAGCCGTCCGGCATCGGTGTAGCCCTCATTGACGACGGCGCCATTCTTGATTGCGATAATGTCGGTGGTGGTCGAGCCCATATCGACGAACAGGGCATCGCCGGCCAGTTTTGCCACCAAAGAGGCTGTCGCGTGCCAGTTGGCGGAGGCGACATCGGTGCTCAGCCGCGCCGCCTGCTCGACCTCGACAAAGCCGGATGATCCGGCATAGATCAGCTTTTCGCCTCTGGGAAAACGGTTGGAAATCTGATCCAGCAGCGTCGTCACGCCGATATCCCGGGACGCAAAGATGTCGGACAGTTCGCCCGTCATGGTGAACGCGTTGAGATCGGCTTCCGCATAGATCGGGGCTGTTTCGTCGAGGGCCGAGGTCAGGCTGTGCAACCCTTGCCAAAGCGGCGTGGCGATCGTTACCGCGCCGACGATGCGGCCGCCTTGCGCGCGCGTCACCTTCAGATGCGCGCCGCCAATGTCGAAGCCCGCAATGATGCTCTTTCTTTTTTCCACACTTCAAGCTTTCATGACAGCAGTTGGTCGGCGAGAAAAGCGTTGCGCATCATTCCGGTTCTCGACTTGAAAGACGGCGAGGTGGTTCGCGCCCAGCAAGGAAAACGCGATCGCTACCGGCCGATCGTTACGCCGCTCAGCCGAAGTTCCGATGTCGTCGCCGTCGCCGAAGGGTTGCGTACACTTTATCCCTTTTCGACCTTCTACATCGCCGATCTGGACGCCATCGAAGGCGGGACTCCAAACAGCGACGCACTCGCCCGGTTGAGGGCGATGACGCAGCCGCCTGAGCTTTGGATCGATGCCGGCGTAGCAGACAGGAAAACGCTTTCGGCGGCGCTTGCTGAACGTTCGGTATACCCCGTGTTGGGCTCCGAATCGCAGCAGGACGATGTGCTGCTCCGGCATTTTCGCGATCATCCCGATCTCATCCTGTCCCTTGATTTCCTTGGCGATGATTTTTGCGGACCGCGTTCTCTTCTCGATGAGTCCGAGCTTTGGCCGCAAAAGGTGATCGTCATGACGCTGGCCAAAGTCGGTGCGGCCGCCGGTCCGGATTTCAGGCGGCTGGAGGAGGTCAAGGCCAAAGCGAGAAATCGCGCCGTCATCGCGGCAGGCGGCGTCCGCGATGACAACGATATACGAGCGTTGTCAGCGATGGGCATCGCCGCAGCGCTGGTCGCAACCTCACTGCACAACGCCACGCTCACACCTGGTCACCTGGCGTCGCTCGGCGCCTGATCATAGTTGCTCCTCACTCCCGAAAGGCGGGCGCCCTTCGGGAGTGTCGCTTCAAAAGCCCAGAACCTTTTTCAACCGGCGCAACAGACCATCCGTTTCGGAAGATGGCTTTTCCTGTGCGGGGCTGTCTCTTGTCTAGGCCGCGAACGGATGCTTGACGTTGTCGCGCTGAGCGGTGGCTTCGGCGGCGGTCGGGGTTCCTGCGATAGCGCGCTGGATGGCCTCCTTTGTCGCCTCGTAGTTGTATTTCTGGATCTTGGCGTCGTCGGTCGCGTCCCAATGGATGAATACGCCGACGCATATGAACACGTCGTCCGCTTCGTTAGCCGGAATGGTCCCGTCCGCGACGCTGTCCTGCACGGCCTTTGCAACGGCATGCTGCGCCGGCCCGAACATCTGTACAGCCTGCTTGGCGCCCTTGATCGTGACCTTGTTGAACATCACCGTATTGGGCTTGCATTGAAGATTGGGCGCGATCACCGCCAAAAGCGAGGTAAAACCGTCCTTGTTGTTGGTAAGCGCGTTGCAAAATGCCGTTTCGACCGCGCTCCCTCGCGGGCCGATGAGCAGGTCGACATGCGCGACTTCGTTGCCGTCCCCTACCAGCGATTCACCGACCATTACCTTCGAGATTTTTGCCATGCCAATTTCCTCCAAGACACAATTATGATGTCCACGGACGCTGCAACCGAGCAGGCGCTCGATGGACAGCTATCCTTGTTGGCAGCGCCCGGATTGCCCGGACCGGTTGGCTAGATAGCCGCGGAAGCACAGCTCCCGCTTTTGGAAGTCAAGCACCAACGCCGCGATTATGCAAGCGAGCGCCCAAGGTGTGGACTAAAAGAGTAGCCACGGTCAGATCGGCAGAGGTGCCGGGGTTGACTTTGTCCGCCTTCAGCCGGCGATCGAACTCCATGAGCAGGCGAATGCGTGACGGCTCGTCGCCGTTGGCATGGAGCGCCGCCTGAACGGCAAGAGCGTCTTGTCGCGCCTGATTTGCGACTTCAATTCCGTGATTGCGCACCACGTGACTGTCGGGGAAGCCTGCGACAAACGCCATATAGGCGAACACGGTCGGCCACATGCCGCTTTCTCCGCGTGCTAGCGCCCCTACCAGCGCCGCCAGCCCGACCCCGAACACGTCGCCGAAACAGGTGTCATACTGGCGTGCGATCATATCGCGGTCGGCAGCCTCCCGCATTGCTTCCAAGAGATGAACCTTCGGCTCCTGCCGCACATCATTCGCGGCGTCTCCTAGGCCACCTGGCGCTGCCATGGCGATCGCCTCGAACACTGCCCTGGTATCGTCCATGCTCAACGCGCGCAGCAGCGAGTCGAGATTATCCTGCAAGCTGCCACTCCTCATTTCGGCGGCGCATATCAGAGGCCCCGCCAGGAGGATGATACCGAGATTTGTATTGGTTGCTACGGCCAGACGTGTTGCACGCACCGCCTCCAGCATGCGCTGCCCGGCCGAGAGGCGAGGATCGGTCAGCGGCTCGGACGAAACTTCGGCACTTATCATGAACTGAGCGGCGGACATGCCGTGTCCGTCGGCGAACAGGTGGACGTTGCCTGGCTTCAGAGCTTCGATCTCCATCCGGCAGGCATCCTTGTAGCTAGCCCGGAGGCGTTCACGCGATAACGTCATCCTGCCGCCGCTCCGTCACGAATTCGCCGGCGCGGTGAAACGGAAGGGCCGCGGCGCGGCGGTCGCTTCGATGCGATCGGCCAGGAATTTCAGCAGGGCATCGGCGATCGCTTCGGCGATGTTCACAGCGACCACCGATTGCAGCCCGGACCAGGCGGGCATGCTGTTCACCTCGAGTACGAACAAGCTGCCATCGTCGGCTCGCACGATGTCCACGCCGGCGAAATCCGCGCCGACGGCTGCCGACGCGGCGACAGCCAGCGCTGCCAGTTCTGCCTCGCCATGTCCCGAAACCGGCTCCGGCATGCCACCCCGGTTGACGTTCGTGATCCAGTCGTCGCTGCTGCGGCTCATCATCGCGACGGTTTCGCCGGCGCAGACAAAAACGCGGAAATCCCGGAAAGGCGGGCCGGCGCGCGACACATAATGCTGGAGATAGTAGACGCTGTTCACCTCGTCTGCGGCGGGAAGGTCGGAGAGCGTACGGATCAGCCTTATCCCGCGGCCTTGCGCCCCGAACAATGGTTTCAGAACCAGCGGTCCCTCCGGAAGCTCCTGCGCCGCGATCTCCTTGGCGGCGGCAAGGCCTTCGACGGCGAACGTCGGTGGCGTTGGCAGGCCGGCATTTTTCAAGAGGAAAGTCGTCATCGACTTGTCGACGCAGCGTTCCACCGCCTGCGCCGAATTCCACACGGGAACCGACAGCCGACTCAACGCGTGCAGCACCCCGAGGCGCCGGGTGATCGCTTCGAACGATCCGGCGGCGATCGAACGGACGAGCACGGCATCGGGCAGCACACCGCCGAAACCGGGGATCGAAAGTCCGCTCGGGCTGCCGGTGTCGAACGCGATCGCCGCCAGCGGCACGGTTGCGACGATAGCACCCCGTCGACCAAGCCTTGCTGCAAGGCCCTTGGAGCCGGTGTCCGAATTGTCGCTGACGATCAGGATGCGATGGATCATGTGGCGCCTCGGATGTGGCGGACGACGGACGGGTCTCTTTGTGCCGCCATGCTAACCGAGGCTCCGTTCGAGCATCTTTGGATCACGCCGGCCAGCGCGAAACGTATCGCCGGTTTCGATCGCCGTCACGATCACTTCGGCCGGGCTGAACAACAGCGGATCGATGGCATAGAAATCCCCCTTGAACCGCTTGAAGATCTCGGCAAACGGTTGACCGTAGTCCCGCGAGGCGCGGCTCGGAAGTTTCTCCGCGAGGTTGCTGGCCTCTTTTGCCGACCCTTTTACGAAGAGCTGGACGCTGCCGCCATAGATGATGGCATCGTTCGTTCTGCCCATGGCGGTCAGGAAATCCGGGTGGGGGGCGGGGATTGGCGCCGCTCCGATGCCGTCGACAACGTTCTCCAACGGAAATTTGAGATCGTTGGCCTTGTGCATGGCAACCTCGAGCGCGCGCGCAACGATCTGCAGGCTGCCGGCAAGGCTTTGCGTCGGCGCGTAGATGAAGGTGAGCTTGTCGGTTGCCAGTCCGGTTGCCTTGCTCACTTTCTCGACGATTGCTGGGGGAGGCGGTTTGGCAGTCTCCAGGATAAGCACGGCCGACGATGCGGTGTCTCGATAGGAAAGCGCGTCGAACAGTGGTTCGACGCGGGCGAGTGCCCGCGCCGGTCCCGATCCCATGGCGAAATAGTCCTGGGCAGACAGGTTCCAGCCCGCATATTGGCTGCCTAGGCAGGCCAGTACGGGCTGCGACGAGCGCACCTCGACGGTGAACGGCCATTTCCGCTCCGTGCGGTCCATGAACACCGAAACGCTGCCGAGACCACCCATCGCTGCCTCCGCCATGCGCAGCCCGGCCTCGACGCTGCCGAGCGCCTTGGCGCCGACATCGATAAGGAGCTCGCCCAAGGTTCCCTTGGAAGCGGCGATCCGCAACCGTTCGGCATCGCTGATCATGCCGTCAGCGATGCGCTGTGCATTGTCGTTCAGGAATGCCGAACCGTTCTTCATGTCCGGTCTCCTTCCCATTGGAGTTGCAACCGGCGGGCTTGCCCCTTGATGAGCCGCCTGGTCAAACCGGCATTCGGACCGCGCGCGAAGATGGTACAGACGGGGTCGCCGGCAATCAGACGGGTGCCGGGTGACTGGTGGTCCGCAGTCCATTCGGGCCACACAATCGACGGAAACCGGGCGATTGGGGTCGCGGCGTAGGTCACCATTGAAGCCATCGAATCGACGAAGCGTGGCAAACGGAAGGTTCCTCCGGCCGCAGCTCGCAGATGTGCTTCGATCAGGGGCGCCTCGTCCTCGTCAAAAATGTCCAGCGTAGCGCCTGGCCGCGGATTGATCTCGATGAGCGTGTAGCCGTCCGATCCGCGAATGAGATCGGCGCTGCACAATCCAACCAGGCCGGCACGGCGCGTCAGGGCTGAAAGCCAGCCGCCGATGAGCGCCGCCTGCCTGCGGTCGAAGCGTCTCAACCGCACGGCCCCGCCATAGCGATAGGGTGCCGCGGAGACGGGGGAAGTCCATTGTTGGCTGAAGCCGACGATGCGCGCGGCCTGGCCGTCGCCGACGAAGAGGGCCGAGACGCTGCGTCCGGCGACGAAACGTTGGAAATAGCGGCCGGTGGTCTGGCTTTCTCCGGCCGCCTGTCTGATATGCCCACCCCCGGCGCCGCCCACGGTCTTGGCCACCCAGCTGTCTGGCTCAGGCGGCCGATCCCACCGGAATTCCGGATGTGGGATACCGAGTTCGGCACAATCCGCGGCCAGCAATTGCGGGTCCTTGATCCTGCTGATCGCCGCGCCGCGATTGCCGGCAAGCGGAAAATGGCGAGCGACGGCGTCGACAGTCTCCGTCATCCGCTCAAAACCCGAGCCCAGGACGACAGCGACCGGCCGGTCTTCGCCGGCCAGGTCCCGAAGCGTCTCGATAATGCGCTCGCCGTCGATGCCGTCCTGTAGGTTGCGCGGCAGCTTGGTCGTTCGTTCTGCCACCGCAACCGTATCGGTATCGCAGAAGAAATCAGCGACTAACGGGCGATAGCCCGCACGCCGCGCAGCCATGGCCAATGCCCGGCCTGAAATCGCCGCGATCAGCAGAGATCTGGCGCTATTTGGCAGTCTCGCGTGCAAGGGAAAAGGCTTCCTGGAAATCGAGCGCGATCGTTTTTTCGGATTCGATCATTCTTTTGAAAAGGCCGGACTCGACCTTATATTTGACGTTGCCGATGGCAAGCGGGCCAATCCCGACGGCCTTTGCCGCTTCTAGCGGGTCGCCATTGGCATTGACGGCCAATCCTTCGATGCCTGCGGGCGGGACCGCGTTGACGTCGGCGGCGATAAGCAAGCCGCTGCCTCTCAACTGGGCCTTTGAAACCACCTGGACGCCGGCTTTCGCACAAGCCAGTATGACCTCACTTGCTTCGACCAGATCGGTTTTCCGGGCATCGCTCGATCCGTCAGCCGCATCGACACCGATCTTGAATCGGCTTTTGATCTCGGCAGCGATCTGTTTCACCCTTTCGATGCCGTCATGGCCGACAAGCGTGACGCGGGCGCCCTCCCTTGCCGCGATGACGGCGGTGCAGAAGCCAACCACGCCGGTGGCGCCGAAAACAGCCACCCTCGTGTCCTTCAGCCCGCGCTCGAATTTCTTCTCCAACGCCTTTTCGACCTTGGCCACCATCGCCGCGGCCGTGGTGAACGAGCCGGCCGGGTCGGCAAATACCGAAACCTGGAAAGGCGGCACCATCGCCTTTTTCGCGGCATCGAACATGTCGAGCGCCAACGAAGCATCCTTCCCGGCGATAAAGATGCCGGTATCGACGCCGGCATCCGGCGGACGCGAAAAGATCGCGTCCTGAACTAGGCCTGTCACCTCACCAAGGCCAACATCGACATAGGGGACGACGCTGTCGAAGCCCGCGTCGAGCGCCATGTTCACGTCGAACGGGCTCATGTGCTTCAACGGCGTCAGCATATGCAGGATATGTTTGCGGGCCATTTCTCGCCTTTCTGCTTGGAATCTGAAGCGTCAGCTGCCGACGAGACCGAGTCCGGTCGAACTGATCTTCGCGCCGGAGTTCCTGCCTTTGACGATCTTGATCTGAAGGCCGTCTTCAACGGCTGTCTTCTGAACCGCGCCGACGAATTTGAGCGCGGCGTCATGCGACGGCGCGAAGGCAAAGCCTGTGGGTCCCCAGGAACTCTGGCCGATCCCGACGGCGCCCGCTTTATTGAGACGGTGAGCGACCATCTCGACCCGCTTTGAGGTGAACACGCCGCCCTGCGCCGGAGCGAAATGGCTGCCGATCAGCATCTGTATCGCGGTGACGGCAGCGCCGAATGCCGCAAGATCGCGCTCGACCAAGGCCGGCATGATACCCATCAGCACCCTCCGGCAGATCTCGCCGCTGCCCGCCGTCGGGAAGGGTGGCAGTGAACGGAACGCCGCGACCTCGGCCTCGCCATGCAGTCCATGCCCGGCATGGTCGAGGATGAGGATGACGCGCCATTCTTCGGGAAACGGCAGCCGCGCCACGACCGGAGGCGGTCCGCCACGCTCGTCCTTGCCCGCGTCGACAATCACGCCGCCGTCTTCGAAACTTGCGATGCCGATTCCAGATCGGCCGCCTCGTTCGAGCACGGTCGCGTCGCCGGCGACATCGAGAGGCAGGTTGTGGAGCGTTCGCAGTGCCGAGGCGACGGCAAGGGCGATCTGCGTGCCGGACCCAAGGCCGGCGTGACTCGGGATCGACTGTTCGATCACCAAATGGTGCTGGCCGCGAATGCCGAGATGCCTGCGGAGCGTCGACAAGTGCTCACCGGCGCGAACGCTCTCGGAACCTTCGACTATGGTCTCGCCGGACCGCGACAGGGTGACAACGGTTTCGGGTTCACTCAACGGAAGCCCAACGCTGCCAAAGCGACGTCCGGCATCGCCATTGAGATCGAGGAAGCCAAGGTGAAGGCGAGCGGGCACTCGTACGGTAACAAAATTCGACATCTGCCCCCCGATGGGTGCATCATGGATGCATCATGGAAGTTTAGGTGCCCGCCACGATGATAACTGTTTTCGTCGAGGGAGCAAGCCAAAGAGAGTGCATTCATGTTTCCGCTTTGGCCTGTCGTGTTGACGGACCGAGCAATTCGGGGAGGTCGAGATGAGCGAAACGGTCAAGGAGAAGATCTATTCGGACGCCGAGATTGCCGACCGGCTTGAGAAAGAGCTGCCGAAATGGCGCTACGAAAACGGCTGGATACGGCGCAAATACAAGACCCACAGCTGGAAGTCGACGCTGATGGTCATCAACACGGTTGGCCATCTCGCCGAGGCGGCGTGGCACCATCCCGATATCACCGCTTCCTATGCCTGGGTCGAGGTACGCCTGATGAACCACGCGGCGAAGGGTATCACCGACAAGGACTTCGAGTTGGCGAGAAAGATCGAGGATGTTGTCCAGTGGCAGCCGGCCAAGGAAGGCGGAGCGCTGGAGGGAACTCCGGCGACCGATCAACGCTTCGCTTACATCAAATATGATTAAGCGCGGTCGGAGTTTGTTGATAGCGTATGAAAACATTCGTTAATCTGCTGGCAAGCGGGGTTCACGGCCAATCCAGTTTCGTCTAGGATCGGGCTGGCACCAGAAAGTAGTGTAGCGAATGGCGGTTGCTTGGATAGGCAACCGGGAAGCGCTGGTCGAGCGCGCGGCTGCGCATGCCGCGTCGCTGTTATCGTCAAGCCGGTGCCCGGTTTTCAGCTTTGATACGGATATACACGGCACGAGGGCGGCGATCGCGCTGGCCGAGCGGCTTGGCGCGGCATACGATCACGCCGACGGCGCGGCACTTGCCCGAGAGACCATGCTTTTTACCGACAAGGGCGCGATGACCGTCGCCCCTGGGGAGACGCGCCGGCGTGCCGATATCGTGGTGATCGTGGGCGAGCTCGCACAAACCCATCATGATCTTGTTGCGGAGCTCGCTGGCACGGTTCCCGATCTCTCGACCAGGAGCGAGCGCGAGTTCTTCCTGGTGGGATCGAATGGGGTGTCCGTGCCGCCGTTGAAAAACGGGCGCAAGGCAACGCTCCTTTCCTGTGGCCAGGCTAGCCTCGGCGCCACGCTGGCGGCGCTGAGGGCGCAGTACAAGGGGCGGCAAACATCGCGACCGGTGTCGAACTTCAACGATTTCGCAAAGGCTCTGGCGGCTGCGCATTTTCCCGTGTTCCTGTTTTCAGGCCATGCGACCGATGGGTTGGCGTTGGAGATGCTGCAGGGGCTGATCGCCGATCTCAATCGCAAATCACGTGCATCTGGCCTTCATCTGCCGGCGAGCGAAAACGGGTGGGGAAGCGCGCTCGCCTCGACCTGGATGACAGGTTTTCCATTGCGCACGGGCTTTGCGCGGGGCTTCCCGGAATTCGATCCCTGGCGTTACGATGTGGCGCGCATGATCGCCGCCGGCGAAGCCGACCTGCACCTGCGGATCTCCGCCACGGTTGCCCAACTCCCGAGAAAAAGGGGGCGCATGACACTGATTGCGCTGGCTAAAACGGAAGAGCCGGTCGCAGGCGCCGCGGTCACCATCGCCATTGGCGAAGCTGGGGTCGATCACGATGCAGTTGTCTATTCCAGCCGTACCGGCTCGCTGAAGTCGACTGATACCCGCGCTGCTTCGAAATTGCCCTCCGCCGCGACGATCATTCGCCTGGTCGCCAGTCGGGTTTTCGCCGAGGCATTGCCATGCTGACGAAAATCGCCAACGGCGACATCATCGACCCCGTCAACAACCGTCTCGGCAAGGGCGACCTATGGATCAAGGACGGCAAGATTGTCGCTGCGCCGGCTGAGGGGGTGGCCGACCGGACCATCGAAGCCGCCGGCTGCATCGTGATGGCGGGCGCCATCGACATCCACTCCCACATTGGCGGTGGTAACGTGAATACCGCGCGGCTGCTCTTGCCCGAACAGCATGCCGCCCATCAGGCGCGACCGGCGACGACGCCGCTCTCAAATGCCGGCTGGTCGACCTTCCAGACTGGCTGTCTCTACGCCAAGATGGGCTTCACGACGGTCGTCGAACCGGCGATGTCGCCGGGATCTGCACTCCACACCCATCTCGAACTGGCCGATATCCCGATCATCGACAAGGCGACGCTCGCCATTCTCGGCAACGACGACTTCCTGCTGTCAATGATCCGTGACGCCGCCACTCCTCAAATGATCGAGGACTATGTCGCCTGGACGGTCGCCTCGACGCGAGCGCTCGGGGTCAAGGTGATCAACGCCGGTGCAGCGGCCGCCTTCAAGGAAAACGCACGCACGTTCGCGCTGGACGATGTCGTGCCGTCCTACGGCGTCAGCTCGCGCAACATCGTCAAGACGCTGCAGGCCGCCGTCGACAATCTTGGCCTGCCGCATCCTTTGCATGTCCATTGCAACAATCTGGGCATTCCCGGATCTGCGGACACGGCGGCCGCGACGATTGCGGCGGCGGATGGGCTGCCGATGCATCTCGCCCACCTCCAGTTCTATGGCTATGGCACGGAGGGAAAGCGCAGATTTTCCTCCGCCGCTGCGCGGCTTGCCGAGCTTATCAACACGACTCCGGAAGTCACTATCGATATCGGTCAGGTGATGTTCGGTCAGACGGTCACGGTCTCCTCCGACGTCATGCGGCAGTTCTCGGCGCGGGGCAGCGCACATCCGAAAAAGTCCGTCATTCATGACGGGGATGGCAATGGCGGCGGCATCGTGCCCTACAGCTATGGCAAGGACTTCTATGGCACGATGCAGTGGGCGATCGGGCTCGAGCTTTTTCTCCTCATCGACGATCCCTGGCGTGTGTTCTTCACCACTGATCACCCCAACGGTGCACCCTTTACCGCTTATCCGGCTCTGTTCGAGCTGCTGATGAGGCGGGAAGCGCGCACCGAAATGGCCGCCGGACTTTCACGATCCGCCTTAGCGCTCTCTACCCTGTCCGCAATCGACCGCGAATACACGTTCGAGGAAATCGCCATCATGACGCGTGCAGCGCCGGCCAGGCTGCTCGGGTTGACGGATCGAGGCCATCTCGGTGTCGGCGCGATAGCCGACATCGCTGTCTATCGCAGGAACGAAAGTATCGCGAAAATGCTCGGACAGGCAGCGTATGTTTTCAAGGATGGCGATCTCGTCGTGCAGGACGGGGAGATCATCCATTACCGCTGGGGCAAGGCCCTCAGGCTTAATCCACCTGTGGACAAGGCGATGGTGCGGCGTCTGGAGGACTATCACCAGCAGCGCTACGGCCTGTCCTTGGATTGGTTCAATTTCCCGGATTCCGCGATTGCGCGTGAACAGCCATTCGGCGAGGTGCCATGCCGAACGTGAGCGTAAATGGCGTAACGATCGACGATACTTTTGCCGAAGCCTTCGGGATGCGGGCAACCGCCATCATCATCACTGCGTCGAGCCGGAAATGGGCACGGCAGGCGGCGATCACGATGACCGGCTTCGCCACCTCGGTAATCGGTTGCGGCTGCGAAGCGGCAATCGATGCCGACCTGCCGCCGTCAGCCACCCCGGATGGCCGGCCCGGCTGCCGCGTGATGATCTTCGCGATGGGAACCGATGAATTGCAGAAGCAACTGCTCAATCGCGTCGGGCAGTGTGTCTTGACTTCGCCGGGCTCCGCCTGCTTTGCCGGACTGGAGGGCAGCGCTAAGCTCAAGCTCGGTTCGGCGCTGCGTTATTTCGGCGATGGGTGGCAAATCTCCAAGAAGATCGGCGACAGGCATTTCTGGCGCATTCCCGTCATGGATGGTGAATTCCTCTGCGAGGCAACAACCGGACTGACAAAGGAAGCCGTCGGCGGCGGCAATTTCTTTGTCATGGCCGAAAGCAGCGCCAACGCTTTGGTCGCGGCCGAGGCCGCGGTCGCCGCGATCGGAATGGTGCCCGGTGCCATCGTGCCGTTCCCCGGCGGCATCGCCCGTTCGGGTTCCAAGATAGGTGGCAAATACAAGGGCATGATCGCCTCGGCCAACGAAGCCTACGCGCCGACACTGCGCGGCGTGGTTGCGAGTGAACTCGGCCCCGACATCAACGCCGTCCTGGAAATCGTCATTGATGGTGAGACGAATGATGCCGTTGCCGCGGCGATGAAGGCCGGCATAAAGGCCGTCGTCCAGCTCGGACCGAAGAAAGGCGCGGTTCGCATCGGCGCCGGCAATTATGGCGGCAAGCTCGGTAAGTTCATCTATTCGCTGAAGGATATGTTGCCATGAAGGCGCTGACCTTCACTCTTGTTGCCGAACCGCCTGAACGCCTCGACCTGTCGCCGCTGACGCCGGAGCGGCTTGCTGGGAGCGAAACACGGGATATCGAAAAAATCCGAATCGGCATGTCGAAGCACGGATCGAAGGTGGGCGACATTTTTCGCCTCGCCGGCAGCGATCCGCTAAGCATCGTGTTCGAAGGTGGAAGCGCGCGCCTCGACCGGGTGGCGCAAGGCATGGGAGGTGGATCGGTTCGCGTGATCGGCAATACTGGCGCGCAGGCCGGGCGCGCCATGCGCGGGGGCAAGCTGACGATCGAAGGCAATGCGGGGCCGCACGCCGGCTCCGGCATGCGCGGCGGCAGGCTGGAGATAACAGGTAATGCCGGCGATCACCTTGGTGCGCCGCTCGTCGGCGAACTGGCCGGCATGAATGGCGGCGTGCTGATCGTCAGGGGCAGGGCGGGCGCCTTCGCCGCAGACCGGATGCGGCGCGGTCTGATCTCGGTGCTGAAAGGCTCAGGCGACCATGCAGGCAGCCGCATGATCGCGGGCACGCTGGTGGTAGCCGGCGGCATCGGTGAAATGCCCGGCTACCTAATGCGCCGCGGTTCGATCCTTCTTGATCGCGCGCCAGGACATCTGTCGCCGAGCTTCGTCGAGTGTGGCGCGCCCGAGAGCGTTTTTGCCACCATCATCGATCGTCATCTGATCGCCGAAGGCATTTTGAAACGGCCGCTGCTGGGGAGCGCACCACATAAATATGGCGGCGACAACGCGGTGCTTGGAATGGGCGAGGTTCTTTTTCCGCGCCGGTGAGGTTCCGGCAACGAGATCGATCAAGTGCTTGTGCCTGTCGAGCGGCCCTGCTCGCCGAGCTTTAGGAATGTGTCCAAACGTCGATTTGCCGCCAGTTATTGGTTTCGTCACGTTACACCGGGCTACTGGAGACCTGTAGAGCGCGTTTCGGCAGGTGCGCGGGCGGATAATTGCGCTTCCGCTGAGCGAAACATGTCCTCGAATGCTAGCTCGGTTTCAAACACGGTGCTTCCCAGGCTGATCGTCAGAGCGTCCTCGGTCCCCTTGGGCGCGAAATAGACCTGCGCGACGCTTGCTCGAATGCGCTCGCCAATTTCCGCGGCCTCCGCTTCGGTCGTACCTGGAAGAAAGACCCCGAACATCGATGTTCCTATGCGACCGACCATATCTTCCTTGCGGACCGAAGACTGAATGGCCGATGCGACGAGCCGCAAGGCCTCATCGCCCCAATCTGGGCCGAAGCGAAGATTTATGGAGCGAAGGTGTTCGGCATGGATCACCAGGAAGGCGCCCGAGCGTGGCCCTGGCGCTGACGGCCTCGCCGCGCGCCGCTCGACCATCGAGGTGAAAACCGGACCGTTCAGGCAGCCTGTCACCCGGTCGTAGGTCTCGGCCCTGTTGAGCTCCCGCCGGTAGCCGCGGATCTGGGCCTGCTTCAAGCCGATCAATACGAAAAGCGGCAGACCGATGATCAGAGGCAGCAGCACGGCAGTGACCATGCTACGCCCGAACGGGGTCAAGACATCGCTGAACAACAGCAGGTAATTGAGGCCTACGGAGAGGGCAAGGCTGCCAACGGTCCCCAGGAAGGCGAGCCACGCGACACCCTTCCATACCGGCTCGGTGGCGGTCGTTTCGGCTTGTGCCATTACCAATCTCCTGTCAGATCGGCGAGCATAGCGCCGGCAAGCGCAATTTCAGTTGCGGCAAACCATACAATTTGATCGATGTGCGAAACGTGAATCGATTTTGGCCTATCGCGGCGGGCCGAAAATTCCCACCTCCGCGTCCTCGGCGACTGCTTGCGCCTTGCCATAGATGCCGGTGGGCAGCGCGATCGCCCAGCCGTTGGACACGAGCCAGGCGCCGACATCCTGCTTGCCAAGGTTACACGGCGCGGCAATGGCAAAACGCTCGATCTCCGGCGGCACGACACACTTCAGCGCGCGTCCACGCAGCCAGGAATTGAAGGCGGCGCGTGCGCGCTGGCCGCAAGACCAGGCGACATCGTGAAACGAGCAGGTGGCTTTCGGTTCTATGCTGGCCACACCACTGACGGCCACTTTGCGTCCCATGGATTCGAAAGTCGCCGATGACGTTGCTATTGGCCGGAAGAGCAGGGTTTCACCCCAATCGCCTGGCATCGGCGTTTTAGGGGGCACGGCGAGGCCGAGATCGCCGAGCGGGGGCCGGGCTTCGATCCGCTCGATCTCGGACAGGTCAATTGGCGGCGGTGCGACAACATCCTCGGCAACCCTGCGCGCTTCTCGCCATCTTCCGACGAGAACAGTCGTCTCCGACCGGGTTGCTTGCCCGGCATTCTCGACACGGGTCGCAAGGGCAGGCCGGTCGGTCGCAAGCAAGGCTCCGGCATGCATGATCAGGGCAATCCCGAACAGCAGCTCGAGACCTCCGACCGCAATAACCAGGCGGATACGCCCTGGCACAACCATCACGCCAGCGCAGCGTTCGTTACCGGGCGGTCAGAATCCCGAGGTCGATTTGGCAACCAGTTTGAGCGCACCCTTTTCTATCCGATAGAATGGCATCGATCTTTGGCTGGATCCATCGGCGCGAAAGCGGAACAGGCCGGTCGATCCGCGAAATCCGCTCGGATTTTCGAGCACCTGTTTGCTGAAACCGTCAGGTCCGACCGCGCTGGCAATCCCTGCCGTCAGCGCAACCATATCATAAGCGTAGGCTACGTTGACGTCGGCCGGATAGTTGTAAGTCGTCCTGAAGCGGTCGGCGATCGGCCCCGTTTCGCCCGGATCGAGCGCTGCGATATAGGCTCCCTCGAATGACGGCTCCATGGGATGCTCCAGCCAACGGCTGGTTCCGACGACGGAGGTCGCTTTGCCCGCAATGCCCTTTGATTTGAGGGCGGCAAGTATACGCGAGGGGCTGGCATCGCCGCTGGCAATGATGACCGCGTCGGGAGTGTCCACGAGCGAGGCCATTTCGTCGACCGCCTTGGCGGCGCCGTCGCCGGCCGAATATGGAACGGTGACGGCGAGCGTCGCGCCATAGATGCTGAGACTGTTGGCGACCCGCTTCTCGACCGCGCTGGCGTTCGAGCCACCCGCGACAAACAATACGAATTTTTTTCCGCCTTTCGCGGCGATGCCCGCCGCGCCCGCCGCCGCACTGTCCGCTTCGCCGAGGCGCACGGCATAAACGCCGGCGCCGCCCGCGAAATTGTCGGCAAGCGCCAGCACGGGCGGCCGCTTCGATCCCGATAATGTGGCGATATGCTGGGCGGCCGGCAGTTCGGTCGGGCCGATGACGGCTTTCGTGCCGGTCGTCAGGGCCTGCAGCGCCAATTTGCCGGCCTGTGCGCTGTCGCCCTTAGTGTCCTCCACGGTCAGCGTAAGCAATCCATTGCCGATATCGGTCATCGCGAGCTTGGCGCCATCGAGCATCTTGCGGCCATTTTCCCCCGCCGTTCCCGGGGCGGACAATGGCAGCAGCATCGTGATTTTCGTCGAACCGGTACCCAGCGACTGGGTTGCCTGGGCCGGGAGGGCGCCCGCGGCGCCATCCTGCCCGGCAGGCACGGCAATCGCCGCCGGATCGAGCGCTTCGGTAACGCTGCCCTTCGACTGGCAGCCCGACAGCGCCGCGGCGAGCGCGAAGGTGACTGCCCAACTGCGCGGACGGTAGACCTGCCGGCCAGCTTCCATGATCGTCCCACCCTGTATGCCGCCGGGTTATCCTCTCGGTCTGGCCTTGTGCTCATGTTACGGCGAACTTGCCGCGCCGTCCTGTTGTTCTTTAGCCCTCGAAAAGCCGGGCTCTCGGTGCCCCGATCCGTCTTGCTTGTCCGGCGGTCCTATAGTTGGCGCATGTCGGGTATCGCGGTCCGACGAGAACGCGGAAACACCGAACCTCGCCGCCCGCAACGGCACGGCCGGCTGACAGCTCGCGAACACCTTGAATGTCTGTCGGCTCCACACCGCGGCCGCGTCATAGTGGATCGACGGCGCCGAACCGGACGACGGAGATTGTACCATGGAGGGCGCTTCCAGCCCATTGGCAGAAGCCCGCGTGACATCCTGGCAAACTGGTCATGCGATCGTTGCGGCGATCGCCTTCAAGATTGATTGATCCGTCCGCTGCCATGGTGGCCAACAGGCGCAGGTTGCCTATCCGGTCAGTGCATGTACTCGACCATGCGATCGTGGAAGCACTCGCATTTGTTGAGGTAGTCTTCGTCACGGTAGTTCGTCTTCAGGTAGCCATAGGCCTTGCCGCACGCGACCTTGGCCTCCGAAGCCCAGACGAAGGCCGGCCGGGACGAGTTGATCCATGCCGGATCCTTGGCGACGGCGATGGACTCGTCCATCAGCTTGACCACCTGTTCGGTGAGGTCGGCCGTGTTTTCGGTCAGCACCAGATTGGACGTTCCCACAGTGCGGCAATAGTCGACCGGCGCGCCGATGATGTCGGCGGCGTAACCGGCCGACCCGGCCGTCAACAACAGGGCCGCGGCCGAAACCAGCAGTCTTGCAGAACGCGTCATGATAAAAATCCCCTCAATAGCCCTAATACAGATTTCGCTAATGCATAGCATGTGTTTGTCCCGCTGCGCCATGCCGCTAGACCAGATTTGCAGTGGTCGTGTGCGTGCTTGTCCCATCATCATAGAGCAGCGTGATCGTGTTGGTCACGGGCGTTGTCTGGAAGGTCGCCACGTCTACGAAAGCGGCTCCATTGGCCAGGCCGTCAGCATCCACGCTCAGGGTTTTCGACGCCGCGTCGTAGTTCACGAAGTCCGCGACGTTGCCGGCTCCGGTCTTGAAGAGGGACGTCAGGTCGATCACGTCACCATCGCCGCCGCTGTAGTCGCTGATGAGATCCTTGATATCAAGATGCTCGAGCTTGAACGTGTCGGCGCCGGTGCCGCCGATCAGCGTATCCTGACCCGAACCGCCGATCAGCAGGTCGTTGCCTCCGCCGCCGTTGAGCGTATCGTTGCCGGAGCCGCCATAGAGCGTGTCGTTCCCGGTGTCGCCAAACAGCGTGTCGATTCCGCGCCCGCCTGCAAGGAAATCGGCCTGTCCCGGAAGGCCGGTCAGGATATCGTTGCCATCTTCGCCGAAGAGGGCGATTTCCGTGGTCGTTGTGGTGTGTGTATCGGCGCCGGCAGTACCTTGCCAGGTGCTGGCATCGGGTGAGAGGTGGGCCGTGACCGAGCCCGCGATCTGGTCGCCATCGCCATCGGTTGCGGTGACCGGGATCGAGATGTCGAACGGTGTCGCGGCATTGGCTGTCGTATAGGTGACCGGCCCGAGCTTGAAGTCATTCGAGCCCGCATTGGCCGAAATCTCGATCGCGCTGAATGGATCGGAATTGGCGACCACGGTAAAGGTATCACCTTGCTCCAAGCCGGTGATGGTCCACGTTCCGTTGACGGCATTGTATGTGGCGGTCGGAACAACGACACCACCGGACCCATTGATCACAGTGACAAGGCTGCCGAACGCTGTGCTTTCGCCGGTTACATCGCCTATATAGGAATTGTCGTAGTCGGCATTGACCGGGCGGATGATTATCGAGACCGGATCTGATCCCGAGACATTGCCAATCCCCTGTGTGTAGCTCGCGACTTCATAGTGATCGGTGTAGTGGATTCCAGCTCCAACGCCCGCCGGGGTTCCGGCGATGGTCCCGTCGGTAGTTGCATTGCTGACGAAATCGAAACGGATCGCCTCACCCGGTTCGATGCTATTTCCCCCATTGACGCCCCAACTGCCCGTGCTGGTGTTCACGGGATGACCGTTGCCCGTCGCAAGTAGGTCACTGGTCGACCCTATCGAGTTCAGAACGATCGCGTCATTGTTGCCGCCGCTGGGAGAGAAGTTTGACGTATTGAACTGGTTGCCGGCGAACATCGTCGCGGCCTGGGTGAAGGTCCAACTGTCCGTCGCCGGGTTGAGGGTTGCCGTGAAAGCAAGGTCGCTGCCATTGGCGGCCGAGGTCCGCCCCTCCACGGTGTGGGTATCGACCACATGGAAGAAGACCTGCTCGCCATTCAGGAAGATGTTGGTGCTGCCCGATGTGACGGCCGCGCCTTCGGTCACGTTGAACACGACATTGCCGACCCCGTCGGCACCGGCGCTCGCGGCGAAGTTGATGTTTTCCGTCAGCGCTGTGTGCGTGTTGTTCTCCACGAAGATGCCGTCCGGCCTGAACGGCAGAGGAGCGTCATCCAGCACTGTCAGGTTGACCGTGCCGGAAACATGATCGCCGCTGGTGTCGGTAGCCACCATCTGGACGCCGGTGATGGTGACGTTGCCGGAGCCCGCAATATGCTGCAACTGGTCGGTCAGCGTCGCGGTCACCACCGGTGTCAGCGAGCTGTTGGCGGCCGCGCTGGTGTTGGACAGCGCCAGATAGATCGCCGGTCCAAGGTTGGTGGGGCCTTGCATCAACGTGCCGACAAGCTCGCCGCCGACTTTTGCCCAGCTGATCGAGTAGCCCGCCGCCAGGCCGGAGACCGTCGGGCTCGTCCAGTTCGGATCGCCGCCGGTCGGGTTGGCGAACGCAACTGTGATGGCTTCACCCGATGTGGTGAAGGTGATCCCGCTGTTTGCCTGAGCCGTTTCCCCGTGGCTGCCGGGGTTTGTGCCGGTCACGGCACCGGCGTGGAGATCAGCGGGGGCCGTGGCATCGAGCGTGGTGTCGAGCGCGGCCTCGTTCAAGGTCAGCGACACCGTTCCGCCACCTGACGGAACCGTGTTGGTCTGCACATTGAGCGTTACCGTCGCGGTCGAGGTGTCGCCATCGCCGTCCTTGATCGTGTAGCTGAAGGAATCCGATCCGACATAGACGCCGGTCGGCGTGTAGGTGAACGTCCCGTCATTGTTGTAGGTAACCGTGCCATGGGCGCCGTTTGTCACGACGACTTGGCCTGGCGTCGGAGCATTGTCCGTATCGACGCCGTCGGCGCCGAACTTGTCATTAGCAAGCAGGCCGGTGAGGACCGTGGGGCCGGTAATGGTCGAAGCCCAGGTGTCATTGACCGCCGTCGGCACGTCGTCGGAGACGGTGACGTTGACGGTGCCGGTAGCCTGGGTGCCGTCGGTATCGGTTGCGACCACGCCGACATGGCCCAGATTGACCAGGTCGTCGGCATTGAGGCCGGGATGGGCGTCGTAATTGTCGTTGAGGGTGGCCGTGACGGTGGCCACGTTGCTGGCAACCGTCAGGTCGAGGGTGACCACCGTCACGGCGCCGTCCTTGCCGACGATCTGGGTACCCGAAATCCGTGTCCAGGTCAGGTTGGCGGTGTTCAGGCCGGTCAGGTCGGTGCCGAAGGCGATCGAGGCGATGGCGTCCGAGCCGGGCGTGAAGGTGATCGTGCTGGCGGCCGTATCCGGGCCCGCCGGCGTCGAGCCGTCGGCCAGGTTCTGGTCGTCGAGCGCCAGCGTGATCGGATCACCTGCGGCCGGGCCTGCGCCGTCGGTGATGGTGAAGGCAAGCCCCGCCGTCGAGGTGTCGCCGTCGCCGTCCGTGACCGTGTAGGTCGCGTTGACCGGCACGGCACCGCCGTCATTGTTGACCGAGGCACCGGCCGTGAACGAATAGGAACCGTCGGCCTTCACCTTGATGGTGCCCGCGCCGATGTCGATCGCATCCGTCCAGCCGTTGAGGCCGAACGTCAGCGCCGTGCCGTTGATGTGCGTCACCATCGCGCCGTCGGCGCCGGTGACGAAGTCCAGCGTGCCCGTCACCGTCGCGCCTTCCGCAACTGCCTGCGAGGCCTCCGCCGATGCCGTCGGCACGTCGTCCGACACCGTCACGTTGACCGTGCCCGTTGCCTGGGTGCCGTCGGTGTCGGTGGCGACCACGCCGACATGGCCGAGGTCGACCAGATCGTCGAGAGTGATGTCGGGATGCGTGTCGTAATTGTCGTTCAGCGTCGCCGTCACCGTCCCCACATTGCCGGCAACCGACAGGTCGAGCGTCACCACCGTCACGCCGCTGCCCGTGTCTTTGCCGAGGATCTGGGTGTCTGACATCCGCTCCCAGGTCAGGTTGGCGGCGTTGAGCCCCGTCAGATCGGTGCCGAAGGCGATCGACGCGATCGCATCCGAGCCCGGCGTGAAGGTGATCGAGTGCTGGTCGCTGGTCGCGCCCGGCGTCGAGCCGTCCGCGAGGTTCTGGTCGTCGAGCGCCAGCGTGATCGGAGCGCCCGCCACCGGGCCCGCACCGTCGGAGACCCCGAACGTCACCTGCCTGGTGACCGTGTCGCCGTCCTTGTCGCTGACCGTGTAGCTGAAGGTCTCGGTCACCGTGCTGGCGCTGGTGACGTTGGCCGGCGCGGTGTAGATCAGATGGCCGGCGCCGTCGATCGACAGCGTTCCGCCGGTCGTGCCCTGATTGGTGAAGGCCAGGCCTTGCAGCGTTCCCTGCAACCCGTCGGCGCCCGCGCCGATGCCCAGCAGGGTCACCGCATCGCCAATGTCGTGCGCGCCGGAGCCCTCGGCGAAGGCCGCTCCCGCATAGTTCTGCGCCACTGGCGTGTCGTCGTCGATGGCGACGGTGAAGCTGGTGGTTCCGGTGCTGTTGTCGGCGTCGGTCACCGTGGCGGTGACGGTGAAGCCGAGATTGTCCTCGAAGGCGGTTTCCGTCGCGCCGGTGGCGGCGTCGTCATGGACCGGATGCGAGACCGGCTGGTTGAGGGCCACGGTGTAGTCCGCGCCGGTTGCCGTGATGTTGCTCAGCGTGATGGTGAACACCACGTCCGCGGTGCTGCTGCCATAGCCGGTCAGCGTGTGGCTGGCGGCGTCCCAGCTGGTCGAGACCGCCGTCCCGTCGAGCTTGGTCAATCCGGTGCTGGCGACCGACAGTGCCACCGAGCTCAAGGCATCGGCGCCCAGCGTGTAGGAGATGTGCCCGCCCGTCACCGGCGCATCGTCGCCTGGACCTCCCGCGTTGCCGCCGGCCCCGCCGATGTCGTCCTCGTCGACGGTCAGGTTCTGCGAGGCCGCCACATTGGTGATGCCGGTGTCGGAGACCCCGAACGTCACCTGCCTGGTGACCGTGTCGCCGTCCTTGTCGCTGACCGTGTAGCTGAAGGTCTCGGTCACCGTGCTGGCGCTGGTGACGTTGGCCGGCGCGGTGTAGATCAGATGGCCGGCGCCGTCGATCGACAGCGTTCCGCCGGTCGTGCCCTGATTGGTGAAGGCCAGGCCTTGCAGTGTTCCCTGCAACCCGTCGGCGCCCGCGCCGATGCCCAGCAGGGTCACCGCATCGCCAATGTCGTGCGCGCCGGAGCCCTCGGCGAAGGCCGCTCCCGCATAGTTCTGCGCCAGCGGTCCATCATCATTGATGGCGATCGACAGTGTCGAGTTCGATGAACTGCCGTCCTCGTCGGTGACAATGACGCCATAGTCGGCGAAGAGCTGGTCTGCCGCGCCGGTCGCCCCGGCGACCGGATGCGCAATATTGCCGGTCAGCGTGAAGCTGTAGGTCACAGTGCCGCCGGCGTCTGTCCCGCTGAAGCCCGTGATGGTCAGCGTGCCATAGGCGGGGCCGCCGGCGATGACGACCGGAACGGAGCCGGAATTCGCCAGATCGGCATAGGTGATGATGGTCGCGCCGACCTGCAGCGATCCGAGCCCATCAGGCGAAGTGAAGCTGAACGTGCCGCCAGCGGTTTCCGAATGGTCGGAATTGTCGGATGGATTGCCGTTTGACAGTTCTCCCGACCCTGCGGGATTGGATCCGTGCGGTGGCAGCCCTTTTTCGTCGACCACCGCATCGCCGCCGTCCACCTGAGCCGTCAGGCCCGAAATCGTCACAAGGTCATTCGCGCCCCCGATCGTGATCGTCAGAGAGGCGGGCGACGTATCGCCATCGCCGTCGGTCACCATGTAGCCGAACGTTTCGGCCAGATTCTGGCCGGCGGAAAGCCCCTGCACCGCGGCGTAACCCGTCGGATTTTCAGCTTGCGTGTAGAGCACATAATTGTAGCTGCCGTCGACGCCGACGGTCAGCTGCCCATAAAGCCCATTCACATGGTTGGCGACGGCGCCGTCCCAGGCGACCGAACCGAAGCCGTCCGTGCCAAGGTGATCGGCGTGGCCGTCGGTCGCGTTTGCGTCGGTGCCGCCCACGCCCGTGATTACATTGCCGTCGGCCGACAGCGGTCCGTCTTCGGTGACCGAATCCTGGTCGTTGACTGCGGCCGGGCCGTCGTCCTGGAATTCGATGCTCAAGCCGACGTGGGATACGGCAGTGCTCGAATCGCCGTCGAAATCAGTGATGGTGGCCTTGACGTGCAGGTCGGCGGCAACGGTCGCGATGTCGTCAAACGCAGCCGTGCTCGCACCGTCGACATTGTGGGCGATCGGCTGATACTGCCCGATCCAGACTGCTCCGGTCGGATCGACATAAACCTTGAAAACGTCGACGCCCTTGGCCGCGCCAACGAGAACGCCATCCGAGGCCGTCGACAGCAGAATCGCTGAGCCATCAAGGGTCCTGAGACCGGAATCGACGTTCACCAGCGGATTGCCGTTCGCATCCGTCACGGAGAAGGAGAATGTGGCATTTTCGTCGGCGCCGACCGAAGCGCTGAACAGACCAAGCGCGCTGGCGGACGATTTCGCATACCCCAACGCACCTTGCTCGTCGATCTGAGCGGGCGGCGGCAGGCCGGTGTCGTCGGCCGCATAAGGATCGGCGGCGTTGTTGACGCTGGCGGTTTCGTCGTGGCTCACCCTGAACACTTCAGTGTGCGTGGTGACCGTGGTGACCTTCGCTTCGATGCCGAATATCTTGAACGGGTTGCCGCCGGACAAAGTCGCATCTGTCCCACCGGCATTGGAATCGAACGTGAAATTGTTGTAGTTGCCGACCTTGAGCTGGTCGAACGGCGTGCTGCCGATGATTTCGACCGTCGCGCCGTTCGGCACGCCGGCGAAGGCGTAGCCGACCTGCACGCCGCTTTCGAAGACGGCGGTGCCGCTGGTCAGCACACCGTTGATGCTCACGGTGAACGGCTCGAACACGCCTCCGTCCTTGGCACCGATGAAGAGGACGGCTTCATGGATATTATGCGCCGAGGCAACGTCGATTGTGAACTTGACCGAGTCGACATCGTATGAGCCGAGATCGGTGACAACAGGCGGATTCGGATTGTTGGAGACGACGTTGAGGCCGTTGACGAAATCCATTGTCAGGATTTCTGGTCCGGTCAACCCGGGATGTGTTTCATAACCGTCAATAATCTGGCCGTCGCCGATGCCGATCTTGATTCCCGTGGTGTTGACGGAATTGTCGCCTTCGTTGACGTCGATTCCGGTCAGCTTGATGTCGTGGTTGCCGGCGCCGTCCATGCCGCGAACGTCGGTGTTGCCGGCCTGTAGGCTATAGACGATCGTTTCGGTCGTGGTTGTTGTTGTGGTCGTGGCGTCCCGCGCGACGATCTGCGGAACGTCGTCAAGCACCTGGACCTTGAATGTGCCCGCCGCGAGTTCGATCGTATCGCCGTCACCGTCCTTCGCGATCACGAACGACGACAGATCAATCCCGCCATTGGCCAGCGTGTTTTCGCTATTGTCGCCGGCGAGCGTGTTCAACGTCGGGTGGTCGATCTGGTCAATCAATGTGAAAACATACGAGCCGTCCGCACCGACGGTAAGCGTGAAGACGGGCCGATCCGTGCCGGCCTGATAGCCGGCTCCGGCGCCGACTTCGACATAGCCGGTCAAAGTCGCGCCGTCCGAGACGACGAGGACGTGGCCGCCTTTCGAATCGAGCCCCGAGTCCGACGGGTTCATCTGGGTAACCAGGCTGAAAGCGGAGACTGCATTCGGGCCATCGGCGCCGAAGTCGACAAGTGCGTTCAAAGCACCGGCAGCGCCGGCAGCGACGGCTGAGTTTGTCCCGGTCACCTCGCCAGATTGCGGAATGTCGGCATTCCCCATGGACTGGGCATTATGAAGGCCATCCTCGTCGACATTCGCCGTGATCGAGGCGGTTCCGACAGCCTTCGGCCCGTCATCCTCGAAGATGATGGTCTGGGAGATGTCGGCGCTCTGTGTGGCGTGGTCGCCGTCGCCGTCGGTCGCGGTGACCGTGACCGAGACCG
>NZ_JAIUIH010000017.1:0-110328 GCF_020165515.1 Mesorhizobium sp. BR1-1-13
CCCGTAGAGGTTCTCCTGCGGGACTTGTTCGATGTCCTCGATCCATATCTTGCGCAGGCTCCGCTGAGCGCGGTCGGCCATCGCATCGTCCACGGCGGCGAGCGGTTTTCGGCTCCGGTCCTGCTGACCGGCGAGATCGTCGAGGCGCTCGACTCGCTGACGCCGATGGCACCCCTCCACCAGCCGGCCGGCCTGGCGCCGGTTCGCGCAATCTCCAAACTGCTGCCCGGCCTGCCCCAGATCGGTTGCTTCGACACCGCCTTTCACCGCACGCTGGAGCCGCCCGTCAACCGCTATGCGCTTCCGCGCAAGTTCGAGGAAAGCGGGATCCGCCGTTACGGCTTCCACGGCCTTTCCTACGAATTCGTCGCAGGCCAGCTGCAGGCGCTTTCGCCCGGACTCCGGGGCAAGCGTTGCGTGGTCGCGCATCTCGGCAGCGGATGCAGCCTGTGCGCGATGCGCGAAGGCAGAAGTCTCGACACCACCATGGGGTTCACCGCGCTTGACGGGTTGATGATGGCGACGCGGCCGGGCGCCATCGACCCCGGCGTGCTTCTCTACCTTCAGCAGGCGCGCGGCATGTCCGTGAAAGAGTTGGAGACCTTGCTCTACCACAAGTCCGGCCTGCTCGGCGTTTCGGGAGTGTCGGCAGATGTGCGGACCTTGCTTGGCAGCAAGGATCCTCGTGCGGCAGAGGCGATCGATCTCTTCACGTTTCGGATCGCCCGCGAGATCGGGGCGATGGGAGCCACGCTCCAGGGCTTCGAGGCGCTGGTGTTCACGGGAGGGATCGGAGAGCATTCCTGGCAGATCCGTGAAGCGGTTTGCGAGCGCCTGCGATGGCTGGACGTGTTGCTCGACGCGAATGCAAACCAGTCGGGAAAAGGGCGGATCACCGGCGAGGGCAGCGCGGTCGAGGTTTATGCAATCACCACTAACGAAGAATTGATCATCGCCCGCCAGGTGCTGGCGACCGTGCCGATCTGACCGCTGAACTCGGTCCGCGGCGACCCGCCGGGACCATCAGGCAGGAACCTCCGGGCCTGGGGATTGTTTATCGGCAATAAAGAGTTGATATGGAAGGACTTCCTCATGGCAAGGGAGAATCCGGCTTCCACGGCCAGCATCGCCGGCCATCCCATCCATCCGATGCTCGTGCCCATTCCCATCGCCTGCTTCGTTGGCGCTTTGCTGACGGACCTGAACTACTGGCGGACGGCGGAGATGATGTGGGCGAATTTCTCGGCCTGGCTGCTGACGGTCGGCGTGATCGTGGGCGTGCTGGCCGCCATTGCCGGCCTCATCGACTTCCTGGGCGATAGCCGGGTGCGCGCACATAAAACCGCGTGGCTGCACATGCTGGGCAATGCGCTGGCGGTCATACTCTCGTTCTTCAACATGCTCATCCATACCCGTGATGCCTGGACCTCGGTGATGCCGACAGGCCTGATCCTGTCGGCGCTGGTGGTACTCATCCTGATATTCACCGGCTGGCTGGGCTGGGCCCTTGTCTACCGCCACCACGTAGGAGTGGCCGATGAAACCGTTTGACCCATCCGGCAAGCGAAGCGCTTATGGTGCCGGGCTTGTGCTCCTTTGCGTTGCGACGCTCGGCACCGCGGGCTGCAGCGACGACGCCGCCGACCCAAGCACTCAGATCGGCCCCAACCCGAATTTGCCGGAGATACAACAATATCTGTTTCCCCCGATGCATCTTGCATCCGTCGTCGGCTGGAAAAAGGACGAAACGCCGAAGGTAGCGCAAGGCCTGCGGATCCATGCGCTGGCCACCGGGCTTCAGCATCCGCGCTCGCTCTACGTCCTGCCGAATGGCGATATGCTGGTCGTCGAATCCAAGGCCCCGCCGGAACCATCAGCCAACCGGCCGAAGGATCTGGTGATGGGCTTCATCGAATCGCTCGTCACGTCGGGCGGCGACACAGGACCGAGCAACCGCATCACCTTGCTGCGTGACAGCAATGGCGACGGCGTGCCGGACGTCCGGGACGTGTTCCTCGATCATCTGAATTCGCCCTTCGGCGTCGCCCTGGTGGGAAACGACCTCTACGTCGCCAACACCGACGCGATCATGCGCTACCCCTACAAGCCAGGCGACACCAAGATCACCGCGCCGGGCGTCAGGTTGACGGAATTGCCGGGCGGTCCGATCGATCATCATTGGACCAAAAGCCTCGTCGCCAGTCCGGACGGTTCGTTGCTCTATGTCGGCGTCGGGTCGAACAGCAACATTACCGAAAACGGCATCGGCGCGGAAAAGGACCGTGCCGCGATCTGGGAGGTGGACAGGGCCACCGGGCGATCGCGTATTTTTGCCAGCGGATTGCGCAATCCGAACGGCTTGAGCTTCGAGCCGCAGACGGGAGCACTCTGGACCGTCGTCAACGAGCGCGACGAACTTGGGCCAAATCTAGTGCCGGACTACATGACCTCGGTGAAGGATGGCGGCTTTTACGGCTGGCCGTACAGCTATTACGGCCAGCATGTCGATCCCCGGGTAATGCCGCAGCGCCCGGATCTGGTCGCCAAGGCGATCGTTCCCGATTATGCGCTGAGTTCGCATGTGGCACCGTTGGGCATGGCTTTCTACACCGGAACCAGCCTGCCGCAGACATATCGGGGCGGCGCCTTTGTCGGCGAGCACGGCAGCTGGGACCGGCCCGGGCTGAATGGCTACAAAGTCGTCTTCGTGCCATTCAGCGGCGGCCGTCCGAGCGGCATGGCTCAAGACGTCGTCACAGGCTTCCTCAACGGCCAGGAAGAGGCGCGCGGGCGGCCCGTCGGCGTCGCCATCGACAAAACCGGAGCGCTGCTGATCGCCGACGATGTCGGAAACACCGTATGGCGTGTCACGCCCGCGGGGTAATGCCCGCTGCTTCAGGCATGTTGCTCACACGCCGGTCTCCTGACGGCCCGATGGTCACGAAATATTACGTGAGGGAACGTCCGCGCTGAAATCCGCATTTTCCGGGGGAGACGACGCTCGTCTCGAACTTGGACTGAAAGGAGAATTAGCATGCCCAATCAAGGTGGTAGCCACGAGCAACACGTGAAGGCGGGCCAACAGAGCCATAAAAACACGGAAAACAAGAACCGCCAGCAGCAACAGGCCGCGGGCAACAATGAGCGGCAACAGGGTGACGGCTCCAACATGCGGGGCGGCACGCACGAACAACATGTCAAAGCCGGCCAGCAGAGCCACAAAAATCGCTAGCCGCGCATCGAAATCGTAAGCCGCACATCATGACATCGAGAGGGCCCATCCCGCGGAATCGGGGTGGGCCTATGTCTGCCGACCTCAATCCGCGGGAGCGGTGTAACGGCGGCCGATGGCTTCGGCGATGGCGGCGCGGCTTTCCTTCATGTCCGTGCCGATGTCCGCTTCTATGTCGGCAACCTCGTCGGCGAGGTTCTTGTCCTTGATCTTGCTGCGGAACCAGTCCGAATAATCGCCGGCGCGCAGGTGATGTTCCCAGGTGCGGTCGTCGATGCCTTCGGCGATGTGAAGAAACATCATCAGGTTCTGCGCTTTCAGGTTAAGCGCTCCGTCCGGACCCCGGAAGTAGAAGCTGTTGTCGCCAAGGTCGCCCTCGGCATATTTGCGCATATGCCGCTTGCGAACCTGGCGAGGCCGTTCGACCTTGACCGTCCTGATCGGCTCGCCCGAGGATCGCTTCCAGAACAGGACTTCGTCCTTGGGAGGCGGCACGGCGCCCTCGGGAACGTCGATGCCGACCGCGGCACAGAAGCTCGCGACGATCTTGTCGGCTTCCGGCCCAAGCGCCAAAACGGTTTCGACGCCGGCCAGGACGTCGCGCGAGACCAGATCGGGGTGCACCGTGATCAGGATGGTCGCGGGAAGGCTCTTGGGCAGCGCGAACGAAGCGCCGTCGCGGGCCCGCGGCAAGAGATGATGCGCTTCATCGATGATCAGCCAATGCGGCCGGCCGGTCCGCGCGCGAATGCTGGCCATGTCAGGCAGCAGCTTGGCGAAATTGCCCGGCCGTTCTGCGGTCTTCAGTCCCAGCATGTTGACCGCGACATTGTTGGTTGGCTTGGACAGAAGATCAAAGATCTCACGCGAGATCGGCGGGGTCTTGGCGTCCCCAACCACCACCACGTCTTCGAGTTCCTGATAGTCGCCTTCGGGGTCGAGAACGCAAAACTGGAAACCGTTCTCGACAAAGCGCTCGGTCAGGGCCGTGGCAAGCGTGGACTTGCCGATCCCGGACGTGCCGACCAGCAGGACACCGCCGTCATGCGGTGAAAGATGCACCCGCGCGCCCGATTTGTCGGTTCCCACTTCGACGTGTTGGCGAGCCGTCTCCACGAAGCCGGCATCGCGCGATATGAGTTGCTCGATCAGCTCCACCACCCCGGCACCCCGAGGGCTGGCGGTTACGAAGTCGGCCGTCTCCTTCACTGTCGGCAAGGCGTTGGCCACCGCAACGCCGAAGCCGACAGCGCGCAGGAATGCATGATCGTTCTCGGCATCGCCGACGCCAACGACATTGTGGGCGGAAAACCCCAATTCCTCGAGCGCGCAGGCAAGCCCGGTGGCCTTGTTGACCCCGCTTGGCAACACCATCACCGCGCCCTTGTTGAAGATGATCTCGAGCTCAAGTCCGAGTTCCTTGATCTCCGACAGCACGGCGGCTTCCTGTGGTTCCCAGGTGGCCACGACGCAGCGTCCGACCGACAGTGGCGCGACCCCGCGGCGCTTGAGCCGGTCGACGAATTCGGCCGGAGGCGCCGGCGCCAAAAGCCGTTCCTTCTTCGAAGCGGGCGTATAGAGCAGCGCACCGTTTTCCGCGACCACCCTGTCGAAGATGTCGAGCGCCGGAAAGACCCGCTCGAGATCGGCAAGCTCGCGGCCGGTTACCATGATCAGCTTGCGGCCCGTCTGCTTCAGTCGTTCGAGCGCAGCATAGGTCTCATCGGAGACGACCCCGTCTTCGGCCAGCGTGCCGTCATAGTCTGTCGCTAGGGCAAGAACATACATCCTGGATATCGTCTGCGCTTGAAACCAGACACCCCGATCGCCCGAAGGCAGCTTCGGCTGGTCCGGGCTAACGATGCCGAATGGCGATGGTTCCATGCAGGGAAACGGCCCATGCAATGATATTGAAACCCAGGACTCCGCGATAATTTTGCCCGTCGCGCCCGATTTCGTTCAGGCCGCAACGCGACCGTGGCGGAACCAGGCAGGGTTCCCGCTGTTAACAACGCGGGCGATCAATCGGTTGCCGATGTGTGGGAGCCATGCGTGCCATGATCAACGATCCGCTGCCGGGAACTGTTCCGGCATCCCTTCCCACAATTGACGCAAAGGCCGCCCCGACGCTCAAGAACGCCGAGGCGGAGGTGTTCTATACCGAAGCCATTCGCGAACTCGCCGCCACCGACATTCCTTTCCTTGTCGCCGGAACCTATGCGGTAAGCGCCTACACCGGCGTCATCCGTCAGACCAAGGACCTCGATATCTTCTGCAAGGCAGGCGACTACGCGCGCATCCTGGCTCATTTCAAACAGCTCGGCTACGCGGTCGAGATCGAGGACGACCGATGGCTTGGAAAGGTCTTCAAGGGTACGCATTTCTTCGACATCATATTCGCCTCCGCGAACGGAACGGTGCCGGTAAGCGACCAGTGGCTGGAGCATGCCCGCCAAACCGAACTGTTGGGAAGCCGGGTGAGGATCATCAGCCCGACCGAGCTCATATGGTCCAAATGCTTCATCCAGGACAGAGGGCGTCATGATGGGGCGGACATCGCCCACACCATCCTCAAGGCGCAGGACCAGATCGACTGGCACAGGCTTCTGTCCTACCTGGAAGTCCACTGGGAAGTGCTGCTGATGCAGCTTCTCAGTTTCAGATGGATCTATCCGAGCGAGCGTGACCGCATCCCCGCGTGGCTGCTTGACGAACTGCTCGACCGTCTTGCCAAGCAACGTCAATTGCCTTCCCCCAGAATGAAGATCTGCCGCGGCCGCCTGCTTTCGCAAACCGACTACGAAATCGACGTCAAGGAATGGGGTTTTGCCGGCGTCGGCGGTACAGGAGAATTGCGCGATGGCTGAACGGGCCGAAAACGCTGTGGCGATGGATAGCACCACTACACTCAAGGTGGCAGCCGTTGGCGACCTGCATGTAAAGGAGGACGTCCAGACGTCGTATCGCGATCTCTTCGGCGAGATGTCACGCGAGGCCGATATCCTCGTCCTTCCAGGCGATCTGACCAATCTGGGCAAGCCCCGCGAGGCCGAGATCCTCGCCGAAGACCTGCGCGCCTGTTCCATCCCGGTGGTCGGCGTGCTCGGCAACCACGATTATGAATCCGGAGCGGTCGAGGACGTCGCGGAAATCCTGCGTCAAGCGGGCGTCCATCTCCTCGACGGGCAGACGACGGAAATAGAGGAGGTCGGCTTCGTCGGCGTGAAGGGGTTCGTCGGAGGGTTTGGGTCACGCATGCTCGGCTCCTTCGGCGAGCCGGCCATCAAGTCAATGGTCGCCGAGAGCGTCAGCGAGGCGATGCGGCTTGAGAACGCGATGCGCCAGGTTCGCGCAAAACGCACGCTTGTCATTTTGCACTACGCTCCGATCGTCGAGACCATCGCCGGCGAGCCCTTGGAGATATTTCCGTTTCTGGGCTCGTCGCGGCTGGCGGAAACGATCGACCGGTTCCAGGTCAGTGCTGTCGTGCACGGCCATGCGCATCGGGGAAGCTATGAGGGCCGCACGCCGGGCGGGGCGCGGGTCTACAACGTCGCCATGCACGTCTCCAAACCGACCGGCCGACCATATGCCTTGCTTGAAATCTGACGGAGTCGGGACGCCGTCCCGACGATCAGCTTACCGCCTTGATCGATTTTGCCAGTTCTTCGAGCTTGTGCGGATCGTTGCCGTGACGGCGCACGAGCTCGCGTGCCTGATTGGACGGCAGATCGGCTGTTGCCGCCAACTGCCGGACCTGTTCACTGTCGACCGCGACCTGCGGCAAGTTGCTGCCGGAAATTCTCTCGTCACCAGCCATCGTCTTCCTCCTCGATCGATTGTCGAAACAACGGATTGGAAAACCGTCCGGTTCCGAAAGACGCGGCTGAAGTCGACCGCGGATGCGATCGGCAGCGCGTCACCTCCATGGAACAAATGACGCCGGCCAGGAGTTGCGTCCCGAATGAAGGGAGGTGATCCCGTGCCAAACCCACGAAAACCAGATCCTAATCGCGACGTGCCGATGCCGGCGCCGACCTGGAAGCCGGAACCGATCGAGGAGCCTGATCCGGAGCAACTTCCGGACGAGACGCCTTTGCCCAATCCCGACGAGAACGAAGAGTCGCCGATGCATGCCGGGAGCCGCGTCGTCCGACCGTGCGACGCGTGAGATACTGAAACGTCTCGTGCCGACTCCATCGTGGTCCACTGCAACTACGGCAAGGGGCGCATCAGCAAAGGAGAACATCATGAAAGTTGGCAACTGCATGACGCAAGGCGTTCAGGTCGCCAGTCCGGACCAGACCCTACGGGAGGCCGCCGCCGCCATGGCCAGCCTCGATGCCGGCGCTCTGCCCGTAGGCGAGGACGACCGACTGGTCGGAATGATTACCGATCGCGACATCGCCGTCCGTGGCGTCGCCCAGGGCAGGGGGCCTGATACCCGGGTGCGCGAAGTTATGAGTGCCGAGATCAGGTACTGTTACGACGACGAGGAGATCGAAGACGTGCTCCAGCAGATGGGGGACCTTCAGGTTAGGCGGCTGCCGGTGATCAACCGTGAAAAACGGCTGGTTGGCATCATCTCGCTTGGCGATCTCACGAAGAATGGCGAGGCCGCGCAAGCCGGTGAAGCGCTGAACGGCATCTCACAGCCAGGCGGCGCGCATTCGCAGACGGCACACTGACCATCGATAACATGGCGAGAGTCGCTGCCCGCGTGCCGCGGGCGGCGACCGCGGTTCAGCGATCGATCTCTCCAAAGACGATGTCGAGGGAGCCGATGATCGCCGAGACGTCGGCGATCATATGCCCCCGGGACAGATAGTCCATCGCCTGCAGATGCGCGAAGGACGGCGCGCGAATCTTGCACCGGTAAGGAACATTGCCCCCATCCGAAACCAGATAGACGCCGAACTCGCCTTTCGGCGCCTCGACGGCGGCATAGACCTCGCCCTCGGGCACGTGATGGCCTTCCGTGTAAAGCTTGAAATGGTGAATGGTCGCTTCCATGGAGCGTTTCATCTCCGCGCGGCGTGGCGGCGTGATCTTCCGGTTGGGAATTGCGACCGGTCCCTGGCCTTGCGGCGACCGCAGCATGTCAAGACATTGCCTCATGATCCGGACCGACTGGCGCATCTCCTCCATTCGTACGAGGTAGCGGTCATAGCAATCGCCGTTCTTGCCGATGGGAATATCGAAATCCATCTGCGGGTAGCATTCGTAAGGCTGCGCCTTGCGCAAATCCCATGCCGCGCCCGATCCCCGCACCATTACGCCGGAAAATCCCCAAGCCCAGGCATCGTCGAGACCGATGACGCCGACGTCGACATTGCGTTGCTTGAAAATGCGGTTTTCGGTGAGCAGCTCTTCTAGATTGTCGCAGACTTTGAGGAACGGATCGCAGAAATCCCAGATGTCGTCCAACAGGTCCGGTGGAAGATCCTGGTGCACGCCGCCGATCCTGAAATAGTTGGCATGCATGCGGGCGCCGGACGCGCGTTCATAAAACACCATCAGTTTTTCGCGTTCGGCGAAACCCCACAGCGGCGGCGTAAGGGCGCCGATATCCATCGCCTGCGTGGTGACATTGAGCAGATGCGACAGCAGCCGGCCGATCTCGCAATACAGCACGCGGATGAGCTGGCCGCGCTGTGGAACCGAGATCTGGAGCAGCTTCTCCGCCGCCAGGCAGAAGGCGTGCTCCTGATTCATCGGCGCCACATAGTCAAGCCTGTCGAAATAGGGCAGGGCCTGCAGGTAGTTCTTGTACTCGATCAACTTCTCCGTGCCTCGGTGCAGCAGCCCGATATGCGGATCGACGCGTTCGACGACTTCGCCATCGAGTTCGAGCACCAGCCGCAGGACGCCATGCGCCGCAGGGTGCTGCGGTCCGAAGTTTATCGTGAAATTGCGGACCGTCGCGTCAGCCATGACGCCCTCCTTCGACCTTTGCCGCCTGGCTGCGGACCTGGGACATCCGCCCCGGCATCGGGTGCTGACCCATGCCGTCAGGTCGTGGTCTGGATGATCAGCGTCAGCGTGCCGTTGCCGTCAATGTTGGCCGCCACCACTTCGGAGGCATCAAGCCCATTCGCGGCCAGCACCGACGAGGCTTCAGGCGATGCGCTGACCGAGCTCTGCAGGACGTGAAGGTCTTCCTGGCTGGTCTGGGCAACCACGGTCTCGACCTTGGCCTTGAGGTCGGGGGGCAAGTCCGCCAATGCGACGATGGCTACGTTGGTGAATGTCTGTCCGGTGATGCCCTGGTCGGGACCGGTCTGATCAGGCACGGCTTCCGGTGCTGGTGCGGCTGGGGGAAGAGGCGCGTTTTGGGACTGTGCATGGGCAGGCAAAGCCAAAGCGAACGCCGCCAGGATGATGATCGTCTTGTTCATGATGTTTCCTTCCTTGTTCGAGGAGGATCGATCGGGATGCCGCGCGACAGGAACTGCCGAATGCAGCTATCGCCTCGAACAGCGTTGCGTGTTCAAAGCGCGAAGCCCGGATTTGTTCCGGCTCCAGCCTCAAACCGTTCGATGTCGTAGCGCGGACTGATCCGAGCCAGTATCTCGACGGACGGTTTGGCCGCATCGGGCTGTTTCCAGCTCAGCTCGAAGGAGAATATGAAACGGCCGCGCTCGATGTCGTGCTGCATTCCGAGAAAGCGCCAGCGATAGCCCAGCGGTTGAACCAATGGATCGAGGTCAGGCGGAACGCCGTTCGCCGACGAGATCGTCAGGATCGCATGATGGGTTCGTGGAATCCACAGATCGACCTGCTTCAGCACCTGAAGCGTTATCAAAGTCAAAACCGTCCCCGCTGTGCCAAGTGCCAGTTGCCCACCGCCGAAGGCGAGGCCGATTGCGGTCATGACCCACAAGGTGGCGGCCGTGGTGACACCTGTCACGAAGTCGCCGCGGCGAAGAATGGCTCCGCCGCCAATAAAGCCGACGCCCGTCAGCACGCCCAGCGGAAAACGCAGCACGTCCATCACACTGAACGAATCCGCATCCTTGCCACCCACCTCAAGCAGGATATTGGCCTGCATCATCGCGATGGCGGCCGCCAGGCCGACGAGGATGGTGGTTCTGAGCCCGGCGGTGTGGCCGCGGGCTTCCCTGTTCAGTCCGATGATCACGCCGGCAATAAAAGCAAGAGCCAGGCGCAGGGCGAGGTCGGTCAAGGTTGGATGAAGCGGCATGGTCATGGCGAGGACGACTCACGCAATGGGCTCGTTCTCCAACACCGCGGAGCGTTCGATGGTTCCCACGGTGGAAGGTGAAGCATCTTGTCGGGTTTCAGGCAACCCACGACGTCCCGGCGCGTTTGGCACAGAACGCACTCGGGAGATCTTTCCATGCCGCTCACCGCCTTCGCGCTCAATTGCACCTTGAAGGCCTCCGACGACGCCGAGAGATCGTCCACGGACCGCCTGCTGGCGGATCTCCTGGCGGCAATGGTGCCGCATGGGGTCCGCGGCGAGATTGTTCGCGCCCTCGACCATGACATCAAACCCGGCGTGCTGTCGGACATGGGCGAGGGAGATGGTTGGCCGCAGCTCCGCAGGAAGATCCTCGACGCCGACATCTTCGTGCTGGGCCTGCCCATTTGGCTCGGCCAGCCGTCGAGTGTCGCCAAGCGCGTCCTGGAACGAATGGATGCGTTTCTATCGGAGACCGACAAACAAGGCCGGATGCCGGCCGCTGGCAAGGTCGCGATCGTGGCGATCGTTGGCAATGAAGACGGCGCCCATGCCTGCCATGCAGCGTGCTTTCAGGCGCTAAACGACGTCGGCTTCACGATTCCTGCCAATGGCGGCGTGTATTGGGTTGGGCAGGCTATGGGCGACGTCAACTATGTCGACCTGCCCGGAACGCCGGAAGCCGTGGTCGAGATGATCGAAATGACGGCTTCGAATGCGGCCCATCTGGCTACCGTGCTGAAGGAAAGGCAGTATCCCGGCGTGAGAAAGTGAAGAGATTTTCGTGGCGGCTTCTCCATTCACGGAGTGTCTGTTGGCCCTGACGCCATCGGCCACTCGATGGTCGGTTGGCGTCCTCTTGTCTCACGTCTCGTCAAAAGGTCCGGCCCGCCTGGCCAGATCGCGCGATATGGCACCTTCCTCTTCGTCGTCGGGCAACGCCTCGTCGCTGTTCTGGTAGGCGTTGTCATCGTCCTCCTCCGGCAGGTCCCCTTCCTTCTCGACGTCGACGACAGCGTCGACATTGTCGGACACCTTATCTGGAAGAACCCTGCCGCCCTTGATTGCATCCCAGTCTGTCTGCTGGATTGCCGGGGCTTCAGTTTCGTCCCGTTGTTCGGATCGTTGCTTCTTGCGCGGTTCCATCTCATGTCTCCGATATGAACGGGGTGCCTCATGTGGCCCCTTTGTCGCCAGTGCGTCGCTTTCCGCCGTCGGCTATCCTGATGGGTCGTGGAATGGGAAAGGCTAACGGATAACCGCCAACCCCGGCCTGTGGTTCCTCTCAGTGGGATCGGTTGGTGTTCCGCCGCGGGCCTGGGATGCAGCATCGCGGGGTGGGCCGCCGCATTCGCGCAACCAATCCCGCATTACCTCGTTTTGCCTTTGAGACCGGCCCTTGATCGAACTGTACCGATTGGAAACCTCAGAGACACTCAAATGAACCCCTCAGCCGAGCCCCGATCACCGTCGGGAAACAATCTCCATATTCAGCCTTTCCATGGAACGGTGACCGTCAGATTCTCCGACGCCATCATCGCCTCCACCGAACATGCACTGCAGGTCCAGGAAAGGGGAAGGGATGCTGTGTTCTACATCCCGTTCCAGGATATCTATTTCGACCTGCTCGAGAAAACCGATACCACCTCGATATCGCCAAAAGGCACTGCGAGCTATTGGCGCGTGCATGCCGTTGGCGGATCGGCGGATGATTTCATGTGGGCGTATGAAGAGCCGGAGGCGCCTGTCCGGATGCTTGCTCGCCACGCTGCCTTCGATCCCGGCAAGGCTCGCATAGACGCCGATCCCGCTGAAGACGAGCGCCACACGCCTCACATCGTGGAATAGCAGGGCAGCGGCCCGGGTCGCCTTCACGCTGCGCTGTCTTCGTCGAGAATGCGCAGGCCCTCTTCAAATTTCGCGATGGGAATCCCGGCCTGCCGCGCTTGCCATAGGTTGTCGGCCAGATCGGCACGCTTGACCGGCCGCGCCAGAGGATTTGACGCAGCCCGGCGCACGAAAGCGATTTCATTCTCGCCACGCCTCTTCGTCAGCGCATCGACCGCGGCGACAATCGAGGGACCAAAGCCTGCGGATTTCAGCCTCGTCCTTGTCCAGCCCTCCCCTTTTTCGAGGACGTCATGCAGATAAGCCACGATCTTCTGGTCAAGGGTTTCGACCGCGTCGACCACGCGCCTGCAGTGTTCGATATAGGGTTGCCCGGTCTTGTCGGTCTGCGATCGATGCGCGTCCTCGGCAATCTTGGCCGCCCGGTAGAGCATGCTCATTGCCAGCCTCCCTTCATTCGATCTGTTCGAAGCGGCATTGCCGCGGCGCCTTGTCCGGCCGCCATCGCAACAGTTTGGTTCCATGGCGAAACCGATTGCCGGTGACATGATCGAAACGGACTTCGACAACCAACTCCGGCAGCACGGGCTCCCATTCCCCGCTGCGCTCGGTGCTCCAGCGGCTCGGCCCACCGGGAGCCTTGCCGGTGAAGCCGGGTCCGCCTCGCAGTTTCTCGAGCTTCGCGGTAATTTCCGTCCTGTCGTCCTTGCCCATCGTCGACGTGAACCCGACATGGTCGAGCTTGCCGTGGTCGTCATAGAGTCCGAGGAGCAGGGATCCGACTTGGCTGCTGCCCGTCAGGTAGCGGAACCCGCCGACGACACAGTCCGCCGTGCGCAGCCGCTTGACCTTGATCATAGCGCGCTCGCCCGGCCGATAGGGGTCCGTCAGCAGTTTGGCGACAACTCCATCGGTGGAGCCGTGGCCGGACTCGCCCAGCCAGCGTCTGGCGGTGGTCACGTCGGTGGTGCGCGGCGACAACCGCAACGAGGAAACGCCCGACCTCGTGACGAAGCGCTCGAGCGCGGCCCGTCGTTCCGTCAAGCTCTTGTCGAGCATGATCCCGCCATCCGGATCGGCGAGAATGTCGAACAGGACGAGATGGGCCGGGGTCTGCGCGCTCAGCATGCGAATCCTGCTTTCAGCAGGGTGAAGCCGCATCTGCAGGGCCTCGAAGGAGGGATCGCCATTCACTTCGATGACGATCTCGCCGTCGACAACGAAAGACTGAGTATCGAGATCGCGCAACAGTGTCGTTATTTCCGGAAAATACCGGCCGAGCGGCTTGCCGGACTTGGCCCTGAGATCGACGCTTGCGGCGCCTTTGAAGGCCAGGCAGCGGAATCCGTCCCACTTCGGCTCGTACTGCCAGAGACCGTCGTCGCCCGGCAGCGCGTCGGCCGCCTTGGCCTCCATGGGGCGGGTATCCAAAGGCAGTGGAAAAGCAGCGGCCACGGCCTCTACCACCGCTCTTCGGCGTCGTGGTGCGGCAGGTCCACACCGCAGCATGTCCATCCGAGCCGTTGCGCGGATCCGTAGTTGTACCGTGGCTCGAGATCGGCGGGATCGTCGAAGGTTCCGACATGCAGGGCGATTTCATCCGGCGATGCATCGTAGGCCAACGCGATGGGCGATCCGCAGTCGCGGCAGAAGCTTCTTTGTGCGATGGGTGATGACCTGCGGCAGAAAGGCTTGTTGGAAAGCCATTGCAAGCTGGCTGATGGTACCCACGCCAGGACTGCAAACGCACTGCCGGTCGAGCGTCGGCACATGTCGCAGTGGCAATAGTGAGCGCGCGGGTTGGAGATGGTGCGATAGCGGACATTGCCGCACAGGCATCCCCCGGTTCGTTCTCTCGTTTCTTGCTGCGCGACCATTGGCCGATCTCTCGAACCTCGATGCTGGTCAACGTTCCACCGATGATGTGGTTTCCGAAAGCCCGAGGGGAACGAGTTTCGTTGCCTCGCGTTTGGTCGGCACTCGAGAAACTGGGGACTAGCGCAAGGATGTCGACTTGAACGGAACCCCTATCCGGCTGGCATGTGCGTTCAGGTATCTGTCCATGGCTGCTCTGTGCCGGCTCGACGCCGAAGACGACAAAGCGGGTCGCTGCTGATGTCGGTTCCGGGTCTGGCATATGGACCTCTGGGCGATCATTGCGCCCATCTGTGTGTCGACATGCAGCGGCTGTTCGCCGAGCCGTCGGAGTGGGCGACGCCCTGGATCACCCGTGTCCTTCCCCGGATCGTCAGCCTTGCCGAAAGATATCCTTCACAAACGATCTTCACGCGCTTCCTTCCGGCGCGAAGCCCGGGGCAGGGCGCCGGCACCTGGAAGCGGTACTATGAACGCTGGGCATCGATGACCATCGACAGGATCGGCGAGGAGATGATCGAACTCCTGCCGCCGCTGGCGGCATGCTGCCCGCCGGCGATCGTCGTCGACAAGCATATCTACTCACCGTGGCCCGAAGGGCATCTGCACGCGCTGCTTTCATCTCGCCGGATCGACACTCTGGTCATTACCGGCGGCGAGACCGACGTCTGCGTTCTGGCGACGGTGCTTGGCGCGATCGACATCGGCTACCGCGTGGTTCTGGTGACGGATGCCCTGTGCAGCTCTTCGGATGCAACACACGACGCGCTGATGACCGTCTATCATCAGCGGTTCGCGCAGCAGGTCGAGACGGTCGAGATGGAGACGGTTCTTTCCAGCTGGACCTGATGTCGAAGCAATGGCCAGATCAGGCGCTCAGGTCGATCAAGGCGATGCCGAGATCGGCGTGTTTCCTGCGGCGCAGATGAGCGGGGGACTCGACCAGTGTGACCTCCAGCGTCGGTCGCACGACGCCGCCCAGCAGATGTCCGCCCCGCGTCGCTCCGTCGCTCAGTCCGAGCACGGCATGCAAGTGGAGGCTGGGCTTGCCGTCATCGCCCACGGCAATATCGCCGATCGCGCTGAGAACCTCGCACTGTTCGTTGACCGGTATCTTGCGATAGTCCTTTGCCTCGAAGTCGAACCAGCCGACGGCTGCTCGCTCGAACGCGCCGAGTGCCGTCAGCGATGCGCCGTCGATCTGTTCTTCGCTGGCAAAGGCAGTGAGCGCGCCAATCGCCTCCTCGCCAGGCTCCAGCACCACCACGAAGGTCCTCTGTCCCGCGACTTTCGAAACCAGTTTCGATTTCATTGCCGTCGTCCTGTAGCCAAGGCGCAGAAACCTTGGCGGTGAATTTTCAGGCCGGCCCACTTATTTGAACGAACCGTTCGCGTCCTTGTTCCATATTGCGGCAGGCTTGCGGCGTCGAAGCGATCGGCTAATATCCGAACGCCTACCCCTCAGCCTTGAAGTTCTTGGCTTCCTTTTTCACCTCTTTCCTGTCGTTGTTGTGCTTGCGGATGAGATCTTTCGCCTGCTTGGGCGAAACGTCGGTCGTTTCGGCCAGATGCACGGCTTCGCGATCTTCGTCCTGTGGCCGGATCTTTTCCTTGGCCATCGGTCTGTCTCCTTTTTTCCGTGTCATGGGACGTAACCAGACAAGCGCCGCCCGGTTCCATGAAACTGCCCTGCTCAAGGGAGCGCCTGCCTCGGCAGAAGCTATTTCGCGGAGGAACTCGACTTGGGGGAGCGCAGCAAAAGTGCGAGCGGCACGAGAAGGGCGGTCGCGATCGCCGAGTAGCGAAACAAGTCCACGTAAGCCAGAAGCGTCGCCTGCCGGCCTATCGTCTGGCCAATCCAGCCGACCGCCTGGACTTTCGCCTCGACCGCGGGCGAGCCCTGAGCGACGAAATAGTCCGTCATGCGCCGAAGCATCAGCTGATAGACAGGCGAGGACTGCGCCGTGTTGCCGATCAGATGGGTCTGATGCAGTTGCGCGTTCTGCGCCACGACGGTGTTGGAGAGCGATACGCCGACGCTGCCGCCGATATTGCGTGCGACATTGATCAGCGCAGAGGCCTGGTTGGTCTTTTGCGGCGGTAGGCCGACATAGGCCGCCGTCGAAATGGGGATGAACAGGAAGGGAAGCCCTACCGTGATGAAAATGCGGGCATAGGTGAAATAGCTGAAACCGGCATCCGGCGACAGTGAGGTCAGATGCCACAACCCGACGGCAACCGCCGACATGCCGATCATGATCAGGTATTTCGGCTGCACGAAGCCGGAGGCGAAGCCGGAAATCGGCATCAGCATCAGCATGGCGATGCCGCCGGGCATCATCGAAAGCCCCGAAAGCGTCGCGGTGTAGTCGAAGGTGGTCTGCTGGAGCTGCGGCAATATCTGCGTGGTGCTGAACAGCACCGCGCCGACCGCCAACATCACCAGAAAAGATGTGCCGAACTGGCGGGTGAAAACCAGCCGCATGTCGACGATCGGATCGCGATGGCGAAACTCCCAGGGGATCAGGAAAAGGAAAGAGACGGCCGAGATCACGGCGAATGTCGTGATGAAGCCCGACGCAAACCAGTCGTTGCGCTGGCCCTCGTCAAGGAAGATCTCAAGGGATCCGAGCGCCAGCACGACGAAGATGAAGCCGACCCAGTCGATCTTCAGGCCACCCTTCAGCCTCTCCCGGCGCTCGCGCTCCAGCACGTCGGGTTCGACCAGCAGCCATTGCACAAGGGCCAACGACATGATGCCGAACGGCACGTTGATGAAGAAGATCCAGTGCCAGGAGAAATGATCGGTCAGCCAGCCGCCGATGGTCGGCCCGACCGTCGGCGCCACAATCACGGCGATGCCGTAGAGGGCAAAGGCCTGCGAGCGTTTTTCGGGCGGGAAAGTATCGGCGAGGATCGACTGCTCGCTGGGCGCCATCCCGCCGCCGCCCAGTCCCTGAAGGATGCGAAACAGGATCAGCATTTTCAGGTTCGGCGCCAGGCCGCAGAGCAGCGAGGCGAGCGTGAAGGTGGCGACGCAGATCATGTAATAGCGTTTGCGACCGATCACGCCGGCGAGCCAGCCGCTGATCGGGATGACGACGGAATTGGCGACCAGATAGGTGGTGATGATCCAGGTGCTTTCGTCCATCCCGGCCGCGAGGCTGCCCGCTATGTTGCGCAGCGCCACATTGGCAATGGAGGTATCGAGCACCAGCATGAAGGTGGCGATGGAGACGACGATGGCGATAAGCCAGGGATTGCGCCCGCCGGCGGCGGACCGGCTTTCGCCGGCTTGCTGCACGGTCGCCTGGCCAGTCATCGCACCTTGACCGTCGGCACCACGGACATGCCGGGTCCGAGCAGCAAGCCGGTCTTCTTGTCGAATACGATCTTTACGGGCACGCGCTGCACCACCTTGACGAAATTGCCGGTCGCGTTCTCCGCGGGCAACAGGCTGAAAGCGGTTCCGCTGCCGGCCTGGATGCTGTCGACGTGGCCCCTGAAGGTCTGCTCCGGATAGGCGTCGATATTGATCTCGACGGGCTGGCCAGGCCGCATAAGGTCGAGTTGTGTTTCCTTGAAGTTGGCCTTCACCCACACGTCCTCGGGCACGAACATCATCAGCACTTGCCCTGGTTGGGCATAGGCGCCCACGGCGGCGGATATGTTCGTTGCCCGTCCGGCCACCGGAGCGGTGATCGAGGTACGGGAAAGCGCGGTGCGGGCCTGCTCTTCGCTGGCATGGGCCTGGTCGAGTTTTGCCGCGGCGCTCTTGCGCTGGGCCTCAAGGACGGCGACTTGTCTCTGTGCCGCCACGACATTCGCCTGCGCGCTGTCGAGCGTCGCCTGGGCCTGGCGAAGGGTCGAGGCAGCCTGTTGCGCCTGCTGCAGCGTTCCGGTTCCCTGGGCGAGCAATTCGCTGTTGCGCTGATTTTCGGCCTTGGCGAAATCAAGTGCTGCCCGGCCTTGCGACACCTGCTTTTCGGCCTGGTCCACCTTGGCCTGCTGCGCTTCGATCTGGGCTGCAATGTCGGCGGTTTCGGCGTCGGCCTGCGCCACCTGCGCCTGAGCCTGCTTGAGGGACGCCTGATAATCCCTGTCGTCGATGCGCAGCAGGACGTCGCCGGCCTTTACGCTCTGATTGTCGGTCACCGCCACATCGGTGATGCGGCCGGCGATTTCGGCGCCTATGGTTACGGTGCGGGCGTCGATGAAGGCGTCATCGGTCCATTCATACTGTCGCGCCTGGAGCCACCAGATTATCGCTGCGGCCGCTGCCAGCAGCAGAATAAGGACGACCGCCGCGGTGACGTAGGGGTGCCGCCTGAGCGAGCCGAACAGGCCCTCTTTTTTCCCGGGGGAAGCATCGGGGTCCTGTTTCGCTTGTGGGCGCGACGAGGCGCCCTTCGGTCGTGAATCGGGGCGCCGCTTTGTTTGAGGTCTTTCGTCGACTGGTGCGACGTCTGGAGAGTTCGTGTCCACGTTAGCAGTCCGCAGTAGGGTTTTGGTGCGGCAAAAGCCGCGTACTGGAAGGACGTAAATCAACGGATCCGCGTCCGAGAAAGTTCCTGTTTCAGATCGAGTGTTTGTGGCCGGCCCGCGCTAAGCGAAGCGCAGCAGCACCGCCACCAGGACGATGCCGACAAGTCCCACAATGAAGATGATACGGCGCGTTCGCGTTCGCAGGATAATCTCGCCTTGCCGCGCATCCTCTGCGGAAAAGACAGGCCCCTCCTTGTCGGGATCGTTGCTCATGAGCTGCTCCTTCCGACTAATTTGGAGTGTCTCAAGCAGTTAAACCCTGCTCATCCCGGCAAGGTTCCCCAGAAATCGTGGGGGCTGGCGGCCGTTCTCAACTCACCATTTTGTGAGCATTCCGCGTTGACGGAACCTTTGTCACTTCGCCGCCGTTAGGCGCTCGATCCAAAAGCTTGTTCCAAGCGAAAAATCGGCGAGGATGCCGCAGGTCTTTTCCAGCAACGCCAATGGGATTGCCCGCTTCTTTCTGTGGGGTGTTTGCTGTTTCGCGCTTCTGGCGGCCGTCGGCGGCACGGCGTTTTTGCGTTCAGGGTTCGTTACCGGCGTGGGGCAACCCGTGGCCCAGGCCGTTCCCTTCAGCCACAAGCATCATGTCGGCGATATCGGACTGGACTGTCGTTATTGCCACAACGGGGTCGAGACGTCAGCCTCGGCGGGACTGCCGGCAACGGAAGTGTGCATGACCTGTCATTCGCAACTCTTCACCAATGCCGAGATGTTGGCGCCGGTGCGCGCAAGTCTCGCTTCGGGACAGCCGCTGCAATGGCAGCGGGTCAATGCGGTGCCGGATTTCGTTTACTTCAACCACTCCATCCATATCGCCAAGGGCGTCGCATGCGAGACCTGCCATGGCGCGGTCGACGAGATGCCGCTGACGCGACGGGCGCATTCATTGTCGATGGAATGGTGCCTTGGCTGCCACCGCGACCCAGGTCCCAATCTTCGCCCGCCGCGGGACGTTTTCCTGATGCACTGGAAGCCGCCTGACGACATCGAGCAGATCCGGCATTCCCTGATCAGCGTGCTCGACATTCATCCCGAGACCATGACGGATTGCTATGTCTGCCACCGTTGACCGAAATCCGGCTTTCGATCTTGAGGCATTGCGGCTCGCCGCGGTGGGGCGGGAGCCATGGCGAAGCATGGACGAACTGGCTGACACGGCGGAATTCCAGCGCTTTGTGGAGGCCGAATTCCCCGCGATGGCCGATCGCCTTCAGCCTGGCTTCGACCGACGCACGGTCTTGAAACTGATGGGCGCATCGCTGTCGCTGGCCGGGCTGACCGCCTGCAGCGAGGCCGAGAGCATCGTGCCTTATGTCCGCCAGCCGGAGAACATCATCCCCGGCCGGCCGCTCTATTACGCGACAACCCTCTCCAGCGACGGCTACGGCATCGGTGCCGTGATCGAGAGCCATGAGGGCCGGCCGACAAAGGTCGAGGGCAACCCCGATCATCCGGCGTCGCGCGGCGCCACAGATGCCGTCATGCAGGCGGCGGTGTTGTCGCTGTTCGATCCCGAGCGATCTCGCACGCCGCTCAGGAAGGGCGAGCCGGCGAGTTACGACGAGTTCCTGAAAGATATCGCCGAACTGGCTGGAGGATTCCTCGCTTCAGGTGGGCAAGGGCTGGCATTGCTGCTCGAGGCGACGACATCGCCGACGACGAAGGCGCAGATCGCGGCGCTGAGGGCGCGCTATCCCAGACTTCGTGTCTTCCGCCACGATCCGCTTGCGGCCAATTCCGGTGAACAGGCAACGGGCACATTGTTCGGCAGGTCGTTGACGGCGATCTACCGTTTCGACCGCGCCGATGTGATCGTCAGCCTGGATGCCGATTTCCTGGGCGATGGCCCCGGGCGCCTGGCCTATGCTCGTGATTTCGCGCAGCGGCGGCGGGTGCGCAAATCGACGGACACGATGAGCCGCCTCTATGTCGTCGAGACGACTCCCACCATCACGGGTGCTGCCGCCGACCATCGCCGTGCCGTCAGGCCAAGCGCCGTCGCAAGCGTTGCGGCGGCGATCAAGGCCGCCCTCGATGGCGACAATGCCGCGGCCGGCTTGTCGCCGCTCGATCCGGAATGGATAAACGCGCTTGTCGACGATCTGCGCGCTATCGGCCGCAATGCGCTTGTGGTGGCCGGAGCGCACCAGGCACCGTCCGTGCATGCCTTGGCCCTCGCGATGAATGCCAGGCTTGGCGCCCTTGGCAACACGCTGCAATTGATCGAGCCGCCTGATGCCATGCCGGTGGATGGCGATCTTGCCGCGCTCTGCCGGGCCATCATGGACGGTTCGGTCGACAAGGCCGTCGTGCTCGGCGCCAATCCCTTGCACACGGCGCCATCGGATATCGATGCGCGGAAAACTTTTTCGAGCCTGAAGCTTCTTGTTCATTGGGGGCTCTATCGCGATGAGACCGCGTTTCTGGCTCAATGGCATATGCCGGCCGCGCATGAGTTGGAGAGCTGGAGCGATATCCGGGCCTATGACGGTACGGTCTCGATCGTGCAGCCGCTCATAGAGCCTCTGTTCGGTGGCAAGAGCCTGCATCAGTTGCTTGCCGCGCTGGGCGGTGAATTCGGCGTCAATGCGGAGGCACTGGTGCGCCGGACGTGGACGGCCATGGACGAGGCGGCCTGGCGCAAGGCGCTGCGTGACGGTGTCGTGGAAAACAGTGCTGCTGCTCGCGTCGCCGTATCAGTGCCGGCCGATAGTGGCGGCTTCGCACCGTATGCCCCCGTCGCGAACGGGCTGGAGCTTCGCTTCGTCGCCGATCCCTGGCTTCGCGATGGCCGCCACGCCAATTCATCGTGGCTTCAGGAACTGCCGCGCCCGCTCACCAAGCTTGTCTGGGGCAATGCGGCGCTGATCTCCCCAGCCACCGCGCAGCGTCTGGGGCTCGAAAGCGGGCAGGTGGTGAATTTGGCACGAGGTGGCAAAGATCTCGACGCACCGGTCTGGATCACGCCGGGGCAGCCTGACGACACGGTGACGCTGTCGCTCGGTTTTGGACGCAAGGCCGGCTCGGTGGCGGCACTCGCGAGCGGCTACGATGCCTTCGCGATCCGGACCAGCGATGCGGCATGGTTTGCCGACGATGTCGTCCTGAGCCCGCGCGGCGGTTCGGCGCGTGTGGTCACGACCCAGCATCATCAAGCGATGGAGGGCAGGGCGATCATCCGCCATGCTTCCCTCGATGCGTTCAGGGCAAATCCCCATTTCGTGCGCGACCACGCGCCCCCAGCGCCGGTGGAATCGCTCTACCCCGACTGGAGCTACGACCAGGAAGCCTGGGGCATGTCGATAGACCTGTCGGCCTGCATCGGCTGCATGGCCTGCGTTTCGGCCTGCCAGGCCGAGAACAACATCGCGACGGTGGGGCCGGACGAGGCGGCACTCGGCCACGAAATGCACTGGCTGCGCATCGACCGCTACTATGCAGGCGGGATCGACGATCCGGACACCTTCTTCCAGCCGGTGCCATGCATGCATTGCGAGAAGGCGCCGTGCGAGGTCGTCTGTCCGGTCAATGCGACCATCCATACTCATGACGGGCTGAACGCGCAGGTCTACAATCGCTGCATCGGCACGCGCTACTGTTCGCAGAACTGTCCCTATAAGGTGCGGCGCTTCAATTTCCTGGAATACCAGGAATTCGACAAGGACGAGGCAGGACCGGAGCAGGCCGTCCACAATCCGGATGTCACCGTCCGTTCGCGCGGCGTCATGGAAAAATGCAGCTACTGCGTACAGCGCATTTCGCAAAAACGGATCCGCGCCCAGATCGAGAACCGGGAGATCGAGGACGGTGAAATCGTCACCGCCTGCCAGCAGGCGTGCCCGACACAAGCCATCACCTTCGGCGATCTCAACAGGAAGGATTCGCAGGTCGTCCAGGAAAAGGCCTCGCCACACAATTACGCGCTGCTGGAAGAACTGAACACAAGGCCGCGAACCACCTATCTGGGCAAGGTCAGCAACCCTAACGACCGGCTCGCCGTGACATCCGGCTCGGAGGGCGGCGATGGCTGACGTGGCCGCCCGCAGGACGAGCAAAGGCGTGACACCTGTGCTGCGCGGGCGTCACGATTTTCCAGAGATCAGCGGCCGCATCAGCGCGATCGTGCTGCAAGGAAAGCTGCCGCGCTTCTTCTGGGCGGCATTCTTCGTCTGCTTTGCTTTCATGCTGCTGTTTCTCTACTCGATCACCTACCTGATCTCGGTCGGCGTCGGTGCCTACGGGGTCAACATCCCCGTCGTCTGGGGCACGATGATCTCAAGCTTCGTGTGGTGGATCGGCATTGGCCATGCCGGCACGCTGATCTCGGCGGTGCTGCTGCTGCTGCGCCAGCCCTGGCGCGCCTCGATCAACCGCTTCGCCGAAGCGATGACGCTGTTTGCCGTGGCGATGGCGGGCCTCTATCCGATCCTGCATCTCGGCCGGCCGTGGTTCTTCTACTGGCTTCTGCCCCTGCCCAACACCCACATGCATTGGCCGCAATGGCGCAGTCCGCTGGTCTGGGACTTCGCCGCGATCTCCACTTACGCCACCGTCTCGCTGCTGTTCTGGTACATGGGCCTGTTGCCCGATCTGGGCGTGCTGCGCGACCGGGCGACGTCGCGGCCGGCGCAACTCTTCTACGGCGTCCTTTCGCTTGGCTGGCGCGGCTCGGCCTATCATTGGGCGCGCTATCGGACGGTCTATTTCCTGATGGCGGCGCTGGCGACACCGCTGGTCGTCTCGGTGCATTCGATCGTCGCCCTCGATTTCACCTTCGCCATCACGCCGGGTTTCCATTCGACGATCTTCCCGCCCTATTTCGTCGCCGGCGCGCTTCTCTCCGGCTTCGCCATGGTGCTGACCATAGCCATTCCCTTGCGCTGGGCATTCGCTGTGGAGGACCTGATCACGCCGCGCCACATGGACAACGCCGCCAAACTGATGATCGCGGCCGGCATGGTCGTCATCTACGGCTATGCGTCGGAAGCGTTCTTTTCCTGGTATTCGGGTGAGCCTTACGAGCGCGCGATGATGGTCCAGCGCGCCGTCGGCCCTTATGCGCCGCTGTTCTGGACCATGCTCTTCTGCAATTGCGCGGTGCTGCAACTGCTTTGGTTTCGCCGCGTGCGGTCCAATATGCCGCTGCTGTTTTCGATCGCTCTGGTCATCAACATCGGCATGTGGCTCGAACGCTACATCATCGTGGTGACCGGCCCGAGCCGCGACTACCTGCCGTCGTCCTGGGGCGAGCAGTCGCTGACCTGGCTCGATTTCGGCATCCTGTTCGGATCGATCGGCACCTTCTTCGCGCTGGTCTTCCTGTTCATCCGCATCCTGCCGGCGATAACCATCTTCGAGGTCGAGGAACTGGCCGAGCAGAAAGGCGGCGCGGCATGAGCCTCCATGGCGTCATCGCGGCTTTCGCCGATCCGGATGCGCTGACCAGCGCGGCGCAAACGATGCGCGACAAGGGCTACCGGCATATGGATGCGTTCTCGCCGTTCGAGGTGCACGGCCTGGTCGACATACTCGGCATGCGAAAGACACGGCTGCCATGGGTGATGCTGGCGGGTGCCGTGGCCGGCGGCGTGCTGGTCTATGCATTGATCCTGTATTCCGTCGAGATCGACTATCCCGTCAATGTCGGCGGCCGGCCGCTGCATTCCTGGCCGCCATTCACGGTGATCGCGTTCGAGGCGGCGATCCTGGGGGCGGTGCTCGCCGGCTTCTTCGGCATGCTGGTCGCGAACGGGCTGCCCCAATATTATCATCCCGTCTTCAATGCCGAGAGCTTCACCTATGCGCGCGGCGGCAAGTTCTATCTGTTGATCGAGGCGGCCGATCCGAAATACCGCAAGGACGTTACCAAGCGACAGCTGACGCGGCTTGGCGCCGAGACGGTCGAGGAGATGGCGACGTGAACCGGCGGTCGCTGCTCTTGCCGTTCATCCTGCTTCTTGCCGCCTGCAAGCAGAACATGGCCGATCAGCCGCGCTACGACCCGCTCGAAGAGAGCAGACAGTTCGCCGACGGCATGTCGGCCAGGTCCCCGGTCGAAGGCACGGTGACGCGCGACGCCGCGCTGGCGGCAACGCCGGACAAATCGCCGTACCCGATCACCATGGCGCTGCTCCAGCGTGGACGGCAACGGTTCGATATCTTCTGCTCGCCCTGCCATGGCCGCACCGGCGATGGGCACGGCATGGTGGTTCGGCGCGGTTTCCCGTCGCCTCCGACCTACCATCAGGATGCCCTGCGCAAGGCGCCGGACCGGCATTTCTACGACGTCATCACCAACGGCTACGGCGCGATGTATTCCTACGCCGCGCGTGTCGACCCGCAGGACCGTTGGGCGATCGTCGCCTATATCAGAGCGCTGCAATATTCGCGCTATGCGGCGGCCGGCACGCTGCCCGAATCCCTTCGCGCGAAACTCGACGCGGAGGCTGCACGATGAGGCGCATCGCCTGGCCCGATGGCTACCTCATCCTGCTGCTCATGCTGGCCGCCGCAGGCCTCTGCCTATGCGCGGCCGGGCTGTTCGTCGCTCCGCGCGCGACGCTGGCGGGCTGGCTGATGATGGCGGTGTTCCTGCTGGGATTGCCGCTCGGCGCAATGACCCTGCTCATGGTGCACGGGCTGACCGGCGGGCGCTGGGGCGACGCGTTGCGGCCGCCGCTGCGGGCCGCCGTCGCGACCTTGCCTGTCGCGCTGCTGTTGATGCTGCCGGTGCTTGCGCGGCTCGATCTGGTCTTTCCCTGGGCAGGAGCCGACCCGGCGCTGACGGAAGCGGTGCGCCAGAAGCTGACCTATCTCAACGTACCATTCTTCGTCGTTCGTTTCATCGCCTGTGCTCTCGTCTGGCTGGTGCTGGCCTGGCTTGTACTTGGCTGGACGGCGCCCGGTTCGGGTGCAAGCAGGACCGGCGGCGGCTACGCCATCGGGCTCGTCGCGCACGGCTTTGCCGTGACGGTGTTTGCTATCGATTGGATGATGTCGATAGAGCCGGATTTTTACTCCACCATCTATGCGATGCTCGAAGCGGCGGCCGAGGTCGTCGGCGTGTGCGGGCTGGCGCTGGCGGTGCTTTCGGCGGGCCGCGCGATCGAGTCGGCGCCGGGTGGCGAGGAGGACGTGGCGCTCGGCGAAGACCTCGCCAACATGATGTTCGGCTTCATGCTCATCTGGGCCTATCTGGCATTCATGCAGTGGCTGGTCGTCTGGGGCGGCGACCTGCCCCACGAAATCCATTGGTATGTCATCCGTGGGCGAAATGGCTGGCAGTATCTGCTTTGGCTGCTGATCGTGCTGCAATTTGCCTTGCCCTTCGCAGGTTTCCTGAACCGCTCCGTCAAACGCAGCCGCGTTGGCCTGATAGGGCTCGGCGCGCTCCTGCTGGCCGGACATTTCGCCGATGTCGCCTGGCGCGTCCGGCCGGCTTTGTCCGCCCTCGGTGCAGGAGTGTCGTGGCCGGATCTCGCGGCATTGGTCGGCGCGGGCGGCATCTGGTGCGGGTGCTTCGTCTATATATGGACCAGGCCGGATCGCATCGTCTTCTGGCGCGGGAGGCTGGCCCGTGGCTAAGGTCGTGCGTCATCCCGAGACACGCGATGTCTGGCCGAGGGCGCTTGTGCTCATCGGCCTCGGCCTGCTTGTCTTCCTGGCGCTCGCCGCGCTTGGGCTGAGACTGATTTTCGATACGGCCCCGTTCTGGCCACTTGCGGGCGCGCAGATGAACGGCAGCGCCGCAGGTCCCGCCTTGCAGGATTTTCCCGGGGCCGATCTTGCCGCGTTCCGTCAGCAGGAAGACCGTGAACTCGGCATCCTTGCCTGGGTCGACCGCAATGGCGGCATCGCGCGCATTCCGATCGACGACGCCATGAAGCTGGTCGCCGCGCAGGGGCTGCCGGATTGGGCGGGAACGCCCGCTGCGGCCGATGAGGACTGCCCCTTGCTCGAAGGCCAGGTTCCGCGCGCGCCGCAGGCCGGCATTTGTCGCGCCAGCGCCGACGCCGCGCAGCCAAACGCCAGGGCGCCGCAGCAGCGCCAGGCTGCACCGGCCATGGAGACGAGGCCATGAGGCGTTTGATCCTGCCGCTCGTGCTCCTGGCTGCAATGACCGCCAGCGCGTGCGCGCGGCCGGGTTTCGAACCGCAGATCGGCGCGCAGCTCAGCCTCGACACAGTCTTCCGCGAGGCTTCGGGCGCACGGCAGACGCTTTCCGGCATTCTCGGCGGGCGGCCGGCGCTGCTCATTTTCGGTTACGACAAATGCCCCAACCTCTGCGGCGTGACCCAGCAGGCGGTTGCCTCGGATCTGAACAAGACCGGCCTCGATCCTGCGACCTACCATGCTCTCTTCGTCTCGATAGATGCTTCCGAGACTGTCGGGGATGCGGCCTCCATCCAAACCGAGGTCGGGCGGTCCGCCGGTCCGGCAGGGTTGTCCGCGTGGCGCTTCCTGACCAGCGAGGATGGCGCCGGCGCGGCCCTTGCTGCGGAGGCCGGCATCACATTCGACCGGCGCGGCCGGATCTCGCAATATGTCCACCCGATCGCGGTCATCGCGCTGACGCCGCAAGGGCGTATCGCGCAAGTACTTCCGGCGCTGAGTTTCGAGCCGCGCGATCTCAGGCTTGCCCTGGTCGATGCGTCGGCCGGGCGGCTTGGCTCCATCGCCGATCACGTCTTTCTGCTGTGTGCTGGCTTCGATGCGTCAAAGGGCCAGTATACGCCGGCGATCTGGGCCGTTGTGAAGGTGACGGGCATGGCGACGCTGCTTGGCCTTGGCGTCACCATTCTCGCCCTTTCGCGAAGGAGGCCGATTTGACGTTCGGCATCCCCTTTACGCCGCCGCAGGCCTCCTCGATCGCCAGCAGTGTAGACGCCCTGTTCTACGTGCTGCTTGCCTTCACCGTCACGCTGGGCGTCTTCCTGACCAGCCTGGTCGTTTTCTACGCCATCAAATATCGCGCCGGCTCCAAGGTGGAGCGAACGGGAGAGCGTGCGCGCAGCACGCCGCTCGAGGTAACCTGGACAGTCGCCAGCCTGCTGATCGCTTTCACCATCTTCGGATGGGGAGCCGTGCTGTTCCTGCGCCGCGAGCATCCGCCGCTTGACGCGCTCGAGATCGCCGGCCTTGGCAAGCAATGGATGTGGGAGTTCCGTCATCCCGGCGGTCAGCGTGAGATCAACGAACTGCATGTGCCGGTCGGCAAGGCGGTGATCGTGTCGCTGGCATCGCAGGATGTGATCCATTCATTCTTCGTACCTGCCTTCCGGGTCAAGCAGGACGCGGTGCCGGGGCGCACCACGCATGTCTGGTTCATCGCCAGCGAGCCCGGACGGTATCATTTGTTCTGTGCGCAATATTGCGGCACCCAGCATTCGGAGATGGGCGGCTGGGTGACCGTGATGCCGCCGCAAGAATATGCGGCGTGGCTGGGCAACCAGGGCCAGGGCGAAACGCTTGCCGCCGACGGCGAAAAACTCTTCCGCGCGCTCGGCTGCTCCGGCTGCCATGGCAATTCCAGCAAGGTGAGGGCGCCGGATCTGGCTGGGGTCTTCGGACGGCCGGTAGCCCTGGACAATCAACAGACCGTCATTGCCGACGAACGCTATCTGCGCGATTCCATCCTCAATCCGAAGAAGGAGATCGCCGCCGGCTATGAGCCCGTGATGCCGAGTTTCGACGGCTTTGTCGACGAGCAGGAGCTGCAGATGCTGCTGGCGTATCTCAAATCCCTGTCGCCGCGGGCAACCAGGGAAAGCGGGGCGACCCAATGAGCAGGCAAGCCTTGGCGCCTTCGAGCTATCTGCATGGGGAGGCCGGACCTGCCGCCTGGCTCTTGACCACCGACCACAAGCGCGTCGCCTGGCTCTACCTGATGTCGCTGACGGCATTCTTCTTTCTTGGCGGCGCCTTCGCCGTGATGATGCGGATCGAACTCGCGTCGCCTGCGGGCGATCTGGTGTCGGACGATGTCTATAACAGGCTGTTTTCCCTGCATGGCATCATCATGGTGTGGTTCTTCCTGGTGCCGTCGATCCCCGCGACGCTCGGCAATTTCCTGCTGCCGCTGATGATCGGCGCGCGCGATCTCGCTTTTCCGCGGCTTAATCTCGCCAGCTGGTACGTGTTCATCTTCGGCAGCGCCTTTGCCCTGGCCGCGGTGCTCGCCGGCGGCGTCGACACGGGTTGGACCTTCTACACGCCGCTCTCGACGCTCTATGCCAACGGCTTCGTTTCGATGGCCGCGCTGGGCGTCTTCATCGTCGGTTTCTCGACGATCATGACCGGCATCAATTTCATCGTCACCGTCCACACGCTGCGGGCCCCGGGGCTGACCTGGTTCAGGCTGCCGATCTTCGTCTGGACGATGTATGCCACCGCGCTGGTCATGGTGCTGGCGACGCCGGTGCTGGCCGCCTCGCTGATCCTGATTGTGCTGGAGCGTGCCTTCGGTATCGGCATCTTCAATCCCGCTCTGGGCGGCGACCCGCTGCTGTTCCAGCATCTGTTCTGGTTCTACTCGCACCCCGCGGTCTACATCATGATCCTGCCCGGCATGGGCGTTGTTTCCGAAGTGCTGCCCTGCTTCAGCAAGCGCCCGCTGTTCGGCTACAAGGCGGTGGCAATGTCTTCGATGGCGATTGCCGTGTTCGGCTTCCTGGTCTGGGGTCACCATATGTTCGTATCAGGCCAGTCGGCCTACGCCGGCATCGTGTTCTCGTTCCTGTCGTTCTGCGTCGCGATCCCCTCGGCGATAAAAGTGTTCAACTGGACCCTGACGCTGCGCAAGGGCGAGATCACTTTCGAGACGCCCATGCTTTATGCGCTGTTTTTCCTGGCGCTGTTCACATTCGGGGGGCTGGCCGGCCTGTTCCTGGCCGCTCTCGCCGTCGACATCCACGTTCATGACACCTATTTCGTCGTGGCGCATTTCCATTACATCATGGTCGGCGGCATGGTGACGGCCTACATGGCGGGGTTGCATTTCTGGTGGCCGAAGATCACCGGCCGCGTCTATTCCGAAACCTGGGGCCGTATCGCCGCGACCGTGACCTTCCTCGGCTTCAACCTGACTTTCTTTCCGCAATTCGTGCTCGGTTTTCTCGGCATGCCGCGGCGCTATCACACCTATCCGCCGGAGTTTCAGTTCTGGCACGTATTGTCCTCGGCCGGCGCGGTCGTTCTGGCCGTCGGCTATCTTATGCCGCTGCTCTATCTCGGCTGGTCGCTGTTTCGCGGCGCGCGGGCGCCGGCCAACCCGTGGGGCGCGACCGGCCTTGAATGGCAGACGGCTTCGCCGCCGCCCGCGCATAATTTCGACGCCATGCCCGTGGTCAGGCGGCCGGCCTATGACTATGCCATGAAAGGACTGAGGCACGAGACGTTCAGCCCGCACAGGGACGAAGCGTCATGAGCGGGCCGACCGAAAGCATTGCCTTCGACACACGGGCCCGCGAGAAGGCCGCCGATGCGTTCGGCATGTGGATTTTCATCGGCTCGGAGGCGATGCTGTTCGGCGCGATCGTGCTGGTGTTTCTCTTCGCCCGGTTGAGCTATGGGGCGGCGTTCGCCGCAGCGTCGCAACATCTGTCATTGCCGCTCGGCACGCTGAATACGGCGGTTCTGATCACCAGCAGCTTCGCGATGGCGCTTGCCCACATGTTCACGGCTGCCCGGCGTTGGCGGCCGGCCTTCTGGGCCTTGATGTCCACGAGCCTGCTTGGCTGCATCTTCCTGGTGATCAAGGCCGTCGAATACGGCAAGGAATTCAGGGAGGGCCTGGCGCCGGTGCTCGGCGCGCCGTTCCGCTTCGCAGGCCCAGATCCCGCCCATGCCGAATTCTTCTTCGCGCTCTATTTCGCCATGACATCGCTGCACGCGCTGCATCTGATAGGCGGCATCGCAGTGATTGCCGGCATACTGTTGCTCTGGCCGGGGACCGCGCAGGGCAGCCGGGCGCGCCGCGTGCAGGCGATCGGACTCTACTGGCATTTCGTCGACATCGTCTGGGTGTTCCTGTTCCCGGTCCTCTATCTGATCAACCGGGCCTGACGACGATGAGCGACCTCGCAAAGCTCACATTCGCCTATCTCGCGCTGCTCGCCTTGCTGGCGCTTACCGTCGGCTCTTCGTTTGTCGACCTCGGCGGGTTCAATTCCGCGCTCAACCTTGCCGCGGCGGCCGCCAAGACAGTGGTGATCGCGCTGCTGTTCATGCATCTGGCGGGCGAGGGCATCCTCCCCAGGCTTGCGGTCGCGGCGGCGGGCCTGTGGCTGGCCATTCTCTTCGGCCTGACGCTGATCGGGCAATAGCCTGCGGGGCCTTGTAGTAGAGCGGTTCTGTGTTTGGTAGAAACGCCGAACCGCTCCAGACTATCTCGTTGTTTTTGCACCTTCCCCGGGAAGGCGTTTCGCGCCTTTCCCGGGAAAGTCGTTACACAGTTGCCTGGAGTGCTCGAGGAGCCATCAACGTTCGCGCGGATTGCCCAGGGCTGGATCGCGGCGCCTCGTGTAGCCATCGACACGGGGCAAGCCGTCGGCCATTTCGATGAATGGCAGGCGCATATCCCAATAGGCCTGTGCCTGTGGCGGAAACCGCTCCGGCGCGTCCATGAAGCCGATCGAGACATAGAGTTCGTCACGCAGGCCTTCGTCGGCATAGAAGATCGAGGTACCGCAATCGGCGCAGAAGGAGCGGACGACCCCCTTCGTCTTCGAAAAGGTCTTCGGCTTCCCGGCGGTCAGCTCGACCTGGTGCGGACGATAGCCGATCCAGATGGTCATAGGTCCGCCGATCGCCCGCCGGCAATCGTCGTCATGGTCGAAGCAGGTCCAGAAGGGCTCTCCTTCCATCACCGCCGTGACGGCACCGCAGAAACAATGTCCGCGCTCGATGCGAGCCATGTTGCTGCCCGTTGTCAGAGACTGTCGGTCGTCAGGACGGCGCTTCCGCAGCGGTCGAGCATGGGTTTTCTCCGAAGCTGTTGGGGGGATCTGATCCTGCGGGGTCAACGCAGCGCCGCCAAATTGGTTTCCGGCCATGAGGAGCGGCGGCGGGATTCAAATCTGCGCTTCCTGCTTAGCCGCTGGAACCTGCCGGTCGAAACCAGGTTATGACTATGCCAAAGGAGGACCGGGCCATGACTGGAAGCGAAAATCGCCGCGAGACTGGTGCCACCAAATATCCGGCCAGGGGCGACGGCGATCCCGCCGATTCATTCTCCCAGGACGCCGCAGGCAACAAGCCGCCGGCGTCCGGGCAAGGTCTGACGCGCCCTTCAGGCGAGGTGAACGAGAAAACGCATCAGTCCGAAGGGCAGAATCCATCCCGGCGGGCGACCCCAGACCTGCCGCCCAGAAAAGGCGCCGGCTCAGCCACTTCTGAGCACTCCAAAGACGGCCAAGTGCCGCCCGGAGGCCGGGAGCCCGGTGCGTTCGACAAGGAATGAACGATTCACAATTGACAAGCCGGCAGTGCTTGTGGATTAGTGAGAACGTTCTCTGAGAACGTTCTCACCGCTGCGGCGGACTTACCTTTTGGGAGGAGGTATGGGTACCGACGAGATCCGGCTGGCTGTTCGCATCGCGAACATTGCAAAATCCTACGGACCGACAGTCGCACTCGATTCCGTCTCCATTGATCTGCGGCCAGGCGAAGTCCATGCGCTGTTGGGCGAGAACGGCGCCGGCAAATCGACGCTCGTGAAAATCCTCAGCGGCGTCGTGACGCCTGACGGGGGATCCATGTCGATCTTCGGCAAGCCTTATGCGCCGCATGGCATCGTCGATGCGCGGGCGCAGGGCGTGGCGACGGCCTTTCAGGAACTCAGCCTGCTGCCGAATCTGAGCATCGCCGAGAATCTCGTGCTGCCGAAAATGCCGAAGGGCAAGCTAGGTCTCGTGTCGCGCCGCACCGCGACGGCATCAGCTGGCAAGGTTCTTAACGACTACGCTCTCTCCCACTTTGATCCCGACACGCCCGTCGGCGTGCTTTCGCTTTCGGATCGTCAGCGGCTTGAGATCGTGCGCGCCTTCACCCATGCCTCGAAGCTGCTGATCCTCGATGAGCCGACGGCCGCGCTGGCGGACGTCGAATGGCTGTTTGAGCTCGTGCGCCGGCAGAAAAACCTGCAGACGGCCATCCTCTACATTTCCCACCGCCTCGGCGAGGTGCGCACCCTGTGTTCGCGGGCCACCATCCTGCGCAATGGCCGCAGCATCGGCACCGTCGAGTTGTCCGGCGCTTCGGACGAGAACATTTTCGAGATGATGGTCGGCCGCAGCGCGCGTGAGACGACCGCCTCGCAGCCTTTGGTCGCCGACACCGCGCCCGTCGCGCTCAGCGTTCGGGGCCTCTCCGGCGGAATCTTGCGCGACGTGTCGTTTGATGTCAGGCGAGGTGAGATCGTCGGCATCGCCGCGCTCGAGGGGCAGGGCCAACGCGACCTGTTCAGGACGATGATCGGCCTCTCCAAGGCGAAAAGCGGCGGCATCGAGATCGACGGCGTGTCCGCCCAGATCCCGAACCCGGGCGCCGCGCTCCATTTCGGCAACGGCCTTGCCTACCTGCCGGAGGACCGCAAGTCGGAAGGGATTTTCGCCGGCCTCAGCACCGCCAGCAACATGGTGTTGCCTATCATTTCGCGTATCGCGCAGGGTGGCGTCGTCTGGCCGGCCAGCGAGCGTCGCATTGCGAAAAAAACCGCTGAGGCGGTCGAACTGCAGGAGCGCTATCTGCAGTTCAAGATCGACGAGCTTTCCGGTGGCAACCAGCAGAAGGCGCTCCTGGCGCGCGTCATGATGACGGGTGCGCGCACTCTACTGCTTTTCGATCCGACGCGTGGAGTCGATGTCGGAACCAAGCAGTCGATCTACGAGGCGATCCGGAAGTTCGCCGCCGATGGCGGCTCGGTGCTCTTTTACTCGTCCGAACTGCCGGAACTCGTCCATCTCGCGCATCGCTGCATGGTGCTCTATGGCGGCCGCGTCTTCGCCGAATATCAGGGCGATGCCATCGATGAGCCGACTATCGTCGGCGCGCTGATCGGCCACGCTGCGGGCGCGGTGAATGGAGTGGCCGCATGACCGCGGTCCAGGCAAATCCCGCGCCCCGCCGCTCCGCGTTATGGAGGGCTGTCATCAGCGGCACCGGCATCGTGGCGATGATCTATGTCCTGCTTTATGCGCTCTACGCGTTCTGGCAACCGGATGCGCTTTCGGTTTACACCTTCACCGACCTCGTCAACAACTCGACGCCATTGGCGCTCGCGGCAGCGGGCGAGACGCTGGTCGTCATCAGCCGCGGCTTCGACTTGTCTGTCGCAGGCGTCGTCTCGCTGACCAATGTGCTGATGGCGGTCTATCCGTTCGATGGTCCTGGCGGTGCGCTGGCCAGCCTCCTGATGTGCTGTGCGATCGGCGGTGCCGTCGGCGCAATCAACGGCATTCTCGTGGCCAGGCTTGGACTGCAGACCATCGCGGCGACGCTCGGCACGATGATCGTCTGCCAGGGACTTGCGCTGGTTATCCTGGACGCGCCTGGCGGTATGGTTGCCGACTTCGTTACCTACACGCTGACCGACACCCTGTTCGGTGTCATCCCGATCGCCGGGCTGTTTCTGGTTGCCGTCATCGCGCTTTGGCTTGCCTTCCGGCGGACCAATACCGGGATCGGCCTCTATGCGATCGGCGCCGATGAGCAGTCGGCTCGTTTCTCCGGTGTGCCCGTCGCAGGGGTACGCATCACGGCCTTTGTCGGCGCCGGCATCCTCTACGGCGTCGCCGGCTTCATGCTGAGCGCCCAGACGGCGACAGGAAATCCGACAGCCGGCACGCCATTCCTGATGCTCACCTTTGCCGCGGTGGCGCTCGGCGGCACGCCGTTGAGCGGCGGCCGGGGCAGCCTCGTTGGCTCGATCCTGGGCGCCGGTACGCTGATGCTTTTGCAGAAGGTGCTTTTCTCGGGTGGGGTCTCGTCCTTCTACACCGGCATATTCCAAGGTTTCGTGCTGGTGCTTGCGATCGTGTTCGGCAGCGCCGTGGCGCGCCTGCTCAAGAAGGAAGAGATCCGGTGAACGCGCATAAGGACGTTGCAACGCGTTTCGAGGCCAATTCCGACCGGCGCGGCAGGCAAAGGCTCGACCGGGAGGTGGTCAATACGCTTGTGGTGTTTGGGCTGAGTATCGTGCTTGTGGTGTGCTCGCGCTTCATCAGTCCGGCGCTGGGTTCCTGGGATCAGGTGCTGACGGTTCTTATCCTCGCGTCCTTCTTGATCGTCTTGTCGTTCGGGCAAGGGCTCGTCATCCTGATCGGCGGGCTTGACCTATCCGTCCCCGCCCTCATCACGCTCGGCGGCGTGTTGACGACGACCTGGATTGGTAGCGGCAACGCCGGCATCTGGTACATGCTGCCGGCCATCCTGGTCATTTGCGCGCTGGTCGGCACGATCAGCGGACTGGGAATTGTCTGGCTGAAGGTTCCTCCCTTCATCATGACCATGGCGACCTCGATCGTCGTGGCGTCGGTGGCGCTGGGCTATACCAGCGGGACGCCGCGCGGCGGCTCCCCGTCCGTCTTGCTGTGGCTGATGAAGGAATGGTTCCTCGGCGTGCCGCTGGTCCTCTACTTCACCGTCGCTTTCATCCTGTTCGGCTGGTTCTTGCAAAACTTCACAGCGCTCGGCCGCCGGCTCTACGCCCTTGGTACCAACAGGAACGCCGCCCTCATCGCCGGCATCGCTGTCAATCGGCTCGAGCTCGTCCCCTATGCGATCAGTGCCACCTGCGCAGGGTTCGTCGGCATGATGCTGGTGGGCTATTCGAACGGGGCGACGCTGAGGATGGGCGACAGCTACATGCTGCCTTCCATCGCTGCCGTCGTGGTCGGCGGCTCCTCGATCCTCGGCGGTAGCGGAACTTTCATCGGGACGGTCGGCGGCGCAATTCTTCTGACGACGCTTGGCACCGTTATCTCCGCCATCGGCCTCAACGAAGGATGGCGCACTGTCATAGAGGGCGCAATCATTGTCGCCGCCCTGCTGGTGCTGCGCGGCGAATTCCTGGCCGATCTCGGAAATCGAATGCTGACGCGGAGGAAGTGACCATGCCTGTGCGTGAAATGCGTTTTGTCCAATTGTGAGAACGTTCTCACAAGCTCTGGTCCGGCACCTGCAAGGGCCAAATTCCAACGGGAGGTTGATCGAAATGAGGCTGTTAAAAAGACTGGGACTGGCCGCGTCGCTGACGCTTGCCACCGCCATGGGCGTTGGGGCGGTTGTCGACCATGCCGAAGCGCAGGACAAGAAGTTCAAGATATATCTGTCGCTGAGCTACAGCGGCAATTCATGGCAGTCGGAGGCTGCGAACATCGTCAAGGCGTTGGCGCAGACGCCGCCCTACGACAAGACGGTGGAGCTGAAGGAAGTCATCTCGGGAACCGACCCCCAGGCTCAGATCTCGGCCTATGAAAGCATGATACAGGCTGGCGCCGACGGCATCATCAGCTTCCCGATCTCGTCGACGGCGCTGAACCGCACGGTCCATCGCGGCTGCCAGAAGGGCGTGCTCTTCTTCATGTACGACGCCACGGTGACCGAGCCCTGCGCCTACAATGTCAGCTATATCACCGCAGGCTTCGGCGAGAACACCGCCCAGGCCTTGGTCAATATCCTGGGAGGCAAGGGCAAGATCTTCCTGAGCCGTGGCGTCCCGGGCAACTCGGTGGATAAGCGCCACACCGACGGCGCGATGCACATTTTCAACCAGTATCCCGGCATCAAGGTCGTCGCGGAATACTACTCCTACTGGGATGACCGCACCACACAGCAGGAGACAGCCAAGGCTCTCGCGGCGCATCCCGACGTCGACGGCATCTGGGCTCAGGCAGGCGAATATGGCGCCGTTCAAGCGCTGCTCGACAAGGGCAACAAACTGGTTCCGATGACCGGCGAGAACTCGGACGGTTTTCGTCTCGGACTGGCAGACCCGAAGATGCAAGGCATGGGTCTCAAGGGTGTATCCGCCGGTTCGCCGCCTGCTACGTCAGGCTATGCCTTCAAGCTGATGATGGAGATCCTGACCAAGAAGCGCGACCTGAAGCCGATGAACATCGAGTACCCGCTGCCTTGGGTGCCAGCGGATCAAGTCAAACCTTGCAAGGGCGATACCTTCGCCGACGGATGCAATGTTTTCCCGTCCGACAAGGTTCCGAGTTCCTTCGTCACCGAGGTCTTCAATCCCGATTTGCTGCCGGAACTGTCGCTGCAGTCGGCGCTCGAGGGCAAGCCAACACCAGGAGCGACCATTCAGGCGTTGCCCGCGGACGTGAAGCAGGCGCCCGATGCGCCCGGCATCAACTGCTCGTCGTGCAAGGCTCCGGCCGACGAATACAAGCTCACCAAGGTCGAGCCGACGGTAAAACCCTGACGATCAGCAATGCAACAGGTGGACGGCATCCTGCCGCCCACCTGACTCAACATAAGGATGAGAATATGCCGACTTTTCTGAAACGGGGCAGGGATCCCGAAGCTGTCGCCCAGGGCGATGCGGCCGTCCGGACGACCGTCGAGACGATCCTTGCCGACATAGAAAAGCGAGGCGATACCGCTGTCCGGGAGTTGTCGGAGCGTTTCGACAAATGGTCGCCGCCAAGCTTCCGGCTCAGCGACAGCGAGATCAAGCAGGCGATGTCCAAGGTGTCGGCAAGCGACATCGAGGATATTCGCTTCGCCCAGGCCCAGGTTCGCAATTTCGCCGAGAAGCAGCGCGCCTGCCTCAAGGACCTCGAAGTGGAAACGCTTCCCGGCGTTGTCCTCGGCCACAAGAACATTCCCGTGGAAACGGTCGGCTGTTACGTACCGGGCGGGAAATACCCGATGGTCGCCTCCGCGCATATGAGCGTGGTGACGGCCAAGGTCGCCGGGGTGAAGAAGATCATCGCCTGCGCGCCGCCGTTCCAGGGCGGTCCGCATCCGGCTATCGTGGCCGCGATGCACATGGCCGGCGCGGACGAGATCTACGTTCTGGGCGGTGTGCAGGCCGTCGGCGCCATGGCGCTCGGAACCGAAACCATCGGGCGCGTCGACATGCTCGTCGGTCCCGGCAATGCCTTCGTCGCTGAAGCCAAGCGGCAATTGTACGGCCGCATCGGCATCGACCTGTTCGCCGGCCCGACCGAGACGCTGGTCATTGCCGACGACAGTGTCGACGGCGAGATCTGCGCGACCGATCTGCTCGGCCAGGCCGAGCATGGTCCGACCAGTCCCGCCGTGCTTTTGACAAACTCGGAGAAGCTCGCGCGCGACACCCTGGCCGAGATCGAGCGGCAGCTGAAGATCTTGCCGACCGCCGAGATCGCCGCCAAGGCATGGGCGGATTATGGCGAAGTAATTGTCTGCGCTTCCTATGAGGAGATGGTCGCGGAGGCCGACCGGATCGCATCCGAGCACGTCCAGGTCATGACGCGCGATCCGGATTACTTCCTCGACAATATGCGCAATTACGGCGCTCTGTTTTTGGGGCCGCGCACGAATGTTGCCTATGGCGACAAGGTCATCGGCACCAACCATACGCTGCCGACCAAGAAGGCGGCCCGCTACACAGGCGGTTTGTGGGTTGGCAAGTTCATCAAGACCTGCACCTATCAGCGCGTCCTGACCGACGAAGCGAGCGCCATGATAGGCGAGTACTGTTCGCGCCTGTGTGTCCTCGAGGGATTCTACGGGCATGCCGAGCAGGCGAACATCCGGGTCCGCCGCTATGGAGGTCGCAACCAGGCCTGAGCCAGCGCGCCAACGGAGTTTTCATGTCGATCATCGCCCGCAACAAGAACAGCAAGCCCCGCCTGACCGTGAAGGATCTGGCGCGCGATCTCGGCATGTCTGTTTCGACCGTATCCAGGGCCTTTCACGCCGATGCCGTGATCGCCAAGGATACGCGGGACCTGGTGCTGAACCGTGCGAGGGAGATCGGCTATTCGCCGAACCCTTTCGCGCGCAGCCTCATCACCAAGAAGACGCGTATCGTGGGTATCGTCGTCGCGGACATCAAGAACCCGTTCTATCCGGAAGTGCTGACGCGGCTGACCACCGCCCTTCGCGCCATCGATATGAATGTGATGCTCGTCGCCGCCGACCAGTCCGGAGACGTCGACCAGGCGCTACGCCTGCTGCTCAACTACCAGCCAGATCTTGCCATCATCCTGGCGGCCACCTTGTCTTCGGCGGCCGCGCAGGAATGCCGTAGGGCCGGCACTCCGGTGATCTTTTTCAACCGGCTCTCGGCCGACGACCACGCGTTCGGCATTTCCTGCGACAACATACGCGGCGGCCGCAGCATCGCCGACTATCTCGTCGATACCGGCCACCGGCGCCTGGCCTACATCGCCGCCTTGCCCGATGCCTCCACCAATGTCGCGCGCCACAGGGGCTTCAGCGAACGCGCCGTCGAGCGCGGCCTCGCCGCGCCGGCGGTTATCGAGGCAGGCCAGTTCAGCTATCATGCCGGCTACGAAGCGGCGCGCAAGCTGCGTGAGCTGAGAGAGGTTCCCGACGGTGTTTTCTGCGCCAACGATATTCTCGCCATCGGCTTTCTCGACGGCGTGCGGCGAGAGCTGGCCCTCGGCGTGCCGGACGACATTTCGATCGTCGGCTTCGACGATATCGAGATGGCCCACTGGCCCTCACACGGGCTGACGACCGTCCGGCAGCCCATAGACCAGATGCTCGAGGCCACGGTCAGCCTGGCGAAGGAATTGAGCACGAATTCCGGCCGGGAGCCGATCGTCCAACTAATCCCGCCCGGTGCGGTGATCGAGCGCGCGACGACGCGAAAAAGGCACCATGGCTGATATCTCCGGAAAGCGCTTCTTCGAGCGGGCGGTAAGCGTCCACCGTTATGACTGCGAGGTCGTCGCGGCGCCCCATGTCTCTGTCACCGGAAGCGAGGAACCCGTCGCGGCCGTCAACGATGCCGCGTTGGCCGACGAAGCCATCGTCCGCTACGTCGTGGCAACCCGCCCCGTCTACGAAGGCCTGCGCCGGCTGATCGGCCAACTCGCAGGCCTGCTGGTCCTGGCTCAGGCCGGCGGACGCCGCGACGTGCTCGACCTGCCTGACATCCCGGCGGCCCGCGAACGGTGGACGGAGGTGGAGCAGCGGCTGGGCGCCTTGCAGGCGCCGCACACGCTCGAAAGCCATTGCGCGCGTCTGCGGGCCGCTCATGCAACGCTGGGCGAGGTCTTGGACGATTTCGGTTCGGCCCGACTGCGGCGCGACTGGCAGCAGGGGCTCGATCGGGCCGGGGAGAGGATCAAACGCGCCTATGCCGGGCTGCAGGCGGCGTCGGAATCGCGGGCCGGTATGACGCCGGTCGATTTCAATCACGCCTGCTGCAGCTGTGCGCAGCGTTGGCGACAACAGGGAGGAAGCAATGGGCCAATATTCGATCTGGGTGCTTGAGTACAGCTATGTCAGCAACTACCACAAGAGCGGCGTGCTCTACGGCGCCCACAACCAGGGTTACGTCAAGCTTCCTTACTGCTACGCGCTGATCAAGGGCAAGGGTCGCGTCGCGATGGTCGATGTCGGCTACAACAACAAGGACTACGGCAAGCATCTGGCCGACAAATTTGGCGTCGAGAACTGGCACTCGCCCGAGGCCGTTCTTGGCGAAATCGGCCTCTCACCAAAGAGCGTCGACACGGTTTTCGTCACGCACGCGCATTTCGACCATTTCGGCAATGTCGAGGACTTCCCGAATGCGACCTTCTACATCCAGGAGAGGGAGATCGCGAAGTGGGTCTGGGCGATGTCGCTGCCGGATCGCATGCGCTGGATGAACGTAGCCGTCGACCCCGGCGACATCGTGCGCGGCGTCGACCTGGCCCGTCAGAAGCGGTTGGTGACGATCGACGGAGCGAAACAGGACGTCCTGCCCGACATCGATCTCCATGCCGCCTTTGACAGCCATACTTACGGATCGATGTGGGTCACCATACGCAACGGCAAGGACGACACTTGGGTGCTGGCTGGCGATCTGGTCTACGTCTTCGACAACATCGAGGGTTCGGGAGCTGCCGTCGACATCGAGACGCTCTACGTTCCGGTGGGGCTTGCGGTCGGCAGCCAGACCAATCTCGTTCTCGCCACCGAGGAGATGATGAAGCAGGTGGGCCACGAGGCACGGCGGGTCATTCCCATCCACGAAGAGCGGTTGAAGGACCGGTTCCCATCCCGCATCACTCAGGATGGCCTGCGGATCACCGAAATTTGCCTCGCGGACGGCGAGACGTCGCGGGTGCAATGATGGATGCAATCCGCAAGGTCGCCATTGTCGGTGCCGGACTGGTCGGCCGTGGCTGGGCGATCGTCTTCGCCCGGGCCGGCCATGATGTGACTATCTATGACGGCAATGTCGAGATCCGCGCCGCGGTGCTCGACAAGATCCGGGCTAGTCTTGCCGACATGCAAGAGGCCGGCCTGGTAGATGCCGTCGATGCAGTCATGCGGCGGCTGAACGTTGTCGATACGCTGGAGGGCGCGGTAGCGGACCACGACTACATCCAGGAGTCGGTGCTGGAAGTGCGCGACATCAAGGAGGCGGTCTGTCTGGAGATTGACCGAGCGATGCGGCCCGACGCGGTCGTAGGCAGCTCCAGTTCCGGCATTCCCGCCTCGGCCTTCACCGGGTCCTGTGCCAACCGCCGGCGTTTTCTTGTCGCTCATCCCGTCAATCCACCGCATTTGATCCCGTTGGTGGAACTGGTCCCGGCGCCCTGGACCGACGCGGAGGCCGTTGCGTGGCTGCGGGTGCAAATGGAGGCCGTGGGGCAGGCGGCCGTCATCGTGCGCAAGGAAATCGAAGGGTTCGTCCTCAACCGGCTCCAGGGGGCATTGCTGAACGAAGCCTGGGCCCTGCTCGAGGAGGGCGTGGCAAGTGCCGCCGATATCGATCTTGCGGTGTCGCGTGGGCTCGGCTACCGGTGGTCCTTCATGGGGCCTTTCGAGACGATCGATCTGAATGCGCCCGGCGGGATCGCAGACTACGCGAGACGTCTGGGACCGCTCTACCATTCGATCGCCCTCGCCAGGCGCGATCCGGCCCCCTGGTCGGAAGGGCTGATTGCCAAGGCCGAGGAAGCGCGCCGCGAAAAGTTGTCAGCATCCCAACTCGCCGAACGCAGCGCCTGGCGCGACCGCAATCTCATGGCGCTGGCCTCCCATAAGCGACGCACCGGGATTTGACACTCAGGAGACGGCCATGACAGGCACACTCACGGGCAAGGTCGCCCTGGTCACCGGAGCAACCGGCGGTATCGGCGCGCGGATCGTATCCAGGCTTGCTGCGGAAGGGGCTTCGGTTGCCATCGGCTACAACCGTTCGCGGCAGGCAGCCGACGATCTGGTTTCGTCACTGGCGCCCGGCGGTCACTTTGTCGCCGAGGCGACCGTGACGGACAGCGATTGCCTCGCGCGCCTTGCCGGTCAGATCGAGAAAAGCGTTGGCCGGCTGGATGTCCTGGTCAATTGCGCCGGGACAACCCGCTTCGTGCCACACCCGGACCTCGACAGCCTGGACGACGAATTGATCGACCGCATCTTCAGCGTCAACGTGCGCGGTGTGATTGCTGCGACGCGGGCCATGCGGCCGCTTCTCGACCGCACCGGCAGCGGGGTTGTTGTCAACATCTCATCGATCGCAGGGGTCACCGCCATGGGAAGCAACGTCGCCTATTGCGCGTCGAAAGCCGCTGTCGACAATTTGACCAAGTCGCTGGCGCGTGCCCTGGCCCCGAGAATCAGGGTCGTGTCGGTCTCGCCCGGCGTCGTCGACACCGACTTCATCAAGGGCCGTGACGAATCCTGGCGGGACGAACAGGCAAACCGGACGCCGCTGGGGCGACTGGGCACGCCCGACGATGTCGCCGAGGCCGTTTTGGCGGCCGCAACTCACCTTCGTTTCGTGACCGGCGTTATCATTCCGGTCGACGGCGGTCGGCCCCTGGCCTAGAGCCCGGGACCAGGATCAGATCGAACGGACCTCGTTTCGCCATGATCGATCTGCGGGCAAGAAGTGCCTGCTGATTGGTCTAATCCTCCAGCAGATAGCCTGTCCGGTGGGCCAGAGGCTTTTGGCCCACCACCTTGGCAATGACCTGATTGGCGGCGACGAGTTTCTTCAGCCTTCGCGTCACCACGAGCCCGTCGGTGCGCGCCCGCACGGTCACGCGCGCGTCGTGACCGAGGGAGGAAGGCATGACGATGTCCGCGATCGGCTGTCCACAAGTGACGCGTTCACCCAGTTCGGCGCGGTAGACGATGACACCGAAAGCGGGCGTGCGAACCACATCGCACGCGTCGAAGCCGGTGATCTCGCAAAGCGCAGCGGGCGGCAGGCCCGCTTCCCCCGCGACATAGCCGCGGCGGCGAAGCACGTTGAGCAAGGCGGAAGCGTCAGCCGACGCCATCTCATCACTGATGTCGATGAAGCCGCGCAGTTCCACCGTCGCGGCGAGGCAGCCGATCGGGATCACCTTATCGGGAAGGGCAGCCGCAAGCCTGATCCAAGGCTCGACGCTTGCTTCGGCGAAGGTTGAGCCGCCCGACGAACCCTGTGAGAAAACCGCCCGGCAACCGAGTTCCCGCGCAAGGTCGGACAATGCGGCCGAGATCTCGGGCCGCACGAACAGATGCATCAGCCCTTCGTCGTCGCAGTGCAGATCCAGCACAAGGTCGGAATCGAAAGCCTCGCGTGCCAAGGCGGTGTAAAGGGAATCGACAGGCTGCCCTGCGCCGCGTTCGTCGAGAATTTCGCGGATCGTGCTGCGGACGAGCACCGTGTTGTCGTCGGCGCTGCTTCCGAGCCGATCGGCAAGTCGGATGGTCAATTCGCCGGCGACATCAGGCCATTTGCGGTTGAAGTTCCGGCCGCTGGCCAGATCGTAACGCCCCAGATGATCGCCATTGACGAACTGCGCCAGGCCGAGCGGGTTGGCGTAGGGAACGACGACGATCTGGCCCCGGATTTCGCCGCGCGCGTCGGCGGCGTCAAGCTGCTCGACCAGATGGTGCAATACCAGCAGCCCTGGCGCTTCGTCGGCATGCAGCGCGGCATGTATATAGGCTTTCGGGCGCGCGTCGGCGGCACCATACCGGATGATGCGCACGCTGTGTTGGGTGCCCGGCGTGCCGTTGGCAAGAGGAACATCGAGGATTTCACGAGACATTGGTGGCTCCGGCGAGCGCACGTTCCGATAGCGGGAAGTGGCAATTGAAGACATGGCGGGGATCTTCCCGGTCGGCTGCCCGGGACGGGAAGACGCTTTTGCAGATGCCCTGCGCATAGCGGCAGCGGGTGTGGAACTCGCAGCCCGTTGGGCGCGTCATCAGGCTCGGCACCTCGCCGCTGAGCTCGACCCTGTCGAGCACGGCGTCCGGGTCGGGTTCCGGATTGGCCGACAGCAGCGCCTCCGTATAGGGGTGGCGCGGCTGCGCGAATATCCGCTCAGTCGAGCCGACCTCGATGAAGCGGCCGAGATACATGATCGCCATGCGATCGGTCATGTGGCGCACGACATTGAGATTATGCGTGATGATGAGAATGGCGATGCCGAGTTCGCCCTGCAAGCGTCCAAGCAGATTGAGGACTTCACCCTGAACGGACACGTCCAGTCCCGCAGTCGGCTCGTCGGCGATGATAAGATCGGGTTGCAATGCAAGGGCCCGCGCCACGCCGACGCGCCGCGCCTGGCCTCCGGAAAGCTGGTGTGGATATCGCCGCCCGAAGTCGGCGGGCAGGCCGACCATGTTGAGCAGGCGTTCCGCTTCGGCGGCGGGGTCGCGGTCGGTAACGTCGTGAATGCGGAAAGGCTCCATCAGCAGCGAGCGTACAGTGAGCCGCGGCGACAGCGATCCAACCGGATCCTGGAACATCATCGCCATGCGCCGAAGATGCGGCTTGCGCTCCGTCGGGGCGAGGCCGTTCAGTACCTGACCATCGAAGCGTATCGTGCCGCTCATCGGCGGCCGGAGGCCCATAATGGCGCGGGCGATGGTGGATTTTCCCGAACCGCTTTCGCCGACGAGGCCGAGCGTTTCGCCCTTGCGGATCTCGAAGGAGACACCGCAGACGGCATCCACGAACGGGTTCTTAACGCCGCTGGCGAGCGCCTTCAGCGGGCCCATGGTGCGGAAGCGTACGCGAAGATCCTCGACGGAAAGGAGGGGGCTCATGCCGGCACCACCAGGGTGTCGTCGAGACGATGGCAGCGTGCGGTGTGCGTTGCGCCGATAGCGCACGGGACGGGACTGTCATCCACGCACCGGGTAAAAACTTGCGGGCAGCGCCGACGGAAGATGCAACCCGCCTGGGTACCGAGGAGGCTCGGCACCTCGCCCGGGATCGTCGGCAACTGGCGAGTGCGTTTCCTGATGCGTCCGGGATCACATTCGAGCAGCGCACGCGTATAGGGATGCCCCGGTTGGCGGAAGATGTCGCGCACGGTGCCGTATTCGACCACCTCGCCCGCATACATGACCGCCACCCGGTCGCAGAGCTCGGCGACGGCGCCGAGGTGGTGAGAGACGAACAGGATCGAGCAGCCGATCTCCTTTTGCAGCTCTTTCAACAGATGGATGATCTGCACCTCCAGCGTCGCGTCGAGCGCTGTGGTCGGTTCGTCCGCGATGAGCAGCGCCGGCTTCACCAGCAGCGCCATGGCGATGCAGATACGCTGGCGCATGCCGCCGGAAAACTCGTGCGGATAGCCGCCGATGCGGCTCTCCGGGTCCGGAATGCCGACCCGATGGAGCATGTGCAGCGCACGCTGGCGCTTGGTCCGGTGCGACCCGCCCTCGTGATGCTGGATATCGATCATCTGGCTTTCGATGCTGCGAACCGGGTTCAATGCCGTCATCGGGTCCTGGAAGATCATCGACATGCGGTTGCCGAGCAAGCCGCGCCGCTCCGCCGGAGCCATGCCGAGCAGGTCGCGCCCCTCGAACAGGATGGCGCCGTTCACCATCTCGGCATTTTCCGCCAGCAGCCCCATCACGGCATAGGCGAGCGTCGATTTGCCCGAACCGCTTTCGCCGACGATGCCGACCACTTCGCCCGCCGGCACATCGATATGGATATCGCGCAGTGCATGGGCGCGACCGCGCGGCGTGCCAAAATCGAGAGACAGACCACGGATCGCCAGGAGCGGGTCGCGGTTTGGAGAATGTCCTGCCTGAGCGCCGGGGTTCATAGGTCTTTCCGAAGCTTGGGGTCGAAAATGTCGCGCAGCGCCTCGCCGAGGAAAGTGAAGCCCAGCGTGGTTATGACGATCGGGATGCCGCCGGCGATCACCAGCCACACCGTTTTGTGGATATAGCCATAGCCGTCACTGAGGATGGTTCCCCAGTCCGGCGTCGGCGGACGGACACCCATGCCTAGGAAGCTCATGCCGGCCTCCAGCGTGATGACCAGCGGAACATCCATGCTGACCAGGATCAGCAGCGGCCCGATCACATTGGGCAGCACGTGCACGGCAAGGATGCGCACGATGCCGGCGCCCATGGCGCGCTCCGCAGTGATGAACTCGCTCTCGCGCAGTGCGTGGGCCTGCGTGCGCACCACGCGCGCATAGATCGGCACAGACGTGATCGCGACGACGAAGATGACGCTGGCAAGGCTCGGCCCGAGCAGCGTCACCACTGCCAACGCGAAGATGATGACCGGAAAGGAGCGGATCGTGTCGAAGACCAGCAGCAGCAGATTGTCCAGCCAGCGTGGACCGAAGGCGGCGATGAGGCCGAGCACAAGCCCTGCGCTGAGCGAGGCGCCCAACGAGACGAAGGCGACGAGCAGCGCGATCCTTCCGCCCATGACGACCCGCGAGAAGACATCGCGTCCCAACTGATCGGTGCCGAGAAGAAAATGCAAAGAGGGCGGCGCCAGCCGGGGCCCGACCATTATCTTGATCGGATCGTAAGGCACGATCCAAGTGGCGAAGACCGCGGTCACCACCATCAGCACGACCAGCACGGCGCCCATCATGCCGAGCGGAGACTTGCGCAATTGCCGCAGGAACATGGCAGCCGCGCCCGGCCCGCTGCGTTCATCGACCGCCTCGCGAATGAGTTGAACTTCGGACACGCTACAAATTCTCACGGATTCTTGGATCGAGCGCCGCGTTGACGAGGTCGGCGAGCGTCGTGGAGATGACGAACAGAACGGTGGTGACGAGGACCGTGCCCATGACGATCGGATAGTTGCGCGAATCCACCGCCTTGACGATCAGAGCACCGATGCCGGGCCGGGCGAAGACCACCTCGACGAAAACGGCCGCCGAGAGCAGGTGCGCCATGCCGACGCCGATGATCGTCACTGTCGGCAGGATCGCGAGCGGCAGCGCGTAGCGCGCCACGATGCGCCGCTCCGAAAGGCCGAAGGAGCGCGCCATGCGAATGTGGTTCTCGCCAAGAATCTCCAGCATGGAGGCGCGCACGATGCGCGAGATGTAGCCCACCCAGCCGATCCCGACGACGAAGGCTGGAAGGATGAGATGGACGAACCCGTCGCGGAAGCCTGAGCCGGCGCCGATGGCCGGCAGCCAGCGCAGGCCGACCGAGAAGATCAACAGCGCATAGATCGCCATGACGAAGGACGGGATGGCGATGGTTCCGACCGCGAATACACCCACGACCTTGTCGATCACGGAGTTGCGGCGCAGCGCCGAATAGCAGCCGAGCGGCACACCGACGATAACGGCCCAGGCGATCGAAACCAGGATCAGTTCGATCGTGTAGGGCAATTGCTCGAAAACGATGGCCGCGACAGGGCGCTGGGTAAAGACATCGGTGCCGAGATTACCATGCAGCAGCCCCCCGAAGAATGAGACGATCTGCACGGGCAGCGGCTTGTCGAGGCCCATTTCCTCGTGCAATTGCGCCTTCAGTTCCGGCGTCGCACGCGGCCCGAGCAGGACCGCGGCGGGATCGCCGGGAACGGCCTGGATCATCAGGAACAGCAGCGTAACGGCAACGACGACGATTGCCGCCGCCAGCACGATACGCTTGCCAAGATATAACCACATGTTCTGACTCAGCCTGTCCCGGCGACCGCGTCAGAGCGGTTCAGCGTTCGATTGAATCGCCGACCCGCTCTAACCCTTTGTTTTTTGCAGTTCCGGATGGAAAACCGGGACGCATTTTTCCTGGAATTTGCCCCTAAGCCGATTTCGGCTCAAAGCCGAGATAGAGCGGCCGCCCGTCTGGGCGGGTCTCGGCCTCGAGTTGCGTCGTCCGGTACATGATCGGCGAGCCTTCATGGGTGAGGAACCGGTAGGAGCCGGAATCTTCCATGATGTCCTGCATCTCATAGTACATCTTGGCCCGTTCCTGCGGGTCTTCGACAGTCACCGCCTTGGCATTGAGTTCGTCGAAGCGCTCGCTGCGGAAGCGCTCCCAGTTCCACACACCGACCTGGTCGCGCACGAAAAAGGTGGTGGCGTAATAGGGGTCCGGCACCATCGAGAAACGCTGCACGATCAGCTGCATGTCCTTCCAGCGTTCGCCTTCCGATTCCATGCCGATGGTCCAGAACGAACCGGAATCCTGAACATTGACCTCGACCATGATGCCGATCTGCGACAGCTGCGCCTGGACCATTTCCGCGATCGTGGAGAAGGTGGTCACGTTGAGCGCGTCGATGGTGAGGCTGAGTTCGGTGATGCCGGCCTTCTCCAGATACTGCTTCGCCTTTTCGAGATCGCCCTCCGGCGGCACCAGCGCTTTTTCCCGGTGTCCCACCAAGCCCGGAGCGATGAGGCCGGTGGCGACCTGGGCCTGGCCTGAATAGGCCGCGTCCATGATCTGCGGCACATTGATGGCCCATTGAATCGCCTTGCGGACATTAACGTCCTTCAGCTTCGGATGGTCCGAGTTCATGCCGATATAGACATAGTAGAGCGAAGGCTTTTCTTCGATCTTGGTGTTTTCGGGCGGGCTGTCCTTCAACGTCGCCAGCGAATCGAGGCTGAAATCGGTGAAGTCGATGTCGCCGGCCTGATAGGCGCGCTCGGCGGTCTTGATATCGCTCATCGGCAGGATATGAATTTCGTCGAAGCCCGGCCTGGGGCCTTTCCATTCGGGATTGCGGGTCAACAGGACGAGCTGGTTCGGCTTCCAGTCCGACAGCACGTAGGGACCTGAATAGCAGGGCGGCTTCATGCCGAAATCGCCGCCGTCGGCAACTGCCCTCGTCACCGCTTTTTTCGAGACGATGTGGCCGCAACCATAGGGAAGAGTGATGTTCCAGAGCGGCACGAACGGCGTCTTGAGCACGATCACGCCCGTATGGTCGTCCTCGATCTCGATGCGGTCAAGCGGGCCCCAGTCGCCCTTGACCGGAGAATTGTGCTGGATGACGCGCTCGAACGAGAACTTCACGTCCTCGGCGGTCATTTCGCCAAATCCGCCAGTGAAGTTGATGCCCTTCTTCAGGCGGAAGCGGATGTGCGTCGGATCGATCTGCTCGACGGATTCGGCGGCTTCGAGTTCCCAGCCCCACTCCGAACCCGGTTTATAGCGCGTAAGCTTGGTGTAGATGCAGTTCATGACGTCGACATTGTACGCGTTCTGGTAGAAGCCAGGATCGAGCTTGTCGATATCGGAATAGGCGCGGGCCTTGAGCACCTTGCCTTCGGCCGCCCATACGGCTTGCGACAAGGGCAGGCCGGACGCGATGATCCCCGCGCCGAGGCCGGCGCCGGCCTGCAGGAAATGCCTGCGATTCAATTTCATTTCATTCACGATTTCGTTCCCCTTTCAACTGAGCGGGTTTCCCGGCGATTGCCGGGATCCCTCCTTTTTGGTACCGCGCCGCCTGATGGGCCGCGAGTTCGGACGGCGCATTCTTCAATTCAGCCGGCAGGCCGGTCAATTTCGCTGCCGACGCAGATGTGAGCGAGATTAGCGTCAGTTCGCGAATGTCACAGCAGGCGACGCTCTATCGCCTCGGTCCATTTCTGTTCGTGGACAAGCTCGTCGCCTTCCCATGCCTCGAGATGCGCCTCGACGTGGAAGTGCGATGGCGTCGCGGTCATGGTCGTTTCGGTCACCGAACGCATGCGCCAATCAGCGCGCGAAAACTCGAACTCCCATTTCGCCTCGGCCCGGGCCGACCCGAAATCGTCGCTGCGGAAGGAATAGCGTTCGCGGCCGAGCGAGGTGATGGTTAGGTCGTTGTCGACGATGCGATAGGTGCCGGCGCCTTCGTCGATCTCAACGACGGTCGAAGCGACTGCCAGATTCTCGGTGATCGTCCAACCCTTTTGCGCCTTTGAGATCGTCTCCACCCGTAAGGGTGGCGCCCCTTCGGGTTCGGCAAAAGGTGCCGGTGCCGGATCTCCGGCGCCTCCGACACGGACCGGAAGTTCAAGGCGGCAATCCGCCGGATGGACGGTGAGCGTGACCGGCTCGGGCGAAGGCCAAGCGATCGGGAAGTAATTTGTCGAGATGGCAAGGCGTATGCGGTGCCCCGCGCTGAAGCGCTGTGCTACGTGCTTGAAGGGGACAGAGGCGCGGTAGCGCCTTGCCGGTTCGAGCGGTTCGGGCCTCTCATGGCTATCGCGATGCGTCAGGTTCAAAAGGCCGTAGCTGACGCGCGTCGTCGCGCCATCGGGGGCGACATCCGAAAGACGGACGGCCACCATGGCGACGGGCCTGTCGCTTTCGAAGACAAGATCGAGCATTGCATCGCCGGCGATCTCAACATCGTGCGCCAGCTCTTGCGTCTCATAGACCAGACTGCCGGCATCGTCGCCGCGCTGGTCAGCCGGCTGGTCGCCGGGCGCGGCATAGGAGCACCATTTGCCGCCGCGCAGGCCAACCGACAAGGGCGAGCGGATCGTCTGCGTTCCGGCCGCATCGTCTGCCCGACGCATGGACAGGCGCCCGTTGCCGGAAAGGAAGAAGGACTGCCGCTCGATGTTCGGCGATGGCCATGCCGGCTCCGCGACCCAGCGTCCGCCCCGCGTCTCGTAGGAAGTTTGCGGCGAGGCGCTATCCTGCATGAACAAGCGCAGCATCGGCTCGTCCATGATGCCGGTGTCACGGCCCTTCAGCCACTGATCCCACCAGCGGACGCATTCCTGCAGAAAGCCGATGGCAGGACCAGGCTTGCCGATATGGGGATAAGTGTGCGCCCATGGCCCGACCAGCCCCTTGCGCGGGCCCTGCAGCTTTTCCATCAGGCGGAAGACCGAGCGGCAATAACCATCGGCCCAACCGCTGACGGCGTAGACCGGGCAGGTGATCGCGCCGAAATCCTCGCAGACCGAACCGTGTTTCCAGAACTTGTCGCGGTGCTGGTGCTCCAGCCAGTTCTTCAGCCATAGCCCGCTTTCCTTTAGCCGGCTGTGCCACAAAGCGCGCCAATTGTCCGGCTTGTTGTGTGGGTCGGGCGGCAGCGTGTTGCGCCCGAACATGATCGCCGCCCAGGAGAGATTGTCGATGAGCAGCGTGCCACCCATGTGGTGGACATCGTCGGCGTAGCGGTCGTCCGTCGAGGCGCAACTGATCACCGCCTTCAGCGCCGGCGGCCGCATGGCGGCGATCTGCAATCCGTTGAAGCCGCCCCAGGAGATGCCGATCATGCCGACGTTGCCGTCGCACCAGGGCTGGGCGGCCAGCCATTGGATGACCGAGCAGCCGTCGTCCAGCTCCTGCTGAAGGTACTCGTCGAGCATCAGCCCTTCGGAATCGCCGGTTCCACGCAGGTCGACGCGCACAACGGCGTAACCGTGGCCGGCCACGTAGGGGTGCATGACGACATCACGCGCGGCGGTCAGATCGTTCTTGCGATAGGGAATGTATTCCAGGATAGCCGGCACCGGCTTTTGTTCGGCACCCTCGGGAAGCCACATGCGCGCCGCAAGCCGGCAGCCGTCCGGCATCGGAATCTCGAAATGGTCGACCGAGCGGATCGGATGGGGGAAGTTGGACACTGTGCGCATGACGAGGCCTCTGTTGGAGAGCGCCACTTTGGGCAAATCGGCGGTGCCGCACAATTTCGCGACCCTTCGCGACTTGACACTGTTCTAGCGTCAGTATGCATTAGGTCATGCAGACCGAACCGCTTCCCCAGAACCTCGCCTTCCTGTGCAGCTATTATCCGTCGATCGCCGCCGTGTGCCGGCGCCTGCAGATCAACCGCCAGCAGTTCAACAAATATCTGAGCGGCCAGACCTGGCCGTCCCGCCGCAACATGCGCAAGATCTGCGATTTCTTCGGCGTGAGCGAAGGCGAGCTTTTGATGGACCAGCAGCGCTTTGCCGAGATCGTCGGCCTGCGCCGCCGCCCGCTCGGCGTCCACGCGCCGTCGGACATGCTGGTGCATATGGAGCAGCTCTATCAGCGTTCCGGCGATCTCGGGCGCTATGTCGGCTACTATTTCCGCTATTTCTACTCGTTCGGCTATGCCGGCAAGATCATCAAATGCCTGGTCGTGATCTATGAAAAGGAAGGCCGCTATTTCTGGAAATGCATGGAACGGCTCGTCCATTTCGGCAAATATGGCGTGAAGACCTCGAAATATTCGGCCGCCCTGCTGCTGCTCGGCGATCGCATATTCGCGCTCGAATCCGAAACCCTGCTCAAGACCAGCATCACCCAAGTGATCCTCTATCCGAGCTACCAGACGAGCGTCGCCTATCTGGTCGGCATCCAGACGGGCATGCCCCTTTTACGGGGGCGGAGACCCGCAGCCTCGGTCGTGCTTCTGGAATATCTCGGCCGCTCCGTCGACCAGCGCAAGGCGCTGCAGGCCTGCGGCCTGTTCGACGAAAATGACCCCGCCATCGATGCCGGCATCCGCGCCATGATCACCAACCGCATCCCCACTGGGACATTCGTGCTCGAGACGGAAGAGGTGTAGACGTTCCTCGCAACGCGACCCGCCATCTGCGGGCCTGTCCAACCCGTTCGGCACGAGGTTGTCACCCATAAACTGCTACCCATGTCTCCGGGCCGTACACAGGTGAGAGATGGTAGCGGGAGAGGGACTTGAACCCCCGACCCCAGGATTATGATTCCCGTGCTCTAACCAACTGAGCTACCCCGCCAGGGCGGCGAAAGGCCCGAAATCCGCCTTAAATCGCAAGGCATTTCGAGGCGTTCGCCAAGGTCGCGCGGATATAAGGTTGGGAGGGTGAGCCTGTCAAGCTTCGAACCGCTCGGCAGGGGCGCTTATTCTCGCTGCCGAAAAGCTTTGCCGCGCCGATAATTGGTTGCAGCCGCCGGGGTTGAGTTCGAAGAGGCACGTCGCTATGTCTCGGCCACGAGTTTTTAGAGTTTGAGAACAGATGAAGCCGCGCATTGCAGTCCTCGGTTGCGGATACTGGGGCTCCAACCACATCCGCACCCTCAAGGCGCTCGGCGCGCTGCACGCGGTCTCCGACGCCAACCGTGCCCGCGCCGAAGGCTTTGCCAGCGAACAGGACTGCCTCGCGATCGAACCGGACCAGTTGTTCGTCCGCAACGACATCGACGCCATCGTCATGGCGCTGCCGCCGCAATTTCATGCCGAGATGGCGGTGCGCGCCACCGAAAGCGGCAAGGACGTGCTGGTGGAGAAGCCGATCGCGTTGACGGTTGCCGATGCCGAGCGCTCGGTGCAGGCGGCGAAGGACAAGGGCCGCGTCTTCATGGTCGGCCACGTCTTGCGTTTCCATCCCGCCTTCGAGACGCTGAAGGCGCTCATCGAAAAGGGCGAGCTCGGCGAGGTCCGCTACATCCATTCGCACCGGCTCGGCCTCGGCAAATTCCACACCGAGAACGATGCGCTATGGGACCTGGCGCCGCATGACCTGTCGATGATCCTGGCCATCACCGGCACCGAACCGATCGAGGTGCGCGGCGAAGGGGCGGCGCTGCTCGACAATCTCAGCGACTTTGCGCATCTGCACATGCGCTTTCCCAACGGTTTGCGCAGCCATCTCTTCGCCTCGCGGCTGAACCCTTACCGCGAACGGCGGCTGACCGTGGTCGGCACCAAGGCGATGGCTGTCTTCGACGATGTCGAACCATGGGAGCGCAAGCTCGCCGTCTATCGCCACGCGGTCTGGCAGGACAGCGGCCAATGGGCGTTCACCACCAATGAGCCCTCCTATGTCGCGGTTGGCCAAGGCATGCCGCTGACGCGCGAACTCGAGCACTTCATCCATTGCATCGAAACGCGGGCCGAACCGCGCACCAGCGGCGAGGAGGCGATCCGGGTGCTGCGCATCCTGACCGCGGGTACGGTCACGCACACCAAATCCAATCCCTGAAGAAGGCCGGGCCGCGTCGCGGCGGAGAGATCGTTGCCTACTCGGCGGGAACCTGCGCCGGTGACGCGGCAAGCCGGCTCAACATCGCCTCGGCCTCGGCGCCGCGCTCGGAGCGTTCGATGAAGCCGCCGCCGAACACGCGGGCCTCGTTGCCGTCGTCGGAATAGAGCACACAAGCCTGTCCAGGCGCGATACCGGACTCGCCATCGGCCAATTCGACCGATGTGACGCCCGCCTCGTGACGCAGCATCGCCGGGCGTGGCGGCCTGGTCGAGCGGACCTTGGCGAACAGTTCCAGCCCGCCCGCGGGCATGTCGGCCAGCGCGCCGTCACCAAGCCAGTTCATGTTGCGCAGGTAGATCTTGTGCGTCTCCAGCGCCTCGCGCGGCCCGACCACGACACGGGCGCGCTCGGCGTCGAGATGGACGACATAGAGCGGCTCGCCGGAGGCCACGCCGATGCCGCGGCGCTGGCCGATGGTGTAGCGCAGAATGCCTTCATGGCGGCCGAGCACCCGGCCGTCGATATGGACGATGTCACCCGGATTGGCGGCCGTCGGCTTCAGCTTGGCAATGATGTCGGAATATTTGCCCTGGGGCACGAAGCAGATGTCCTGGCTGTCCTGCTTGGCGGCTACCGTCAGGCCCATCTCCTCGGCAATGGCGCGAACCTGCGGCTTCGGCAGGCCGCCGAGCGGAAAGCGCAGATAATCGATCTGCGCCTGCGTGGTGGCGAAGAGGAAATAACTCTGGTCGCGATCGGCGTCGACCGGCCTGTAGAGCGCGCGATGGGCGCCATTGGCGCCGGAGCGAATGTAGTGGCCCGTGGCCAGCGCGTCGGCGCCGAGATCCTTGGCGGTGGCCAGCAGATCAGCGAACTTCACCGTCTGGTTGCAGGAAACGCAAGGGATCGGCGTCTCGCCGGCGACATAGCTCTCAGCGAAGGGATCGATGACCGCCTTGCGGAAGCGCTCTTCGTAGTCGAGCACATAATGCGGAATGCCGAGCGTCTCGGAAACGCGGCGGGCGTCATCGATATCCTGCCCGGCACAGCAGGACCCGGCCCGGTGCGTCGCGGCGCCATGATCGTAAAGCTGCAAGGTGACGCCGACGACATCATAACCCTCGCGCTTCAAGAGACCCGCGACGACGGACGAATCGACGCCGCCCGACATGGCGACGACGATACGGGTGTTTTCGGGACGTCCGGGGAGATCGAGGCTGTTCATGGTTCTTTCGTTCTGCGCGGCGCTTGCATGCCAATGACGCGAATATAGGTCAAGCTTGGCGGCTGCGCCAGCTTGCGGGACCGATCGGCGGGCAACTGCCGGCCCGGTGACCGCGCAGATTTTTCGAGCGAATCCGGAACTTCCCGGCAGATATTTCAAATGTTTGCGAAAAGACTAACGCGGCGTTCATGATCATTACCTAGCTGTTAGGGTCTGCTTAGGCAATTTTTAAAGCTGTGGCGGTAACGTGGTGGGGATTGGGTCTTTGAGTTTTTTGTAGAGAGTACGATGACCGATCTGGTTAGACCGCGAGTCAAATATGTTATCGGGCCTGACGGCAGCCCTCTCACAATTGCCGATCTGCCGCCGACGAATACACGTCGCTGGGTTATCCGGCGCAAGGCGGAAGTGGTTGCAGCGGTGCGCGGCGGGCTTTTGAGCCTCGAAGAGGCATGCCAGCGCTACAAGCTGACCACCGAGGAGTTCCTGTCCTGGCAGGCCTCGATCGACGAATACGGCCTCGCCGGGCTGCGCACGACGCGCATCCAGCAATACCGGCACTGACGCTCAACAATCTGCAAAGGGCGCGAAATTCGCGCCCTTTTGGTTTCTTGACAGCATTTGCGCGTTTCAGACCGTCAGCACCACCTTGCCGACCGGCTTGCTGGCGAGGAAAGCGTGCGCGGCGCCGGCCTGTTCGAGCGGGAAGGTCTTTGCCACATGCACGGTAAGCTTTCCCGCATCGATGAGCCTGCCAAGTTCCAGAAGGCCTTCGCGGTCGGGAACAACGGACATGCGTTCGACGCGGATGCTTCGCGCCTTGGCATCCGCCCTGGTCTTGTCGCTGACGTCGAGCAGTGACACCAGCACGCCGCCGTTCCTGAGCACCTTCAACGATTGATGGGCGTGCTCGCCGCCCACCGTCTCGAACACCAGGTCGATGTCCTTCGCCACGTCGGTAAAATCATCCTTGGTGTAGTCGATGACTTCGTCGGCGCCGAGCTTGCGGACGAAATCCAACTTTTCCGTGCTGGCGGTGGCGGCAACCCAGGCACCGCCCGCCTTGGCGACCTGCACCGCCAGATGGCCGACGCCGCCGGCCCGGCGTGAACCAGCACGCGCTGGCCGGCTTTCAGCGCGCCATGACGCACGAGAACTTGCCAGGCGGTGAGGCCCGGCCAGCGGCAATGCGCCTGCCTGGATGTAATCGGCGTGCGCGGGCTTGCGCGCGATTCATCGGCGGGCACGGCGGCCAGTTCAGCATAGGCTGCCGCCTGCTTTGGGAAGCGCGACATGCCGAACACCGCGTCACCTGGATTCAGGCCGCTGACACCAGGCCCCCGCGCCTCGACGGTTCCTGAAAGGTCCCAGCCGAGGATGAAGGGTGGTTCGCTGAGCAGCGGGTAATAGCCGGCGCGCACGGCGCCATCGACCGGATTGATGCCGGCCGCCTTGATGCGAACCAGCACTTCGCCGGCGTTGGGCGAGGGCGCCGGGCGCTGCGCAAAGGCCGGCAGCGCAATGGCGAGCTTGCCCGCAGGCTCGAAGGCGTCACGCCGAAGATGCTGACGCAGACGTTGCGCGTGCTCGAGCGCGACGGCCTGGTGCGGCGCGAGGTGTTTGCGGTCGTCCCGCCTCGGGTCGAATATGAATTGATCGAACTTGGCCAGAATCTGGCGGGATTGCTCAACCAGATCAGATCCTGGTCGGAACAACACGTTCCCGACATCAAGAAGGCCCGGGCGCGGGCTGCGGCCGTGAATGAAGGGGAGTGGGCCGTTTAGCGCTCGCCCAATGCGTTGCGTGCCCGCTTGGACGTGCTCAAAGATGCGGATATCGGGCGGTTCAGCCGATCATCGCGCTACGACCGCCGGTTTCGGCCTCGCGAATCTTGGTGTCGCGCGATTCGAGCATTTCCGCCTTGGAAAGCTCCGCTTCAGCTTCGCCGAGTAATGATTCGGCGGCGCTTCGCTGCTGGGCGAGGTCGCCTTGCGAATTTCTGAGGTTGTCGCGGCGCAAACGGGCCGCCTTGGCGAAGGTCGGATAGGCGAAATGATTGATGTCGGTGATACCGGCCTTCTTTTCCTCGGCGCTGATCTGAAGCTCCAGCTCGGCGGCCATGCGTTCGAATTCGGCGATCATCATGTCGAGCTGCAGCAGCTGCCGCCGCTTCTCATTCACCTGAAACTGTTTCAGCCGAACGAGGTTTTCACGTGACTTCATGATTCGGTACTCCCGGAAACGCACACCTGCACATATCGTCCAAACCACTTGGAAAGGCCCAAGCGCTGCCCGTGTCCACCGGCTTTCCCCGCCCTATGGGAAACAAAACCCTAAAGTTTTTTGCCGACGGTAACCATTCGTTTACGGGCATTGTTAATCATACGGGTCAGGACTTAAGGCCGGGTAAAAATCCAGCTGACGACATGGAAGCGAGGTCGATGAGTCCCTGGAGTCACTTAGTCCAGGTTTTTAATGTGTTGCATTAGCAGTTTGGCCCTGTGATTCATTATTAAATTCAAGAGGGTGTAGAAAGTGGTTAAAAAATCTGGTACCGTCATCGACGTGGAATTAGGTTTTGTTAACCATTCCATGGCAGCCTCTGCACCAGGCAATCACTGCTCCGGTCCCGGACGGGTCGCAAGATGGTCCGGCAGCAGAAAAGGGGAATGAAATGCGTGTTCTGCTGATAGAAGATGACAGTGCAACCGCACAAAGCATCGAGCTGATGCTGAAATCGGAAAGCTTCAATGTCTATACGACCGACCTCGGCGAAGAGGGTGTCGATCTGGGCAAGCTCTACGACTACGACATCATCCTTCTCGACCTCAACCTGCCCGATATGTCCGGCTACGAGGTCTTGAGAACGCTTCGTCTTTCCAAGGTCAAGACGCCGATCCTCATCCTTTCCGGCATGGCCGGCATCGAGGACAAGGTGCGCGGCCTCGGCTTCGGCGCAGACGATTACATGACCAAGCCGTTCCACAAGGACGAGCTGGTGGCGCGCATCCACGCCATCGTGCGCCGTTCGAAGGGACATGCCCAATCGGTCATCACCACCGGCGACCTGGTGGTCAATCTCGATGCCAAGACTGTCGAAGTCGGCGGTCAGCGCGTGCACCTTACCGGCAAGGAATACCAGATGCTGGAGCTGCTCTCCCTGCGCAAGGGCACCACGCTCACCAAGGAAATGTTCCTCAACCACCTCTATGGCGGCATGGACGAGCCGGAACTGAAGATCATCGACGTCTTCATCTGCAAGCTGCGCAAGAAGCTCGATGCCGCGTCCGGCGGCCAGAATTATATCGAGACGGTCTGGGGCCGCGGCTATGTGCTGCGTGAACCGGAAGACATCCGCGTCAGCGCCTGAGCGACGGCCGCCCGATTGAAATTCCAAACAAAAACCCGGCGTCAGCCGGGTTTTTGCGTCATAGACCGGTGGTAACCGCGATCCGACGGATCAGGCAGCGATCTTCAGGGTGCGAAAGCGCTCGAGTAGCTGCGGGCGGTTGAACGGCTTCAACAGATAGCCTTGGGCGCCGGCGCGCTTGGCTCGCATGATCGAGGCGATGTCCAGTTCGACCAGCGAGATCAGGATCTGCGGCTTGGTCGGGCTTTCCATGGCGCGCACGCGCCGGATCAGGTCGACCGCCTGTACATCCGGCAGTGCACCGTCGACGACGATGATATCAGGCATATCGGCGGCGCACATCTCCAGCGCGTCAAGCCCGCTGGAGGCTTCGATGACCATCATATCGGAACCGCCCAGGATGCGCTTCGCAACTTTCCTGATGACGCTAGAATCGTCGACGAACATGCAGCGTTTCATTTCCGGGTCCTCTTTGCCTTGTGGCAATCCGGTCGCGTCGGGTATCTGCGGCACAGCATAGACCGATCTGGTAAAGAAGCCGAAAAGCCATTAGGTAAAATTTTTGCAAAGATGCCGGTTTGCAAGCTTTTTCTTGCAGATGCTTTGGCTCGCGCTGTCAGGCGAAGTCATCTTTCGCCCGCAGGTCCATTCAACCAATATTACAGCGCTGAAATACTTCGCTGCTGGTTTGCGCGAATCTCAAGCCGCCGAAAGCACAATCTCTTCCGCGGTCGCATGGATCGATATCGTCATATTGGCCTCCCGCGCCAGAAGCAGCGTATAGTAAGGCTGCACCGAATGCGCGTCGATCGGTTCTTCCGGCTTGTGGCCGGAATGCAGTTCGAGGAATTTCGGCGGCACCCGCAACATGGGGCCGCTCGCCGAAAGCGCGAAGCGAGGCTCGGTCTCGAGATTCTCCAGCGTCACCGAAAGCTTGCCGCCGCGTGGAATGGCGGCGTTGGCGACCAGGATCAGGTTGAGCAGCAGCTTGACCTTGTTCTTGGGCAACAGTGCACGGGTTCCATTCCAGGTGAGTTCCGGCTTCTCGTTCTTGAGGAAGGCGATAGCGACGGCTTCGGCATCGCCGGTGTCGATCAGCATGCCGGCGGAACCAGCCGCGCCGAAGGCGATGCGGGCGAACTGCAGGCGCGCCGAGGCGTTGCGGGCGCTCTGGCGGATCAGCTTCATGGCGTCCTCGTCGGCGCCGCCTTCATCGAGCAGTTCAAGCCCGTTGTTGATCGCGCCGACAGGCGAGATGATGTCGTGGCAGACCCGGCTGCACAAAAGTGCCGCCAGATCGGGTGCGGAAAGGGTGAAAAGATCGGACATCGGCGAAAATCCCTGCAAAATCCCATAAATCATGGCCGCGCGATCGATCGTCGCCTGCCCACACGAATCACGCTCTCTTCCCAGGCTTCTGAATACACAGCGCCCGTGCGTGCAGCAACAAACCCAAAATCGCCGTTGGGGCCTATGGCGCGTTCACGCAGGCTGCTTGCCTGTATGAACGACCCCAACAGCCTTCGAACCGCCATCTTCATGTGCGAGTTTAATGGTTGAAAAAGGATTACGGCATAGTTTGCCCCTAACAGCCATCCTTAACGGCCGCCTAAAGAGCCGTACGGGTGCGAGGCGTCGGCGAAAGTGCTCCCTGACGGAGATTGGAAGCATGTTTTCCCGATTCTACGGCCGGAGTTTTCTCCGTGTCCTCTCAATGGCGATCACGCTGATGGGCGTTCTCGTCTTCTCGACATCGGCCCTGCGGGCCCAGGAGTACACCGCTCAGGAGATTGTCGATTCCGGTCACAAGTTCTTCGGCGCGACATCGGGCGGCCTTGCCACAGTCGTGGAGAAGATTTTTGCTTCCTATGGCTTGCCCAATGGTTATCTGCTTGGCGAGGAAGGATCCGGCGCGCTCATCGGCGGCCTGACCTATGGCGAAGGCACGCTCTACACCAAGAATGCCGGCGACGATAAAGTGTTCTGGCAAGGCCCGTCGCTCGGCTGGGATTTCGGCGGCGAGGGATCGCGGGTGATGATGCTCGTCTATAATCTCGATGACGTCGGCAATCTCTACAACCGTTATGGCGGCGTCGCCGGCTCGGCCTATGTGGTGGCGGGTGTCGGATTCAACGTGCTGAAGAACAACAATGTGCTGCTGGTGCCGATCCGCACCGGCGTCGGCGCCCGGCTTGGCGTCAATCTCGGCTACCTGAAGCTTACCGAACGGGCGACGTGGAATCCGTTCTGACCCGAGGTCACGGCCGGAATGTGTATACGCTTTCGATGAGAATCCAGATCCGATGACCCATATGCGCCGCGGCGAGCCCTTGCCGCAGCGCCGGATTTCCGTCATGCCAACAGAGTAACGGTCAAAGGTCGCGACCGGCTTTTGATCCTCGCATTGTTGCATGTCGGCGCGCGATAACGGATAGTCACTTGGTTCAGTCGGTCCTGTTCTTTGCTCTCGGCTTTCTCTGCGCCGGCTTTCTGGCGCTGATGGTGGCTCCGGCCATCTGGCGGCGGGCGGTCGCCCTGACGCGCAAACGCATCGAAGCCTCGATCCCGCTGACGCAAGCCGAAATCGGGGCCGACAAGGATCGGATCCGGGCGGAGTTCGCCATGGCGACGCGCCGCCTCGAGATGAACGTCAAGGCGCTGCGCGAGAAGTCGACCGAGCAACTCATCGAGATCAATCGCGGCCGCGAGGCCCTGAAGGGGCTGGCGGTGGAGCGCATGGACAAGAACCAGGTGCTCGATGAACTGGCCGCCAAGAACGCGGCGCTGCACCAGCGCGAGGATGAACTGCACCGGCTGTCCGAGCGGCTCAAGGAGACCGAACGCAAACTGGAGAAACGCGCGCTTGAGCTTGAGAAGCTGGAACGCATGTATGACGACGCCAGCTTCTCCTCCAGCAGCCGCCAGATCGAACTCGTGGCGCGCGAATCCGAGTTGCAGAAGCTCGCCAGCGATATCGCGCTGCTGCGCGGCCAGCGCAAGGAGGCGGACAGGCGCAACCAGGAGATCGCGGCCGAAAGCAAGGCCGCGCGTGAGGCGCTGAAGGCCGAGAGGAAAAAAACCGCCGAACTGGACAAGAAAGTCGAACGGCTGCTCGCCACGCTTGCCGACCGAGAGGAGAAGCTCGAACGCCGCGAGAAAGATCTGGCGCGGCAGCGCGAAAAAGCGAAGGCTGAGGACGGCGCGTCGGCCTTGCGGTTGATCGGCGGGCAGGTACAGGCGGACAGGCGCGACGACGTCGAAAAGGCGATCGCCAGGCTCGACGCCGACCGTGAGCGGCTGGAGGCCAGACTGACGGCGCTGGCACGCGAGAACAAGCGGCTGAAGGCGGATCTGTCCGCCGCCGAGGCCGCCAGCCCGCAGGGCGATACACGCCAAGCAAGTTCCATGTTGCGCGAACAGATGAATGACCTGGCGGCGGAAGTCGTCAACTTGACAGCCAAGCTCGAAGGGCCGGGGTCGCCGATCGCCAAGGCGCTGGAGGCGCAGCAGGATGCGCGTCCGAACAGCGGCGGCCCCAGCCTTGCCGACCGCGTGCGCGCGTTGCAGAAGGCGGCTGCGGCAGATTGAATTCAGGCCCCGCCGGCGCAGAAATAATGCAGGGCGATGGCGGATGCCGCCGCCACGTTCAGGCTGTCGAAGCCTTCCGACATGTTGATCCGAACAGTATTGAGACGGGCGAGCAGGCTTTCGGGCAGACCTTGGCCCTCAGTCCCGAGGTAGAGTGCCAGGCGTTCGGCCGGCTTTGCATCGCGTATGTCTGATGTCCCGCGCGGCGACAGCGCAAATTGGGTAAAGCCACGCCGGTCGAGCGTCGCGGCGAACCGCGCGGTGTCGCTGAACGAGGCGAATGGGACCTTCAAGGCCGCGCCGACCGAAACGCGGATCGCCTTGCGATAGAGCGGATCGCAGCAGGTCGCATCCAAAAGGATCGCGTTGGCGCCGAACGCGGCGGCGTTGCGGAAAATCGAGCCCATGTTGTCATGGTTGGCGATGCCCACGAGCACCACGATCAATGCTCGGGCAGGCAAGCCGTCCAGCAGGGCCTCGGCCGGCTGGGGCGCCTCCTTGCGACCAATGGCAAGAATGCCGCGATGCATGTGAAAACCGGCAATGGCATCCATCACAGCTCCGGCGGCGACATAGACCGGCAGGTCAGGAGATGCCTTGTGCAGGATTTCTTCGAGGCCGGCCAACCGGTTCTCCAGAACCAGCACCGATTCGGCGCGGAAGCGCGCGGCCGACAGTAGCATGTCGAGCACGACCTTGCCCTCGGCAATGAAGCGGCCCTGTCGACCGGCGAGGTCACGCTCGCGGATGTCGAGATAGGCGGCGACGCGCGGATCCCGCGGATCGTCGATGTGGACAAGGATCATCTGAGCCTCGGGCTGACAATCGGAATCGGTTGCCAAGAACACGATGCGCGGATGCAGTGTCAAAGTGTATTTTGCGCGCCCAGGATGGACGCACATTGCCGAAGGCCGCTGGTGGCGTAAACGTTTACGCGACCAGCCGTTCAAGTTCCGGCGCGGCGCAGCCTTTGTGCCATCTGAGACAGATCATCCTTGCCGCTGCCGAAAATGCCGTCGAGCGTGGCAAGCAGTTCGCGCACTGCGTCGGATTTGCAGGAGTAGTAGATCATCTGGCGGTCGCGGCGGGTGTCCACAAGGTCCAGCGCCCGCAACTTTGCCAAATGCTGCGACAGGGCGGACTGGCTGAGCATCACCTTCTCGGCGATGGCTCCGACCGACATTTCACCGTCGATCAGATAACTCATGATCAAAAGCCGTTTTTCATTGCCCATCAGCATCAGAAATTCGGCCGCCGATCCGGCGTTGGCGATTAGCTTTGTCGAGATCATCGATCCCCCATGCTCTTTGCTCATCGAGGCGCCATGGGGGCAATGGCGCCTGAATCCATAAACTCAGTTGTGAATGGTCGCCAACGAGTCAGCGCCACAACCAAAGGGTAGAACATTTCATTCAAATCTCAAGCGTTGCTTTTGATCAAACGTAATTAAGTGCAGTTATTTGTCGATGTTGCCGCCCGACCGCTCTTGGCCATGTCGACCAAGACGTGCCTCAACTCGTGCGCCGTGACCAAGGACTGCGGAAAGAAGACCCTGCTGGCATCGTCGCCAGACGCCAGATCCATGCCGTCGGCATCGAATCCAGCGATGATCCAGCCGTCGCCGGATGCCCTGGCAAAATGATGCGCGTAGAGGGCGACGGCGTCGAGATGGTCCGCATTCATGTGGTCGATCGCGGATTGCTCGCTGGCTGCCAGCTCCTCGACGATCGGCCCGTCGGTGATGAGATCGGTGCGATCAAGCAGGAAGGCCTTGCCGAAGCCGCCGTTCAGGCTGGCGCGCTGCGGTTCGAGACGAAAGATCGAGAAGTCGCCGAGGCCGGCATAGAGGCTGGCCTTCGGATTGTGGTTGAGATAGCGGCGTTCGGCGCGTGCATGCGCGTCCGATCCGCGCTCGATCCGCGCTGCCCGGCAGATCAGCGTCAACCGAGGATGCGCGAGCGGGTCGCCCTTGCCCGGCTCGCCGAGCAGCAGCGAACAGCGCGGGTCCGCAAGAATGGCAGGCGTATGGGCCGAAAGCTGCGACACCAGGATCAGCGGCGTGCCGTCGATGTCGGTGGCAACACCGACCCGACTAGCCAGCGGCGAGCCCGTCTGAGGCTCCAGCACCGCCAGGGCGCCGAAGCGGGCACGGCGCATGAGCGTCTTGGCCAGCCGGATCGCCTCGGCGTCGGTCTCGCGGATCACGTCCTTCGTTCGATCGGCCAAAATGCTCGCCCTGTTAAGTTGATTTGTCTATTCCACTTATCAGACGATGGCGCCAGGCTGGCAAGTGCTACTTCGGAGCCATGCGAATGGCGCCATCGAGACGAATGGTCTCGCCGTTGAGCATCTGGTTCTCGATGATGTGCAAGGCAAGGGCCGCATATTCCGACGGCTCGCCGAGGCGCGAGGGGAAGGGCACCGCGGCGCCCAGCGAATCCTGCACCTCCTGCGGCATGCCGGCCATCATCGGCGTCCTGAATATGCCGGGTGCGATGGTGCAGACCCGGATGCCGGAACGGGCAAGATCGCGCGCCACCGGCAGCGTCATGCCCACGACCCCGCCCTTTGATGCCGAATAGGCGGCCTGGCCGATCTGGCCGTCATAGGCGGCGACGGATGCGGTGTTGACGACGACGCCGCGCTCGCCGCCCTGCAGCGGCTCGAGCTTTGCGGCGCGGTCGGCGACGAGGCGGATCATGTTGAAAGTGCCGATCAGATTGACTTCGATCACCTTGCGGTACTGATCGAGCGGATGGGGACCATCCTTGCCGATCGTCTTCACCCCGATGGCAATGCCGGCGCAATTGACCAGGATGCGCGGTTCGCCCAGCTTGGCCGTGACCTCGGCAAGCGCGGCAACACCGCTGTCGGCGCTGCCGACATCGCATTGGACGGCGATGCCGCCGATCTCCGCCGCCACCTTGGCCGCCCGATCGAAACCGACATCCAAGATGGCGACGCGGGCGCCCCTGGCGGCCAGCGCGCGCGCCGTCGCCTCGCCAAGGCCGGAGCCGCCGCCGGTAACAACCGCGACCTCGCCGTTCGGATTCATGGCGTCATCCTTTCACATGAGGGTCAGGCGTGGATCAGGCGCGCAATCGGCGCGAATGGTCAAGCCATCGCGGCGAAGTGCTCGGCGACCCTGGCCTGGTCGGCATGGCAGACCTCGCCCGTGAGCCTTGCAACCGCGCCCGGCATGATCTCGTGCGACAGCAGCCTGTCGAGATCGACGGGGCGTGGCATCGATATCTGGCCGCGCGGGATCCGCTTGAAGCCGAGCGGTCCGTAATAAGGCTCGTCGCCGACCAGCATGACGGCGGGCGCGCGGGCCTTGGCGGCAGCTTCCAGCGCGATCGCCACCAGCCGGCGGCCGATGCCGAGATTCTTGAAGGCCGGCCGCACCGCGAGCGGCCCGAGCATCAGCGCGCGTCCGGCGCCTGCGGCGATGCGGGTCATGCGAACCGATGCGACCACGAGATCGCCATCCACGGCCACGAAGGACAGCGCGCGTTCATGCCCGCCGGCCTCGCGGATCTTGTAGGCGGCCAGTACAAAACGGCCGGGCCCGAAGGCTTCGTCATTGATGGCTTCGATCTGAGGATCATGCGCCGGAGTTTCCGGCAGGTATTCTACGTCGGCAAGGCTCATGGTCTTTGCATCCGGTACAGGAGGAAAGGTTTGCTGCAAACGGCAGCATTCGCCAATCAGCGCTTTATCAAGCGTGGGCGCCCTTTCGTCGTCGGTCGAACCGGATCAAAGCAAAATCGAACATGCGGAGTGTCCGCTAGCATCAATTTCCCGCCGCTGCAATCGGCGGTTTGCAAGTAGAGAGCAACGGGCGCCGCGACGTGCTTGACGATCTGTTCAGCGCCCGGCGATTCCACGTAACGGCTTGGAGCCCTACATGACACTCCAGACAGGAAAGGACAAGCGATGGGATTGCTGGTCGAAGGCAAATGGCAGGACCGCTGGTACGACACCAAAGGCAGCGGCGGCAAGTTCGTGCGGGCGCAGGCGCAATGGCGCGACTGGATCACTCGTGACGGGGCGCCTGCCGAAGGCCGCGGCCGCGGCTTCAAAGCGGAGCCCGGTCGCTATCACCTCTATGTCTCGCTTGCCTGCCCCTGGGCGCATCGAACGCTGATCTTCCGGGCGCTGAAGAAGCTTGAAGGCATCATCTCCGTGTCAGTCGTCCATCATTTCATGGGCGCCAATGGCTGGACGTTCCTGGCGCAGGACGGGGCCACAGGTGACACGCTCTACGGCCTGGACTTCCTGCACCAGATCTACACCAGGGCCGACCCCAACTATTCCGGCCGGGTCACGGTGCCAGTGCTGTGGGATAAAAAGGATGAGACCATCGTCTCCAACGAGTCCTCCGAAATCATCCGGATGCTCAATTTAGCTTTCGACGCTTGGGGTGACCCCAATCTCGACTTCTATCCGCAGGCGCTACGCGGCGAGATCGACGCGGTCAATGCGCTGGTCTATCCCGCCATCAACAACGGCGTCTATCGCGCTGGCTTCGCCACAACGCAGGCCGCCTACGAGCAAGCGTTCGGGGAGTTATTCGCCGCGCTCGACACGCTGGAGCATCGGCTGTCGAATCAGCGCTATCTCGTCGGCGAGCGGATCACCGAAGCCGACTGGCGGCTGTTCACCACGCTGGTGCGCTTCGACCCGGTCTATGTCGGCCATTTCAAATGCAATCGGCGCCGCATCGCTGACTATCCGAACCTGTCGAACTATCTGCGCGATCTTTACCAGGTGCCTGGCGTAGCCGGCACGGTGAACCTCAATCATATCAAGTCGCACTATTACGGCAGCCACGAAATGATCAACCCGACGCGTATCGTGCCTGTGGGGCCGGAACTTGACTACGGCGCGCGGCATGACAGGGCACGGTTCGCCAAGGCGGCTGCCTGAACTACCAGTAGGGTGACGGCGGCTTCCCGCCAAAAACCTCGGCGATGCGCCGCAGCGTTGCCGGGGTCGTACCCTGGGGCAAACGGTCGAGCGGAAAGAAACCGGCCTCAGCGATCTCGCGGTCCGGCAGTTTCGGGGCCGTCTGGCTGAATTTTTCGATCAGGTACAGGCCGACATGGTCGCGGCGGCTGGCGCGGCGGTTGAAATGCATCGAGCGCAGCACCGGCGCAGCGGTCAGCGTGATATTGCCCTCTTCCGCCAGTTCGCGCGCCAGCGCTTCGGCCATCGTCTCGCCGATCTCGACCCCGCCACCGGGAAGCTGCCAGCCCGGCACATAGGTGTGGCGGATAAGGAAGAGGGAGTTGGACGCCGTTTCGTGGATGAGCCCGCGCACGCCAAGCGTCATTGGCCGCCGCAGCACGAAGTAGAGATGGAACAGCCCGGCTCGCAGCCCCGGCCAGCCGGTCTGGCGCAAAGTGCTCTCGGGATCGGTCGCCATCAGTCGCGAAACCGTGGGTGGAAAGCCGCGTGCGCGTCGCCTATGAAGGAGAAATGTTCAGGCTCGCGCATATTTCCGATATCCATTTGGGGCCACTCCCTGAAGTAACCTATCGCGATCTCGCCTCCAAGCGGGTGCTGGGCTACGTCAATTGGCAGCGCAACCGCCGCCGGCACATGCACGATGCCGTCATCGACACCATCGTGGCCGATATCAAGGCCAGCGCGCCCGATCACCTCGCGGTCACCGGGGACCTCGTCAACCTGGCACTCGACGGCGAGATCGAGATGGCCAAGCACTGGCTGGAGACGCTCGGCTCGCCGCATGACGTGTCGGTGGTCCCGGGAAATCATGACGCCTATGTGCCTGGCGCCTTCGACAAGGTGTGCCGGTCCTGGGCGGCATGGATGACGGGCGACGGCGTCAACAGTCCGGTCGATCGCAATTCGTTTCCCTATCTGCGCGTGCGCGGCAATGTCGCGTTGATCGGCATCACCACGGCGCGTGCCACGGCACCCTTCATGGCCAACGGCTTCTTCATGGAAGGCCAGGCCGAGCGGCTGCGCAAAATGCTCGATGCGACGGCGAAGCAAGGTTTGTTCCGTGCGATCATGATCCATCATCCGCCGGTGCGGGGCGCCGTCCCGCAGCATAAGCGGCTGTTCGGCATCGCCCGCTTCCACAAAATCATTCGCCGGCACGGTGCCGAGCTCGTCCTGCATGGCCATTCACATCTGCCGTCGCTGTTTCAGATCGGCCCGCGCGACGCCAAGGTCCCGGTGGTCGGCGTCGCCGCGGCCGGCCAGGCCCCCGGCGGCAAGCCTCCGGCGGCGCAGTACAATCTGTTCGACATAGACGGTGAAAAAGGCGATTGGCGCATCCGCCTGACGCGGCGCGGCTTGACCGGGCCGGCGATACCGCCTTCGGATCTGCAGACACTGGAACTCGGGGCGCAACCGGCTATGGCCGCAAGCTGAGTCCCAGCGCCACGATACGGTCCCAGAACAGCACGATCGAAACCGCCAGTCCCACCAGCGCGCCTGCGGCGATCAGGCCAAGGCCGGACAGGACGGTCGACCAGCCCTTGCTGCGCGGCGGCGATCGCAAAGGCGGCTCGGCTTCCGGCACCACGTGCCGCTTCATGCCGGGAACGGCAACCTCGACGCCACCCTCCATCATTCTCTGGCGTTCGACGATCCGCTCGGCGACATAGCGCGTCACGGAATCGGCAACCAGCTTCATCTCGCTGGATTCGGCCAGCACCACACGGCCGATACGAGTGTCCTTCAGGAACCTGTAGGTGCGGCGGTCGCGCCCCATGGCGACATGGCTGACGGCGTCGATCCACAGGCGCGGCTGCAGGCCGGACGAGACGACGAAGTCGAAACTGTCCATGTCGGCGGGTACGTCGGCAAAAACGGGCGCGAGTTCGGCGGCAAGAAGGTCGAGCCGCATGCGGTGCGCCTCGCGCATGTCGACGACGACGTCGTCGCGATCGGCAAAGGCATTCTTCACATCGCGAATGGCATCGGACAGTTTTCTCGACGGGTCGATGATCTTTTCGCCTGCATCCTTCATGGGCGTGGCCTCGCGGTTTGGTTAACATGGAGTTAACACAGCCGCCGGCAAAATGCATCAATGCATCAAGGGTCGCCGTTGGCGGCGCACACGGAAGAAGTCAGCTGGCCGCGGCGGACAGTTTCACTCGATGCGGCCCCACGCGGCGACTGCTGTTGCGGCGAATGATTTCGGCGATCAGGTCGGGCGCTTCCTCGGCCAGCATATGGCCGGCCTCCAGCACGTGGTGCACATGGAAGCGCTCCGGCGGGTCATCCACCTGGGTAAAGGGTAGAACGGCGTCATCCGATCCCCACGCCACCATCACCGGCATGTTCAGCGCATCGAGCCGCTCGCGTGGGATGACGCCCTGTCGATCGCCCCTGGTCATGGCGGCCGCGATCTCGACGAGCTTTTCCGTTTGTCCGGGGCGGCCGCGCATTTCGCACAGCAATTCGGCCATGCGACGCGAGGGTGCGGCTCGAGGGCCGGACATTGCGGCGAGGCAGGCCTGGACTTCGGCCAAGTCCTGTGCGCGGGCAAAGCGGCGCAACAAGGGCACATTGATTTCGGGGCCAAAACCGCCCGGCGCCAGGAGCGTCAGCGAGGCGACTTTTGCCGGCTCCGCCAATGCCATCAGCGCTGCAACCGCTCCGCCCATCGAATGGCCGACGAGGTGGACGCGCTTGATCGCGCGTGCGGAGAGGTCGCCAAGGATGGCATTTGCCGCGACCTTGGCCGGTCCGGCCGACGGAAAGTCGAGCGACAGGCCGTGTCCCGGCAGATCATAGGCCAATGTGCGTACGGAAGGCGGCAGCAAGGAGATCACCTCGCGCCAGACATCGTGGCTGCCGCCAAAACCATGCAGCAGGACGATGGTCTTCGAACCCACACCCCGTTCGTCGGCATAAAGTGATGAAGTCATGAAAGGTTGAGGCTTTATTCAAGAAGGCGCGATGGAAATGTGGCTGAATTGCTCCTAGTTCAGAGCATTCGCCAGTAAAATTTTCGCGATTAGGCGATTGGCCGAACAGCGAGCCGGCTGCTGGTGGATGCCGCTCCCAAAAGCGACTTCGATTTGGGCAAACCACACGCACGAGACAAAAGCTCTAAGGCGTGTCGCATGAATCCGTTTCGACGCGAAAACGTTTGTAGGGTCTTTCGTGATTCGATGGAATCGCCGTCTGCTTGAAGTCTTTGCTTTTTACGCAACTCCGGGAGGGAAACCGGCACTAGAATGGCTCACATCTAGCTCGCGTTGAAGAGCCCGGCGGCACGCAAGGCGTGGACGAGCCGCTCGGTCAGATCGGCGGGATATTTTCTGTCGATGAAGGTTGCGCGCGGATTGGCGGCGAATTTCGGAAACTCGGTTATCAGCTCATCAAGCAGCCTGCGTGCCTGGTTGTCCCGACCGCTGATCTTGGCGCCGATCAGACGGGCGGCGAGATAGTGCGATTTCGCCGCAGTGGTTCTCAGAGCGCTGCTGGCTATCGCTGCCTTGCTGGTATCGCCCAGCATTAATTCTCCGGCGAAAAGCCCAAAGTCCCACCAGGTCGGGTGGCCGCTCGAGGCGTCCACGGCATGCGCCAGAAGAGGTGTTCCTTCGGCGTACCGGCCGGCGAAAACCAGCCCGTAGCCATAGGCGGCGGCCATGGCGAGATCGTAGGGGTTAAGATCATGGGCCTTGCGCATCCATCGCAGGGCCTCGTCGGCATTGCCAAGGCGCGAATTGATGTAGCCATAGGAGCGATGTGCGTACGGGCTGGTCGGCCCCATCTGCACGGCGCGATGGGCAAACGTCATCGCCTTCTCGATCGTTGCGTCCGGTGGGTAGGCATAGTGGTCGGTCACGGCCTCCAAATGCAAGGAGGCGAGTTCCGAATAAACCAGCGACGATTTCGCGCCATTGTTGGCAAGGGCTTCGAGGCAACGATAGGCCGTCTCGTGAGTCCTGGCGTTCTGGTCGAGATAATATTTGTCGTTGAGCAGCAGGCACTGCGTCAGACCGGTCTCCGCGCCGGACTGCTCGATGTAATTGTAGATGGTGCCAGAAGCGGGAAGTGCCGCGCTGAGAATGCCGGATATGCGATCCTCGACCACGGTTGGCGCACTGTCGGCGGCGGTCAGGTTGCGCGACAACAGCACCCGTCCGGACGCCAAGCTTTGCAATTCGATTGTAACGTCGCCCGCGTCTGGTCCAGGCAGGATATCGAAAATGAAACTCGTCGCATCGGCAACCGGATCGGCCTTGTTGACGGTGTTGCGACCGATGAAGTCGATCGTATCAAAGCCGCTCAGGCCGGCACGCAGCGATGCGGCGACGCGACTGGCGTTGGGAGTGTTGGCCTTGAGGGCGATGTAGACGAGCGGCAGCGCTTCGACCATGGGCGACGGCGTGATGCTGCCGGTTTCGCTGGCGGTCTCGAACGTTGCCGGGATGTCGCCTCCCGCCAGCAAGGCACCGCCGCCCTGGCGCAGGATCAGAACGCCCAACATGGCGATAACCACGGCGATCGCGATCCAGAAGAACCTGAGATGGCGCGTCACCGAGAGGCCCGCCGCAGGAACCTGGCCGAGCAAGGCCGCCATGGGTGCGGCATCACCGGCGATACCGGACTGTTCGGGCCGGATGACTGTCGGCTCTGCCTGACTGACGGCTTCCGCTGCTTGCGGCAAGCGGATCGCATTGAGTTCGTAGGCCGGGACGTAACCGCCGCGCGGAATGGCTATGCGGACCGGCTCGGCAATGCCTTCATTGGCGAAATAATGTTGCAGCAGTTCGCGCAGCCGGCTCGCCTGCACCCGCACGACGGCATCGGTGGACGGATCGAAATCGCCGTCCTTGCCGAAAACATCCATGGCGATGGAAAAGCCCTTGAGCCTGTCGGCTTCCCCAGCCTGCTCGCGCTCCACGAGATAGCGAAGCAGTCTGCGCGCGCGCTCGGATCTTCCGAACGTTTCGCTGGCAAGCAGTCGCTCCAGTGTCTCGCGCACTGCGGGGGCGGCAGGCGTGGCATGCTGCAAGTGTCGATCCTCTCGAAGTCGGCACAGGTTGAGGCGCGATCATATCGTTACCGCACCACCGTACAAGCATACACGTATTATGCGATCGCGTACCACACCGGATAATTTCTCGGTGGTTAATGACGAAAAAGGTGGGGACCGATCGCCAAATGACGATGGTCCCGACACCCGTTCCAGGCGTGTATTCAACCGGCTCTTTTGCCGATAATCCGGTTGGCGGCGGACACCACGGCCTCCAGCGAGGCAGCGACGATGTTGGTGTTGATGCCGGCGCCGAACAGCTTGCCGTCAGGATATTCCATCTCGACATAGGAAATGGCCGAGGCGTTCGAACCGCGCTGCATCGAGTGCTCGGAATAGTCGAGCACCGACATATCGACCCCGACATGGCGCGACAGCGCATCGACGAAGCCGTCGATCGGGCCTGTGCCCGTGCCTGATATCGTCATCTCCTTGCCGTTGTCGAGAATGACCGCCTCGACAACGCGCCGGCCCTTTACCTCGGTGTCCGGATAAGTGTGGTGATCGAGGAATTTCAGCCTGGCGCCCGGCTGGTCCACATAGGTATCGAGGAAGCGCTCATAGATGCGCCTGGCCGGCACTTCCTTGCCTTCGGCATCGGTGATCGCCTGGATTGCCTGGCTGAACTCGATCTGCAGGTTGCGCGGCAGGTTGAGCCCGTAATCCGCCTGCAGCACATAGGCGATGCCGCCCTTGCCGGACTGCGAGTTGATGCGGATGATGGCTTCGTAGCTGCGGCCGACGTCGGCCGGGTCGATCGGCAGATAGGGAACCTCCCACACTGGCGTGTTGGCCTTCTTCAGCGCCTTCATACCCTTGTTGATGGCATCCTGGTGCGAGCCGGAAAAGGCGGTGTAGACGAGTTCGCCCACATAGGGATGGCGCTCGGGGATCTTCAGCTGGTTCGAATATTCGTAGACATCCTTCATCCGGTTGATATCGGAGCAGTCCAGCTCCGGATCGACGCCTTGCGTGTACATGTTGAGCGCCAGCGTGACGATGTCGACATTGCCGGTGCGCTCGCCATTGCCGAACAGCGTGCCTTCGACGCGATCGGCGCCGGCCATCAGGCCGAGCTCGGTGGTGGCGATGCCGGTGCCACGGTCATTATGCGGGTGCAGCGAAATGATCAGGTTCTCGCGACTGTCGAGATTGCGGCACATCCACTCGATGCGGTCGGCATAGATATTGGGCGTCGACATCTCGACGGTCGACGGCAGGTTGATGATGAGCTTGTTGTCAGGCGTCGGCTTCACGATCTCGGTGACCGCGTTGCAGATCTCCAGCGCCACTTCGAGCTCGGTGCCGGTGAAGCTTTCGGGCGAGTATTCGAAACGGTAGCCGCCGCCGGCATTCGCTGCCATGTCGGTGATCATCTTGGCGGCATCGGTGGCGATGCGCTTGATGCCGGCGACGTCCTTCTCGAAGACGACGCGGCGCTGCAGCTCGCTGGTCGAATTGTAGAAATGCACGATCGGGTTGGTAGCGCCTCTGAGCGCTTCGAAGGTGCGGGTGATCAGTTCGGGCCGGCACTGCACCAGAACCTGAAGCGAAACGTCGGCCGGTACGCTGCCCTCTTCGATACACCAGCGGGCGAAGTCGAAATCGGTCTGCGAGGCCGAAGGGAAGCCGATCTCGATCTCCTTGAAACCCATGTCGAGCAGCAGCGCGAACATGCGCGCCTTGCGTTCGTGGCCCATCGGGTCGATCAGCGCCTGGTTGCCGTCGCGCAGGTCGACCGAGCACCAGATGGGCGCCTTGTCGATCACTTTCGAGGGCCAGGTCCGGTCGGTGAGGCCGACGATCGGGTAGGGTTGGTACTTGCGGGCGGCGTCCGGCATGCCGCCGTTCTGCTGGCCCGCCGGGGCCTCGCTTACGCGGATTTCTTCTCGTGCGTTCATCGTCGTTTCTCCCGGCGACCCTCGAATCCGCCTTCAGGCGGATGGGTGGCGAGTGGCGCCTTTTACCAGTTTTTCGTTCGCTTGATGTGACTGCCAAGGAGCATGCGCTTGCGCGGCGGCTCGACCGCCGGGCGCTCCTCAGCGAACCCGGCGATCGCCGATAAGGCCGAGAAGAAGCAGCGTCGAGGCAAGCGCGCGCGCGGTCTCGCCGGCAAAGCCGGTCTGACGGGAAGCGGTGATGGCGCGCGTGTTCATGGCGGTTTTCATACAGGAGCGGCCAGCCGGAGGCAAGTCGTACCGAGACAGCCGGGGCGCGTGCCGGACTACGTTCCGCCTGACGTGTCGCTGACGTGCGTGCCCTTCCAACAGGCCGAAGGCCGGACCGGCGCCGACGGGACGTAGCGGTTCACCAAAATAACATGACTTCAAAATTCAAGTTTCTGTGGAAACTTCGGGACGTCTATGGCATGCCGCTGCCGGCGCGGCCGTCTTGCGGCCTATTGCTTCAAACCGTTTCGAAGGACGCGAACGATGGACCAACTGCGAGCGCAAACCCGGATCAGCAATGCGGCGATCAGGTGGGTGATGGACCGGCTGCGCACCGAGCACAGCGAATTCGAGGTCGAGACCGGTGTTGCCGATCGATGGGAACTTCGCCTGTACTACGGTTCGCTGAGCGCGGCACTCGAGGGCGACTCAATGCTGATCCGCGTCTCGGCTATAGACGAAACCTGCCTCTCCTACATGAAGATGACGGTCGCCGGCCACGTCGCGCAGCATCTCGGAACGACGAGCGGACTGCGCTGGCAAGGCGATGGCCGCGACACCGGCACCCCGATCTTCTTCCGCGAAATCACGGTGGTCTCCTCAACGCGGATTTCTCCGCACATGCAGCGCCTGCGCTTTGCAGGCGATGATCTTGGCCGGTTTACCCATGGCGGCCTGCACATCCGGCTGCTGCTGCCGCCGCGGGGCAGGCCGCCCGTTTGGCCCTCGATGGGCGCCGACGGCCTGCTTGTGTGGCCTGCCGGTGAGGATGCGCTCACCGTGCGCATCTACACGATCCGAGCGGTAGATCCGACAAGCGGTTGGCTCGATGTCGACTTCGTGCTGCACCCCGGCCATGACACGCCCGCCGCCACGTTCGCGCAGAACGCGGTGGCGGGAGACGTCATCGGCATGGTCGGGCCAAGCGGCGGCGAGACGCCGACGGCGCAAACCCTGCTGCTGGTCGGCGACGACACCGCGCTGCCGGCAATTGGCCGGATTCTGGAGGAACTGCGGCCGTCAACCCGCGTCGAGGCGCTCATCGAGGTCGACGGCCCGGACGACCGCATCGCGCTGGCGCAAGGCGACAACATCGACATCACCTGGCTTTACCGGCACGACCGCCCGGCCGGCACCGCCGGCCTGCTGACGGCCGCCCTGCGCGAGCGCAGCCACATGACGCTTGCCGATAGCCTCTACGTCTGGGCCGGATGCGAGTTCACCGACTTCCGGGAGATCCGCAAGATCGTGCGCAAGGAGTGGGGCCTGGGCCGCGACCGGCACCTGGTAACGGCCTATTGGCGTCGCGACGCGCAGGCCGAGGGCGACGACGAGGATTAGGATCGATCCATAAGTATGCCGGCAGCCGGGGCGGAGCAGCCTATTCCTTCACCGCGCGCGCTACCAGCCGCGCGATGCTCGGGCCGACAAGAAGCACGATCAGGAAACGCGCCGACTGGAGCGCCATGATGAAGGAGATGTCGACGTTCTGGGCGGCGGCGGCGATGATGGCGACGCTGTCCATGCCGCCGGGGCTGGTGGCGAGATAGGCGGTCAGCGGATCGATGCCGAGCAGATGGCTGATCATGAAGGCGAGGCCGCCGCAAAAGGCGATCAGAGCCACGATCGAAGCGACGATCTGCGGCAGGGCCCGTGTCGCATGGCGCAGGATCGGCCTGGTGAAGTTCAGCCCGATCGACCATCCGACCATGGCGTAACTGACAGCCAGCAGCCAGGGCGGCAATTGCATCGGCACGCCGAGGGCAAGGTGGATCACCGCGCCGAAGATGAAGGTGCCCAGAAAGAAGGGCGAAGGCAGCCGGCAAAGCTTTCCCGCCAGCCCGCCGACCAGCGCGATGCCGATGGTTGCGGCGAAGGCCTGGGCGTCGAGCGGCGGAAACCAGACGATGGGCGGCACCTCGATGCCCGACGTGTCAACCCACATCTTGGCCACGAGCGCCGCCGTCATCGAGACGAAGATGACGCGCAGATACTGCATGAAGGCGACGAGGCGCTGGTCGGCGCCGAAGGCGCCGGCCATCAGCACCATTGCGGTGGCCGCGCCTGGGGAGGATCCCCAGACGGCGGTGGTGCCGGGCAGGATGCGCCAGCGGCTGATCAGCCAGCCGAGCAGGCTGGACGCCGCGACAGTGGCTGTCACGACGCCGAGGAACAGCGGCCATTCGGCGTAGAAGACGCGAAAAATGTCGGCCGAGATCGAAGCGGCGATGAGGCAGCCGACGATTGCCTGGGCGGAGCCGAACAGAAGCCGCGGCACGCGCACCGTGGCGCCGTTGGTGCCGGCGACGATGGCCGCCAGCATCGGCCCGAGCAGCAGCGCCGCCGGCAGCGCGGCCAGTTCGAGCGCACCGGCAAACAGCACGGAAATGGCGAGGAGGGCCAGCCATTGCCAAGGCTTGCGCATGCGCGCCATGCGCTCGACCGCCGGCTGGTCCGGAGATGGCTGTTCGGCCTCGGAATCCATATTCTGGTCTTAGACTGAGCGGCAAGGAATGCGAACCCCAGCCGTGTCGAAAAGCGACCGTCTTAGGTGTCTGTGCCGAACAGTTGCTCGATCTCTCCACCGCTCATGCGATGGAAACGGTCGGGCACGGAAAACTGACCAGCCATAAAGCCAACCCGTCGCGACTGTACCGGAGCCGATTGATCCATAGGAATGACCTTGACCAACGGCTTGCCAGCCTTGGCGATAATGAAAGGTCGCTAATGTTCACGATCTGGGTCGAGTCATCCACCCGGATCAGCCCGTCTTGTCGTCAGCCAGGCCGAAGCCGCCGACGGGGTTGGTTTCCACCTGGAACTCGAAGCCGGCGATGAAGGGCCTCGCCTTGGCGATGGCCGCCTGGACTTCGGGAAGCTGCAGCGAGGCTTTGTGGCTTGCCTGGTCAGTCCACACTTCTGTGACCCAGATGGCATCGGCATCGGCCGGGTCGGTGGCAACGATATAGCTCAGGCAGCCGGGCAGGGCGCCGGTGCTGGCGCGCAGGACGTCCATGACAGCGTCGCGCTGGCCGCGAGCCGCTCGCATCTTGCCGATCAGACCGTACATGCCTTCGTCTCCCTTCAGCGTTTTCGACAAGAGTATGCCGTTCGCCAGTATGCAGGTCGCGGCTCAAGGCATCAACTGGCCACCATTCACCTCGATCACCTGGCCGGTGATGTAGCCACTCAACAGATCGGAGGAGAGAAACAGATACGCACCCACGCAATCTTCAGCCGTGCCGGCGCGCCCTTGCGGAATGGTGGCAATCATGCCCCTGATCTGCTCTTCGGTCGAATAGCGTTCGTGGAACGGCGTGAGGATGGTGCCGGGCGCCACCGCGTTGACGCGGATGCCGAAGCCGATCAGTTCCTTGGCCATGCCGCGCGTGACGTTGGAGACGAAAGCCTTGGCCGAGCCGTAAAGCCCGGCGCCACCGCCCGCACCGTTGCGCGCGGCGATCGAGGAGGTGTTGACGATGAAGCCGCCCTGTCTCTTCAGCCACGGCATCGCCTTGCGCGAGGCGGTCAGCACCGAACGCGCGTTGAGATCCATCACCGCGTCGTAATGCGCCTCGGTCTGCTCGGCATAGGGCACGCGGCCGAGCATGCCGCCGGCATTGTTGACCAGCCCGTCGAGACGGCCGAAATGCTGCGCGCTGTCCTCGACGACACGCTCGACATCGGCGGCCAGGGAAAAATCGCCCTGGACGAGAAACACCTCGCCGCCATTGTTGCGGATGGCCTTGCCAAGCTTCTCGGCGGCGTCACGGCTGGAATTGTAGTGCAGTGCGACCAGACATTTCTGCGCCGCATAGGCCAAGGCGAGTGCCGCGCCGATGCCGGTCGAGGCGCCGGTGACCAGCACCGCCTTGCCGGCGAGATCGGGAATGACAAGCCCGAGGGGAGTGGTTGTCGCTGGCACTGTCGTTTCTCCGGGATTTTCGCAGTTCTTAGCGGGTCTTGCTACCCTTGCATTTCAGTCCATGCAGCTTCAAGGCCTGAGATAGGCATAGCCCTGGCTTTGCAGCTCGGCGAGCTTGACGACGCCGCCACTGTCGGCTGCATGAAAACCGTCGAGCAGGTCGGCGAGCGAAATATCCATGCCGTGCATGGTGTTGGCGCAGGCATGCGGATCGAGCCCCTGCTGGACGAGACCGGTGAAACGACCGGAGATCGCCGCCGATATGCCCTTCGACTTGAAACCGGCAAGAGCCGGCCCATGGACGACCAGCGCGATATCGACATTGCCGCCGGTGCCGTCGTAATGGTTCTTAATGTTGCCAAGCACGAAATTGACTTTGTCGAGATCGCTCAAGTGATAGGCGACCTTCAGCCTCGCGGGTTCACTGCCGCCGGCTTGCGCCACCCGCAACCCAACCAGCGTACCGGCCCCGGCCAGAACGGCGCGGAACATATCGCGTCGACGCATGGCTATGTCCTTCCGGTTGACGGCTCAACGCGAATTGCGTGGCCGGAGCGCCAATAATAGCATAAATTGACGTCGCGTCCTGTCGATGCAAGGAGGGGTCACATGGCATCGAGACGGAGACTGGCATGCGCCCTGTCGGGCGCAGCCTTGTTGGGCTTGTTGGGCGCAACGGCTTACGCCGAAAACGCCGCCAAGCTCACCGAACTTAGCCCTAATGGCGCGGACGCCTGTTTCGGTCGCATCTACGATGCGGTGCATCTGCAGGTACATCCGAAGCAGAAGGTGGCGCGTATCTTCTTCTATTATGGCCACGATCCGGTCAGCTCCCCGAACGAAGGGCCGGCGGCCGGTTCGGACTCCTCTTACAATGCCTTCGTCAGCACCACCGTGCGCGGCGCCAAGGCGCCGGAATGGGCCGGCGGCTGGTGCAACAAGGAGGATCCCGACGACAAGTCGAGCGCCATCCATTGCGGCATGGATTGCGACCGCACGCTGGCGTCGCTGAAGGTCGACGACAAGGGCCGACTGATGCTTTCAAACCTGCAGCCCGACATCTATCTCGATGCCGGCTCGGAGGAGGAACTCGGCACGGCCGAATACAACAGGCAGGCGCTGGGCAGCGAGGACGACAATTTCCGCCTCGACCCGATGCCGGCGGCGACCTGCAAGGCGGAGTTCGCCCGCATCGACCCGATCGACCCGGCGATGGGTCCGCCGCTGCGCGAGCGCCTGACGCCAGACCAGTCCTTCTGCTACGGGCGCGACTATGACGCCGCGCATCTCGGCTCGCATCCCGACCAATTGACGCAATCGATCCGCGTGTTCCGTGGCCCGGTCGAACTGGCTTCATTTGCGGCGGGCGGCGACGCTGCCAATTGGCCTGACGGCGCCGACATCGCCGTGTCGGTCACGACGCGAGGGAAGTCGGGCAAAGTTACGCAGGCCTATTCCTGCCAGGGAGAGGCCGACCAGTGGCGCTGCGCGGCGAGTTCGAAGATGAGCGATTTTTCCTGCGATATCGCGCAGAAGGAGGTTTTCCTCAAGCGAGGTGCCAACGGCACGATGATGCTGGCCAATCCCAACAGCAGCCTGCCGATCCTCGACCTGTGTTCGAAGACGGCCGATGGCAAAACGACGTCCGACGACAAGGTCTACCGGCTGCAGCCGATGCCGCAATCCGCCTGCGCGCCGTGATCTGACTTCAGGCGAACGGCACGGCCGTCGTGCCCCTCGGCAATTTGGCCTCGTCGTCCGGCTCGACATGGATGGTGACGCGCACGGAAGGGATTTCCGCCTTCAGCGCATCCTCGATCCGGTCGCAGATGACGTGGCTGGCGCCGACCGACATGTCGGCGTCGACGACCAGATGGAATTCGATGAAGGTGGCGCGGCCGGCGATGCGTGTCTTGAGGTCGTGCACCTCCATGGCGCCCTTGCAATTGGCCGAAATGATGTCGCGGATGCGCATATGTTCTGCCGTGTCGACGGCGCGGTCCATCAGGCTGTTCATCGACGAGCCGATGACGTGCCAGCCCTGCCACAGGATGTTGAGCGCGACGATCACGGCCAGTGCCGGGTCGAGAATCTGCCAGCCGGTCAGTACGGCGCCGACCAGGCCGGCGAAGACGCCGACCGAGGTCACCACATCGGTCATGATGTGGTTGCCGTCGGCGACTAGCGCGGGTGATTTCTCGCTGCGGCCGGTGCGGATCAGCAGCCACGCCCAGATGCCGTTGATCACCGTGGCGATGCCGTTGATGGCAAGGCCGTTCCAAGGCTGTTCTAGCGGCGCCGGCGCCTGCCAGGAGCGCCAGACCTCGTTGAGGATCAGCAAGGCGGCGACCACGATTAGCACGCCTTCCAGCACCGCCGAGAAATACTCGGCCTTGTGATGGCCGAACGGGTGATCCTGGTCGGCCGGCTTGTAGCTGACCTGGATCGCCCAGAAGGCAGCTATCGAGGCGATGACGTTGACGATCGATTCCAGCGCGTCCGAATAGAGCGCTACCGAGCCGGTGACATACCAGGCGACGAGCTTCAGGCCGAGCACGACAGCGGCAATGACGATCGACCAAAAGGCGAGCCTGGCGACCTTTTGCCTGGCGGCAGCTTTTGCCGTGATCGCCATCGTGTTCTCGGCTTCGGCCATATTGGTCAGGCGGCCTTTTCCTTGGCCTTGCGCGGCAGGTGGGCGACGATGTTCTCGATGATGCGCATGCCGGCATTGTGGCCGAGCGTCATGATCGATTCCGGATGGAATTGCACTGCGGCGATCGGCTCCTTGCGGTGCTCGAAGGCCATGATGACGCCGTCTTCGGTCTCGGCGGTGACCACGAAATCGTCGGGTAGCCGCACCGGATCGGCGAAGATCGAATGGTAACGGCCGACGGTGACTTCCTTGGGCAGGCCGGAGAAGATGATGCCGGGCTTGGAGACGCGAATGCGCGACGGCTTGCCGTGCATCGGCACATGCAGCTGCCGCAATTCGCCGCCATAGGCCTCGGCAAGCGCCTGAAGGCCGAGGCAGACGCCGAAGATCGGCAGCTCGCGGGCGCGCGCGTTTTTGATGGTGGCGGCGCAATCGAAATCCTTCGGCGTGCCGGGACCGGGCGACAGCACGACAAGATCCGGCTTCAGCCGGTCGAAGACTTCTTCCGGCACCGGGCTGCGCACGGTCGAGACGTTGGCGCCGGTCTGGCGGAAGTAATTGGCCAGCGTGTGGACGAAGCTGTCTTCATGGTCGACGAGCAGGATGTTGACGCCGTCGCCGACGCGCGCGGTGGTGCGCTCGGTGCTGGCGGCATTGCCCGTCTTGGCGTCGCGGATGGCGGAGAGCATGGCGGATGCCTTCAGTTCGGTTTCGGCTTCTTCTTCCTCGGGAATGCTGTCGAACAGTAATGTGGCGCCGGCACGCACCTCGGCAATGCCGTCCTTGATGCGGATGGTGCGCAGTGTCAGGCCGGTGTTCATGTCGCCGTTGAAATTGACCATGCCGATGGCGCCGCCATACCATGCGCGCGGGCTCTTCTCGTTCTGCTCGATGAAGCGCATGGCCCATAGTTTCGGCGCGCCGGTAACGGTCACCGCCCAGGCGTGCGAGAGAAACGCGTCGAAGGCGTCCATGCCTTCGCGCAGCCTGCCCTCGATATGGTCAACCGTGTGGATAAGCCGCGAATACATCTCGATCTGGCGGCGGCCGATGACGCGCACCGAACCCGGCTCGCAGACGCGCGACTTGTCGTTGCGGTCGACATCCGAGCACATGGTCAACTCGGATTCGTCCTTCTTCGAATTGAGTAGTTTCAGGATCTGCTCGCTATCCGAAATGGCGTCGTCGCCGCGCTTGATGGTACCTGAGATCGGGCAGGTCTCGACGCGGCGGCCGTTGACGCGCACGAACATTTCGGGCGAAGCGCCGATCAGGTATTCGCCTTCGCCCAGATTGATGAAGAAGGAATAGGGCGAGGGGTTGATCGACTTCAGCTTGCGCGAAATCTCGGAGGGTTGGGTCTCGCAGCGTTCGTAGAACATCTGCCCGGGTACGACCTCGAACAGGTCACCGCGCTTGAAGCTGTCCATCGCGCGGCGCACAAGATTGGCGTATTCGCCGGGTTCATGGTCGCCGCGCTGCGGAATACGGTCGGCGGTCTTGAACGGCTCGGCGATCTCGTCGCGCGGCAGGCCTTCGGTCGAAAAACCCTTGCCGGCGTAGTCATATCGATCGGTCCAGGCTTTGGCCGAATAATGATCGACGACCAGGATCTCGTCGGGCAGGAACAGCACGAGATCGCGCTGGCTTGGCTTGCGCTTGAGCTTGTAGTCGACCGGGTCGAACTGGAAGGCGAGATCGTAGCCGAAAGCGCCGTAAAGGCCGAGATTGGCGTCTTCGGCGGTCTTAAACAAGGCGGTGATGGCGCGCAGCACCGTGAAGACGGAAGGAACGCGGCTGCGCTCTTCTTCGGTGAAGACGCGGCCGGGCTTGGCGACGTCGAGGCGGATCAGCTTTTTCGACGCCTCGGCGATCGTGATCTCGGCGATATCGCCGAGCGTCTTGACGATGACCGGCAGAAGCACCTCGCCCCGCCGGTTCAGCGCCTCAATGCGCATGGACCGGCCACGCGCCGAGATCACCAAGGGCGGGTCGATGATGGCGGTATCCCAACGCGTATAGCGGCCGGGATATTCATAGTTCGAAGAGAACACCGCGCCCCGGCGCGCATTCAGCCCGTCGACATAGGCGTCGATGGCGCCTTCATAGGGCCGGTCGTGGCGCTCGCGGGTGATGGTGATGCCACCCCCGGTCACAAAACTCTCTGCGCCGTTGTCCAGAACCTTCATCGTCATTGCCGTCTCCATCAGCTTCTTGGGCAACGGACCCGGGAATGGCTTGGAAAAAACAAATGGCCGCCCGGACATTCCGCTGCGGCCACCCTCTCTTTTCACGCGCACGCGTTCGAACAGGCCGCTGTCAGCAGGCCCACCACCAAACGGTCTTGATCGAACGCATGTTCATGGCGATTCCCATAGCGGCGATTGAGCGACCACGCAACTGGATTCGATGGAGGCTCAATCTTCCAGGGTGCCGGACCTTGCGTCGGCGCTCTTCCTGTCGCCCACCAGTTTCAACAGATCCTCGCCGGCGCGGATGATGCGGCGCGAGCGCCGGGTCAGGACGATGCCGGCCTGCGGCGCGAACACCTCGGTGCGGCCATCGGCCTCGCCCGGTGCGTGGACGATGACGGCAAGCCGCGTGTCCTTGGCCACGCGGTCGCCGGGCTCCACGTCGTAAAGCACGGCACCCGCCCGGGGCGCCGGCATCATGTCGATGTTTTCGAGCGGTGCGACAACCCCGGTGAAGGCACCGGGTGCGGGCAGGGCCGGGTCGGCGACCACGCCGCGCGCCACCAGCAGCCGGTAGAGCCCCGCGGCGTCCGACGCCGCGAACGCGCCATCGACATCGAGGATGCCGCGATATTCGACCGTGGTGACGACGCGCCGGTCGAGCTTCGCCACGTCGGCGGGAACGTTCTGGTAGGGCATGATCGAGGCGCCTTCGAAAGTGCCGTCCGTGTCTTCACTCCACAACACCACCGCCTCGACGCCCATAGCGGCGGCGCAATCGGCCATTGCCGGCCACAGGCTGGAGTGGATGTAGAGATAGGCAAGGCCTTCGTCGTCGCAGTGCAGGTCGAGCACGATGTCGTGGCCGAGCGAAAGCTGCACCAGTCTCGTCTTCAGCCTTTGGTCGGGCGTGCCATGCGCGGTGTCAGGCAAGAGTGCCGCGTCGGGCGCGGAGAGCAGCGGAAAACCGCGGTTGAAGTTGGTGCGCGTGCCCAGATGAAAACGGCCTTGATGTTCGCCGAAATGATACTGGGCGCGGCCGATCGGATTGGCCCAGGGCACGATGGTGATGTCGCCCTTGATGCGCCCCTCCGCCTCGGCCCTGGCCAGCATCGGCATCAGCGCGTCAATGGCGACGACTCCAGGTAGTTCGCCAGCATGGAGTGCCGCCTGCAGATAGGCCGAGGGCGCGGAATTGTCCGTTCCAACGAAGCGAAACAGCGGGAATTCGTAGGAAACGCCTTCGCTGTCGCCGGCTATGCGTTCGATCGATTTCTGCATGGGTCTTTTCTCCGTCGAGAGGCGAGAAGGACATGCCTCTTCGACGGTCCGCTTGTCGATTGGTCCAGACTGTCGCGCTATGGGCGCAAGCAGCTACTGCGCGGCAGGCTGAAAAGCGACGGCCGGAGCGCGCCGGTCCAGTGCCCGCGAGGCTATGGCCACGGCAACCGCCAGCAGAGCGAGTGCCGCGCCCACCAGCGGCAGGTTGGCATAGGAAACGCCCCAGGAGAGCGCCACGCCGCCGATCCAGGCGCCGCTGGCGTTGCCGACGTTGAAGGCGCCCTGGTTCAGCGTGGCGGCAAGGTTCGGTCCCTCGGAAGCGGCTTCCACGACACGGATCTGCAGCGGCGGCACGACGACGAAGACGAGCATGCCCCACACGAAGACGATGCCTACGGCGACACTGGCGATGGCGCCAAACTGCATGAAGCCGACAAATAGGATCGCCAGCAGCAGCAGCGTGCCGATGACCGTCGGCATCAGCTTCCAGTCGGCCAGCCGGCCGCCGATGATGTTGCCGATGGTCATGCCGGCGCCGAACAGCAAGAGCACCCAGGTGACCGCTGAAGTCGAGAGGCCGGACACGTCGGTGAGATAGGGCTTGATGTAGGTGAAGACGGCAAACAGGCTGGCTGAGGCGAGCGCCGCGATCAGCATGGCCAGCCACACCTGCAGCTTGCCGAGCACGCGCAATTCGCCGCGCAAGCCGCCGCCGCTCGGTTCGGTGACATCCGACGGCACCAGCCAGGCGATCGCCGCGACCGAGATCAACCCGATGCCGACCACCGCCAGGAAGGTGGCGCGCCAGCCGAAGGCTTCGCCAAGCGCCGTTCCGGCGGGAACGCCGAGGATGTTGGCCAGCGTCAGGCCGGCGAACATCAGCGCGATGGCGCTGGCGCGCTTGTTGCGGGGCACCAGGCTGGCGGCGACGACCGAGCCGATGCCGAAGAAGGCGCCGTGGCCGAAGGCGGTGAAGACGCGCGCGCCCATCAGCATCCAGTAGTTGGGCGCGATGGCGCAGAGCAGGTTGCCGACGACGAACAGTGCGGCCAGTCCGACCAGTGCCGGCTTGCGCGGCAGATGCGCTGTGGCCATTGCGACGATTGGCGCGCCGAAGACCACGCCCAGCGCATAGCCCGTGACCAGCAGCCCGGCAGCGGGAATGGTCACGCCGAGGTCGGCGGCGACCTCCGGCAGCAGGCCCATGATGACGAATTCGGTGGTGCCGATGCAGAAGGACGCAATGGCAAGCGCAAGGATCGGCAAAGGCATGGGAGGTCCAGGCTGAATCGGTTCAAATGGAAACTGCGCGAGCGCGCCAGGGCGCACAAGCGCCATTGCCGCAATGCAGCAATGCAGAAAGCGGAGAGCAAAGAGGGCACTGGCAGCGGTGGTTGTGCCGTGCCGCCTAAACGACCCTGACCGAACCCGGCCGAGCGGCCGAAACAACCGGCTGAAGCCGGAGTTCAGACCAGTGGCTTCAACTCCTGGGCGATGGTGGGCAGCAGTTCCGAGACGTTGGGGTGGATGTGCATGGCGCGCGCCAGCGTGTCCACAGGCGCCTTGGCGTACATCAGGTCAAGCACGCAATGCACGGCTTCATCGCCGCCGGGGCCAAGCACGCAGCAGCCGAGGATTTCCCTTGTGTCGGCGTCGACGAGGATCTTCATGAAGCCTTGCGTTTCGCCTTTCTCGACCGCGCGGCCGACACGGGTCATCGGCCGCTGGCCGACCAGCGCGCGGCGTCCCGACTTCTTCACCGACGCCTCGGTCATGCCGCAGCGGCCGAGCGGCGGATCGATGTAGAGAGCGTAGGCCTCGATGCGGTCGCTGACCTTGCGCGGATCATTGTCGAGCAAATTGGCCGCGACGATCTCGTAATCGTTGTAGGACGTGTGGGTGAAGGCGCCCTTGCCATTGCAGTCGCCCATTGCCCAGATGCCGGGCACGCTGGTGCGCAACTGGTCGTCGACGGTGATGAAGCCGCGTTTGTCGACCTCGATGCCGGCCTTGTCGAGGCCGAGATCGTCGGTATTGGGCGTTCGCCCCAGAGCCAGGAGCACATGTGAGCCGACGGCCGGCGGCTTGCCGGCGGAGAAGGCCACGGCAATATCCTCGCCCTGCCTGGCGAAGCTTATGGCGTCGGCGCCGAGATGGACCGCGATGCCTTCGTTTTCGAGGATCGACAGGATGGCGTCGGACACATCCTCGTCTTCGCGGCCGATCAGCCGGGAGCCCTTTTCGACAATCGTGACCTCCGCGCCGAAGCGCCGGAACATCTGCGCGAATTCGAGCGAGATGTAGCTGCCGCCGACCACCACGAGGTGGCGCGGCAGCACGTCGAGGTCCATCATCGAAGAGTTGGTGAGATAGTCGATGTCGTGGATGCCGGGCAGGTCCGGCACCGAGGCGCGGCCGCCGGTGTTGAGAAAGATCTTGCCGGCGGTCAGGAGCTCATCGCCGACGCGCACCGTGTTGGCGGATTCGAAACGCGCATGGCCGCGATAGAGCGTGCATTTGTCCATGCCGGCAATCCAGGTTTCCAGATTGCCGCGGGCGTCGTTCGACACCTTGTCCTTGCGCGCCTTGACCCTGGCATAGTCGACGCCGACCGGGCCGGAGAGGGTCACGCCATAATCCGCGGCGCGCCGCGCCAGATGCGCGGCATAGGCACTGGCGACCATGGCCTTGGTCGGCATGCAGCCGGTGTTGACGCAAGTGCCGCCGACCAGCTTGCGCTCGATTAGCGCCACGCTCATGCCGGCCGCGGTCAGCCGTGCGGCCAGCGAAGGGCCGGCCTGGCCGGCACCAATGACGATGGCATCGAAGGTTTTCGCCGTCATGCCACAGCCGCCACGATCAAGAGGCCGCCGACGATCGCGACCGCGTCCTCGATGAAGGCCGCCGGCTGGTCCTTGCCGAAAGCGGCCGCCAGCCGGCCGCGCGCCTCCGCGCCGCCGAGCGTGCCGATAACGGCCCCTATGGCGCCGGCGATCAGGCAGACGATGGTGGCGCCGCCAGTGGCGCCGATCACGGCGCCGCTGAAGGCACCGAGCAGGATACGGGCACCGAATTGCTGCGGCACCTTGCGGCTCGGCGTCGACGGCAACTGGTCGGTGACCAGCTCGACGATGGCCAGGATCGTGAAAATGCCCACAGCGGCCCAGTGGCTCATGAAGCTTGCCCAGGTGCCGGCAACCGGCAGCCAGCCGAGCCAGGCGCCCCAGGCGACGGCGGCCGGCGCGGTCATGGCGCGCAGGCCGGCAATGACCCCGATCAGAAGTGCAAGAATGTAAAGCATGTTGATCCCCCTCGATCCCGGGCCGGGACAGCCCTGAAAAGGCAAGCTACCATAGGTCCGGTATTTGGCCAGTACTTGCATAGGCGCTCTCTTACGCCGCAACCGGGCGTGGCAATGATGACGGAGGTACCGCATGGCTGAGAGCGAACGCGCAAAAATGGCGGCGGGCGAGTGGTATACGTGCATGGATGACGAATTGGAGGCGCTGCGCGGCGTGGCTGCGGGCGCCGTATTCGAGCACAATTCGCTTGCGCCCCGTCAGCGCGGCAACATCGGGCCGGCCTTGCGGGATCTGCTCGGCGGCGCGGGCGAGGGCGCCCGCATCGAGGCGCCGTTCCACTGTGCCTATGGCTTCAACATCTTTCTGGGCGACGGCGTCTTTCTCAATGCCGGCTGCATCATTCTCGACACGGCAAGCGTACGCATCGGCAAGGGAACGCTGCTCGGCCCCAATGTGCAGATCTATTGCGCCGAGCATCACAGGGAGGTCGCCGGGCGGCAAGCCGGACTGGAAGTCGCGCGGCCGGTCGAGATCGGCGCCAATGCCTGGATCGGCGGCAGCGCGGTCATCCTCGGTGGGATCAGCATCGGCGAGGGCTCTATCGTCGGCGCCGGCGCCGTGGTGACGCGCGACGTGCCCGCGAACACAACGGTGGTCGGCAATCCGGCGCGGGCGGTCAAACGCGGTTGAGTGCCCGGCGGCGCTCAGTGCGAAAGCGCGTGCGGCGACCGCTCGCCTTGGTCGGCCCGCCTGGAAAATTCACGCCGGTATTGCGTCGGTGAGGTCCTGAGACGCGCCGAAAAATGCTGGCGTAGCGAGGCGGCGCTGCCGAAGCCGGCCTCGAAGGCCACCATGTCCATCGATTTTTCCGTCGCCTCGAGCAGGCGCTGGGCCAGTTCAAGCCGTTGCTCGATCAGCCAATCGCCGAAACTGGTGCCGATCAATTTCTGGAAGCGGCGGGTGAAGGTGCGCCGGGTCAGGCCGGCGGCTTCGGCGACGCGATCCAGGCTGTGCGCTTCGCCGAGTGTCGCACGCACCGCGTCGAGTGCTTGTGTGAACTTGTCGGTATCGGCGCTCCTCGCCAGCGGACGCTCGATGAACTGCGCCTGTCCGCCTTGCCGGTGCGGGGAGAGCACGATCTGCCGCGCGAGCCGCAGTGCTGCCTCGGCGCCGTAGCGGGCGCGAACGATATGGAGGCAGCAGTCGAGTCCGGCCGCGACGCCGGCCGACGTCACCACGTCGCTATTGTCGACATAGAGCACCTCGGCATCCACCGCGATGTCGGGATGAAGCTTCTGAAGCCGCTCGGCATAGGCCCAATGCGTGGCCGCACGCCGACCGCCAAGCAGTCCGGCAGCAGCGACTGCGAATGTTCCCAGGCAAAGGCCGACGATCAGGGCACCATTGCGGTGGGCCCGCCGCAATGCCTGCGTCAGCAGTTCCGGCAGCGGGTCTTCGAGATCCCGCCAGCTCGGCACGATGACGATGTCGGCGCCATCGAGCCCCTCAAGCCCATGCGGCGCGGCGACGCTCAGCCCGGCCTCGGTGTGGACGGGATCGGCCTCGATCGCGCAGATGCGGAAGTCGAAGCGCGGCAGGCCAAACGATGTGCGATCTTCGCCGAACACCAGGCAAGGGACGGAGAGATGGAACGGGCTGATGCCGTCGAAGGCGAGGACGGCGACGATCGGGTGGGTCATGTCTGTGCCAGGGATTTCTGCGCGGGTTATGGCGGATTGTCCCAATTCTTTCGAATGATGTCAATCGGGCCACTTTCGTCCGATGGTGGCGGACCTATGCTCGGGCATCACATCAAGCCTGAAAGGAATGCATCATGTCCAAACCAGCCAGCAAGACGCCGCGCCGCGCGCTCATCGTCGTCGACGTCCAGAATGACTATGACGGCGGGAATCTCGCCATCCAGCATCCGCCGTTCCGCGACAGCGTCGTCAACGTGGCGCACGCCATGGACGCGGCAGCCGCGGCCGGCATCAAGGTGGTGGTCGTCAAGCAGATGGCGCCGGAGACGTCACCAATCTTCGCCAAGGGCGGCCATGGCGCGGAATTGCATCCCGAGATATCGAGGCGGCCACGCGACCACTATGTCGAGAAGACGCTGCCTTCCGCCTTCACCGGCACCAATCTCGAAGAGTGGCTGCGCGCCAACGCTGTCGATACGATCGTGGTGGTCGGCTACATGACGCATAATTGCGACCTGTCGACCATCATTCACGCCGTGCATATGGGCTTTGCCGTCGAGTTCCTGTCCGACGCGACCGGCTCGGTGCCTTACGCCAATAGCGCCGGCTATGCCTCGGCCGAGGAGATCCACCGCGTGGTGACAATCATCCTGCAGTCGCGCTTCGCCGCGGTGCTCAAGACCGCCGAATGGATCGAGTGCCTGAAGACCGGCACCTTGCCGGAACGCGATACGATCTTCGGCTCCAACCAGCGGGCGCTGGCTCGCAACGCTGCGTAGTCGTCTGCGGAATACAAAGGGCCCCGCATCGCTGCGGCGCCCTTTGCACTTTTTGGAATTGAGGATTTCTAGAACAGGCCTTCGATCTGGCCGGCTTCGTTGAGGAAAATCTTTTCCGACGACGGTGCCCTGGGCAGGCCGGGCATGGTCATGACCTCGCCGCAGATAATGACGACGAAGCCGGCACCCGCCGAAAGCCTGACCTCGCGCACGGGTACGGTGTGACCGGTCGGCGCCCCGCGCAGGTTCGGGTCGGTCGAGAAGGAATACTGCGTCTTGGCCATGCAGACCGGCAAGTGGCCGTAGCCGGCCTGCTCCCAGGCGTGCAACTGGTCGCGCACCGACTTGTCGGCGATCGCTTCCGAGCCGCGATAGATGCGCTGGACGATGGTGTTGATCTTCTCGAACAGCGGCATGGCGTCGGGATAGAGCGGCGCGAACTGCGAGGCACCGGATTCGGCCAGCGCCACCACTTTCTTGGCGAGATCCTCGATGCCGGCCGAGCCGTTGGCCCAGTGCTTGCACAGGATCGCCTCTTCGCCCATCGAGGCGACATAATCCTTCATCGCCTGGATTTCTCCATCCGTGTCGGAGTAGAAGTGGTTGATGGCGACTACCGCCGGCACGCCGAACTGCCTGATGTTCTCGATGTGGCGGCCGAGATTGGCGCAGCCCTTCTTCACCGCCTCGATGTTTTCCTTGCCGAGGTCTTCCTTCTTGACGCCGCCATTCATTTTCATGGCGCGTACGGTGGCGACGATGACCGCCGCCGCCGGCTTCAGCCCGGCCTTGCGGCACTTGATGTCGAAGAATTTTTCCGCACCGAGGTCGGCGCCGAAGCCGGCTTCCGTGACGACGTAGTCGGCAAGCTTGAGCGCCGTCGTGGTGGCGACCACCGAGTTGCAGCCATGCGCGATGTTGGCGAACGGGCCGCCATGCACGAAGGCCGGATTGTTCTCCAGCGTCTGCACCAGATTCGGCTGCATGGCGTCCTTGAGCAGCACGGCCATGGCGCCGTCGGCCTTGAGGTCGCGGGCATAGACAGGCGACTTGTCGCGGCGATAGGCGACGATGATGTCGCCCAGGCGCTTCTCCAGGTCCTTCAGGTCGGTGGCGAGGCACAGGATGGCCATGACCTCCGAGGCGACGGTGATGTCGAACCCGGCCTCGCGCGGATAGCCGTTGGCGACGCCGCCGAGCGAGCAGATGATCTCGCGCAACGCCCGGTCGTTCATGTCCATGACGCGACGCCAGGCGACGCGGCGGGTGTCGATGCCGAGCTCGTTGCCCCAGTAGATGTGATTGTCGATCAACGCCGACAGGAGGTTGTGCGCGGTGGTGATGGCATGGAAGTCACCGGTGAAATGGAGATTCATGTCCTCCATCGGCACGACCTGCGCGTAGCCGCCGCCGGCCGCACCGCCCTTGACGCCGAAATTCGGACCGAGCGAGGCTTCGCGGATGCAGATGATCGCTTTCTTGCCGATGCGGTTCAGGCCGTCGCCGAGGCCGACTGTGGTGGTCGTCTTGCCTTCGCCGGCCGGGGTCGGGTTGATGGCGGTGACCAGGATCAGCTTGCCGTCCTTGTTGCCCTTCGCCGATTTGATGAATTCGGCGGAGACCTTCGCCTTGTCATGGCCATAGGGCAAAAGGTGTTCGGTCGGGATGCCGATCTTGGCGCCGATCTCCTGGATCTGTTTTTTCTTCGCACCGCGGGCGATCTCGATGTCGGACTTCACTTCTGCCATGACGGCTTTCCTCTGGATTGGACGGTGGAGGGGACGGGTTGATCACTGGTGCATGTTCGATACGCCGCGCGGGCAAGGGCATGTTCTAGCCCTCTCGCTGCCGTGGCGTCAACTTTCATGCAACTATGTTTCCTATGAAGAAAATTCCTCTGCGGCGGGCCGACCTGCCTCCGGTTCTTTCTGGCTCCGCTTGCCGCGCCGTATAGAAGCCAGAGCGGGGACGCGTCCGCCGTCTCAAAACAGCCGCGCAATGCACGGAATGCGACAGACAAGGCGGCGCGAATCCGCCATCGCCGGCCTAAAGCGCATCGCGCTTCAGGCATTTGTTTCCATGCATGCCGTTCTCCCCAGGCCGGACCACTTTTGGGCCACATGCATTGGGCCGACCAGCCCTACTGCGTCAGCACGTTGCTGATTTCGACCATGTTGGAACGCACCCTGAGCACATAGAAACCCATGGTCGTCAGATGCGTGGGCAGGAGCCAGCCGTCCTCGCGGCCATTGGCGATGATGAAGGGCTGGATGCGCAGCGCCGAGACGAACTGCGCGTCCATCGTATCCCACAGGCTCTGCAGGTGCTTTTCCTTGATGACGTCCTCGAAGTCGGCCTGCGCGCCCTTCATCAGTCCGTAATAGGCGTAGAGCTGGCCATAGGCGAACCAGTAGCGGTCGTCGGCGCGGAAGTCGAACCAGCCATTGTTATGGTTTTCGGCCCGTTCCTTGAGGATGGCCGAGGTCGAACCGATATCGCTGGCGATACGGTCGATATATTGCTTCAGATTGTCGGCGCGGGCATCGAAGGTGGCCTGGCAGGTGGCGAGGCGGGCGTTGAAGGAGCGCAGCTTGCGCACGGCGTCGCGATAGTAGCTCGGGGTCGGCGTCTTCGGGCCGAACGGGCTTACACCAAAATACCAGGTGTACTCGTCGAACTGCAGATTGCCGCGCGCATCCTGCAGGTCGGCGTCGATCTGCGATGTCGTGCGCACACGGCCGAGATTGTCGGCGAGTTCGGTCGCGGTGCGGCGCACCGCCTGGTTGATGCCGCGCTGGAACGAGGCCTTGTTGTCCATCCACGGCGTGTTGTCCCAGCTGATGCCGAACAGGCCGAGCTTGTAGAGGATCATCGACGAGATCCAGGCATTTTGGTTGACGTTGAAGTCGGTCAAATCGGCGGCAATCTGGGCGATGCCGGAGTTGCCGCAGGTCCTGGCAGTGTCGGCACCGGCACCGGCGGCTACCTGTTCGCCCGCCGAGATGTTGCGCTTCTCGAACGTGTAGGTGTCGGGATAGCTCGGGTTGAAATTGTTCCACCACTGGGTGGCGTAGAAGAAATTGGCATAGAGGCCGAGTAGCACGAACAGGGCGAGGCCGAGCACGGCCTTGAGGATCCAACCGCGTTGCGCATACCAGCGGCCGGCCCACATGAACGGCCACAAGATGACGCCGATCAGGAGGCCGATGCCGCGGCCGATCCATTGGAAAATCCTGACGAAGAAGTTCACGATCGGATCGAGCATGGTTGTGTCACCCCCTCAAAGCATAATGTCAAAACGTTGCGGACTTTTTGGATAACATCATGCGCCAAAACAAGAAGTTAGAACGAAATCACGGCCGATTTCGTTCTAGTCAGTCAGGCCGTAGAGGCGCGTGCGGAACGCCACCTTGTCCTTCAGATATGTGGTTTTCAGAACGTCCACAACATGCGATCGCCAGGCGTCGCTGAAGCCCTCATAGTCCTTGTAGAAGCCCTGCTTGTTGAAGACGTAGCGCGAGACGAAGTCCGACGGCACGAAATCCGAGATCAGCCGGTTTGTCAGCCAGGCGTCGGGATGGTCGGGCTTGGCGCGGACCACCAGGAAGCGCTGCTGCGGGAACACATCCTCGATCTTGAGATGGCCGAGCTGGGCAATCTCGCGCTTGGCGGCGTTGAGGAAGGGGAAATTGCCGTCCCTGGTGATCAGGTCGGCATGGCCCTGGATCCAGGTCTGCAGCCAGACCTTGTCGACGTCGGTCAGGTTGCGATCCGGCTCGGCGTCGCGGATCAGCGCGCGCACCACCATCTCGGCGCGGTGCTCGAGATAGCCCGAGGCCTCGATCCAGGAGGCGCGCGGCAGTTCGATGCGGCCGGTGGCGGCGAGGAACTTGAACACCTTGTCGGCGTCCTTGATCGAGAGATAGCTTACCTGCCACGGCCGCGAGCGGCGGAAACCGGGGGCCGCCGGATCGCTGATGACGGTCGTCATGTCGGGGTCGACGAACACGTAGAGCCCGCCGAAATGGCTGGTCCAGTAGGCGTTGTGGCGGAAGATTACCTGGTCGGGCACCAGCGCGTTCTCGCGGATGTCGCCGCAGACCTTGGCCAGTTCCACCATGCGGCTGAGCATGGCGTTGTCGCGCCAGGCGTCAGGCTCCTGCTTCAGGCGATCGACGAGCTTGCCGAGCTCGGCGGCCTTGCCTAGCACATCCTCGGCCGACAGCACCTTGAACTCGACCTGGTTGATCGACAGCAGATCCTCGATATCGTTGACCTTGGGGATGGAATCCTCGATCTCGCCGTAGATGACGTCCTTGATGGTCAGCGCGTCTATGGCGCGCTGGTTCCTGGACATGAACTCGAACATCAGTTGCGAGGTGTTGGAGAAGGCGGTGTGCACTACCGGCAGATCGATCTGCGACGGCGTCAGGATGATGAAGCGGCGATTGACCTCATTGGGATCGAGATAGCCGTAGTCGCCGCATTCCTCCGCCACTTCGGGCGAAAAGCCGGTGCGGTCGATCTGGAAGCTGTTCAGCTTGGTGGGCTTGAGGCCGAAGGCGGCAAGCGCCTTGTTGTAACGCTGGATAAGATGCGGCTCGTCGACGACGAGCAGCCGGCCATAGATGAGTTCGTTGTCGCGCAGAAGGTCGGGCTTGCGGGCCATTATTCCTTCTCCCCATTTACGGGGAGAAGGTGCCCGAAGGGCGGATGAGGGGCACGATCTTTCCTTCTCCCCTTGTGGGAGAAGGTGGATCGGCGCGATCGCGCCGAGACGGATGAGGGGTGTTCCAGCGGAGTGAGACCTTGGCGTTCCCTGGAACACCCCACATCCGTCGCCTTCGGCGACACCTTCTCCCACAAGGGGAGAAGGAAAGGCCGGAGCGCATCACGCATTCCACAGCCCCTTCTTCTTCATCTCCTCCATCTCACGCGCCGCCCGTTCGCGCAGCCGCGCGTCGCGCAGCAGCTTTTCCACCGCGGAATCGTCGGACTTGTCGGAATAGCGGAATTCGGAATCGGCGTAGCGGTTGATCTCCTGCATGACCATGTCCATCGAGAACGGGCCGCGCAGTTCCTCGATCATCGCTTTCTTCTCGTCATAGCTCCTGTGCATGAACGCTTCTGGCTTCTCGAACCAGTCGTCGGGAAGCTCGATGTCCATGGCGCGCATCTTGATGGCGTCGGTGACGTTCTTGATGGCGCGGCCGGTGAAGCGCGGCTCGGCCTGCTTGATCAGGTGCAGGTAGGTGCCGATGTCGGCCATGGTCTTGGGCGCGCCGTTCTCCTTCATGTAGCGCTCATGGACCCGCATCAGCCCGTCCTCCTGCGGCTTCTCGTGTTCTTCATAAGCTTCGGCCACGGCGCGCTGGATCTCTTGCGCGGCGTAGAGTTCGTGGTCGCCGAGCGGGATCTTGTGGTTCTTGCCGGCGAGCAGGACGAAGATGTCGATGTAATCGTCACGCGTCTGCGGCCCGTCGACCAGCCAGCGGGCGCCGGCGCGCTGGCGCAGCGCGTCGTCGACATTCTCGGGATAGTTGGAAAACATGCCGAACGAGCAGTTGCCGCGCACCACGGTGGCGGCACCGGCGAAGGCATCCATCAGGACGCCGGTGATTTCCTGCTGGCCGGCCGAGGCGCGGTCGTCGGAACGGCGCGCCGCTACCTGGTCGATGTCGTCGATGGTGCCGAAGCCGATAACGCGCGGGTTCAACACATTGTTGATGAACTGGCGGCAGTTCTGGCCGGACTTGCCCTGATAGGAGGATATCTGGTCGACGCCGAAATTCTCATAGGCGAAGGGATAGCCGGCGACCTGGCAGTAACCATTGACCAGACCGGCGATCATCTGGATCAGCGTCGTCTTGCCGGTGCCGGGCGCGCCGTCGCCGATGAAGGTGAACAGGAAACCGCCGAGCTCGACGAACGGGTTCAGCTCGCGTTCGAAATCATAGGCCATCAGCATCTTGGCGAGCTTGACCGACTGATACTTGGCGATGTGGTTGCCGACGACCTCTTCCGGTTTCTTGAAGGTCATCACCAGCGGCTTGGAACGTTTGCCCGGCGCGACGTCGAAGCCGTCGAGTGTGAAATCGTCGGCATCGATGCGGATATGCGCGTTCTCGAACGGGCCGATGCCGTCGAAGCGGCCTTTTCGTGCCAGCAGCCCGTCGATGGCGACGCGGGCGAAGGCGCGCGCCCTGGTCATCAGCTCGGCATCGTCGGATGCGCCCGAAATCGCCTTGTCGAGGCCGGCCAGGATCGACTTCACCGCGTCCTGCGGCGTGTCGAAGAGGAAATCCGGCTCGGGAATGTCGTTGGGCGCCTCGCCGTCGCTGTCGATGAGCTGGAACAGATAGGAGGACAGGCTGAAGGCGGCAATGTAAGCCGAGGCCGACAGAAGCTTCTTGAACGTGGCGGCCTCGTCGCCTTCGAGGGGAGCGCGGGTGTTCCTGGCCTGGAGGCTTTCGAGATCCGAGCCTTCGGCGAAAACATCCGATATGGCGAGCGCGAGCGCCGTGCCGCGCCGGGCGCGAAACAAAAGTGTGTGCTGCGGGATGGTCAGCAACTGGTCGTCGGGGTGAACGGCGCCGACGGTCTTCGCCAGCTCGACCTCGCGTGTGCGGCGCACCGAACCGACCGAGACGGTGGAGACGAAGCGGCGGTTGGTGCCTGCGAGCGCGGTTCCGGATTCGCGCGAGGGATCCTCCAGTACGACGATGCGGGTGATGAAGCTCTGCGCGGTGGCGCGGTGCTTCTCGATCGCCGCTTCCGGGATGGTGGTCAGGCCGGTGTCCATGAAGGTTGCTCCGTGGTGTGACGGTCAGACGTCCGAGATAACCTGTCCGTTGGACAGGATGTGGACCTTGTATCCGGAAAAGATCTTCTGCGCTTCGCCCGCGGCATAGAGCGCCTGGTATGCCTCGTGCGGGATCAACGCGTGGTTCTCATAGCTCGACACGCCCTGGCGCGCGGCCTCGAGGTCGTCGGTGTTGATGAAGAACTCCTGCGTCGTCTTCTCGCTCGAAAACAGCCCCCTGCGGCCGGGTTTTTCGCCCTTGGAGTAGACCTCCTGGATGGTCCAGGTCAGCAGCCAGGCGTTCTCCGGCTTGCGCACCTTGGCCAGAACCTCGGTCACCGTAGAATTGTTGTCGGTGATCCCGGCCGAATAGAAGGGGCCGAGCACGACGCGCCGCAGCTGCTTGGGGTGCAGCGGCTCGAAGTCCTTGTCGAGATTGACGGCGATCGTTGCCGGCGACAGCGTATAGGCCGAGTTCTTCTCGGTGAAATCGTCGAAGCGATGGGCAAGCTCGGGATTGAGCAGGCCATCGACTGGCAATGGAATGTCGACCTTGTCATTGAGCTTGCCGTTTCTGTCGACAAGCTGGCGGACCATGCTTTCCGAGGAATCCTCCACCGTCACCATGTAAACCAGCGGCAGGTTGGCGCTGCCGTCGAACGTTGCCCAGTGGACGAGATAATAGGGCCGCGCCGTCTTCGGATTGACAGAAACCTTGGCCGTCTGCGCCAGCGTGAACGGGCCGAAGGTCTGCTCGCTCTTGACGTCCTCGAGATAGAGCCGCTCGGCCATCGACTTCTGCAATGCCTCGGGGAATTCCTTGTGGCGCAAGATGAAGTCGGCCATCTCCTCGCGCAACTCGCCGGCCAGCGGGATGTTGGCAAGCCTGGCGTCCGCCTGGCGGCGGTCGTTTTCCAGTTCGAGCAGGTTCTGGAAGACCGGGAAGCCGCTCTCGGCGCGCGAGATGCGGAACGTGTCCGTGAAGCCCAGCCGGTTGCGCCAGCAGGAGAAGGATTTGTCGAGCCGGGCGATATATTCGGCGACGATCTTGGCAACGATGCCGTGCCGGTAGAGCGGCGAACGGTCGTCGCGCATGAATACTTCCAGCCCGTTGAGCGCGGCCGTGATCGCCGAGAAATACCGCACCGCCGCGTCGTTTTCCGGGGTCATGCTACTTGCCCTGGGATTGCCGCACCTTTTCGTGCGACAATCACTGCTGCACGTAATTGGCCGAATTGTGCTTCTTCAGCACCTCGTCGAAACGGCGGGCGAAGGCGTCGTCGGCCAGCTTCTTGCGGCGCTGGATATCAGCGGTGGCAACCATGTTCTTCTCGTGCATCTCCAGCAGGTCGCCAATGTGCTTCTGCGAGGCGGCACCAATGCCGGCCATGGTCTCCTCGGCGGTGTTGTCCACCTGGCTACCCAGCGTGTTGATCTTGTGGGCGACGTCCTGCTGGGCGGCGGTCTTCAGCGAGTCTTCCAGTGCCTTGTAGAGGACGATGCGCTGCTCGGTGTCGATGGTCAGCTTGTTGATCAGCGTCGATTGCGCGGCGATCTGGTTGTTGAGCGAATCGACGAAGGTCTGGAACATCGAGGTGTAGCGCTCCAGCGTCTGGCTCTCGGCCAGCAATTCCTGTTCCTTGGCCTGCTTCTCATTGTATTCCGTGGCGAGCTTGGAACGTTCGCCCTCGAGTTGCGTGCGTTCCTTCTGGCTGGTGGAGGCGGCGATCTTGTTTTCGATGTCGAGCAGCATCGGATTGAGCTCCTCGATGCGCTTCTGCACGGTTTCCAGGTTGGACATGGTGGCCTTGCGGCGCTCGATGACCTGCGACAGGCTGGTCTCGGAGGTCTTGTAGCGCTGGTCGAGGACTTCTTTCTGCGCCTTCAATATGCCGACGATGGTGTCGGACTTGGCCAGCAGTTCCTGCAGGTTGCCGGCCAGCGACATGTTGCGGACGCGGTCGGTGCGCAGACGCTGCTTGCGTTGGCTGGAGAAGATGCCGATGAAGTTTTCCCAGCCGGTGTAGTTCTTCATGCTCTCGAACTCGGCGCCGAAAACGTTGGTGGCGTCCTCCAGCCCGATGATCAGGTCGGCGATGTTGCCTTCCATCACCTTCTGCTGCTTCAGCACGTCTTGGATGCGGGCGTTCTCGATATCGAAATTGGCGTCGCCGATCTTCTTGTCTGATGTGGCAAGTTTGTCGAGCACGGTGCCGGACTGGTCTATCTTGGTGCGCATGTCCTGGACGACCTGCTTGGTTCTGGCAATTTCGGCATCGAAATTCTGCAATGTCGCCATAAGGGCCTCCCGCTCCGGCATCAGGTCGCTGATTGCGAACAGCGGCGAATATATGTGGGGCTTCAGGGGATTGAAAGACGTGAAGACAGGGGTGCTTCGAAAACAAAAACCTTGCCCGCGCCCTTGAAACGCAATCGATCCGCGATCATGGCGAAAGGATCGTTTGGAATGCGCGTGGTTCAACTGTCATTGAACTTCAACGTCGGCGGATGTCGGCCAGGCATTCAATCCCCGCTGCCACGAATGCCTGAAATCCGACAGAGCATTGAACGCGGTGAGGACGGTGGCAGCTCGGCGTCCGTAGCGGGGACGGAATAATCCTGGCTCAGGGCTTGGGATCGGCCTTCAGATAAGCGATGACATTAGCGATGTCGTCGTCGCTGCTTAGGCCGGCGAAGGCCATCTTGTTACCGGGCACTTTTTGCCGCGGCGCCTTCAGATACTCGGCGAGGTTGGCCTCGTCCCAGACGAGACCAGCGGCGCCTGCACTCTTCATCGCTTCGGAGTAATGGCCGAGGAAGCTCTCGGCACTGCCGGCGGCGCGGCCGACGACACCCATCAGATGCGGGCCGACCTTGTCGCGGTCGCTCGCTGCTTCATGGCAGGCCATGCATCGGTTGAAGACCCTCTTGCCCAGTACCGGATCGCCGCCGGCATGGGCGGCAAGGACGCCGGCAAGCAGAAAGGCTGCGGCAGACGAAGCGGCTCGAAACATGGCTATCCCCGACGAGTTCCTGGCTGGACCGAGAGGACGCAAAATAGGGCCGAGGCCTTAACAAACGCTGCATCGTGGCGGATCGCTGAGGACTGCACCATGGCGGCAAGAACGGCGGCCGTGATGCCACAGCCCGGTCAAGGCGCGACAAAGCCGATGAAATCGTCGGGGGCGGCGCGGCCCATTTCTTCTTCCCAGTGGCGGCGGCAGAGCGAGACATAGACGTCCTTGCCGATCGCCACCTGCTCGCCTTGCCTTGCGACCTTGCCGTCAGGGCCGAGGCGCACCACCATCGTCGCCTTACGACCGCAGCGGCAGATGGTGCGCACTTCGCGCAGCTCATCGGCTATGGCCAGCAACGCGCGCGAGCCGGAAAACAGCTTGCCCTGGAAATCCGTGCGCAGGCCATAGCACATGACCGGAATGTCGAGCCGGTCGGCGATCCGGGCGAGCTGCCAGACCTGCTCCTCCTCGAGGAACTGCGCCTCGTCGACGAAGACGCAATGCACGGCACCGTGCTGATGATGTTCGGCGACGCGGGCGAACAGGTCGTCGCCGTCACGAAACATCTCGGCTTCCGTTTCCAGTCCGATGCGTGACGAAATCAAGCCGGTGTCGCCCTTGCGGTAGTGGCCGGCGACGAACAGCATCGTCGTCATGCCGCGCTCTTGGTAATTGTACGAAGCCTGCAAGAGCATCGTCGTCTTGCCCGCATTCATCGTCGCATAGTGGAAATACAGTTTGGCCATGGCGCCCTTTTTAAGCCCACTTGTCCCGGCGCGGGGAGGGGCCATGGAAGGCCTTCCACCAAAAAAGCCGGCTTGCATGGAAAAAAAAGCGGCAGACGTGTCGCTGATCGGCCAGCCCGCGCCGTTGATCGTGATTGCCTTAATGCTTGAAACCGCACGAGAATGGTGTTTGGCTGACGAACAAGGCGGGCGTAAAAACCGTGACTTCGCTTCGCCAAAGAATCGAAATGGGAGAATACAGATGTCGCGTATGAATTCCTTCGTCGCAGGCCTCGGCCTTGCGGCTTTCTTGTCGACGAGCGCCGCCTTCGCCGGGGATCCGGCAAGCTGCAAGACGGTGCGCCTTTCCGATGTCGGCTGGACCGATATCCAGGCGACGACCGGCATAGCCTCGGTGCTGCTCACGGCGCTCGGCTACGAGCCACAGGTGATCCAGCTGTCGGTGCCGGTGACGATGGCGTCGTTGAAGAACAAGGACCTGGACGTCTTCCTCGGCAACTGGATGCCGTCGATGACCAACGACATCAAGGACTACACCGCCGACGGTTCGATCGAGACCATCAGCACGAACCTGACCGGTGCCGGTTACGGCATCGTCGTGCCTACCTATGTGGCGGATGCCGGCGTCAAGACATTGACCGATCTCGGCAAGTTCAAGGACAAGTTCAACGGCAAGATCTACGGCATCGAGGCCGGCAATGACGGCAATCGCATCATCCTCGACATGATCAAGAACCCTAAGGACAATCTGGAAGGCTTCGAGCTGGTCGAATCCTCGGAGGCCGGCATGCTGACGCAGGCCGAGCAGTCGATGAAGAACAATGAATGGATCGCCTTCCTCGGCTGGACGCCGCATCCGGTGATGGGGGCCATGAAGATCACCTATCTCGACGGCATGGGCGACAGCGGCTTCGGCGCCGCCACCGTCTACACCAATGTGCGCAAGGGCTATACAACCGAGTGCCCGAACGCCGGCAAGTTGATCGCCAACCTCAAGTTCAACCTGGATATGGAAGGCCAGTTGATGGACGCCATCCTCAAGGGCGGCGACGCCCAGACTGTCGCGACCGACTGGTTGAAGAAAAATCCGGACGCCGTGACGCCTTGGATCGCCGGCGTGACCACCTTCGACGGCGGCGATGCGGCGGCGGCTATCAAGACCGCGCTGGGAAGCTGAGCGCTGGGAAGCTGAGCCGACTGATTTCGGCATGAGCGGAACGAGGGCAGCCACTGGAAAAGGCTGCCCTTTTTCATATGCTGTGAGAAGATGACGTGACGACAGCGGGCGCCGCGCCAGGGGAATGCCGGTAGGAGAGGGGGCAAGATGGATCCGATTTCCAAATTCCTGGTCAGCTACAAGATTCCCATCGGGCCGTGGGGCAAGGCGTTCTTCGGATTCCTCACCGACAATTTCGACACCGTGTTCAGGGCCTTCTCCAACGGCCTGAATTTCATCCTCGACGGCCTGGTCGACCTCCTGCTGATGGTGCCGCCGGTGCTGCTGGCACTCATCATCGCCATCATCGCCTGGCTGCTGCAGCGTTCGCGCCCGCTCGCCATCGGCGTTTTCCTCGGCCTGATCTTCATCATCAACCAGAACCTGTGGAAGCAGACGGTGCAGACGCTGGTGCTGGTTGTGGCCGCCGCCGCCATGGCGATGGCCATCGGCGTGCCGCTCGGCATCTGGGCGGCGCACAAGCCGAAGGTCTATCGCTTCATGCTGCCGGTGCTCGACCTGATGCAGACGCTGCCGACGTTCGTCTATCTGATCCCGGTGCTGACGCTGTTCGGCCTCGGCAACGCGCCCGGCCTTATCGTCACCATCATCTTCGTCATCCCGACCGCGGTCCGGCTCACGCATCTCGGCGTCGTCTCGGTGCCCAAATCGATCATCGAAGCCGGCGAGGCCTTCGGCGCCACCAGGAGCCAGCTGCTGTGGAAGGTTGAACTGCCCTCGGCGCTGCCCACCATCATGGCGGGCCTGACCCAGTCGATCATGCTGTCGCTGTCAATGGTGGTGTTCGCAGCACTGATCGGCGCCGGCGGGCTCGGCACCGAGATCAACCGCGCGCTCGGTTCGCGCCGCATCGATCTCGGCCTCGAGGCCGGGCTCGCCATCGTCGTGCTCGCCATCGTGCTCGACCGCATGACCCGCATTGGCGTTGGAGGCAAGAAATGACCGTCGCCGTCGATTTCAGGAACGTCGATATCGTCTTCGGCGCCGACCAGGCGGGTTCGCTGGCGCTGATCGACAAGGGTGCGACGCGCGCCGAGATCCTCGAGCAGACCGGCAATGTGCTCGGCTGCGCCGGCGCCAGCCTCACCGTGCATGAGGGCGAGATTTCCGTCCTCATGGGTCTGTCCGGCTCGGGCAAGTCGACACTGCTGAGAGCGGTCAATCGCCTGAACGTCGTCTCGCGCGGCCAGGTTCTGGTCAAGGATGGCGACCGCACCGTCGATGTCGTCACCTGCGACGAGGCCACCTTGCGGCGCCTGCGGCAGAAGCAGGTTGCCATGGTGTTCCAGCAGTTCGGCCTGCTGCCGTGGCGGACGGTGGAAGAGAATGTCGGGCTTGGCCTCGAACTTGCCGGCGTGCCGGACGCCGAGCGCAAGGAGCGCGTGCACAGGCAGCTCAAGCTGGTCAATCTCGAGCAGTGGTCGAAGAAATACGCGCATGAGCTTTCGGGTGGCATGCAGCAGCGCGTCGGGCTGGCGCGCGCCTTCGCCACCGAGGCGCCGATCCTTTTGATGGACGAGCCGTTCTCCGCGCTCGATCCGCTGATCCGCACCAAGCTGCAAGACGAATTGCTTCAGCTGCAGGCCGAACTGAAGAAGACCATCATCTTCGTCAGCCACGACCTCGAGGAAGCGCTGAAGATCGGCAGCCACATCACAATCATGGAGGGCGGACGCATCGTGCAGACTGGTGCGGCGGAGGACATCGTGCTCAAGCCCGCCAACGATTATGTCCGCGACTTTATCGCCAATGTGAATCCGCTGTCGGTGCTCACCGCCTGGAACGTGATGCGCGACCGCCGCGACCTCGAACAAGGCAAGGACGGCTGGGTGTGGCTCGACCGGCGCAAGACGACGCGCTTCAAGATCGACGATCATGGCCTCGTGGCGGCGGCTGAACGTGACGGCAAGCCGGCGGTATGGGTGTCGTGCGCCGACGTCGAAGGCCAGTCCGAGGAAGCGGCTCAGGTGTTCTGGGCCAATCCCGGAACGTCGCTGAAGACGGTGATGCTCGCCATGCACCGGTCGCAGACCGCGCCCGTGGCGCTGTTCGATGACCAGTCGCGCTTCGTCGGCGCGATCGGCATCAGGGACGTGCTGAGCGCGGTGCTGCGGCGGTAATCCCTCAGTCGCGTCTCAAGTCGCCAGCGGCAGGCGTAGCTCCGTCAGCAGGCCGCCGTCCGGATGGTTGGACAGGCGGATCTCGCCGCCGGCGGCGCGCGCGATGTTGCGAGCGATGGTGAGGCCGAGGCCAAGGCCGCCGGTCTGGCGGTTGCGGGACTGTTCCAGGCGCACGAAAGATCCGAACACGGCGTCGATCTGGGCTTGCGGAATGCCCGGCCCCTCATCACGTATGGCCAGCGTGATCATGTCGCCCGACCGGTACAGGCCGAGATGCGCCTTCTTGCCGTAGGTGACGGCATTTTGCACAAGATTGGTGACGCAGCGCTTGAGCGCGACCGGCCGCGCCATGCAGATCAGGCCGCGCGAGCGCGTATCATCATTGTCGAAGGAGACCTCGGCGTAGCCGTCGGCGATCGATTCCACCAGCGACCAGAAGTCGATGCGCTCGCTCTTTTCTTCGTTCACCTCGAAAGTGGCGAAGTCGATAACCGAGCTGGCGATGCTCTCGACATCGGCGAGATCGTGCGCCAATGCCTCGCGAACCGCGGATTTGCGCAACAGCTCCAGGCGCAGCCGCATTCTGGTCATCGGCGTGCGCAGGTCGTGCGCCAGCGCTGCGGCCAGGTGCTCACGGTCCTCGACATATTCACGCAGTCTCGCCTGCATGGCGTTGATCGCCTTGGCGGCAGCGCGCACCTCGCGGCTGCCGCTTTCGGCGATCGGCGGGCTCTTGAGGTCATTGCCGATCCGGTTCACGGCGGTTTCCATCATCCGGTAGGGCGCGGTCAGCCGGCGCAGCGACCAGATCGACATGATCACCACCAGCCCCGCTATCAGCGAATAGAGCGGCAGGCTGTCGAAGCTCAGGATCGGGCCGACCGGCGTGATCGGCTCGGTGAAGTTCAGCCATTGGCCGTCGGCGAAGCGCAGCGAGGCGGTCAGCTTGTCGCTCTGGGCGAAGTTCGCCGCCAGCACCAGGAGGTCGCGTTCCACCTGGCCGACGTCCCTGTTCATGACCTCGCCGCCGGGGCTGTCGGATTCCTGCGTCGCCGGATCGCGCCGGACGCGCGCGTCGGTGACGCCGAACTTCGACAGCCGTCCAACGAGAATGTCTTCCAGCTCGGCGAGTTCATCGTCGCCGGCGATCGACGAGGTGACCGCGGGGGTGTCTGAAACCGTGAGAGCATAGGTAGCGTTGAACAGGCCGGATGCGGTCGCCTTGCGTTCCTCGGGCGTGGCGGCATGCATCAGCTGCACCAGCGAATAGGCGCGGTCGTTGAGGCGGTAGAGATCGACCACGTCATTGGCGGCCGCGCGGTCGCGCGACACGATGTAGAGCGTCGCGACCTGACTGATCAACAGGCCGGCAATGACGATCAGCAGCACCCACACAGGCAGGGTCTGCGGCAGGAAACGTCTCATTCGGAAGTCGTTTCGGGGAGGAACTGATAGCCGCCGCTGCGCACCGTCAGGATCAGCTTGGGCGTCTTGGGGTCATCTTCCATCTTGCGCCGCAGCCGGCTGACCAGGATGTCGATGCTGCGGTCGAAGGAATAATCGCTATCACCGCCGGAGAGTTCGATGAGTTGGTCGCGGGTCAGCACGCGCTGTGCGCTCTTGACGAAGGTCTGCAACAGGTTGAACTCCGCCATGGTCAGTTCGACCCTGACGTCGTCGGGCGCGGTCAGCCGGCGCCGCGAACAATCCATCGTCCAGCCGGCGAAGCGATAGATCTGCTTCGATGTGGCGCGCTTGGGCTCGGAGGCGCCGTTGCGCCGCAGCACGGCGCGTATGCGGGCCAGCAATTCGCGGGGGTCGAAAGGTTTGGGCACATAGTCGTCGGCGCCCATCTCGAGGCCAACCACGCGGTCTGTCGTCTCGGTCACGGCGGTCAACATGATGATCGGCGTCGAATACTGGGCCCGGATGTCACGGCACAGTTCCAGCCCGCTCCTGCCGGGCAGCATGACGTCGAGCACGATGAGATCGACCTGTGCACGGCGCAGGATCGTTTCCATCTCGGTGCCGTCGGCGGCAACCGATGTGTGCAGGCCGCGCTTCTGGAAGAACTCCTGCAGCAGGTCGCGAATGCCCTTGTCGTCGTCGACGATCAGTATGTGTGCGTCGGATTTCACGGGGATCCTGTCTTCGTTGACCTGCCAAGCCGGCAGGCGGCCACCCACACGATAGAATTCGGGCCATATGTTGGCCAGTGCCTTGGATTTCAAGGCAAGGTAAATCTGGCAATCTCCACACCGAATGCCCTGGAGGCCTTCCCGCCCGGGGCGCACAGACACAATCCAGAAACAAAATTCTATAATCGGGAAAAACTCCTGAAAAACTAGGCCGGCATAACGGTGCCGTGGCGGTCATGTCATTTGGCCGCGACGCAAGTCTCCGGGTTCACGGATTAACCGATGCCAAGGTTGTCGATCAGTTTGCTGGGTGCGTTGATGGGCATTTCGCTCGTCACAGCCGCTGCTGGACAATCGGATGCAAAAGTGACGCTCACCACCCGGACCGAGCGGTGTGCCAATCTCAGCCACCAATTCGACGAAGCCCTCGAAACCCATGCCACGGCAACGCAGGTCACCGCGGCAAAGGCACTTCAGAGAAAGGGCAACCGGTACTGCGCCGCCAAGAAACAGGCACAGGGCATCCGGATGCTCGCCAACGCTCTGAAGCTGCTGGGGGTGACACCGAACGACCCGGTTCAGTGACACTCGAAACCCGACCCGCATGAAAAGGAAATGAAGCCATGAAAAAGTCCATCCTCTCCGCCACCGGTCTCGCCGTTGCTCTCGCCTTCGCCATGCCGGCTCTCGGCAACGCCGCTGCCACCACGACCGCCGCTCCGGCTGCTTCCTCGACGACCACCGCTCCGGCGACCACGACCGCCAAGCCTCCGGTGAAGAAGGTCGCTGCCAAGAAGCACAAGAAGGCCGCCAAGAAGACTGTCAAGAAGACCGACAAGAAGGTCGCTCCGAAGGCTTAATCCAGGTCGGGCACCACTGCCTGCCTTGTGACAAGGCCGCTCCAGTTGCGTTTTGGCTGGAGCGGCCTTCTTCCTGTCCGACAAAGCGGAAGGCCGCGTATCGGCGTGAAGCGGACGGACAGACCCCAACGATGTACCCGAAGCCGGTGCCGGCGGCTTTCGCCTCGACCGACCCTTAACCCGATTGCAAGGCCGGCCCTGTAGGAAATCCGCATGAAGCGGCTTTCGTCCATTCTGCGCTCGATCGTGCTTGGTGGCCTGGTTGCCACCGGCGCCGCCCGGCTGCTGATCCTGTTCACCGCCAGCCCCGTGCCGGATCCTGCCAGCGGCCGTACCGAGCCGTCGCTGTTCGCGCCCGTCATTTCCACCGACTGGGATTACATCACGCCCGCGCAGACCTGGCTGCTCATTGCCCTTGCCAGCGTGACGCTGATCTGCGTCGTTGCCTGGCCGGTCGCGTCCTGGATGGAACGCCGGTCGGATGCGGCCGGGAACCTGCCGCCTTCCCGGCGCGGCCTCGGCCGCCAGGGCCGTTGAACTGCGGCCGACACTTCCCACATAGCTCTGTGATTGGACGCTCGCTTTCGCCCGTGCGAAATAAGGGCGAAACCGAGGCTCGCGCAATTGTCGGCTCCCATGCCTGAAATCACGACAAAACCCCGTACGCAGACCCTGCCCAAGACAGAGCGGCCGAAGCTTTACAAGGTCATCCTGCTCAACGACGATTTCACGCCGCGTGAATTCGTGGTGACGGTGCTGAAGGGCGAGTTCAAGCTCAGCGAAGACCAGGCGCATCGGGTGATGATCACGGCGCATCGGCGCGGCGTCTGCGTCGTCGCCGTCTTCACCAAGGACGTCGCGGAGACCAAGGCGACACGGGCCACCGACGCCGGCAAGGCCAAGGGCTATCCGCTGATGTTCACAACGGAGCCTGAGGAGTAGAGCAGGGCTCCTTCATAGCCTTGGCTCCCTTCGCAACGCCGATAATTGGCGAAACCATCCGCGACAGCGTCTTTTCCCCGTCACTATACGGGGAGAAGGAAGCTACCGCCCTTCGCGGTACCACATCGAACCCATCGCCAGCAGCAGCAGGCCGAGACCGAGGAAGCCGCCGAACAGCGGCACGCGCGAGACCGCCTTGAGCACGCTGTCGTCGGTGGTGCGCAGGCCGATCCAGTCGGCGCCGGACGCTTCTCCCGAGGACCGTACGGGGACGATCGAGGGCAAGGTCACGTCGCCGCCTCCAAGGGGCGATCCCGCAAGCCTGCGAACGCTGCCGCCGGTGGCTTCGGCGGGAGCCTTCAGCCGGTCCTGCGTGGAAACGACGTCGGCGAATTCGGGTGCGTTAACCGGCCCGACATGGGCGAGCGCGGTAAGGTCGCCATTGCCGACCTGGTAAAGGCCGATCTCGGAAGTCTGGGCGCTACCCAGGAAGACACCGGGTTCGGATTTTTCGAGCTTGACGGTGATGGTCTTGCCGGAGGGCGTGATGATCTGGGCCGGGCCGGGGTCGTCGGCCATGGTCTGGCGACGGATCTCCAGCACCATGCCGCGCCCGTCGGCGGTCAGCCGTTCCTCCTCGAGCTCTGGCTCCTTCATCAGCCAGTGGGCGATACGGCGGTAGAGCTGGACATGCGGGCCGCCGCCTTCGAAGCCGCGCGCCCACAGCCAGCCCTGGTCGGACAGAAGCATGCCGACGCGGCCTTCTCCCTTGCGGTCGAGCAGGAGCAGCGGCCGGTTGTCGGCTCCCTTCATCACCACCTCGCCTTCGGGATTCTGCACGCCGATGGTGCGGAACCAGCGGCTCCAGTGCGGCGGCTCGCTGGCAGAACCGTCGAGACCGCGCGTCACCGGATGGCGCTGGCCGATGTCGGTGAGGCGTGGATAGAACGCCTTGTCGACGACCTCGCCGGTCGGCATCGCCGGCAGCGCCGACATCAGCGGCGTGCGCGCGATCGAGCTTTCACCGGCATATTCGGGTCCGGCCGCAATCAGCAGCGCGCCGCCCTTTTCGACATATTCGGAGATGTAGTCGTAGTAGAGGATCGGCAGCACGTCGCGGTGCTGGTAGCGGTCGAAGATGATCAGGTCGAAATCCTTGATCTTCTCGACGAACAGTTCCCGCGTCGGGAAGGCGATCAGCGACAATTCGTTGATCGGCGTGCCGTCCTGCTTTTCCGGCGGCCGCAGGATGGTGAAATGGACGAGATCGACCGAGGCGTCGGATTTCAACAGATTGCGCCAGGTGCGCTCGCCCGCATGCGGTTCGCCGGAGACGAGCAGCACGCGCAGGTTCTCGCGAATGCCGTCTACCAGCGCGATGGCGCGGTTGTTGGTGTCGGTGAGCTCGCCGGGCTCGCGATCGATGGCGAGTTCGATGATGTTGCGCCCGGCGCTGGGAATGGTCACCTGCAGCGGCATGGCCTGGCCGACGGTGGCATGCTCGACCGCGATCTGCTCGCCATTGACCGAAACGCGCACATCGACCGGCCCGGTCTCGTTGCTGGTTGAAATGACGCGATAGGTCATATCGAGCGGCTTGCCGACGAGGGCGAAGCGCGGCGCGTTCTCGAAACGTATGCGGCGATCCTTCTCGTGGTCGTTGCCGGTGATCAAGGCGTGCAGCGGGGCATTGAAATCAGGCGCGCCGGCGGGTGCGTCATGCACTTCGCCATCGGTGATCATGACGGCGCCGCCGATGCGCGAGGGCGGCACATCGCGGAAGGCGTTTTCGAGCGCGCCGAACAGCCGCGTTTCCGTGCGTTCCTCGGCGGCTTCCGACTTGCCGGCCTCGACGACACGGACGTCAAACTGCTTGAAGCGGCCGAGGCGCTGCTCAAGCCCGGCCAGCGCCTCGTCGGTCTGTTTGGTCCGTTCACCGATGTCCTGGCTCTGGCTGCGGTCGACGATCAGGGCGACCACGCTTTGCTGCGGCTCGCGCTCCTCGTTGAGGAACACCGGATTGAAGAGAGCGGCGGCGAGCGCCAGCAAGGCGACGAGGCGCAGAACCGCGCCGCGCTGGCGAAACCACAGGCCGACGGCCGCGAGCAGGGCCAGCGGCACCAGCACCAGGGCCAAAAGCGGCCAGGAGATCAGCGGTTCGAAGGAGATAGACCAGTTCACGTCTTACCCTCCGCTTTGCAGGGGAGGGCAGATCCGCGGGG
>NZ_JAIUIH010000018.1:0-98373 GCF_020165515.1 Mesorhizobium sp. BR1-1-13
ACGGAGCCGACCGAAAGCCCGTTGTTGGTCAACGTGCCGCTGTAATCGAAGACGCGGTAGATGCCGGGACCGAAGGTTCCGCCCGGCGAGACGGTGACATTGAGCGTGCCGGCGAGCGTCAGATTGCCGCCGACGGTGGTGAGGTCGTTGAGCGCTCCGCCGGCGACATTGGCCTGGCCGAAGCTGTAGTTGAGGATAGAGCCGCCCGAGAGCGAGAGGTTCCCTGCGATAGCCAGCGTGCCCGGCGTGCCGTCGGCCGATCCCGGCGACAGGGTGGCACCATCGGCTACCACCACATTGCCGCCGATAATGCCCTTGCCGCCAAGCGTGGCGCCGCTCCCGACCGAAGTTGGCCCCGTCGCCAGGCTGTTGTCGCCATCGACATAAAGCCCGCCTGCCACAACGGTGGTCGGCCCCGCATAGGCATTGGTGCCGGTCAGCGTCAGCGCCGCGCTGCCCGTCTTGGTGAAGCCGCCCGCGCCGCCGATTGCGCCGGAGAGCGTGAGATCGGCATCGGTCTGGAACGTGCCGCCGCCGGTTTTGAGCGTGACGTCACGTGCCGAGCCGAACGCAGCCGTATTTTGCAACGTCGCGCCATTGTCGAACGATAGTGCTCCCGCCGCGTCGCCGAGATTGGCATCGGCCGAGACGCGCAACGTGCCGCCATTGATCGCCGTGCCGCCCGAGTAGCTGTTGGCGCCGTCGAGCACCAGCGTGCCGAGATCGGCCTTCACCAGCTGGCTGGCGCCGGTGAGGTTCGAGGCAATCGTCGCCGTGTAGCCCGCGCCCGGCAAGGTGCCGTCGCCGACGCGAATCGTCGCCTGCGATCCAACCAGCGCGATGTCCTGTCCCTGGACGACATAGCCATCCGTGGCGAACTGCATGCCCGCGGCCTGAACCTGGCCGTTGGTGTTGTCGACCGTCACCGTCCCAGCGGTGCCTGCGAAGATGGCGAAGCTACCGTTCGAGAAGGCGGCATTTATGTCGCCGTCGGAGCCGGTCCAGTTGTTGTCGCCGGCCGCCCGCCAGGTGCCGTTGCCGCCGTCAACGCCATCATTGGCCTTCGGCCCGGCATCGCCGTCCCAGAAGTTGAGCGTCATCGCGCTGATATCGACAAGGTTCACCTGGCCTGCGACCGAGGTTTGCACGATGCGGTTGGGCGAGTTGCTGTCCAGCCCGTTGTCGGTGAGAGCGCCGTCATAGCTGATGACGCGGTAGATGCCCGGCCCAAAATTGCCGCCGGGGGTCTGCGTGACGTTGATCGAGCCGTCGAGCGTCAGGTTGCCATGCACGACCGTGAGGTCGTTATAGGCACCGCCAATGACGCCGGGGCGGCCGAACGAATAGTCGAGGTTCGAGCCGTCGGCCAGTTCGAGGTTACCGTTGATGGTGAGCGTGCCGGGCGCGGCGTGAAGGCCGCCGGGAGCGAGCCGGCCGGTCGCATCGACGAACACGTCGCCGCCGATGGTGCCGTAGCCGCCCAGCGTGCCGAAGTTGACATTGGTCAATCCAGTTGCGGCGCTCTGGTCGCCATAAATGTAGAGCCCGCCGCCCCCGGCAATCAGCGTCGTGCCAGTGTAAGTGTTGTCGGCCGTGAGCACGGTGTTGCCGGTGCCGTCCTGGGTGACGCCGCCGCTGCCGGAGATCGTGCCGCTGAACGGATAGAGGTCGGAACGGTTGAAGCTCAGCGTGCCGTTGTCGAGCACATCGCCCTGGATGGACCCGGTCGTTCCGCCGGTGCCCAGCATCAGGATACCGCTCGAGATCGTCGTGCCGCCGGCATAGCTGTTGTCGGCGCCGAGGATCAGCGCGCCGGGGCCGGTCTTGGTAAGCGCCCCTGCGCCGTCGATCGCGCCATCCCACTGCACAGTGCTGTCGAGCTGGAACGTTCCGCCGCCTGACTGAAGCGTCGCGTCGCGGCTGGTGATGAAGCTGGCCGGACCCTGTTGGTAGAGCGTGCCGCCATCGAAGGTGACCTTGCCGGCTGCATCGCCGAGATTGGCATCGGCCGTGATCTGGACGGTGCCGCCATTGATGAAAGTACCGCCCTGGTAGCTGTTGGCGCCGCTGAGCACCAGAGTACCGCCGCCCTCCTTGGTCAAAGGCCCGGCGCCGCTCATGGTGCCGTTCAATGCCAAGCTGGTCGCGCTATCGGTGTCGAAGGTGCCGCCGCCGGCATTGAGCGTCACGGCACGGGCAGAAGTGATATCGGCCGTCGTGTGCAGCGTGCCGCCGCCGAAGCTCAGGCCGCCCGCGGCAGCGCCTAGGTTGGCGTCCGACGCGATCTGCAGCGTGCCGCTGTTGATCGCCGTGCCGCCGCTGTAGCTGTTGGTTCCCGACAGTACCAGCGTGCCGAGATCGGTCTTCACCAATTGGCTGTTGCCGGTGAGGTTCGAGGTGATCGTCGCCACATAGGTTGCGCCGGCCGCAGTGCCGTCGCCGACGCGGATCGTCGATTGCGGCCCGACCAGGCCGATGTCGCCGCCCTGCACGAGATAGCCGCCGCTGGCGAATTGCATGCCTGCGGCCTGCACCGGGCCGTTGGTGTTGTCGACCGTGACGGTTCCGGCAGCGCCCTGGAAGATGGCGAAGCTGGCGTTGGCGAAAGGCGCGGCGAAGGTGCCGGTGGCGTCGGTCCAGTTCTGGTCGCCGGCGGCGCGCCAGGTGCCGTTGCCGCCATTGACGATGCTGTTGGAATGCGGACCGGCATTGCCGTCCCAGTAGCTGAGCTGCAGCCCGGCCGAATTGACCAGGTTGACCTGGTTGGCGACCGAGGTCTGCACGAAATAGTTGGGGTCGCTGACGTCGAGGGTATTGTTGGTCAGCGTACCGTTATAGTTCATGACGCGGTAGACGCCCGGTCCGAAGCTGCCGCCGGGCGATTGCGTGATGTTGAGTGTGCCGTCCAGCGTCAGGTTGCCGCCGACATTGATGAGGTCGTTGAACGCGCCGCCCGGCACATTCGCCTCGCCGAAGTTCACGTTTAGAATGGAATTGCCGAGCGCGAGATTCCCGTTGATGGTCAGCGTGCCCGGGATATTGCCTGCGCCGCCGGGCGCGAGCGTACCGCCATCGGCGACCGTGACGCTGCCGCCGATGATGCCGGTGCCGCCGAGCGTGGCGCCTGGAGCAACGGTGGTCGGACCTGACGCGGCGGTCTGGTTGCCGTTGATCAGCAGCGTACCGGCATTGACGTTCGTCGCGCCGCCATAGCTGTTGGCGCCGGTCAGCGTCGTGATGCCGGTGCCGAGCTTGTTGACCGAACCCGTGCCGGAGACGACGCCGTCGAAGACATAGTCGCTGTTCATGTTGAAAGCGAGCGTGCCGTTGTTGGCCACAGTCGGCGTGGTCAGCGCACCGGCGACTGCACCGTTGCCGATCTGCAGCGTGCCCCCGGAAACCGTCGTGCCGGCGCTATAGCTGTGATTGCCGGTGAGCGTCAGCGCGGCACTGCCCTGCTTGTTGAGGCTCTCGAAGCCGCTGACATTCACGCCGTCCAGCGTGCGGGCCGCATTGTTGTTGACCTGCAGCGTGTCGCCGGCGCCTGACTCGCCGCCGGTGCCGCCATTGACCGTTCCGGCGATCGCGCCGCCGTCATTGAGCGTCAGCGTGTCGTTGCCCGTGCCGAGGTTGAGCGCTCCGGCGCCCGTGTTCAACGTCCCGGTCAGGTTGAGGATGTCGCTGCCGCCGCCGAGGTCGCCAGCGGCCCTGAGCGTGCCTCCGCTTCCTACATTGATCGTCGAGGTGCCTGCGTCGCCGGCGAGCGCCGCGGCGGCGCCGCCTGCCGCACCGGCCATGCCGCTCACGCTCAGCGTCGAGCCGGCGTTCATGGCGATGGTCGGTGTCGTCAGCGTGCCGCTGGACGAGACCGCGAGCACGCCGGCATTGATCGTTGCCGAGCCGGTGGTCAATCCGCCGGCCACCTGCAACGTGCCGGCATCGACGCGCGTGACGTTGCCGATCGCGTTCGTGGCCGACGTCAGCACGGTGGTGCCCGGACCGATCTGGGCGATGCTGCCCGGGCCGCTCAATGTGCCGGCGAAATTGAATGTATCGCTGCGGTTGAAGGACAGCGTCGACGTCGGGTTGGCGACGATGACATTGCCGGTACCGGCATTGCCGCTGGTGCCGCCATTGCCGATCATCAGGTTGCCGTCGTTGATGACTGTGTTGCCGCTATAGCTGTTGTTGCCGGTCAGCACCCAGGTGCCGCTGTCGTTCTTGGCAAGCGTGGTCACGCCACCCGCCCCGTCGATGATGGTCCCGCCCATCGTGTTGAGGCCGGTGTTGGTGCCGCCGAGCGCCAGCGTGCGATTGCCGTTGCCGCTATAGGCGGCCGACCCCGTATTGCTGAAAACGATCGCGCCCGTGCCCGAGGATTCGATGAAGCTGGTGCCGGTCTGCAACGTGAACAGGCGGTCGGTGGTGTCGCCCGCGCCGGTATAGCGCAGGGTCGAGCCGCTGCCGATGATGAGGTTGGCCGCATCCTTGGCCGACATGCCGATCGAGCTCGCCTGGTTGCCATCGGCCAGCTTGTCGACGGCGAGGACGCCGCCCGAAATCGTCGTTTTACCCGTATAGGTGCTCGCCGCGTTCTTCAGTACCCAGGTGCCCGTCCCGGCCTTGGTGAGCGAGGTGATGCCGCCGGCGCCGTTGTCAGCGATCTGGGCCGACAGCGAATTATTGGCGGTGCTGATGCCGGTGAGAGTCAGCGTGCGGTTGCCGGCGCCTGTCAGCGTAATCGGCGCCGTGCTGGCGAAGTTGATCGCGCCGGTGCCGGAGGCATCGAAGCCGCCGCCGTTGGGGGCGAGCGTGAACTGCCGGTCCGTGCTGCCGCCCGCGCCTATATATTTTAGCGTGCCGCCGTTGAGGACGAGATTGGTCGCCGCGTTGCTCGAAGCGCCGATCGAACTGTTGCTGTTGCCATTGGCGAGGTTGGTCACGGCCAGGATGCCGCCGTTGACGGTTGTCGAGCCCGTATAGCTGTTGAGGCCCGACAGGGTCTGCGTCTGCGTGCCAGTACCGTTCTTCACCAGCCCGCCGCTGCCGCTGATCGTGCCGCTGAAGTTTTGGTTCACTCCGGGGTCCACGAATCGTGTGCTGACACCAGTCCTGAGTGTCAGGGTTCCGGAGCCGAGTGTGACCGTGCCGCTCCCATCTAGGCTCGCGACAGTATTGCTCAAATTGGCAAGGTCCAGCGTGGCACCCGCACCGACGGTCATCGAGCCGGTGCCGAAAGCGCTCGTCGATCCGGCCCGCAAGATGCCGGCCGAGACAGCCGTGCCAAGCGCATAGGTATTGGTGCCGGAGAGCACGAGCGTGCCGGGGCCAAGTTTTACAACCCCGCCTGCTCCGGTGACCGCTCCGCTGAAGGTCAGTGTGGTCTGGGCGTTCAGCACCCCGATGTTGCCATTGACGACCCCCGGCATCGAGAAGCCGCGATCGGTGGCGACGGTGCCACCCGTGTAGTTCAGCGTGCCATTGACCAAAAGGAGGTTGGACGGATCGCTGGTCGAGGCGCCGATGTCGCTCGCCTGGTTGCCATTGCGAAGACAGCCGACGGTCAGCGTACCGTTGATCCGCGTCACGCCCGTATAGCTGTTGCCACAACCGCTGAAGGTCTGGTTGGCGTTGGTGCCGACCCAGACGGTGCCGGCACCGCCGATCGTTCCTGAAAAGCTGGCGGCGGGGCCGCCTATCGTCAGCGTCGCGCCGCCCAGCAGCACATTGCCCGTGCCGTTGAGCCCTCCCACCGCATTGTCGAAGCCGGCGAGGTCCAGCGTCCCACCGGTGTTCACCGTCATCGGGCCCGGGTTGGCGGGGCCGAACACGCCGATGGCGCCCGCTCGCAAAATGCCGGCGTTCACGACAGTGCCGCCGGAATAGGGGTTGGCGCCCGACAGGATCAGCGTGCCCGCGCCGTTCTTGGTCAGGGAGCCGGCGCCCGTGGCCACACCGCTCATCGTCAGCGTCGTGGTGTTCTGCGCGACATCGATGGCGCCGCCGCCCGTGCCGAGCGTGAAGCCGCGATTGCTGGTCGCCGTGCCGCCGATATATTCGAGCTCGCCCCCGCCCTGCAGCACCAGGTTCGATGAAGCGCTCGACGCGGCGCCGATGCTGCTGTTGGCGCCGCCGTTGGTCAGCGTGCCGACGGCGAGCGTGCCCTGGCTGACGGTCGTGATGCCGGTATAGGTGTTGGCGGCGTTCGACAGGGTCAGCGTGCCCGCACCCGTCTTGGTCAGACCGGCATTGTCCGGGCTGGTCACGACGCCGGAGAACTGCAGGTTCGTTCCCGCCTGGGTCACGTCGATCGTGCCCGCCGTCACCGCGCCGTTGGTGGCCAGCATGAAGCCGCGATCGCTCGATGTGGTGGCGCCGGTATACTGCAGCGTCGCGCCCTGGATCACGAGGTTGGAGGAGGCATTGCTCGAGGCGCCGATCGCGCTGGGTGTCCCGCCGTTCGCGATGGTGTTGACGGCGAGCGTGCCGGCGCTCACGGTCGTCACGCCGGTATAGCTGTTGGCACCGGAGAGTGTGACGAGCCCGGTGCCCGCCTTGGTGAAGCCGGTCGCGCCGACATTGTCGACGATGGCCGAGGCGATCGCGAGGTTGCCCGTGCTGTTCTGCAGAACGCTGAGCGTGCCGCCGCCGGCGGGTCCGGTCAGCTGACCGCCCGTGATGGTGTCGGCGTTGTTGCCCACCGAGGCGGACACGATGATGGTGCCGTCGACGCCGAGCGTGTTGCCGGCCCCGATCGTCACCGTGCTCGGCCGCGCCACCGTATATTTGAGGCCGCCGAGCTGCACATTGCCGACGGTGCCGAAGTACTGCGTATTCGGCCCGACGCCACCTTCGTCGCTGACGACGTCGCCGCTCACCCAGGTGCCGGCATCATCCTTGTTCGCATAGGTGGTGCGCGCGATGATGTTGCCGGTGGCGTCGACCTGGGCATAGTCGGTCGTCGTGCCGCTGGTGACGGTCGCCCAGCCGCCCAGCACCGTGGTCGGCGTCGTCGTGATAGTGCCGCTGGTGGGCAGGACGAAATTGACGATGCCGCCGGTTCGGTTGATCGCACCGAGATTGACGGTGACGGTCCCCGCTCCCGTGATGGTGTTGCCGCCGGCGGTGATGTTGGTCGCCGCAAAGCCTTGCGTCTGGCCGGACGAACCGTTCACCGTCAGCGCGCCACCAGCCATGTTCAGGGTGGACGCGCTGGAGATAATGTTGCTCGCCGGGGCGCCGGCAGCCGTAAAGTCAAGCGCCAGCGTGCCGCCCCCCACCGTCGTAGCGCCGGTATAGGTGTTCTGGCCGGTCAGTCTCTGGGTCCCCGCGCCGAGCTTGGTGTATCCGCCCGAACCGGTGATGCTGCCGGCGAACACCGTCGTTCCGGATGCCGGACTGACCGTCAGGTTACCGCTCCCAAGCGCAACGGTTCCTCCGGTTCCGGCCAAACTTGTAGCCGCCAGATCGAAACCGTTGAGGTCGAGCGTGCCGCTGCTGATTGTGATCGCCGTGGTGGTGCCGAATGCCGAGGCGCTACCTGCACGTAGGGTGCCGCCATTGATTTGAATTGCCCCCGTGCGGGTGTTGGCACCGGTAAGCACCCAGGTGCCGTTGCCGCTGCTGGCGAGCGCGCCGGAACTGGAAATCGCGCCGGAGAACGTGTTGACGCCCGTATAGGTACCGCCGAAGGTCAATCGCGAATTGGCGTTGAATGTGGCGGCGCCGCTCAGGGTCAGCGCGCCGGTACCGTCGTTGTTGATGGTGGCGTCCCCGACCGACCAGGTCCGGTTGCTGGAGGCGCCGCCGCCCGTATAGCTCAGAATGCCACCGGCATTGATGGTCACGATCGTCCCGGCGCCCAGCGAACTGTTCACACCGGCGTTTGAGAGCGTAACCGCCTTGACGGTCACCGAGCTGATCGTCACGGGAGCATTGAAGCTGTTATTGTCGCCGAGCGTGATCGTGCGGGCGTTGCTGCTGCCTGTGAAAGACGCCCTGAGGATACTGCCGCTGGGCAGTCCTATCTGTCCTAGGAGCGCCATATCGGCGGAATCGGCCGAGAAGACGACAGCCGTGCCGGAGGTGCCAGCGAGCGCAATGTTTCCCCTCAGCGTCAGGGTTCCAGTGCCGCTGTTCGAGAACACCAAGTGGCCACCGGCAGCGGACAAAGCCCAGTTGCGGTTGGAGTCGTTCCCAGTCCCGGTGTACGCGAGATAGCTGGTGGAGCCGCCGGTGCGCTGGACGGAGATGGTTCCAAGCGTTGGATCACTGGCGGCTCCAAGCGCACTTGCTTCGCCGAGATTGCCGACCGAGCTGAAATTCAAGACCGTGTCAGGCGCGATTGAGAAGGTCGTCTGCCCGGTGTAGTCATTGGCGTTGTTGGTCAGCGATGCTCCGGACGCAATAAGGCCACCGGCGCCGGTATATTTTGCCGAACCCGCGCCCGTTCCGGTGATGGTGGTTTGCCCCCCACTGCCCAGCGACACGATGCGACTTGCAGCGAGTGCGCCGTTCGCCGTCAGGTTAGCGCCTGCGGTGGTCACGATACGATTGGCGGCCGCCCCGAGCGCCGCATCGTTGCCGACGGTAAGGGTTGCGCCGCTGGCGACGTTGACATCGCCGGTGAAGCTGCTGGCGCCATTCAGCGTCAATGTGCCGGCGCTGACGTTGATACCGCCCGAAAACGTGTTCGCGCCGCCCAGCGTCAGGGCGCCGGTGCCTGCCTTGGTGAGCCCCGCCGATCCGGCGATCGCCGAGTTGATCGTGGCGGTGAAGGGGGTGAAGGGAGCGGTGGATCCACTGCCAATCGAGATGGTCGGCGTCGTGCCGGTGAGCGTCAGCGTGCCGCCCGTGAGCGTATAGCCGTCGACATTGAACGTCAGATTATGGGCCGTGATCGGCCCGGCGAGATTCACCGTTCCAGCGCTGCCTTCAAAGATGGCATTGTCACCGGCAGCATTGTTCCAGGTGGAGAACGGACCGACCGCCGGATTGCCGCTCGAGTTCCAAAGGGCCGGCGTCGTGGTGTTCCAGGTTCCGGGACCGCCGATCTGGACCCCCGAGCCATCGGCGTCCCAGTAGAGATCGGCAGCGCCCGCAGGACCAGTAGCAAGGCCCATGAGGAGCGCTATGGCGGCGACGGCGGCATTCCGCTGACCGGCGAATGCCAAAGTGATCTGGGCAACATTTGGCGCATAGCTTGCCGCCTGGCCCTTCCACTTGGTCATGCGGCCGCCACGGACAAGGTGCGAACAGGCGCACGCCGAGCGGTTACCTCCCGCTTCGCTTTCCCGTCCACTTTTATTCGACTGGCGCTGGGTTCTGCTTGCCTTGTGCCCGGTCGCCTGCTGCATGGTCAATCGCCCCCCGTTGGCCTCACGGCCTGAACGGACTCCATATGAGAATGATGTTTGCTGACTCGCCATTACCGGGAAGGCACTCTGCCCAACTGGCCCCAGGCTTGCGCGATGGTAGAAAGGGAGTTGCCGCGGGACGCTTGTCCCGCTCGAAAGGCAGATTCGTCCTTTCGCATGACCATCCCCCGATTCACCGCTTGCGTAGGCATACCCCAAGAAGGCTAAATATCAATAAAAAAACATCGGACAGCGGTGTGTTTAGTTAGCGTATTCATAACGCCACAGCTCGACCTTTAGCTGAGACTCATTCTTCCCTGATCTAACATTAGCCAGAGCTGCTACAACCGAATGCCGACCGAATGCTTTTCAAGCTGAACCGATTGCCCGCGTTGAACATTTTGCGTAGCTAATACACTTCGCACCGCCGCTTGCCTCCAGTACGTCCATTTGGTGAAGCGACACGTTCAGAAAAGGTGCAGCACAGGGGTTGCCTCGCCGGCGTTCGGCGACATATTCGGACGGGCTTGCCACTCGGTTCGTAACGGGCATGCGAGCCATGAGACCTCGCTACAGGAAGGCTGAATGCACCATTCCGACAGCGCTTGATTGGTATGTGTCACTACGCGTCCGATCTTTGAAAAAGTGAGCTCAAAGGATTGGACAGATGAAGGGTCGGGGCTGGATCAGGAAACAGCGACTTGTCGATGCCCAAGAGGTCAGGGAACATATTGCCCGGCTTGAACAAGAGCTGATTGCAGCGCGCGCTCCCAACAAGCGCGCAAAGCTCCATGAAATCGGCCTTCAATTGCGGGCTCACAAGTCGCGGCTGGAGCGCTGCATCTCAGCGCTGCAACCTCCCCGATCGGCGCACGCGGAATGTCTGTTTTTGGGAACACTGAAAGAGAACCCAACGTCTAATATGAGGCGTTATCCAGACAGGCACCTTTTGCGGCATTCGGGCGCGCGAGCACCCGGGTCGGAGATGCGCTAGGGAAACTCAGCCGGCCCAGTTCGAAGACAGGATCGCGCTGCATATGTCGATGCGCCGGAAATGCGGATCCTTGAAAGCCAAAATGTCATCGTTGAAGGTGCCGAAGGTGGTCTCCGGGCGGTGCTTCATGCCCTCGTAGAACGCGTCTATGATGCCGAGCTTGAAGTTGGCTTCGCGCGGAAATGCAGCGGTCACGGCTTCGCGCTGTTCGATAGTGAACATATCGAAGTCGCGACCAGCCACGTCCATGCCGGCACCCGCCTGGACCAGCGCAATCTCGGGGCGCATGAATTCCGGAATGCCGGGTGTGGTGTGAAGTGCAATGGCATTCCAGACGGTGTCGACATCGCTATCCGAAATCCCACGCTGCCGCAGAAAGTCCCGTGCCGCGTTCGCACCATCGACTTCGAAACGCAAATGGCTGTGCCCATAATGCTGTGTGAGGCCGATATCGTGGAACATCGCAGCTGCGTAGAACAGCTCCGGATCGAAGCTCAGGCCCATCCGGTCCCCGGTCAGGGCACCCCAGAGATACACCCGCGCAGAGTGGTTGAAGAGGAGATCGCTCTCGGTATCGCGAATGAACTCGGTCACCTCGCGCGCGATCTTGCTGTCCGGGATCCGCACTCCCGAAATGATCGCGGCTGCGTTGATCTTGTCGGCCGTCACTTGAGCGATTCCGGCGTCTTGCGGAAGCTGATCGCCAAACGGTTATAGGCGTTGATCAGGCCGATCGCAATGGTCAGTTCGGTGAGCTGGCCCGGGTCGAAGACCTTGGCAGCGGCTTGGTAAGCGGCCTCCGGAACGCCGGTTTCGGCAACCCGCGTCACCGTCTCGGCCCAGGCGAGCGCAGCGCGCTCGGTCTCATCGAACAGGTTCCCGCCCTCATGCCAGGCGGGCACGAGTGCGATCTTCGCGGTACTGACCTTGTCCCCCATCAGATCGGCCGTATGCATGTCGATGCAGTAGGCGCAGCCATTGATCAGCGAGACGCAGAGGAAGAGCAGATCGATCAGTGTCTTGGAAAGGCCGCTCTGCAGGACATGGTTGTAGACGTTATCGACGGTCTTCATGCCCGCCGGGCTTGCCTGGTAAAAATCGATGCGTTCCATATTATCCTCGATGTGGAGAGGCACAGCTGATCGCCATTCCTGATCAGACTTTGTCGGCCCAGGGTGCATTCCGCATCAGGCTGCAGAAGTTCCGGCGGTGAAAATGAGGGACCTTGTCGGCAACGACGTCGGCGAGACCGGTGGCGTGCGTGCTGTCGTGCCTATGCGCCAAGCCGCCGTAGAGCGTGTCGAGGAATCGCTCGGTGAATCCGGGCGCATGCGGATAAGCGACCTCGACGGCATTCCGCTGCTCATCCGTGTAGCCTTCATAGCCGTAGCCGACGATGTCCATCATGACGCCTGCGGCCGTTAGCGTCCCAATAGGGTGAAGATGCTCCGGGATACCGGGAGTTGTATGGAGGGCGATCGCGAGCCAAACCTGTTCGGTGTCGGTCTGCGAGATGCCGTGATCCCGCAGGAAGTCGCGCGCGGCATTGGCGCCGTCAACCTCAAACCGAAGCTGGCTTTCGCGGAAGCCCTCCGTCAAGCCCAGGTCGTGGAAGAGCGAGGCGGTGTAGAAAAGCTCGGGATCGATGTTGAGGCCCAACCGCTCGCCCAGCAGCGCACCCCAGAGATAGACGCGAACAGAATGGTGGAAAAGGAACTCGGTCTCCCGGTCCCTGACGAACTCGGACGCCTCGCGCACCAGTTTGCTGTCCGGGATCTTGATCCCGGAGATCACGCTACCAATCATTGTTTTTACCCCATCAGTTCTCGAGGGCGGCCTGAGGCGTGTTCCGGAAGCTGATGGCCATGCGGTTGTAGCTGTTCATCAGGCTGATCGCGATCGTCAGGTCGACGATCTGCTTTTCATCGAAGACGGCGCGCGCGGCTTCATAGGCGGCATCCGGCACGCCGGTCTGAGCAACATTGGTCACGCTCTCCGCCCAGGCGAGCGCGGCCCGTTCGGTCTCGCCGAACAGGCTGCCGCCTTCCTTCCATGCCTGCACCAGCGCGATCTTCTCGATCTTCACGCCCTTCTTGACGAGGTCGCGGGTGTGCATGTCGAGACAATAGGCGCAGTTGTTGATCTGCGAGACCCGCAGAAAGACCAACTCGACCAATTCGACGGGCAAGCCGCTCTGAAGGACATAGCCGTAGACGGTGCCGAACGCCTTGGCGCCGTTCGGCGCGATTTGATTGTAATCCAGCCTCTTGGCCATTATTCCGATCCGTTCAATTGACAGGAGTAGTGAGGGCCTTGTCGTCAGAATCGACGACGAAGACCGCGAGCAGCTTCGCCGGCCTGGTCTTGCTGGCATTGCGGCTGACCGAATGGGTCGCGTTGGGCGGCTCCGACCAGCTCTCGCCGGCCTTGTAGATGCGGGCCTCGCCGTCATTCACCTTGGACTGGATCTCGCCCGAGACCACATAGGCGAAGATGAACGCGGATTTCGCGTGTCGGTGCGGCCGAGAGGCGGCACCCGGCGCGTAGTCAACCTCGACGACGAGCATCGATTTGCCGGGGATGTTCGGGATCACCTGCTCGAACTTCGGCGTGACCGTTTCTGAATGGCGGTCATGCGTCCAAGCCGGCCCGCTGATGGCCAGCGCGACGCAAGCGGTGGTGAGAATGGTGCAGATTTGTTTTGGCATTCGCATCTCCTTTGCACGGATAGATGCTCGGCGATCGGGTCAGAAAAAAGTACCGAGAACGCGAAGAAATCGTGTACCGTAGTGCCATGAGCAAACCGCTGAACCTGGATCTGAATCGCGCCGCGAAGATTCCTCTGGCGGAGCAAATTCGGAAGGGCGTGGCGGCTGCCATTGAAGAAGGCGTGCTGGAGCCCGGCGTGCGATTGCCTTCATGGCGGGATCTCGCGGCACAGCTGGGTGTTGCGCGCGGTACTGTCCGAACCGCCTATGAAAAGCTTGCGGCCGCGCAATTGATCGATGCAACGCCGGCTGCAGGCACGCGCGTCGCGCAGCGCCCCCGCGCCGTCGTGCGATCCGAGCCGGTGCCGGACGAAGGTTCTTTCATGCGGATCTACCAGGAGATGACGCAGGGACCGGGGATCTTCCAGATGGGGGTTCCGGCAAGCGACATCTTCCCCGCCACCTTGTTCGCGCGCATACGCGCGCACGCGATCCGTGCCGAAGCGATCGCGGCACCTCTGTACCCCGATCCTCGCGGTGAGCTCGAACTTAGGCGGGAAATCGCCGGCTATCTCGCTGTCGCGCGGGGGATTACCTGTCTGCCCTCGCAGGTTGTCATCACCGGAGGTTTCGGTGCGGGACTCGGCCTGGCGCTCTCCGTCCTGAAGCTGGCAGGGCAGACCGGCTGGATCGAGGAGCCCAGCTTCCCATGGACCCGAAAGGGGCTCGAACTCGCCGGTTTGTCCCTCGCTCCTATCCCGGTCGATTGCAACGGGTTCGATCTGGACGAGGCGCTGCGCCATCATCCGGCAGCGAAGCTAGCGCTTGTGACGCCGGGCCAACATGCGCCGCTCGGCCCGACTTTGTCGCTCGAGCGCCGCCTGCGCCTGCTCGAATGGGCAGCGGCTAACCAGGCCTGGGTGATCGAAGACGATTATCTGAGCGAGCTGCAGCTGACGGGCAGGGCCGCGCCGGCGCTTGCGTCGCTCGACCGCCTTGGACGCGTCATTCACATTGGGTCCTTCAGCAAGACGATTAGCCCGACACTTCGGCTGGGGTTCGTGATCGTGCCGACCGACCTTGTCTGTCGCTTCGCGGAAGTCGCAGCTTGCCTGGCCCCGGCCCCGGGACCGGCGGTGCAACTCGCGATCGCCGAATTCATGCGGGAGGGTCATTATATTCGCCATCTCCGCCGCACGAAGCGCGCCTATATCGCAAGACGCGAGGCGCTGATCGAGCAGCTTGAAGCGAGGGTTAACGCCGAACAGATCGCAACGCCGGGTTTGGCCGTGCTGCTGAAGCTGCCCAGAGAAACATCGGACATCGCAGTGGCGCGCGAGGTCTCCGCCTTCGGTATGTCTCCCGCACCGCTCTCCGCATGGTACGCTTCGCCAGCCAGGGCCGAGACCGGCCTCTTGCTCGGAATCGCCACCGCGCCGAGCAAGAACCTGGGAAAATCCTGTGACCGGCTCTTCGAGGTCCTCCGTCGGCTCGAAGGCCGGGGCCGATCTGCACCCATCCTCGCTAAGCGACGGCGCTCGACAACTTGAGCGCCCCCTGAACCAGGCCATCTATGGTCACGCGTATCTTCGCCGGCAGCGTCCTCGTGTGCGGCCAAAGAATATTGATCGGCAACTCGCCGCCTGACAGCCCATCCAGGACGATCTCCAAAGCGCGGCCGCGGACATCGTCCTCGACCATCCATGATGGGAGCTGGGTTAGGCCGTGTCCTGCTTTCACGGCCATCAGCACCGTCTCGAAATCCTGCAGTTCATGCTTGACGGGGACAGGCTGCCGGGCAGTCGAGCCGTCCGGTTGTCGCATCAGCCAGGCGATGCGATTGCCCTCCCGTCGTCCGACGATGCAATCATGTTGAGCAAGATCGCTCCAGGAACGAGGAACGCCGTGCCGCGCGAGATAGCTGGGCGCTCCAACGATCACCATATGCTGGACGCCGATCTGGCGCGCGAGCAAGTCGGTCGAATCGTCTAGGTTGCCGATGCGCACGGCGAGGTCGATATTTTCGCCAATTAAGTCGACCCGGCGGTCGGTGAAGCTGACGTTGAGGTTCAACGCCGGATAGCGTTCCGCCACATCGAGCAGCACAGGCATGATGTGCAGCCGGCCGAACGCCGTCGGCAGATCGATGCGGACTTCGCCGCCGGGTGTGTCCCGCGCCAGCGTCAGAGCGCTCTCGCCGCGCTCGAGTTCGTCGAGCGCCGCGATGCAGTGTTCGAGCCAGGCCTCTCCGGCAGGCGTCAAGGTCAGGCGGCGAGTGGTCCGGTGCAGGAGCTTTGAGCCTAAGCGCGCCTCCAGCCGCGACACCGCTCGGCCGATCGCGGATTTGGCCATCCCCATTTGCGCAGCGACCGCCGTGAAGCTACCGAGCCGCGTCACGGCGACAAATTCTGCGATGCCATCGAAACGGGTGCCCATCCGCTTGTTGTAGCTCCAGACGCACCAGTGAGTCTACTCGTTGGGCACTAATTGGCCTCATCGCGCCGGTTTATATGCTTTGAAGCGTAAATTCTCCACAGGAGCCCTCCCATGCCTTCTCTATTCGATTCCTTCGATCTAGGCCCCGTCCACCTCACAAGCCGCATCGTCATGCCGCCGATGACGCGCACCCGCACCTCCGAAGGCCCTCTTCGGACCGACGGCGACCTCCCCAACGAACTGACAGTCAAATATTACGGCCAGCGCGCGAGCGCCGGTCTGATTATATCCGAAGTCAACGACGTGGATCAGTCCAGTCACGGCTACGCGCGGATCCCCGGGATTCACTCCGAGGCTCAGAAGCAGGCCTGGCGCCCGGTGACCGAAGAGGTTCATCGTCAGGGCGGCACCATCTTCATGCAGCTGTGGCATGTCGGCCGACTGGCGCATTCCTCGCTTCTGCCGAACGGCCAGGCGCCAGTGGGCGTGACCGCGGAACAGGCCGTCGGCTCAGAGGTGTTCGCCCATGGCCCGGACGGCCGGTTGCGCTTCATGGCGGCAGAGATGCCGAGGCCGCTCAGCACCGAGGAAGTGACGGCCATGGTGGGAACCTTCGCCAAAGCCGCCGCCAACGCCCGGGAGGTCGGGTTCGACGGCGTCGAGATTCATGCCGCCAACGGCTACCTGATCGAGCAGTTCATGAACTCGGTCCTCAATACCCGCACCGACCGCTATGGTGGCGGCAGCATGGAAGATCGCACACGGTTCCTGATGGAAGTCGTGGAGGCGGTGGTGGCTGAATTCGGCCCAGGACGCGTCGGTGTTCGCCTCTCGCCATTCGGCAAATATGGTTCAATGCCTGCGGACCCGCTTGTCGAGGAGACGTTCCTGTACGTCGTCGAGCAGCTCGGGCGCCGCGGCGTCGCCTATATCCATCTGCTTTACGAGCTGCTGCCCGACGGCAACATGGAATCCGCCACGTTCGAGGCGCGCCATCTCGACCACGACATGCTCGCCACGGCTCGGGCTTCGTTCCCCGGCGCTTTCATCTGGTGTGGTGGCTTCGATGACGTCGAGCGAGCCCAGGCCTCTCTTGATACCGGCCTGGTAGACCTGATTGCCTATGGCAGGCCGTATATCGGCAACCCAGACCTCGTCGAGCGCCTCAGGAACGGCTGGCCTTTGGCCGTAGCTGACCGGTCCGTCTACTACACCCGCAATGGAGAAGTGGGATACACGGACTTCCCCGCATATTCGGACGATAGCGCCGCAAGCAGAGCCGCTTGATACGACAAAGGCCGAATAGGAGTCCGAGACCCGAATGCCGGACTCCTACCGGTCGAGTAGCCTGCCCGGCATCCGGTGAAGTCGCCCACTCCCGCAACATCCCGGGTCACGTGGGCTGGCGGTTCTTCCACAACAGTAGAGCATTATGACAAAGCGAACATTTCTCGTCACCGGAGCCAGCAAGGGCATCGGCCGCGCGCTTTCAACGCGGCTCGCCGCCGCCGGCCATCACGTGGTCGGCATCGCTCGCGGTGCGGATCCGAGCTTTCCAGGCACGCTGGTGCCGATCGACCTCTTTGATAGCAAGGCCGCGGCGGAAGCCCTTGCCGATCTCGCTCAACGCTATTCTTTCGATGGCGTCGTCAACAACCTCGGTATGATCAAGATGCATGCGTTGGGCGAGATCGATCTCGCAGATGTGGATGATATCATGCCGGGCAACATCCATCCGACGATTGCGGCAGTGCAGGCGGTCCTGCCGGCTATGCGTGAGAAGGGCTGGGGCCGCATCGTCAACCTCTCCAGCATCGTCGTCGTGGGCATTGCGCGTCGTAGCGCCTATGCGGCAGCCAAGGCGGCGATCGACAGCTTGACACGAACGTGGGCGCTGGAGCTGGCCCAAACCGGCATCACGGTCAACGAGGTCGCGCCGGGCCCGGTGGAAACAGAGATGTTTCGCGAGAATACGCCGGCGGGCAGCGAGGCAGAGACGCGCTTCCTTTCGATGATCCCGATGCGTCGCCTCGGCAAGCCGGAGGAACTCGCCGCTGCCATCGCCTTTTTGCTCTCGGAAGAAGCCGGGTACATCACCGGGCAGACATTGTTCGTCGATGGTGGCGGATCGACCGGCCGAATCGCCATTTGATTCGAAGAGACTGGCGATCAAAGCCGCAGCGACGGCCCTATCGCAGCCCGGTCGTTCTCGCAGCGAGCCGTTGCTCGATATCGGGAGCATCGTGGAATGCTATGGCTTCCGTTTATGAGGAGCGCTTCCCTGTTCCCCGTTCGATGAACCGGCCACGCCCGGGCTTGCCCACGAACGACCCGCCATCTGCGACGACCTCGCCGCGGCTGATCGTCATTTGCGGATATCCACGCACCGATATGCCGTCGTAGGAGCTGTAATCGATGTCGGAATGGAGCGTCTCGGCCGAGAACGTGAATTCCTTGTTCGGATCGAACACCACCACATCCGCGTCGTAGCCGGGCAGGAGCTGACCCTTTTTGGGGAGGCCGAAGATTTTCGCAGGGTTGGTGCAGCACACCTCGACCCACCTGTTGAGGCTGAGCCTGCCTGCGTTCACGCCGAAATGATGAATCAGCGCCAGACGGGCCTCGATACCCGATATCCCATGGGCGGGTTGGCCCGGGGGCCGCTTGCGCGGACCATGGTCGGTGGACACGATGTCGAGAGTGCCATCCGCGAGAGCCTGCCAAAGCGCATCTTGATGGCGCTTCTCCCGTATCGGCGGGCTGGTCTGGATGGAGAAACCGTTGGCCAGGGTTCGCTCATAGTCGTCGCTGGTGTAAACCAGATAGGCCACGCAGACCTCGCCATACACGCTCTGACCACGTGCTTTGGCGTGCCTGATCTCGCGCACGCCTTCCTCGCAGGTCTGGTGATAGAGGATCAGGCGGGCGCCGGTGTGCGCCGCGAAGGCTATCACGCGATGGACGGCCTCGCCTTCGGTCGCGGAAGGAAGTGCCGACAGATACCACTCCGTGCCGGTCTTGCCTTCCTTCGCCAGACGGGCCTTCAGCATCCTGATGATGTCGTCGTTTTCGGCGTGGACCACCGCGAGGCCGTCGCGTTCGGCGATGACTTCCATCGCGCTGAAGATGGTGGCGTCGTTCAGCCGGTAGCCGTCATAGGCCATGAACATCTTGATGGAGGTGACCCCGCGATCGAAGATGTCGTGCAATTCTCCAATTCGCGACGGGTCGGTGTCGCGTATCGTGAGGTTGAACGCATAGTCGATCACCGCCTCGCCTTCGGCCTCCTTTTGCCGGACATCCAATTCCTTGACGAGATTGACGCCGGCATAGGGCGACGCGAAATCGACGAATGTCGTCACGCCGCCGATCGCAGCGGCCCTGCTGCCGACCCCGAACGAATCCGCACCCGGCGTATAGAGCGGGGCGTAGCGCGGGTCGGTCAGATGCACATGCGCATCGATGGCTCCGGGAAGCACATAACGACCCCGCGCGTCGATTTCCCTCTGCCCGACCAACCCCTGCCCAATGGCAGCGATCTGTTCGCCGTTTATGGCCACATCGGCAAGAAACGTATCATTGGGGGTGATCACCGTGCCGTTTTTGATAACCAGATCGTAGCTCATGGAGTTTCCACCTTCAGCTTGGTGAGAATTCAGAGGGGCGCACCGCGTGATGCGACGCCGATAGGGGCAAGGTCCCTGCCCTCCCAGAGATTTCGGGAGGGCGTGAACCGTCTTCCAGTCGACGGCGAGCCGGCGCTGTCTAGGCCGCCACGACTGCGTAATCCTTGGCGAAGATGAACTCCGACGGGTGCTTCTCGAAGCCCTTCACCTTCTTGTCCATCACGGTCTGCTGGTCGCGCCAGTAAGGCTGGATGATCGGGCTTTCGTCCTGCAGGATCAGCTCGATCTTCTCCATCACCTTGGAGCGCTCCTTCGGATCGAGGATGCCCTCGGCTTGGGTCAGCAGCTTGTCGAATTCGGCGTTGGAGAAATGCGACTCGTTCCATGCCACGTTCGAGCGGTAGGCCAACCCCAGCGTCATGATGCCGAGCGGCCGATGGCTCCATCCCGTGATAGAGAACGGAACCTTGGTCCATATGTCCCAATATTGGGCATTCGGCAGGGTCTTGATGTTGATCTTCACGCCGATGTCCTTGAACTGCTCGACCAGCGTCTGAGCCATGGCGACCTCATAGGCCGGTTCGGAGCGCGTGATCATGTCGTGCTCGAACCCATCCGGGAATCCGGCGTCGGCCAGAAGCTTCTTCGCTTTCTCGACGTCTCGATCGATCTTGGGCAACGGAGCATACTCCGGATGCGACGGGGCGACGTGGTGATCCTCCCCTTCCGCTCCACCGCCGAGCAGGGCCAATTGAATGATCTTGTTGCGATCCACGGCGAGCCTCATCGCCTGGCGCACGCGCTTGTCGGCGAACGGACCTTCCGGGTGCATGCGCGCGACCGTCGTCTGGGCCGACGGGACGCTGTAGACGGCAATATGCGGGAAACTCTTCATCGAGTTGATTTCGACGCGATCCGCAGTCGACAGGCCATCGACCTGTTTCGAGGCCATGGCGGCGATGCCGGCCCCGGCGCCGTCACCAAGATCGACGAAGGCGAACGTGTCGAGGTACGGGCCTCCGCCCCAATAGTCCGTCCTGGCCTTGAACTTGGCGTTCTTTCCGATGTTGTACTCGATGAGTTCGAACGGCCCGGTTCCGTTCGTGCCGACGCCGAACGCACCATTGTCGTTGGGATCGATGATCGGCATCGCGTAGTGGAAGAAATGTTCCGCCACCGCCACCTGGGGCGACTTGCAATTCAGCCTGACAGTATGATCGTCGACCTTCTCGATGGCATTGTCGGACCACAGGCGGCTCGACATCTTTGCTTTGCCCTTGTCGTCCTTCTCGCCGGTATCGTACTGTTCGACGAGGTAACCCGTCATCAGGCCCAGCATCGAAGAGCCGACCTTGGGATCGCAGACACGCTTGAGGTTCCATACGACGTCGTCGGCGGTGAAGTCCCTGCCGTCGTGCCATTTCACGCCCTTGCGAACATGCAGCGTCCAGGTTTTCAGGTCGTCGCTGACATCCCATTTCTCCAGAAGGTAAGGACGAGTGATGTTATCGCGATCGGTGAAGGTCAGAAATTCGCAAACCTGGCGGATGACGTTGGACTTCTCGTAGAAGTCGATGGTGTGGGGATCCTTGATCTCCTGGCAACGCATGCCGATCCGCAGATTTCCACCTTTCGGCCTATCCTCGGCGCGAGCCTGGGACATAGGCTCGGGCAGCCCCGCCATGGCATAGGCGGCCGTCGCCGAAAGCCCAAGGAGCGTTGCCTTCCTGAGAAAGTCGCGGCGGCCGATCCGGCCGTCCTTCATCTGGTCGAGAAGCGTAGGAATATAGGGATGCGATGCTTTTTCCACGGTAGTACCTCCCAGTTGCCGCAGGTCTAGATCATGCGATAACCCTTTGGCGCGCCACGATTTTCATAATCAGGCCCGCAGTCTCTTGCCATCGGGGTCGAAAGGCGGCCGGTCGAGCAACACGGCCTTGTGCGGGTGGCCGAGGATCGCGACCGTGACCGCTTCTCCGGACTTGACGGAGCCCGCCTTCACGTAGCCAAGCGCCAGCGACATGCCGACATGGTAGCCATAGGCGCCGGACGTGACCTGGCCGACCGGCGTGCCGTCCGGCAGGAAGATCGGCTCGCCGCCCGTGGCATCGGCATCCTCCGCCTCGATCGAGATCATGATCAACTCGTCGCGCGCCGGCTTGGAGGCCAGCGCAGCATAGGCGCCCCGATTGAGGAAGTCGCCCTTGTCCATCTTGACCAGCCGGTCGAGCCTGACCTCCTGCGGCCAGTATTCGGGCGAATATTCGCGACCCCAACTGCCGTAGCCTTTCTCGACCCTGAGTGACATCAGCGCGCGCGAGCCGACCGGCCCACCGCCTTCCTGCCGCGCGGCGTCGAGCAACGCGCTGTAAAGGGCAGTCTGGTCCTTCTCTTCGCAGTAGAGTTCCCAGCCGAGGTCTCCGGTGAAGGAGACGCGCAATGCGATGACATCGACGCGTGCAACGGTGATGCGGCGCGATGCCATGAAGGGGAAGGATTCGGTCGTTAGATCGTCATTGGTAAGTCGCTGCAGCACCGCGCGCGACTTCGGTCCGGCAACATTAAAGCCGCACATCGCCTCGGTCAGCGAGCGGAACGTGGTGTCTGGAGGCAACGGCACCATCTTGAAGAAGCGCTGATGGTAGCGTTCGGCCATGCCGGAGCCGAAAATGCGATATTCGTCTTCGCCGAGCTTGGTCACCGTGAAGTCGCCGGCAATGCCGCCGCGCTTGCCGATCAGCGGCGTCAGGCAGGATTTGCCGACCTTGGCAGGGATCTTGTTGGCGAAGAGTGCGTTCAGCCAAGCCTCGGCACCCGGCCCCTTGACCTCGTATTTGGCGAAGTTGGAAACATCGATAACGCCGACGTGGTCGCGCAGCATGCGCGCCTCGCGGCCGACGGGATGCCACCAATTCTGCCTGGTGAACCCTATCGTCTCTTCTCGAGGCTCGCCGTCGGTCGAGAACCACAGCGGATGCTCCCAGCCGAAATTCAGGCCGAAGACCGCGCCCTTATCCTTCTGCATGGCATAGGCCGGTCGCGTCCGCACCGGCCGCCCTGCCGCGCGCTCCTCATTCGGGAAATGGATCTTGAAACGGTGGCTGTACTGATCCTGCACCCGCGCCTTGACGAAGGCCTTGCTTGCCCAGTGGCCGAACCGGGCGAGATCCCAGCCGAACATGTCGAGCGTCGGCTCGCCCTCGATCATCCACTCTGCGGCGAGTTTGCCGAGTCCGCCGGATTGCGAGAAGCCAGGGATGAGGCCGTTGCAGCAGAAATAGTTCCTCAACTCCGGCACGGGACCGAACAGCGCCGCGCTGTCCGGCGACCAGATCATCGGCCCGTTGATGACCTTCTTGATGCCCGCGGCGCCAACCGCCGGCACGCGGGCGATGGCGCGCATCATGTTTTCCTCGATGCGCTCCAGATCGTCGGGGAAGAGCTCATGGCCGAAATCCAGCGGCGTGCCGTCCTCCGCCCAGAATTTCATCGCCCGCTCATAGGCGCCGATCAGCAGGCCAAGGCCCTCCTGGCGGAGGTAGTATTCGCCGTCGCGGTCGGCGACCGAAGGCAGGCGCCTGCCCATATTGGCGATTTCCGGGATGGTCTCGGTCACGAAATACTGGTGCTCGGTGGGGATCAGCGGAAGTTCCAGCCCGGCCATGGCGGCGACCTCGCGTCCCCACAGGCCGGCGGCGTTGACCACCCATTGCGTGTGCACGTCGCCTTTGGTGGTGCGCACGATCCAACTGCCGTCCGGCTGCTGCTCCGTTCCTGTCACAGGGGTAAAGCGGTGGATCTCGGCGCCGCGCTGGCGCGCGCCGGCGGCATAGGCCATCGTGACGCCCGAAGGATCGACGTTGCCGCCCTCGGGTTCGTACATGATGCAGCGTATGCCATCGAAATCCACCAGCGGGTGCAGCCGCTCAGCCTCGGCCCGGTCGACCTCGTAGAAATTCATCTTGTAACGGCGGGCCTTGGCCTCCTGCAGCCTGAGCTGATGTTCCCGCGCCTCGGTCTGGGCAAGGTAGAGCGATCCCGGCTGGAAGACGCCGCAGCCCTGCCCCGTCTCCTTCTCCAGCTCCTTGTAGAGCGCCATCGTGTAATGCTGCAGGCGGCTGATGTTGGTGGAGTCGTGCAGGCCGTGGATGTTGGCCGCGGCGTGCCAAGTCGAGCCCGAGGTCAGTTCATCGCGCTCGAATAGCACGACATCGGTCCAGCCATGTTTCGCGAGATGATAAAGGATGGAGCATCCGATCAGACCGCCGCCGATCACAACAGCCTGGGCATGGGTCCGCATTTCACGTGTTCCTTTTGGCTCTAGGTCCCGAGGGCAGGCAGATTTGCAATTGGTATGATGGTGACTGAGGGCTGGGCTCGGCTTACGCTCGCCGGCATGACCTCACTTTTTCGACTATCGGCAGTGTAGAAAGCCCGACAAATGGCTGTAAAGCCTGCAATTGGGCGCCAATCCCGGTTTCGGCTATGATTTTGGCCAAAAAAAACGAGGTCATAGCCACATTAATCTTCGTTTGTGGACAGGGGTGCCCGGTGTAGCTTCTAGTGGGGAAATGAGCAGCTGTATCAACGGCGCCACGAATGGGAGCCACCGCTATGGACATGCATCCGCGGCATGGGGACAGGCCGGTTTTCCGGCAAGCCTTTTCGCCGACCACGCATTGTCACCACGGGCCTTGGAGTTGCGCGTCCGCCAGCGAATTCGGTTCCTTGTCTACCGAACGGCAGCGCCGAAACGCCCATCCAACCAGCGCATTGTGACAACTCGGAGGTCAAGATCTTGGATAAGGCTCCACACGCGTATATCCCGACACTCGTCGATCAGCTCAACGACGGCGCGATCAGCCGCAGGGACTTCCTGCGCAAGTCGACGCTGCTCGGTCTTTCGGCCGGAGCGGCCTATGCCATGGCCGGTCTCGTCGACCCGTCGACGCAGGCCCGCGCGCAGGATTTGCCGAAAGGCGGAAACCTGCGCATCGGCATGCGCTGCATGGAGATCAAGGACCCGCATCTGGCCGACTTCGCCGAGAAGTCGAACATCATTCGCCAGGTCTGCGAATATCTGACCTTCACCGACCGCAACAACATCACCCGTCCCTATCTGCTCGAAAAGTGGGACGTCAGCGACGACCTGAAGACTTGGACGCTGCACATCCGCAAGGACGTGAAATGGCGCGACGGCAGAGCGCTGAACGCCGACGACGTGGTCTGGAACCTGAAGCGGGTCAGCGATCCGGCTGTCGGGTCCTCCGTGCTCGGCCTGTTCACCGGCTACCTGGTCGAGGAATACGACACCGGCGAAAAGGACGACAAGGGCAATCCCAAGAAGTCGAGCCGGCTGTGGTCCGACAAGGCGATCGAGAAGGTCGACGACAGCACGGTGCGGCTCAACCTGTTCTCGCCGCAGATCGCGGTCGCCGAACACCTGTTCCACTATCCTATGTTCATTCTCGACCCGAAGGACAACGGCGCCTTCGGTCCGAGCGCCAATGGCACCGGAGCGTTCGAGATCGTCGAATACACGGTCGGCAAGGGCGCGAAATACAAGGCGCGAGCTGATTATTGGGGCGGCGCGCCGCATCTCGACACGTTCGAGTTCGTCGACCTCGGCGACAATCCGGGCGCCGGCATCGCGGCAATGGCCTCCAAGCAGGTTGACGGACTGTCGGAAGCCGACGCGGTCCAGATCAATTCGATGAAGGCTTTCCCCCACGTCGCGGTCCATAAGGTCGAAACCACGCAGACCATCGTGATGCGCATGCATCCCGACGTCGAGCAATTCAAGGACAAGCGCGTGCGCCAGGCCATGCGCTACGCGATCGATCGCGACAAGATCATCCAGACGGTCCTGCTCGGCGCCGGCACGCCGGCGGAAGACCACCACGTGGCGCCGTCGCATCCCGAGTACGCTGCGCTGCCGAAATGGCCGCGCGACATCGAGAAGGCAAAGAAGTTGATGGCCGACGCCGGCCAGGGCGATGGCTTCGAGATCGACGTCGTGACAAGGCCCGATCCGATCTGGGAACTGAACACGACACAGGCGATGGCCGAGCAGTTGAAGGACATCGGCATCAAAGCCAACATCAAGTCGCTGCCGAGCGCCCAGTATTGGGAAGTGTGGACCAGCGCGCCGTTCAGCCTGACGGCATGGGGGCATCGCCCGCTCGCCATCATGACGCTCGGCCTAGCCTACCGCACCAATGGAGCGTGGAACGAGTCGCATTTCTCCAATGCCGAGTTCGACAAGCTGCTCACCCAGGCCGAAGGCATCCTCGACCCGATAGAGCGTTCCAAGGTGATGGAGAAGATCGAGCTGATCATGCAGGACGAAGGGCCGATCGTGCAGCCATTCTGGCGCATCTTCTCGACCGTGATGGACAAGAAGGTGCAGGGTTTCGGACTCCATCCTTCGCAGTATATCTTCGCCAAGGATTACGCGGTCGTCGCCGCCTGACCAATTTGCCCGGCCGCCTTCGAGGCGACCAGTCATTCAACCCCGTTTGCATCAGGAGCGGACATTCCGGCCGATGGCGAGATTCGTTGCGAGACGACTGGCGATGATGCTGCTCACCATGGTGGCGGCTTCGTTTCTTGTTTTTGCCGTCTGTGAATTCACGCCGGGCAGCGTCGCGCGCAAATCCCTCGGGCCTTTCGCGACCCAGGAACAGGTCGATTTCCTCACCAGGAAGCTGAAGGCGGATGATCCGCTGCTGGTGCGTTACGGCCGCTGGGCGGGCATACTGCTCGGCGTCATTCCGGACCCGCTTCAGGACCCCAGCACCGGGCTCAATTTCACGGACCCGCGAGGCGCCCAGTACTTCGGCAATTTCGGCTATTCGACGCTCAACAAGCTGCCCGTCAACGATGTGATCTGGGACCGGCTCGGCAATACGGCGATCCTGGCCGGACTGGCCTTCCTGTTGATCGTGCCCTTGTCGATTGTCTTCGGCATCCTGTCGGGCCTCAAGGAAGGCGGCGTGCTCGACCGGGCATTGTCGGTCATATGCATCACCTTCACCTCGATTCCCGAATTCGCTTCCGGGGTTTTCCTGGTTACCCTGTTCGTCATCCTGTGGCCGGTGCTGCCGGGCACCAGTCCGCTGGATTCCGACGGCGGCTGGTCCATTCCATCTCAACTCGTGCTGCCGGTCGCGGTGCTCGTCATCTACGACTTCGGCTATGTCGCGCGCATGATCCGAGTCTCGATGATCGGCGTGATGGAAAAACCTTTCATCCGCACCGCGGTGCTGAAGGGCATGAGCACGCGCCAAGTGGTGATGGGCCACGCCCTGCGCAACGCCATGATCGCGCCTTTCACGGTGCTTCTGCTGCAGATCAACTTCCTCATCAGCGGCGTGGTGGTGACGGAACTCGTCTTCGCCTATCCCGGCTTCGGTCGGCTGCTGCTCGACGCCAGCCTGTTCGGCGACATCGCGACCATCGAAGCCGCCACGCTGATCACCGTCGCCATAGCGGTCACGACGCAGTTCCTCGGTGACCTCGGTTACATGCTGCTTGACCCACGCATAAGGTTGAAATGAACGCAGTGGCCGAACAGAGAGCGATGGACGGGACGGCTGCCAAGCCGACGGGCAGGACGCGCCTGAAATGGGCGCGGATGCTGCGCTCGCCGACCGCGATGATCGGATTATTCCTGGTGGGCTTCTGGGTACTGGCAGCGATCCTCGCGCCGGTCCTGCCGCTCTACTCGCCGACCGAACAGGACGTGATGGCGCTCGCCGACCCGACGCCTTCGGCCGCGCATTGGCTTGGCGTCGATATCCTCGGCCGCGATGAGCTGTCGCGGCTGATCTTCGGCGCCCGCACCGTGCTGGTGGTGGCGCCGCTCTCCGTCGCCGTCGCCATGATAGTCGGCATCACGCTGGGAATGATCGCTGGTTATTACGGGGGCTGGATCGATGTCCTCATCAGTCGGCTGTCCGACATCATCCTCGCCTTCCCGGTGCTGGTCCTCTACGTCATACTGATCGCCAATATCGGCCCGTCCGTCTTCAACATCGTCATCGCCTCGACCGTCGCTTCGGCCCCGGGCATCGGGCGAATAACGCGAGGGCTGGTGCTCGGCCTGAAGGAGCAGGAATACATCGCCGCGGCTAGGCTGCGCGCCGAAAGCACGCTCTACATCATGCTGGTCGAGCTGCTGCCCAACTGCCGCGGCATGCTGATCGTCGATGCCTGCCTGCGCATCGGCTACACGATCATCACCATCGGCATCCTCGGCTTCCTCGGCCTCGGCTTGCCGCCGCCCAACCCCGATTGGGGCGGCATGGTCAAGGAAAGCACGACCGTGCTCAACGTCTGGCCGCTGATGTCGGTGCTGCCGTCGATTGCAATCGTCAGCCTGGTGCTCGGCTTCAACCTCCTGGCCGACGGCCTGCGGGAAGCCTGGAAGCCATGATTCCGACTGCTGACATATTGGCGCCAGCGTCGAAGGGGCAAGCCGCGGACGCCCCGCTGCTCGAGGTCCGGGACCTGCGCATCGAGTTTCGCGCCAAGGCGGAGACCGTCGTTGCCGTGCCAAGCTTGTCGTTCGAGGTCAGACCGGGCGAAAGTTATGGGCTGGTCGGCGAATCCGGCTGCGGCAAGAGCACGACCGCGATGGCCATCATGGGCTATCTCGGCGCCACCGGCCTGATCGCCGGCGGCAGCATCCGCCTCGAAGGCGAGGATCTGGTCGGCGCGCCGGCACACAGACTGCGCTCCATGCGCGGGCGGCGCATCGCCATGGTCTATCAGGATCCGATGAGCGCGCTCAATCCGGTCAAGACCATCGGCGCGCAGCTTGCCGAAGTGCCGATGCTCCATCTCGACGCCAGCCGAACCGACGCGCTCGACATGGCGGCAGCCATGCTGAAGGACGTGCGCCTGCCAGACGCCGGCGACATGCTGAAGCGGTATCCGCATCAGCTTTCCGGCGGCCAGCAGCAGCGGGTCGTGATCGCCATGGCGCTTCTGGGTAGGCCTTCGCTGCTGCTGCTCGACGAGCCGACCACCGGCCTCGACGTCACGGTGGAATCGGCGGTGATCGACCTGATTGGGGAGCTGCGCCAGCGCTACGGCACCAGCCTGCTGTTCATCTCCCACAATCTCGGCCTGATCGCCGAGAGCTGCGACCGCGTCGGCATCATGTATTCCGGCGAACTGGTCGAAGAAGCGCCGACAGGCGAGCTGTTCGGCCAACCGCGGCACCCCTACACGCAAGGGCTGATCGACTGCATTCCCGACATCGACCACGGCAAGCACAGCCGCACGCTGGCTGCCATTCCGGGTCACATCCCGCTGCCCTCGGAGCGGCCGCGCGGCTGCCTGTTCGGGCCGCGCTGCGCCGGTTTCAAGGCCGGCCTGTGCGACCAGCCCGGAATCATCCTCGAACCGGCGGGAGAGCAGCATCTGGTGCGCTGCGTGCGCTGGCCTGAACTCGACCCAGATCGCCGCGACCTGCCGACGCTGGCCGAAGAGAGAACGGCGCCGGAGGCCGCAATAGCCGTATCGGATGTCACCAAGCTCTACCACCTCAGCAACCACAGGACGCTGAAGGCCAACGAGCATGTGTCTTTCGAGGCCGGCAAGGCCGAAATCGTAGCGCTGGTCGGCGAGTCCGGTTGCGGCAAGTCGACCCTTGCGCGCATCGTCACCGGCCTCGACCGCGCCACGTCGGGTGAAATCCGCATGGCCGGCGAAAACATCGCAAAGATCGAAGCAGCCTCTCGGCCTAAACAATTGCTGCAATCGATCCAGATGGTGTTCCAAAATCCGGATTCGACGCTGAATCCCTCGCACAGCGCCGGCTTCTCCATCCGCCGATCGTTGAAGAAATTCGGCGTTCGCACGGGCAAGGCAGCCATCGACCAGCGCATGCGTGAACTGCTCGAGATGGTGCGGCTTTCGCCGGACTTCGCGGCGCGTAAGCCAAGCCAGTTGTCGGGCGGACAGAAACAGCGCATCGCCATTGCCCGCGCCTTCGCTTCCGACCCGTCGCTGATCGTCGCCGACGAGCCGGTATCGGCGCTGGACGTCTCGGTGCAGGCGGCGGTGGTGACGCTGCTGCTCGACATCCAGCGGACCCGCCACGCGACGATGCTGTTCATCAGCCACGATCTGGCGCTGGTGCGCCATATCGCCGACAAGGTCGTGGTCATGTACCTCGGCAAGGTGATGGAGAAAGGCACGGTCGATGAAATCTTCGGCGGCGCCACCCATCCCTACACCGAGGCACTGATTTCGGCGATCCGCAGCACGAAAGCGGAAGGCGCCGGGCGCAGGCGGATCACGCTGACCGGAGACACGCCTAGTCCCGTCAACGTTCCTGCCGGCTGCCGCTTTGCCAGCCGATGCCATCGCAAGGTGGGTCCTATTTGCGACAGCGAGCCGCCGCCGATCCGCACAATGTCCCCCACGCACGAGATCGCCTGCCATATCCCGAAGACGGATCTGGCCGCGCTCACCCTCATGGACGAGGCGCGTGGCCCTCAATGAGGACATGGTCGCTGGCCCGTCTCTGGCGTCAGGCGGAACGATCGCGCGCCATCCTGCCTATCATGGCGCTCATCTGCCTGGCCGGCATCGGCAGCTCCATGCTGACGACGGCCGTGTCACTGGCCTTGAGCGCGCCGGGCATCGCGCCCCGAAACGTGCAATTGGTGCTCACCGCCTACCCGTTCGGGTTCCTCGTCGGTTGTCTCATTGCTCGTCCACTGGTGTCGCGGGTAGGCCACGAGCGCGCCTTTTTCATCATAACCGTGATCGAGGCGATCGGCACATCAGGCTTCGTGTTCACCGATCTGCTGCCGGCATGGTTCTGCTTCCGCCTGCTCGGAGGGCTGGCCATGGCGGCCATGTTCGTCGTGTGCGAAAGCTGGATCAACCTTTATGCTGACCAGCACAATCGCGGCAGGCTGTTTTCCGTCTACATGATGACAACAGCGATCGCCGTGCTGCTCGGCCAGGTGCTTTTGGAGATCGTCGGGGCGCACTCGCCCCATCTGTTCGGGGTCAGCGCGGCCACGGTATTAATGGCAGTGCTTGCACGCTTCGTCTCAAAGCCATGGCCTGCCCTGCCCGCTCCGCAGTATGAACCGTCCGTGCCGGACATCCCGGCGAAGGAAGAGCGTTACGGCGTCATCCAGTTGCTGCGGCTGGCGCCCGTTACGGTGGTCAGCGTCTTCCAGGCCGGCGTCACCAACATGAACGTTTTCGTTCTGACCCCGATCTATGGCGCCAAGATCGGGCTATCCGCCAGCGCGACCGTCGGCCTGGTGACGACCGTCAGCATCGCCGGGATGCTGGCGCAAACGCCAGTCGGATGGCTCTCGGACCGGTTCGACAGGCGTGTGATACTGCTCATCCAGGGCCTGCTTTCGATGTCGCTCTGCGCATCGATCGCCTGGATCGGAACCAGGCCGCTGCCATTCCTCTTCCTGCTGTTCTTCCTCTATGGCGCCACGGCGCTGACCGTGTATCCGGTGGCGATCGCCTTCGCCAATTCGCGAATGCACAGCCGTCATATGGTTGCCGCTTCCGGCACGTTGCTGCTGCTCTATTCAATCAGCAATATCCTGACGCCCGGCCTGTCCGCGGCGCTCATGGAGCACACCGCCCCGCAGGCCATGCTGTTCGTGCTCGGCACCGGCGGCATTCTGGTGGCAATCGCGGCTTGCATCAATTTGCGGCAGCGCTCGGTGGGGATTGTGGTCGTGCAGCCCTCGGGAGGCGAGCCGTGACAGCCGCCGCATCCCCCCTGCCCGGCCGCCTGACCGGCAAGGTCATTCTGATCACCGGCGCCGCAAGCGGAATCGGCGCCGCGATCGCACGCCGATGCGTCGAGGAGAACGCTCGCGTCGCCTGCGCGGATCGCGACATGGCGGCAACGCAGGCGCTTGTCGCCAGTCTCGGATCGAACGCCTTGGCGGTCGGCTGCGACGTCACCGATCCGGATTCGGTCAAATCCGCGGTCGCCACTACAGGCCGGGCATTCGGTGGGCTGGACGGTCTGGTCCACAATGCCGCCGCCCCATCGACCGACGGCACGGTCGCCGATCTCGCGCTCGACAAATGGCGGCTGGAACTGGACGTCAGCCTCACCGGCGCCTTCCTGGTCTCCAAATTCGCAGTGCCCTTGATGGCGGCTGGCGGCGGCGGCTCGATCGTCCTGATCGGCTCGCAATTCGCGCGCGTCGCCGTCGGCAAGGCGGTGGCCTATTGCGCGGCCAAGGCCGGCGTCATGCATCTCGCCAAGGCCATGGCCGTCGACCATGCCGGGCAACACATCCGCGTCAACAGCCTGTCGCCCGGCGCTGTCGCGACCGCGCGCCTGCTGCAACGCTGGCCGGACCTGAAGGCGGCCGACGAGGGTCTCGGGCCGGCGCATCTGCTCGGGCGCATTGCCCAACCTGAAGAGATCGCCGCCGCCTGCGCCTTCCTGCTTTCGTCCGATGCCTCATTCGTAACCGGCACGGACCTTCTCGTGGATGGCGGCTATGCCGTACGCTGAACCCCTTTCCGGTATTGGAGGTTGATCCGATGACCCTGCTCGTCACTGGCGGCACCGGCTTCGTCATGAGCGTCGTCGCCCGCGCCTGGCTCGACCGCGACCCGACCGCGCGGGCTGTGATCCTGGACCGGTCCAATCTCGACGCGGCCGCCGAAAAGCATTTCGCGCCGGTGCGCGATAGGCTCATCGTCGTCAGCGCCGATATTCTCGACCCGAAGACATGGTCCGCCGCGCTGGACGGGCAGAACATCTCGGCCATCGTGCACGGTGCGACCATCACCTCGATCTCGCGCGGCAGCGCTTCGGAAGCCAAGCGGCAGCCTGAGGCCGAGGACCCGGCGCGCATCGTCGACGTCAATCTCATGGGCACGGTGCGCATGCTGGACTGGGCGCGCACGCGGCCTGCCCTGAAGCGCTTCGTCTATGTCAGTTCCGGCTCCGTCTACCGGCACAACGGGCCGGACTGGAGCGGCGAGCCGCTGCCAGAGGACGGCTATGTCGCGCCGCTCACGCTCTACGGCATCTCCAAATTCGCCTCCGAAATGGTGGCCAATCGGTACGCCGACCTGTTCGGTCTGTCGGCGATCTCGGTGCGTCTCGCGTCCGTCTACGGGCCGATGGACCGCGCCACGGAGAGCCGGAATTTCCGCCATGTTCCAAACCGCGTCGCGCACATGGCATTGGCCGGTGAGACGATCAGGCCGAACAGCCTTGAATCGGTCGGCGACTACGTCACTTCCACCGATGTCGCCGCTGCCATTCTGGCGCTGATCGACGCGCCGCGCCTCAATTATCGCCACTACAATATCGGTTCCGGCGGCAGCCAGACGATCGGCGACATCATCGGGTGGACGCGCGAGCGGGTTCCAGGTTTGAAGGCCGAGGTCAGCGCCGGCGACGATGCCAATATCGTCCAGGACACGTCACTGAAAGGCGGTATGTGGGGGGCCTACGATATCGCCCGGATCATGCGCGACACCGGGTGGCGGCCGCGCCCCGGCAAGGAAGCCTTCCACGCCTATATGGATTGGATTTCCGCCAACGAGACGAATTGAGAGGGATTGCCATGGCGCCGAACGCTGCTTCACATCCGGCGAACGCCCAGCCGCGCGACTTCGTAGGCTATGGGGCGAACCCGCCCTATGTGATCTGGCCGGGTGGCGCGAAGGTCGCGATCAACCTCGTGCTGAACTACGAGGAAGGCTCGGAATACAACTGGCTGGACGACGGCCGCAACGACAATTGGGGCGAGTACAACAACAACGGCACATCACCGCACCGCGACCTCGGCACCGAGACGCATTTCGAATATGGCAGCCGGGTCGGCGTCTGGCGGCTCGCTCGGCTTTTCGACCGCTACAACGTGCCGATCACGGTTTCGGCCTGCGCGGTGGCGCTGGAGAAGAACCGCGCCGTCGCCGAATGGATGAATGCGCGCGGCCACGACCTGCTCGGGCATGGGCTGCGCTGGACCGACTATCCCGGCATGCCGCGCGAGGAAGAGGAACGGCAGTTGCACGAGGCGATCACGCTCTACCAGAAGGTGCTTGGCCGCCGGCCGCTGGGCTGGAATTGCCGGTCGTTCCCGAGTGTCAACACACGTGACCTGCTGGTGCGAGAGGGCGGCTTTCTCTATCACTCCGACCCCTGCAACGACGAATTGCCCTATTTCGTCGACCATGGCGGCCAGCGCATCCTGGTCGTGCCCTATTCCAAGACGCTCAACGACAGCCGCTTCCTCATCGCGCCGGGCTACAGCAACCCGCACGACTTCGCCGAGGATTGCCGCTCGGCGATCGACTACATGCTTTGGGAAGCCGACGAGACCGGCGGGCGCATGCTGAACATCTGCGTGCACGCGCGCTGGATGGGTCAGCCGAACCGGGCTGCGGGCCTGCGGGCGGTCATCGAGCATATACAGAAAACGCCTGGCGTTATCTTCATGCGCCGGGCCGACATCGCCCGCTACTGGATTGACAATCAGGACAGTTTTACCCGCAGACAGGGCCGCTAGCAGCGCGGAGATGCTTCATGTTTGAGACGCTCATCACAGGCGCCACGATCATCAATGCCGATGGAGAAGCGCGCCGCAACGTCGCGATCCATGGCGGCAGGATCGCCGCCCTGGTCCAGCCCGGAGAATCCGCCGAGGCGCGCACCCTGATCGACGCCGCCGGCTGTTTCCTGTTGCCTGGGCTGATGGATGCGCATGCGCATCTCAGGGAACCGGGACTGACCCACAAGGAGGACTTTTCATCCGGCACGCATGCGGCCGCACTCGGCGGGGTGACGACCGTGCTCGACATGCCGACAGACGAGCCCTGGACGGCGACGGCGGATCAACTCGCCGACAAGATGGCGCTGACGACCGGAAAACTGAATGTCGATGTGGGTTTCCAGGCCGTGCTTACCAAGGATTTTGGCCTGATCGCCGCCGTGGCCGAAATGGCGCCGGTCTCGTTCGAGCTTTTCACCGCCGACGTCCCAAAGGATTTTCTGTTCCAGACGACGGATGCGGTGCTGCAAGCCCTGAAGGTGATGGTGCCTTTCGGCACGACAATCGGGGTGTCGCCCGGCGACCAATCGCTGCTCGAAGGCAGCATGGCACGTGACCATGACGGCCACATAGCGGCGTTCCTGAAGAGCAGGCCACCGGCGGCGGAGGCCAACGGCATTGCCCGCGCCGTGCTGGCAGCGACCGAGGCCGGCGCCCGTATCCATGTGCGGCAGATCAATTCGGCGCTCGGTGTCGAGACGTGGCACCGCCTGCGGGATCTGGCCGATGCCAGCGTCGAGACAACGCCACAAAGCCTGTTTTTCACGGCGCACGACTATGAGACCCAGGGAGCCGCGCTGAAGGGCTCGCCACCGTTGCGATCGCCGGAAGATGTCCGACGCCTGCGCGAGGCCGTTGCCTCTGGCATGATCGATGTCATCGGCACAGACCATGCGCCGCACAGCCCACGGGAAAAGGCCGCCGCCTATCCCGCATTCGCCGATATTCCAGGTGGCATGCCAGGTTTGCAGACGCTGCTGCCCGTGATGCTGAAGCTGGCAGACGAAGGCCTGATCGGCATCTCCGATATCGTGCGGATGTGCGCGGCCAACCCCGCCGACCGTTTCGGGCTGGGCAAGCGCAAAGGCCGGCTCGCCGTCGGGTTCGACGCCGATATCCTGCTTCTCGACCCCAAGCGGACTTTCACCGTGCGCAACGCGGACCAGAAATCCAAAGCGAATTATACACCGTTCGACAGTTGGAGCGTGTCGGCAACTTTGCGGCAGGTATTTCTTCGAGGCGTGGAAATCGTCCGCCACGGCATTTTGACCCGGCCGGGGCAAGGCCAGGTGGCGCGGCGGGAAGGCTAAGGCAGCGACATGGGTATTATGGAAGGCAAGGTAGCAATCGTCACTGGCGGGAGCTCCGGCATCGGCCGGGCCATCGCGCGGCGCTATGCGCAGGAAGGCGCGCGGGTCGTCGTGGCCGATGTGCGCGAAGAGCCTATCGAAGGCGGAGAGCCGACCGCTCAGGCCATCCAATCGGCAAGCGGCGAGGCGATCTTCCTGTTCGTCGACATTTCGGACAACGGCGCGGTCGAAGACATGACGCAGCAGGCAATCCGCCATTTCGGTCGGCTCGACGTGCTGGTCAACAATGCAGCCATCTACACCTCGACGACTTTGACCCAGACCACGCTAGAACAGTGGGCGAAGGTCATGGCGGTCAACGTCACCGGCTTCTTCTACTGTTCGAAGCACGCGGTATTGCAGATGCTCAGGCAGGAGCCGGTGAACGGCGTGCGCGGCCGCATCGTCAACATATCCTCGCAGCACGGCATGGTGGCTTGCCCCGGGGACTTCCCCTATTCGGTGAGCAAGGGGGCCATCGTCCAGATGACGCGCCAGATCGCTGTCGACCACGCCGAAGACCTGGTCGTCTGCAACGCCGTGGCGCCCGGCAAGATCATCACCGGCAAGCCGGGCGTCGCCAACGATCCCGACGCCCTCGACTATTCGCGCCTTCGCACGCCATGGCCGCGGCTCGGCCAGCCGAACGACGTCGCCGGCGCAGCCCTGTTCCTCGCTAGCGACCTGTCCACTTACATGACCGGCGTCAATCTGATGGTCGACGGCGGCTGGATGGCGGGTTGACCGGCCATCCAGCCTGCATGTCGCGAACCGATAAGTCGTGCTCGATAACGGCTACTTGTTCGGTATCTCATAGACCTTGCCGTGCCATGGCGCAGCGTCGATCTGGTCCAAGGCCATGACGTAGAGTTCCTTCTCGTCCGGACCGAATGCGAAGTTCGGCATCGACGGGGACGGCACCGACAGCGTGCGAAGAAACTTGGCGTCCTTATCGACGACGATGATCTTGCCGGGTGCGTCGAGCGAGCGCGGGCTCTGGCCGATATACATCTCGCCGGCGTTGTCCATCTTGATGCCGTCCGGCCAGATATGCGGCTGGTCCGGGAACAGGTCGTCCAGCCGCAGGAAGACGCGCCTGTGCTCAGGCTATGGTCGGCGGCGACATCGAATTCGATGATGCGGTTGTCTTCCGTTTCGACCAGATAGAGGATCTTGCCGTCGTTCGACATGACCAGGCCGTTGGCGTTGTGCAGGTCGTCCGCGACCTTCGCCACGCTGCCGTCCTTGCCGATGTAGTAGGCCGATGCGTCGATCGCAGCGCCGCCCTTGCCCGAGCCGGTGAAATAGATTCCGCCATCCTTGTCCGGCGCGAAGTCGTTGGGGCCGCTGAACGGCTTGCCGTCCTTGTCCTTGTCGTAGGCATCGAGGGTCTTGCCATCGGCCGAAATGCGGCCGATCGAGTTGCTGTCGTAGCAGGTTACGACGAACTCGCCCTTGGCGGTCGGCAGGACCGCCGAGGGCCCGCAGCCGTCCATTTTCCAGAAGATTTCGTTCTTCTTGCCATCCCACACATCGACGGTGTTGCGCCCGTATTCGACGTAGAACAGCTTGTCCTGGTACCAGATCGGGCCTTCCGCGAACCAGGCGTCGTCGTTGATGACCTTGACGTCGGCGGCTTGCGCAGACGCCGTCAGGGCAAGAGCGATCGCGGTACCGAGCAGATGCAGTTTGGTCATGCCAGTCCACTCCGTCTGTTTGAAGTCGATCAGGGCTCCTGGTCGCCGATCTCAAGTCTCCGGCGCGCCACGTAGTCATCCAGTTCCTCACGGACCGCGGGGTCCAGGACGGGCTCTTCATATTCGGCCAGCGCCTGCTGCCAGAGCTGGGTCGCCCGTTCCAGCGCGTCATGGCCACCGGCTTCCTGCCAGGCGCCGTAGTTCTGCCAGTTCGACAGCATCGGTCGGTAGAAAGCGGTCTCGTAGCGCGCCATGGTGTGCTCGGAGCCGAAGAAATGGCCTCCGGTCGGCACCGACTTGATCGCCTCGAAGCCAAGGTCGTCCTCCTCGAAGGGCATCGGCCGCAGGAACTCCATCATGTTCTGCAGGATCTCGACATCGAGGATCAGCTTCTCGTAGGAGGCCGTCAGCCCGCCCTCGAGCCAGCCGGCGGCGTGATAGATCAGGTTCGCGCCGCCGAGCACCGCGCCCCAGGTCGCCATCTCGGTTTCGTAGGCGGCCTGCAGGTCGACGACGTTCGACGCATTCGCATTTGAGGTGCGGTACGGCAGATTGTAGCGGCGGGCCAACTGGCCGGCGACGATGTTGGCTTTGGCATTTTCGGGCGTGCCGAAGGCAGGCGCGCCGGAGCGCATGTCGACGTTCGAGGTGAAGGCGCCGTACATCACCGGCGTGCCGGGATTGATCAGTTGCGTCAGCGTCACGCCGAAAAGTGCTTCGGCATTCTGCTGCGCCAGGGCGGCGGCCAGCGTGACCGGGGTCATCGCGCCCATCAGCGTGAACGGCGTGATTGTCACCGGCTGGCCGTGCTCTGCCATGGCGATCAGTCCCTCCGCCATCGCCTCGTCGAACAGGCGCGGCGAGTTCACGGAGATGATGGTTGTGACGCCCGGCGAAGACCTCATCTCCTCAACCGGAATGCCGCGCGTGATCGCCATCATGTTGATGCTGTCCATGGCGCGGCCACGTCCTATCGCGGAGGCGTGGAAGCCCAAATCGGAAAGCGTCAGGTTTGCGCGGTAGGTGTCGAGATGCCGGGAGTTTGCCGGCAATTCCATCGGCGCCACGACCTGGTTGCCGATGATGTGGATGGCATTGAAGTGGTGCGCGAGGCGGATGAAATTCTCGTAATCCGCGAGATTGCCTTGCCGCCGGCCGTTGATGCGATCGTGCACGTTGGGCGGGCCGGCAACGAGGCCGAACGCCAGCGAATTGCCACCGAGCCTGATCCTCTTCTCCGGATTGCGCGATGTGATCGTGAAGCACGACGGCGCGCTCTTCAGCGCTTCGGTCACGATGCTCTCGTCGATGCGGATCGTGCTTTCCTCTCGGTCGACTATGGCTCCCGCGGCTTCGAAGATGCTCATCACCTTCTCGCCCATCACCCGGATGCCGAGCTCGGAAAGTATCCGCATCGAGGTGCGATGCAGCTTGTCCATCTGCTCCTCGTCCAGCATCCGCATCGGCGCGTAAGGGTTCGTCACGCTCTGCCAGGGCAGTTGCGCGATGCCGCCGCCGCTGCGCCCCGCTGCTCTGGTGCGCCGTCCACCGCTTCGCCTGTCATGCGTTGTCATCGGCCTGTCCTCCTAGTAACCGCGTTTGGGATCGACGACATTGTTCAGCGGCTCGCCACGCCGGTAGCGGGCCAGATTGTCGGCGAACATGCGCACCGACTTCACATCCCAGCCGTCATAGACCGAAGAGCAATGCGGCGTGACGATCACGTTGTCGTAGCCCCATAGCGGGTGCGATTGCGGCAGCGGCTCTGTCGCAAAGACGTCGAGCGCCGCGCCCTTGATCCGTCCGGCATCGAGCACCGCGAGAAGCGCCGCCTCGTCGACGACGAAGCCACGGGACACGTCGATCAGCACGACCGAAGGTTTCATCGCCGCGAAGGCTTCCTTGCCGACAAGGCCGCGGGTGCTGTCGAGCAGGGGCACGGCACACAGGATGAAATCGGCACGGCCCCAAAGTCTGGGCAGATCCGCTATGGCGTGCACTTCATCGATATGGTCGGTCGGTTTCGGGTTCGCGCGTACACCCAGCGTCGTCATGCCGAATGCCTTGGCACGGGCGGCGACCGCCTGCCCCGTCTTGCCGAGGCCGAGGATAAGCAAAGTCCTGCCCAGGATCGGCTCGACCTTGGCCGCGGTCCAGTTGCCGGCCGCCTGGTTGCGTGCGAAGCCACGCAGGCCAAGCGAAAACGACAGCATCGCGCCAAAGACGTATTCCGCCATCATGTCGGCGGCCACGCCGGCCGAATTGGTCACCATCACCTTTGCGGGATCCCAGGGGCGCAGGTGATCGGTGCCGGAACCGCCCACCGAAACCCAGCGCACGGTCGGATTCTCAACCACCGCCTTGCGCGGATAGAGTGAGCGCTGGCCAAACCTGATGCTGAAGACCACTTCGGCGCCGGTTTCCGAAATCAAGGCCGGAAGCGCCTGGTAATTGTCGCAGCCATGCACCGTGATGTCGGGATGGGTTTCGGCAAGGACGGCCATCGGCCCTTCCAGCGAGTCGGCACTGACGATTACGGTCGGCCGCGCGGACATCTCAGCCTCGCCTCGGGCCGGGAATGTGATCGGCAAGAGGCCCCAGCGCGTCGAGCAGGGCCTTGCCCGCCAGCACGGTGGCGTTCTCGTGCGGCGCCCTCAAATTGAGCCAGCGGTGATCGCCGGAGCGGACGGCAAGGGCAGCCTTCATGCCGGGGATCAGCCCGGCATCCTGCACCGCCTTGCGAAACGCCTTTATGGAGACATTGGCGGACGCGATGTCGCGCCCTGCGCGCGCATTGTCGTAGAGCGCACGGATCGCCTTCGCGTTGAGATTGACGGAAGCAGAGATGCAGCCCGCCGCGCCGGCGGCTAGTCCCTGGGTGAGCTGACCTTCGGAACTCGGGAACACCGAGAGGTTCGGCGCCGCCGCGATGACGGCGGCGGTATTGTCCCAGCTTCCGCCGCTGTCCTTGTACGCGACGACCGTGTCGGGAAAGGCTTCATTGAGCCGCGCCGCTAGCGCCGGCGAGACCGGCACGCCCGAGTTCTGCGGGATATGGTAGAGGATCAGCCTGAGCTTCGGGTCGGCGACCCTGTCGGCTAGTTCCGAATAGTAGCGCGCCTGTCCATTGTCGCCGGCCGCCGTGTAGAAGAACGAGGGCAGCACCATGACGCCGGCGCAGCCGAGTTCCAGCGCATGCCTGCTAAGTTCGACTGTCTCAGGCAGCGCGGTAACGCCCGTGCCGGGCATCATCTGGTCCGCCGAAATGCCGGCCTCGACTAGCCATTCCAGCGCCTCCATGCGCTCAGGCAACGACAATGACAACGCCTCACCGGTCGTCCCAAAAGGCGACAGGTAATGTGCGCCTTGGGAAAGCACCCATTTCGCATGGCTTACCCACAGATCGCGGGCAACTCTGCCGTCCTTTTCGAAGGGCGTCAGGATCGGTGCAATTACGCCTTGGACGCTGTTCATCAATGGCTCCCCCCGGTCATCGTATCGCCGGCGGCAAGCTTTGCCGCCATGGCAACTGTCCTGATGAAATAAACCGTCGATGCGATGTCGAAGAAGACGTCAAAGCCTCCCTCACCCCGCACCAGCACAGCCTCGATATGCGCGACCCGCGTCTGCGCGATCGCGTCGTCAGCGAACCGGCCGGTCCGCAAATCCAGCGCGCATAGCCGCGCCATCACGGGTTCCGTCAGCGGGCCAGAGAGCCTTATCCAGCTCCAGCTTTCCTCTCGCCAGGACCAGTAACCACGTGCGCCATCGGCAGCCTGCCACGCGTCGGTGAGTTTTGCGACGGCGTTGCCGGCTCTATCGTCAACCGCCAGAAAATCCTCAGTTCCCAGGCGCAGCAGCCTGATGCCGTCTGGCGTGGCAACGCGATTGATCGGCGGCAGGGACAGGCCATGTGCTCCCAGCCATCTGGCGCTTCCAGGCCCCTTGATGCCGAAGCGCGGCTGCGCCGTCAGGTCCGTCAACGTCAGCCGTCCCTTTGGCAAGCTGCACTCTGCCGCCGAGCCGTCTGGCGACAAGGGAGATGTGCGCGATCCGGGAACGGCCATGGCTACAACTCCTGCCGAACGTTCTGCGGATCGAAGAAGGCGTGTCCAACGACCGGCGCCTCGACCAGTTCACCGTCGCGGCACTTGACCGCAACCCTGCTGCCGGGCGCCGCATCGTCTATGTGGACATAGGCAAGCGCGATGTGATGGCCGAGCGTCGGAGAGAAGCCGACCGAGGTGACCTGCCCCACCGGCTCGCCGCCACGCAGCACGAGGCAGGATTCGCCCGGTATGTTGCGCAAGCCTTCAAAGGAAAGACCGACCAGCCGGCGCGATTCTCCGAGATTGGCACGCATCTCGATCGATCGCTTGCCGATGAAGAACGGCTTCTTCTTCGAAACCGCCCAGCCGAAACCGAGTTCGTCGGGCGTGGTCAGTGCATCCGTGTCCTGGCCGATCAGGATATGTGCCTTCTCCAGCCGCATGATGCGAGAAGCTTCCAGCCCGTATGGGCGCAAACCATAGGGTTCGCCCGCCGCGACCAGCGCGTCCCAAAGGGCGATGGCGTAGCTCGAGGGGCAATGCAGCTCGAAGCTGACTTCTCCGGTGAAGCCGATGCGCATAACGCGCACCGGAACGCCGGCCAGGCGACCCTGACGGCCATGCAGATAGGAAAAGGCGTCGCGCGCGAAATCGATGTCACCGTCGAGCGCCTGCAGGACTTCCCGCGCCTTGGGGCCGGTGACATTGATGCCGGAAAAGCCGGCGGTGACGTTGAGCACATCGACCTTCAGCCGCCATTGCGCGTTCCAAAACAGCATGTCGGCCTGTACCCGGCCGACCGCGCCGGTCGTCGCCGTCACGTAGAACTGGTCATCCGCGAAGCGATAGGCGACGCCATCGTCGATTACGGTGCCCATCTCGTTCAGCATCAGGCAATAGCGGACGCGGCCGACCGGCTGGTTTGCATGGGCCATGGTGTACATGCGATCGAGGAAGGCGCCGGCATCCGGACCGCGGATCTCCAGCTTGCCCAGCGTCGAGACATCGAGCATGCCGACGCCGTTGCGGACGGCCTCTATCTCGTCGCGGATCAGGCGTTCGCTCCGGCTTTCCGGCCCGTAGTAGTACGGCCGCCACCAATTGCCGATCGGCTTCATGCGGGCGTCTAGTGCAAGATGGCGGAGATGCAGCGCGGTGCGCCGCTCCAGCGGCTCATGGTGGCCGGCAAGGACGCCGAGCTTTTCCGGTCCGGTCGGCGGCCTCGCCGTGGTCACACCGACTTCGCCGACCCTGCGATCCGTGGCGTCGGCAACGATGCGCGCCGTGGCAAGGGCCGAATGCCTGCCTTGGCTCGGCCCCATGCCGACGGTCGAAAAGCGCTTCACAAGCTCGAGCTCGCGATAGCCTTCCTTTATCGCGTTCTGCAAATCCTTCACCTGCAGATCCTCGTCGAAATCGACGAAGTCGCGGCCCTTGTCATGGCCCGTCAGCTTCTGTGCCCAGGCCACGGCTTCGGGTTCGAATTCACTTGAGGGCTCGGCCAGACCAGCGTGCCCGAGCCGACAAAGCGCCTCATGCGCGGCGCGGCGGCCATCCGCCATCGCCGAGGATAGTCCCGTCCTGCCGGCAACGGCGCCAGCCAGGTGGACGGCGCCGTCCGGCAGCGTCAGCGTCATGCGCGCGGTCGCTTCGTCGTAGCCGACCTTGGCGCCCGCATGACAGGGCACCTGCCACGCCGGCGCCGAGCCGGCGGCCATCACGACGAGGTCGCAGTCCATCCAGCGGCTTCCGACGCGGACCCGTCTGACATGCTTGTTGCCGCGGGTTCCGGCCGCTTCATCGATCTGGGCGCCCGTGATGATTTCCGCGCCCCTGGCCCGAAGCTCGCCAGCGCTGCTGCCCGCTCCCTGTCTCGGATCGACGACGGCCGCGAGTTCGACGCCTGCCTCGATCAAGTCGAACGCGGCATCATAGCCGTCGTCATTGCCTGCCAGCACGACGGCGCGGCGGCCGGGTTTCACCGCATAGTGCCGCATCAGCCTCTGCACGGCGCCGACGGTCATGATCCCCGGCAGGTCGTTGTTGCGGAACACCGCCGGCTGCTCGATGGCACCTGTTGCCAGGATCACCTCGTGAGCCCTGGTGCGGTAGAGCCGGTTGTCTTGGATCAGCGGCAGCCAGTTGTCCTCGTACCAGCCGTTGCAGACGGTGGCGGTCATGACGCGCAGATTGGCCAATCCCGCCGCGGCAGCCCTCAGGCTGGCGAGCACGCCCGGATCGCAGCGGCGATAGATCAGTGAACCGCCGATTTCCGGGTTCTCGTCGCACAGGACGACGTCGGCGCCGATTTGCGCGGCGGCGATCGCCGCCGCCAGGCCTGCCGGTCCGGCCCCAACGACCAGCAGGTCGCAGTGAAGATCGATCTTGTCGAAGCTTAAATGCGGGGCGCGAGTATCGACGATCCCGAGCCCGGCCTTGCGCCGGATCATCGGCTCCCAGAAGCGAAGCCAGCTATCCTGCCTCGGCCCCATGAAGGTGCGATAGTAGAAGCCAACCGGCATGAACCGCCCAAGCCGATCTATGATGGCGTCGCGGTCATTTCGCAGCGAGCCGTTGACGTTCTGCGCCGTCACCGTCATGCCTTCCCAAATCGGCGTCAGGTCGGCGGGGACATTCGCCTCCGACGGAAGCTGCACCAAAGTGTTCGCTTCCGCGCCGGCCATGGTCATGATGCCGCGCGGTCGATGGTACTTAAATGAGCGGGAAAGCACCCACTGGTCCGAAGCGGCGAGCGCGCTTGCAATGCAATCGCCGGCAAAGCCCTCATAGGACTTGCCCTCGAAGGTAAAGCGCATCGGCTGCGTGCGATCGATGCGCGAGCCATAGGGTGCCGCAAGCCGGGTCATGCCTGATTGCCCTCGCCCGGCGCGTAGGTGCGGATGATCTCGTTGGTGACGACGTCGCGCTCCGCCAGGAAAAAGAAATTGCTCGGCACGTGCTGCCACCACTCGGTCACGACGCCCTTGCGATTGTCCGCGCGAAACAGATGTTTCGCCCAGTCGGCGTCGGCGGTCGCATCGGCATCGAGCGTCTGGCGCACCGGACCGAAAGACCGGAATTCGTCGATGTTGCGCAGGCCGTTCATGGGGCAATCAAGCTGCTTCATGGTCAATGGCTCGCCGCCGTTGCGCCCATTTCATTGAGCAGCCGGAAGGTCTCGAAGCGCTCCAGCGCGAAGGGCTTGAGCAGGTCTGGCGCCCGGCCCTTGGCGATGGTCTCGGCCATGCGTTTTCCGGCCACGGCCGTTGCCTTGAAGCCCCAGGTGCCCCATCCGCAGTCGAGCCAGAGATTGGCAAGCGGGCTGGCGCCCATGATCGGGCTGTAATCCGGCGTCATGTCGGTGATGCCCGCCCACTGCCGCAATAGCCGAACCCCTTGCAGGAAGGGGAAAAGATGCACAGCGCCCTCGGCCAGATGTTCCTTCATGCCCAGCGTCGAGCGAGTCGAATAGAGCTGGTACGGATCCGAACCACCGCCGATGACGACCTCGCCGCGCGAGGACTGCACAAGATAGGTGTGCAGCGAAACCGACGAGACCAGCGTGTGCAGCCACGGCTTCAGCGGTTGCGTCACCATCGCCTGCAAAGGATAGCAGCGGATCGGCAGCTCCACCCCAGCCATCATCGCGACATCGTAGTTCATGCCGCCAGCGGCGATGAGCACCGCGCCGCATGCGACGCGCCCGCGGTTTGTCATCACCGCCCGGACATTGCCACTCTCGACCTCAAAGCCCTGGACCTCGGTGCGCTGGTGAATCTCCACACCGCGGCGCGAGGCCTGCGCCGCGTAGCCCCAGGCGACCGCGTCGTGGCGCGCTGTTCCGCCGTCGGCGTGCCACAGGCCGCCAAGAATCTCGAGCGCGTTGCCGCGATCCATATTCAGTTGCGGCACCAGCTTTTCGACTTCCTTTGCGTCGATGACTTCGGTGCGGGTGCCCATGTGCTTGCCCATCTCGGCGCGCAGATCGAAGGCGCGCAGCGTGGCCTCCGTATGGGCAAGCGTGAGCTGGCCGCGCTGCGAGAACATGACGTTGAAGTCGAGCTCCTGCGACATCGTCTCGAACAGCGAAACGCCTTCCTTGTAGAAGGCGATGCCTTCCTGGGTGATGTAGTTGGAGCGGATCGTCGTGGTGTTGCGCGCCGTGTTTCCGCCAGCCAGATAGCCCTTCTCGAGCACCGCGATGTCGGTGATGCCATGATATTTCGACAAATAGTGCGCGCACGCCAGGCCATGCCCGCCGCCGCCGACGATCACCACGTCATAGGACGGCTTGAGCTCGGGCGTCCGGGGAATGTCGCCAGTCACCGGATAATCGCGGCTGAACCCGTATTTGAGGAGCCTAAGCGGCATGGCCACCCAGACCGCCTGGAGGTTCGTAGATGAGCGCCGACAGGTCCGAGAACCGGCTTTCCGTGCCGGTCAGGCCGAGTATAGCATCGCGGATCGCGGCCGCCCTGGCTTCGCCCAGAACCGGCGCCGAGAACTCCATGTATTTGGCGACGATATCAGCCTCGCTGATGGGCGCTTCAGGACCGCCGCGTGCGTGGACGTCACCGGAATCCAGCAAGCGTCCGTCTGTCGTCTCGATCTGCACGTCAGCCCAGCGCCCTTCCGGGAAACGAGCGCTGTGCCTCGCCGATTCGCTGACCTCGACGCGCCCCAGCATCTCCCCAACCGCGCCGTCGCACAGCCCCTGGCCCGAAATATGCTCCACCGCTATCCGACCGTACAGGATCATCGTGGCCACGGCGAAGGCCAAGCTGTATTGCGCCTTGGAAGTTGTGTCGGGCATGCCGTCGAACAGCGTCGCCGCGTAGTGGAAGCTGTTGACGTTGATCCTGCCTATATCCTGCGGCCGCAGGCCATGCTGCAGGCATAGCGCCCGGGTCGCGTCGATCGCGGCGTGAGCCCAGCGGCAGATGGGATAGGGTTTGACGTATTGTAGCGGCATCTGCCAGAAATCGCCGAGATCGGCCCAATATCGGGCCACTTCCGGCGCCTCGACAGTGATGGCCGGAGCGCCGGCGAACCCGGCTTGCGCGAGTACCGCGGCCGACAGGCCGACCTGTGCGCCCATGCCGGAGCCGTCGTGCAGCATGGTCGGCGTCGCGATCTCACGCATCATCTGGCTGCGCGGCCCATGATATTCGGCAATGCCGAAGGCGTCGCGCAACTGGGTGTCGTTCAGCCGCAGCAGGCGGGCCGCGACAGCAGCGACGCCAAGGGAGTTCCAGGCGCCCGAGGTGTGATAATCCGAAACGGTCGCGTGCAACGCGATGCCGGCGCGGCCCGCGACTTCGTAGCCGACCACGATCGCGGCGAGCGCTTCGATCCCGCTCAAATCTGGCTTCTCCTCTGCCAGCGCAAGCAGTGCCGGGATGACCGCAACCCCGATATGGCCCTTGGTCGGCGGATAGCCATCATGGCCGTCGAGATTGTCGGTCTGGGTCGCGGCGGCGAAAGCGGCACCCGCGATGCTGACCCGCCTGCCGTCGAAGATCATCCTTGCGGCGTGCCGGTCCGTTCCGCAACCGTAGAGCAAAACGGCGGCATCCCGCGCAATGCGGCCGGCCTGCATCGGCCCGGCAGCTATGGCGATGCCCATCGTATCGAGGAACTGGAGTGAGGCCGCCTTCAGGACATCGGCTGGAAAGAAATTCTCCGGGGAGCGCAGCACGAACTCCGCGACACGCCCGAACACGGTGCAAGCAGGCTCGCCCCGTTCCAACCGCAGGTCCATGATGCCCACCTCTCGCCAACCGCGCGCTTCCAGATAACTACGAATAATTTGGTCTCGCAGGCCGATCACGTGATTAGTTTGGCGCCATGATACAAAAAAAACGAGGGCAAGCGATTGCGAAACCCGTTCGCGACAGTCTAGTTTTCGGCTCGATCAGGAGCGATGCCATGAAGCCACCTCCGCCATTGAACTACATCCGCTCGTTCGAATGCTCGGCGCGACACCTGAGCTTCACCCTCGCCGCCAGCGAGCTTGGCTACACACAGGCAGCCGTCAGCAACCATGTCCGGGGGCTGGAACATTATCTCGGCCGCCAGCTCTTCGTGCGCTATCCGCGCAGCCTGAAACTGACGGAGATGGGCGAAGCCTTCCTGCCCACCCTGCGCCAGGCGCTCGACCAGATCGACCACGCCACGGAGGCGATCGTCGCCTCGTCACGCAACCGGACTGTCGTCATCTCCTGCCCGATGAGCCTTGCCGAAAACTGGCTGGCCGGATGTATGGGCGCGTTCCGCCAGGTCCATCCCGAGATCGAGGTCGTTCTGCACGGCACGATCTGGGAGGACCTCAGCGAGCAGATCGCCGACATCACCATCTCGACCCGCCGCTTCGACGACTTGCCGCCGGGCGCCGTGCAACTGTGGAGCGACCAGCTTGCCATCCTTTGCGCGCCAAGCCTGCTGTCCGGCCCCAAGGCGCTGAAGGCGCCGAGCGACATACTCGGCGTCGACTGGATCTTCGTTCATGGACGCCAGGAATACTGGCAGTGCATGGGCGACGCGCTGCAGATCGACATTTCCGACTATGAGAAAGGCATCACCACGAATGCCTCCAACATCGCGCTGGAACTCGCGGCGATGGGCGCGGGCTGCGTCGCCACGCAATATTCGCTCGCCAGAACCTACATAGCTCGCGGTCTCTTGATCGAGCCCTTCCCGGTGCGCGCCGCCAGCCCGTGGACATACTACCTTTCGGAAAGCCAGCTCTCCAAAGGCAACGTCGTCAAGATCGTCAGAAACTGGACCCTGGAACAGGCCGCCCTGCATATGCGGGAGCCGGTGGGTTAGTCAAGATCCGGACAGGCCGCACCCTGCCGGCGCTGCCAGACGCCGACTGAGGTTGCGGATTTCCGTGCAGGTCTCCCGCTTCAGTTCAATATGCTCCGGATCGCGTGCTCGACGACCTCGTGCAGGCCGCTGGCCTGGAAGGACAGGCGGTTGCCCGATCCGACATTGCTTGTCATGGCGATCGTCAGGCCGCTGTCCGAATCGTGCTGCATGACGCAGACATAGCCCGGGATACTGCTCTGGTGGCCGTAGAAAGCGCGTCACCATAGCTGCTCTGGAACAGGCCGGCGCCGGTCTCGCGCATGCGCGTGCCGGGGAAAGAGACGGTCGCGCGCGAGCCGAACATTTCCTGGAACCAGCGCGGTGAAATGACCTTGCCAGCGAACAGACCGCGCATGAAGCTCACCGGATCTGCTTCTGAGCCAACGCTCTGAAAGTAAGGCATACATGACATTCTCAGCTCACAATATGCTCTATGTCGCTATCAGCCGAGCCAGATACCGGATGGCTATGCTGGGGACTACGGAGAGAGGGGCAAGTTCGATTCTTAAGCCCGCCTTCGCCACCGGAGCTCTCACAAAAACTGCTGAGTGAGGCGGATCTGGCATGGTGACAGCGCTAGATGAGCGTCCTCGCGAAGGCCGGCGCTGCCAGTCCGCTGCTGAACGCGGGGGGCCGGCGCCACCGAGATATCACCGCCTTTAAAACGCAAAAAACCGTAAGGAGCGCGCGTCCTGCGAGATATGCGTCAGCATTCTGGATCACCAGTCGTCCCATGGCCAAGCGTGTCTCTTGGGTGAAGCTGCCGATATGAGGGGTGAGCACGACGTTTTCCAGCCTCAGCAATTTCGCCGGTAAGTTGGGCTCGTCGGCGAACACATCGAGTGCCGAGGCGCCCAGCCTGTTCGACTCGAGTGCTGCAACCAGGGCAGTCTCATCCACGACGCTGCCGCACAAACGCCGCTGATGACGCTACTCGCCCGCCAGGGCAGCCGTTGCCTCATCCACGATGGATCCGGTGGGCGAACGGTCCGCTCGGCTCAGCCGGTTCCTTGCTTGGCAAGCGTCCCGATCACTTTTGCCGCGCCTCAAGCTCGGCGACCCAGCCTTGCATCCAGCCGCCGCACCGTCAGCCCTTTTGTCAGGAACACCAGTTTAGCCGCCTCCTCCAGTTCCTCGGCGGCGAAGACGGCGTCACGAAAACTGCGGCCCGAAACCGCCGGACCGTGATTGGCCAGCAGCACTGCCGCATAGTCGCGCGCCTTGGCCAGCACCAGCGGCCTGACATCCACCGAGCCGGGTTGTGTGTAGGGTTAAAGCGGCACGCGGCCGACGCGCATCACCATGTAAGGCGTAATCGGCGGGACGGTGTCGTCGGGGTCTATGTCTTCAAGGCAGGACAATGCCGTGGCGTAGGTCGAGTGAAGATGCACGATACCCGCCGCCTGCGGCCGCGCTTCGTAGAATGACATGTGCAGGGGTATCTCCTTGGTCGGGGCATCACCGGACACCGCCACGCCTTGGGTATCCAGCTTCGACAGCCTGCCAGGTTCGAGATAACCCAGACAGGAATTGGTTGGCGTGACCAGGAACCCATCTGGAAGCCTTGCCGACAGATTGCCGGACGAGCCGGCAGTATAGCCGCGCATGAACAGGGACTCGCCCAGCGGCAAAACTCGTCGCGGAGCTGCTGTTCTTCCAGGGTCATGAGGCCCTACCTTTCAGAGTATCGAGTGCACGTTCGAAAAAATCGTCGGCGCCGAAATTGCCCGACTTCAGCGCAAAGGCCAGCCTCGGCTTTCCGTCGAAAATGAGTACCGGCACTCCGGTGTCGATCTCCGTCCCGACCTCGAGGGCCGCCGCTCCAAACGCCGAGGCAACCGCGCCGGACCGACGCCGGCCACCGATATGCCGCTCTCGAGCCACGTGCCCTTGAGCGCCACGGCAACGCCGGCCAGCCATTCGTCCTCACGTCGCTCTGCCACGTCGACGGCTCGCCGCCTAGCGGCCAGATCCTCTTGCCGTGTGCCAACAACGGTCTTGAGCGTCTCGGTACGCTCGGCGTCCACCTTGAATTGCCTGTCAAGGAACAACTCTGCCACGGCCATGACCGTCTCAAGGCTGTCGGCGGGATCGGAACCGACGCCGACGCTGGCCAGAGCCCCGCTCAGTTCCAGGCGTATTTGGTCTCTCTCATCAACCGCCCGCTCGGCTTTCTTGCGGGCAAGCTCGATCTCATCCCAGGCCGCGAGCGCTTCGACCCGGGCAGCAATGCGATTCTCGATCAGCTCAATCAGCCGTTCGGAGGAAATTTCCAGGCACTCTCCGAATAGCTCTCTTGCCGCTGCGCGAATTTCCGAGAGTACGGCCTCCAGTCCAGCGGTGAATGGTCGTGTGGTCGACGGCAATGCGCCGCTCGGCCATCATCTCTTCAAGATCCCGCCGGCTCAGATTGTAAGCAAGATACCAGCACACGCACAGGATCACCGATCGGTCGAACTGGCGGCCTTGAACATTTGTTCCTCCGAAGATGTCGAAGGGTCTCCATAGCGCCGGTAATCAAAACGTTGCAACACATCCGTTCCGCGAACCTGCGGATGACAGCAATACGGTCGACCACCGGCATGCGCGGCCAAGCGCCCTCATCGAATGCCTCACGCGCCGTTGCGACCGCGAGATCCACGTCGGCCTGCGCTGCCGGCGGCACCGCTCCGACCTGGCTTCCGTCGTAGGGCGAGCGGACCTCGATGAAATCGGCACCCAGGGGATCCACGCGCCTGCCGCCGACGAAGTTCTGCGTGAAATTCCGCATCATGATAACCAGTTCTCCGCTACGGATGGATGAGGTCGGCCGCACGCTCGCCAATCATGATCGCCGTCGCGTTCGTGTTGCCGGCGATATGACGCGGGAAGATCGACGCATCCGCGACCCAGAGCCCTTCGGTGCCATGTACGCGAAGCTCCGGGCTGACGACCGCGCTTTCGTCCGGTCCCATCCGGCAAGTGCCCACCGGATGCAGGAACGGCACCGCGGCCTTGCGCGCATAGGCTTCGTCCGCGGCAGGCCCCGCGCCTTCAGCCGGCACGTCGATGAGCTCGCGCACATGGCTGCCGAACGGGGGCGTCGAGGCCAGCTTGCGTATCCAATCCAGGCCGCGCAGCACGCAGGCAATATCGTCTGGATGGTCGAGCAGGCGCGGATAGATCGCCACCGGCTGTCGCGGGTCGCTGGAACGAAGCTCGAGGTGGCCGGTGCTCTTGGGATAGTTGACGTTGGCCAGGATGGTAACAAGGTTGCGCGTCGGCACGTGCAAACGGCCGTTGTCGTTGAAGTATCCGAAGGGGAAGAGATGGAACTGGAGGTCCGGCATCTCCCTATCGGGCGTGGATTTCAGGAAGGCGAGCACCTGGGCGGTGGGCACGCTCAAAACACCGTTGCGCAAAAGGATCCATTCAGCGAACGCTTTTGCCCGTCCGATCGGCGATGCATAGGCATTCCCCGTCTTGACGTTCATCTCCGCACGGACATAGAGGCCCGGATGTTCCATCAGGTTGCGGCCGACCTCGGGACTTGCGACCCGCACGCCAATCCCATGGCGGGCTAGTTTGTCCGGATCGCCGATGCCCGAGAGCATCAGTATCTGCGGCGAGTTGATGGATCCGGCCGACAAGACCACGCCGCGCCGTGCCTTGGCTCGTACCTTCTGGTTGCCGCGCAGGATGTCGACGCCGGTAGCCCGCTTGCCTTCCAGCACGATGCGCTCGACCAACGCATCGTCCATGAAAGTGAGCTTGGCGTCACCGAGGCGAGGCAGGATGAACGCGTCGAATGCCGACTGACGAACGCCGCCTCTGGTGGAGCCCTGATTCCAGGCGACACCCTCGTGGGAGCTGCCGTTGAGGTCGGGATTCAGGGGCACGCCCGCATTGACGAAGCTGTCGATGAACTTGGTCGATATCGGGTGCTTCCAGCGTAAGGCCGACACTCGGAGCGGTCCCATGCCGCCGCGATAGGCATTGTCCTTGTCGTTATCGGCGGTCTCCATCCTGCGGAAATAGGGAAGCACCGAATTCCATCCCCAACCCTTGTTGCCCATCGCCTCCCAGGCGTCGTAGTCGGCCGCGGCGCCACGAATGAAGATCATGCCGTTGATGGCGGACGATCCGCCCGGCACGCGCCCCCGCGGCCACGATTCCTGCAGACCATTGCGACTGGGATCCGGCTCGGTCACGTAATTCCAGTCGTAGCGGACGTTGCCGATCGTGTGCATCAGCGCGGCCGGCACGCGCGTCAGATGCAGCTTTTCGCTTTTGCCCGCCTCGAGGAGAAGGACACTCGCGCCCTTTTCGACGAGGCGCGCCGCGAGCGGTGAGCCGGCGCTGCCCGACCCTACGACAATGTAATCGAATTCCATCGTGGACGTGCTCATCAGAAGTTTGAGGCGGGCGCGGCAAGCCGCATCGCGCTGCCGGACGCGGTTGGAAATCTAGCTATCCTCACGACGCCCTCACCTCCACGGCGGGCATCCTCACCGGGGCGGCGGCTCCGGCGGTGACAAGATGGCAGGCAGCATAGTCGTCGCCGCTGCGCTTCATCAGCATGGGGTCCTCGCTCACGCAACGTGCGAAGGCGAAGGGGCAGCGTGTGCGGAAACTGCAGCCCGGGGGGATGTCGATCGGATCGGGCGGTTCGCCTTCCAGCAGGTAGGTCCCGGTATCGTACGGCTTGTGCTCGATGGCTGGGACCGCGCTGAGCAATGCCCGCGTATAGGGGTGCGCGGGATCGAAAAACGTGGCCCTGTTGCCGGCAAGTTCCGCTATGCGCCCGAGATACATGACGGCTACGCGGTTGCAGACGCGGCGAACCATGCTCAGGTCGTGGGAAATATAGACATAGGTGATGCCGTGCCGGTTCTGCAGCCCCTCGAACAGGTCCAGCAACTTGCCCTGCTCGACCTGATCGAGCGCGGACAGGGTCTCGTCGAGAATGAGCAGTTCCGGCTCCAGCACCATGGCGCGGGCAATGTTGACACGTTGGCGCTGACCGGCGCTGAGGCCCACCGGCAGTCTGTCCGTAAGATCGGACCGCAGGCCGACCTCGTTCATCGTGGCCGCCACGCGTTCTCTGATCTCCTTCGCGGCCAACCCGCCATGGATACGCAGCGGCTCCGCGATTGTGCGACCGATGGCCAGGTGTGGCGGGATCGCGTTGTAGGGGTCCTGAAGCAGCAGTTGGAACCGGTGGCGCAAGTCCATCAGCTTGCGGCCGCCCAGACGAGCGATGTCTTGTCCCTTGAACAGTATCTGGCCCTTGTTCGGAGCCTCGAGGCGGCTGAGCAACCGCGACAACGTCGATTTCCCGCAGCCGGATTCGCCCACGATACCGAGATTGTCACCCTTGTAGACATCGAACGAGACGCCGCGCACGGCCTGCACGACGCGATGCGCGAACAGCCTCTGGCGATCCTTCGTGGCGTAGGAGCGATAGACGTCACGCACTGAGAGGATGACTTCGCGCTTATCGTCCACAGCTTCTTCCGGCGCGGCTGCAGTCGGTTGGGCATCCCATATGCGAGGCAGGCTCTCGATGAGATTGCGAGTGTAGCTGTGTTCCGGTTTCTCGATGAGGCCGCGCGTGTCCTGACATTCGACGACCCGGCCATCGGCCAGCACAAGAATGTTGTCCGCAATCTCGTTCAGCACCCCGAGCGCCGAGGAGACGAAGATGATCGCTGTCGAGAAGTCGCGCTGCAGATCGCGCAGGAGGCGCAGGATCTGGGCCGCCACCGTCACGTCGAGCGGCTGCGTGATGTTATCCGCCACCAGCAGGTCCGGATTTGTCACGAGCGCGTCGACGATCAGCACACGCTGCATCATGCCACCGCTGAACTGGAACGGAAATTCATGGAAGCGCAGCGCCGGCGAGGGAATGCGCACCGCATCCAGCACCCGCAGCACGCGAGCCCTCGCGTCGGCGGTTGAGATATCAGGCTCCACGGCGCGAAGCTTCTCGATGATCTGCTGGCCGACCGGAATCGTGGGATCGAGCGCGCTGCCTGGATCGGAGCCGATATAGGCTACCTTGCGGCCGCGCAGCTTCTGCATCTCGGCGGGCGGAAGACCGAACAGATTGCGCCCACGGTAGGCGATACTTCCACCCGTCGGCAGAAGCGGTGGGCTTATCCAGTTCACCAGTGCGCGCGACAGGACCGTCTTGCCGGAGCCGCTTTCGCCGATGATGCCCAGGACTTTGTTCTTCGAGACCGAAAGATCGACGTTGCGCAGGATCGCGCGCCGACCACCGTCAGGCGTGGCGAGATCGATCGAGAGGTCCGAGACCTCAAGGATTTTGGCACTTTCCGCGCTCATAGAACCCCCTGCAGGAATTTGTTGCGGGAGCGTTCGAGAGCGCCACCCATCAAGTTGATGCCGCACAGCGACGCGGCCAGCAGCAAGCCGGGGATGGTGGTGATCCACCAGGCATTCATGAGATATTTCGTGCCGTCGGCGATGATGGTGCCGAAGGTCGGCGTTGGCGGCTGGATGCCGATGCCTATAAACCCCAGGATCGCCTCGAATATCATCATGCGTGCAACGTCGAGCACGGCCACGAAGGCTATGGGCGGCAAAGTGTTGGGCGCGATGTGCACAAGCAAAATGCGAAGGTCCGACGCGCCCAGTATCTTGGCGGCGCGCACATATTCCTTGCGCCTTTCCGACATGGTGGCGCTGCGCGCTATGCGGGCGTAGCCCGGCCAGCCCGCGAGGATGAACACCAGAATCACCGACATCGGCGTCGGCCGCGTCACGCCGAGGATCGTGATTGCCAGAATGATGACCGGGATGGACATCTGGGCGTCGGTGATGCGCATCAGGATGAGATTGGTCCAGCCGCCGGCATAACCCGCCAGCATCCCGATCGCCGAACCTATGACGAACATGCCAATGACGCTGGCTATGCCGATCATCAATGCGTTCCGCAGCCCTATCAGCGAACGTGCAAGAAGATCGCGGCCGAGCTGATCCGTGCCGAATATGTGCGGCCATACCCAGCCCTGCTCCGGGAAGGGCGGTGAGAATTTCAGCCCCACGCTGAACTTTGTCGCGGAAAGCCCAAGCAATGTGGGCGCGACGACCGACAGCAGTATGAGGCCAAGGAATATCACCGCACCCACCCTGAATTCCGCCGTCCTTGCGGCATTCAGGAAAATGCTGGCGCCCAAGCTGCGTGACTTCGCCGGCTGGCTGGCAGCGGTTTCGACGATGGCTTGCTCTGACATCAGTACTGCAGCCTTCTGTCTATCGTGGTCGAGGCGAAATCGACCAATATGTTCACAAGCACGAGCGCGACGCAGGAGAAGATTGCGATCGCCTGGATGATGGGAAAGTCGCGCTGGAACACCGCGTTGATCATCAGCAGACCGATGCCTGGATAATTGAAGAGATACTCAATGACGAAGAGACCGCCGAGGATCAGACCCACCGCCTGAATCCCGAGAAGGTTGAGCAACGGAATGGATGAGTTGCGCAGCACGTGCGCCGCGATCATCCGCGCACGCGTCAGGCCGCGTATCTGACCTACGGAAACATAGGGATCGAGCAGGTTCGACGACACCGAGACCGACAGGGAGCGCACAATCACCGGAATGAGTTCAACCGCGAGCACCAGCGCCGGCAGTATGGCATAGGTCCAGTTCTGGTAGCCGATCGCGGGAAGCCATCCGGTTTTGGCTGACAGCAGGAAAATGAACACCAGTCCAAGCCAGACATTGGGCAATGAAACCAGCACCGAGCTCAAATAGAGCGCGAAGCGATCCGGCCATCGCCCGGCATTGAGCCCCGCCCAGACGCCGAGCGGCAAGGCGACAGCCAGCGAGATCAGAAAAGCGAGGCCGGCCAGCAAGAGGCTATAGGGCAAGGTTGTGACGATAAGCTCGATCACAGAGGCTCGGTTGCTCGCATCGAAAGTCGATTCACCGCGAGAACCGCCGGTGCTGCCACCTTGAGCGCTTCGCACGAAGGAGCGTCCGAAATCGCCTTGCAGCACGTGTCCCATATAGCGCCCGAACTGAACGATTATCGGGTCGCGCAATCCAAGATCCTTGGCGGTTTGCTCCGCGACCGAGGGCGACACCATCGGCCCCAGCATGAGCCGCACGGGATCGCCGGGCACGACACGCAGCAACGTGAAGATCAGCAGCGCGATGGCAACAACGATGATGGCGCCCTGGGCCAGGCGGCGGATGAGAAAATCTATGGCAAACAGCATGGAGTCCGTCTCGTGCGGGAGGATGGCGGCGTCGGCAAGTATGGATCCGGCGCCGCCTGTTCCTTGCGTCAGACCAGATCGGCTTTGGACAAGTCGATCGGCCCGTAGGGGAGATAGACGGCGCCCTCAAGGCTCTTGGATGCACCATGGAAGGTGAGCGCGGAGAACAACGAGAAGCTTGGAACCTTCTTCGCCATCGTCGGGAAGGTTTCCTTGGTAAGGATCTTCAGGCGCTCTTCCGGATTGGGTGCGTTGCGCTCCTTGTCGAGCGCCGCATCGATCTCGGGATCGTTGATGCCGCTGATGAGCGCGGCACTCGAATGCCAGTTCGGCCGCAACACAAGGTCCGGCTCTGGCGAAGGCGTCATCCAACCCACGTCGCACATGTGGCCCTGACCCTGCCCGTCCGCCCGCCGATAAATGGCGACTTCCCACGCGGCCGGCTCAAGCACGGTAAGCTGGACATTAAAGCCCTGCTCCTGGAGCATCGCGGTGATCAGCTCGCCGTATTCCTTCGTCTTCGGATAGAAGCCGATCGACGTGATGTATTCGAGCTGCGGCAGGCCTTCGCCTTTCGGGAAGCCGGCTTCCGCGAGCAGGCGCTGCGCCTCCTCCGGATTGTAGTCGGGATAGCCCTCGATATCCTTGAAGCCGAACTTCATCGGCGATACGTAGGAACTCGTGGGGAGGGCCGCCTCCCCCATCAGTTCGAGGATCTGCTTGCGGTCGATCGAATGGCACGCCGCAAGCCGGATGCGGGGGTCATCGAACGGCGGCTTGTTGCAACGGAAGTGCAGATACTTGTTCTCTGTCGTCAGGCCCTTGCGGGTAACGACCTTCGGGTTGCCCTGAAGCGAGGCATACTGCTCTGGCTCGAGGCGCTCGGCAATATGATACTGGCCGTTGAGCAGCCCCAGGACACGTGTATTGGCGTCGGGCACGTAGGCGTAGATCACTTCATCGACTTTCGGACGACCGCCGAAATAATCGTCATTGGCCGCCAGCACGTTCTGGTCACCGTTGGTGGCAACATATTTGAACGCGTTGGTGCCGTTCGGGCGCTTTTCCAGGATCTTGGGGTCCGCCACATCCTTGACCGAGAGGATCGGGATCACGCTTGAGATGAACCACCAGGCAGAAGCCGGATAGTCGTATTTCTCGGTGTGCAGTCGAACCGTGAGGCGGTCGATGACTTCGACATCGACCTTGCCCGGACAGAAAGATGCCGCCGGACGCTTGGGGTCGGAAGAATATTCATAGGTGGCCTTCACATCCTCGGCGCCGAATTCCTTGCCGTCATGGAACTTCACGCCATCGCGCAGCTTGAACTCGATCGTGTTCGTGTCGATCAGGGACCAGCTTTCGGCTAGCGCCGGCTCCAGAACGTCGGCCTCGCCGTCGCGCATCGGAGCCCGGGTCAGCGCATTGAACACGAACTTCTCGAAATTGCCCTGCCCGAGCGTGGTGTGAGAGGTTGGGTCCCAATTGCCAGTAACCGGCCCCATCGAGGCAAGCACGACACTTTTCTTGCCATCAGCGCGCACAGGCAGCGGCAGGCCGCCTACCATGCCGGTCACGCCAATCGCGCCAGCCCCTACAATAAGATCTCTACGCGTAACCATTGATGTTCCCCTTTGCTTGCATGCGCGCCTTCCTGGAACGCGCGACTTCGTTATCAATTGCCAGGCCGATCACGGTCCCACTCCGCCACCGGTCCGGAACACTCCATCCGTCTCTGGATGCGCAGGAAATGCACGTCATCACAGCCACGCCCGGCGATTCCACTTGCGGTGCCCGGAAGCGCACCTGAAGGTCTCGTTCGGAACCGATCCGCTCGCCAAATCCAAGAATAAACAAATCGGTCAAAAACATCATTATATCCACACCCTTCAGAGTCAAGACAAACCGCTATGCGGTGCCAAAATTTGAAAAATGGAACATGCCGAAGCTATCTTCGGTCAGCCATTTTTTACATAACTAGTTGAATCTCAACGCTTAATTTCTCTCCCGCTTTCTCGTCACGCATGTCATTCTGAACGATTTGAATGTTTTATGCATTTTTCCCGAATTGACGGCTCATTTGCCTGAACTTATCATGCCCGAAATGGGAGGCTTGACTTAGTCATGGAAGCCATTGGTTGGAACCGCGCATGTCGGGGAACGCAGATGGGCTGCCCGCACTGGCCGGCGGTAGAATGAGTCCATGAGATTTTCAGAATTCCGGCAGGAAAAGATTCTTGAGATCCTGCGAGCCAACGAACGCGCGAGCGTCAATGCCTTAGCGGAGCGTCTCGAGGTCAGCCCTGAATCGATCAGGCGGGACCTACGCATCCTTGAAATCAATGGCTTCGCCCGAAGGGTCTATGGCGGTGCGGTCATCACACCCAACGAGGCCGACAAGCCCTTCGTCGAACGCAACAAGGTCAACGCGCCGGAAAAAAACCGGATCGCGGAGAAGGCAGCCAGCCTCGTTCGCGACGGGATGAAGATATTCGTCAGTTCCGGCACCACGACGCTCGCTTGCGTGAAGCAGCTGCACAAGCACCAAGACCTGACCATCTTCACAAATTCCATCGCCGTCGCGGCGCACTTCTTTTCGCACGGCTGGGGCACCAGCGTTCGCGTGCTCGGCGGCCCGATGGTGCCGGAGTACCAAGCAACCTTCGGCCACGCGACCATCACCGCGCTCAATGGCCATCGTTTCGATGTGGCGCTGATGGGCGCCAGCGCCGTTCACTACGACCATGGTTTCATGGGCTTCGGCGAGGACGAGGTCGCACTGCACGATGCCGCGAGACTGCAGGCTTCCACCACTATCATGGTGGCCGACGCATCGAAGTTCGGACGCTTCGGCTCCGTGCGTGCCTTCGGCCTTGGCGATGCGCATCACGTCATTACGACCAAGGGCGTGGGCGAGGAGTTCGTGCAACGTTTCGGCGAACTGGGCGTCGACCTCATCAGGGTCTAGTAGCGGCGCGCATTTCAAAAACTGCCTGCCCCCAAATCTTTCCTTTACACAAGGCACCAGAGCGATAGCATCGAACTGGCCCTGTCAGCGCCGTTGGCCAGACTTGCAGTGGCTTGTTCGAACAGTGCGCGAGACAATCCTAGCTTGACGGAAATGGCTCTGGCGGAAAAGGGCTCGACGCCCCGCAATGACTTGACGGAAGTCACCGGCCCTGCCGCGACGAACGCACTTCACGCGATTGTAGCGAAGGACTGGGATGGCCTTGTCGCTCGCGCGGCGACATCGCACTTGGACCGTCAGACATGGACTGCTGCCCGGGTAAACGTCGCGGCGGAGGCGGGCACGCCGGGTCTTCTGGTGCCTACGCATCGCGGCATCGACAGCACGAGGCTCGAACTATCGATGGAAGGCCATCGCCCTTCCCTGTTGCTGAAAGTCATTCATCCCGATCAGCGTCGCTATATCGATACGGCTGCTTCTTTCGACGCCCAGCGAAAGGCGGCGATACTCGGCTGCGCGCCCGACATCCTGGTATCGGACGCCGTGCGCGGCATCGCGCTGATGGAATTTCTGGGCGGATGGAGGACAGCACGCGTCAACGACTTGCGCAAGGCAGACGTCATGGATGCCGTGCTTGGCGTCAAGCGCAGAATCCATTCCGGCCCTCGCCTGACGCGTAGCTGGTCCGTCTTCGACAGGATCAGAATCCTTCAAGCGGAAATCGGACGCAACACGAGCGGTGCGCCGAGTGAACTGACCGCCTTGCAGGACGATGTGTTCCGTATCGAGCGCATGATCGAGGCTGCCGGTGTGGACACCGTACCGGCTCATGCCGATGGCCTCGCCTCCAACATCCTCATCGACACTCACGGCAAAATCCAACTCGTGGATTTCGACGAGGCGCGCAACGTCGACCCCTATTTCGAATTTGGTGTCCTGATGAACGAAGCCTTCGGGCCAGAAGAAGAGATGCTGCCTGCTCTGGAAATGTTCGAGGGCCGCGTGAGGCGTGAAAGCCTTCGCCGCGCCAAGCTCTATGCGATTGCCGATGACCTGGCGTGGACCATGTGGGGACTGGTCATGGACGCCGTCTCCACAAGGAAGGACGTCGAATTTTTCCGCTATGCATGTTGGCGCCTGATCCGGTGCCGCGCCACATTGGCCGGCGTCGATCTCGACCCCCGCGCCGGGTGGCTTTGAATGTCCGCCGTTGAAAAGGGCCTGGGTGAAGGCAACACCCTCGCCGAACGCCAACTCGAGGCAGCATTATCCAAGGTTACCACCTGGCAAGGCAGGGCCATTCGGTACCGGCCGATGTTCGGCGGCTTCAGCAACTCCAACTGGCGTGTCAGCGTGGCCGGCGAACAAAGCTCCTTTTTCGTCAAGTTGCCTGGCCCGGGCACGGAGCGCTTCATCAATCGCGCCGCGTCCTTGGAAGCGGGCCAGCGAGCCTACCTGCTCGGCATCGGGCCCCGGTGCTTCGACTATTTGAAAGACGAAGGCATAGAAATCTACGATTTCGTCGAGAATTCCCGCACATGCGTCACCAAGGATTTTCACATCGCCGGCGTCAGGGAGAGCACAATCGCGCTTTACCGCTCATTCAACGACTCCCCCCTTCTCGGCCTCACAAAGACCGTCTTCGACATGATAGAGGAACATCTCGAGCAACTGGCCGAACTGGCAGGGGAACTGCCCCTCGGCTTTCCTTCGATCCACGCACAGTATCGGGCAGCGCGTGCTGCGATCGAAGCCGCGGGGATCGATCTCGTGCCTTGCTACAACGATCCCGCCCCCGCCAACTTCCTGTCAACCAGCGATGGCCGTATCGTGATCGTCGATTTCGAATACGCCTCGAACAACGACCGTTGCTACGATTTGGCTACGTGGTGCTCGGAAATGTTCTTCGATGATTGTATGCACAACGAAGCCGTCGAAGCCTATTTCGGCCGCGTGGAGCCGGCCATTCAGGCGCGCATGTTCGTGTATCGGATGCTAGGCGATTTCAAATGGTCGCTCTGGGCCATGATCCAGATGGCTATCTCCGACATCGATTTCGATTTCTATAAATTCGGCGCCTGGAAGCGGATGAGACTGCATTCGACGCTGAACGACCAACGCTGGGGCCGATCGCTGACCTCGCTCTGATCCGGGCGTGATCCGAATCTCAAATTGCCGATTGGTTTGGTTTGCAGTCAGTGCATTAATCACGACCGCTCCAATCGGCATGGCGCATGCCCGTGTTGATCTCGGGCCGAGGCAGTCGCGCACCAGTATTCCATGTTGCTCAGCGCCAACCTCGCGCCCGACCAACCGCGTCCTGATGCTTGGCCCTTAGATCGTCGCGCGCGAATCTGGTGTTCGGGGTCATGCGGATGCCTCGGCATCGCTTATCTTGACCTCCACGCCCATGTCGCTCAGCCGCGCGCGCCAGTCCCCCGACAAGCCACTATCCGTAACGATCATGCTTCCGGCCGGAATCGAGGCGACCGCGAATGTGGCGGTTTGTCCGAATTTGCTCGAATCGGCGAGGATGACGACGCGCGAGGCCCGTCCGATCATGCGCGCGTTCACCCTGGCCTCACTGACATCGTAGGTGTAGATGCGGCCGTCGCCCGAGATCGCGCCCGCGCCAAGAAGCAGGACATCGAGCCAGATCGAATCAAGCATCGATTCCGCGAAGGGCCCGACCAGCGACACATTTTCGTCGCGCACCTGCCCGCCAAGGACAGTCACGTTCACCCTCGGCAGGTTCAGCAGCTCGATCGCCACCATCAGGCCGTTGGTAAAGACGGTGAGGGGCATTGGATTGAGCCGCAGATGCCGCGCGAACTGCAATACCGTCGTTCCCGCATCCAGAAACACGGATGAACCGGGAGTGATCATCGACGCAACCGTCACTCCATCGCGATCTCATCGCCTACACCGAAGTACTTGGTAATGAGCAGAATCAGATCATCGATCCTGTGAAACTCATTGGTCCGATGCTCGCTCGTTTCATCGCGACAGACCCTGGATTCGCAAAAGCACGACGCGCGACCTCCAAAGCTCCTGGACCACGACTAGATTGATGTTCGCCGCAGGAACCGACCTTATTCCGCATCGTTGCGCTCTCAATCAAGTAAGCTTCGGCTTTAACAAGAGTTGGATGAGCAGTTCGGCCATTGACCGCATGCGTTGTTCTTCCCGGTAAACGCGCTCGATCACGACAAGCCCTCGCGTATGCACAACGATCAGCCGCGCCGCATCTTTTGGCGTCAGCGTCAGTTGTTCTGCCGCGCCTGGTCGGGAAAGTCTTTCATGCAGAGCTGCTTCGATCTCGTCGAGCAGGTCTCTGATCTCCGAACGTATGGATTCGTCCAGCTCCTCGATGCCGACCGCGGTCTTTGTGCTCAGGCAACCCCGCGTGGGCGCACCGGTTCTCATGGACTCAATGACAAAGCCGAAGAAGCTTTCGAGCGCTTCGCGTAGCCCGGGCTTGTCCATAGCCTCGCGCATGCGGTCGACGTACCTGTCACGATACACGCCGAACACGCGCAGGAACAATGTCTCCTTGTCTCCATAGGCATTGTAGAGCGAACCACGCTGCACGCCTGTCGCCTCAGCCAAATCCTGCATCGTCGTTTGGGAATAGCCCTTTTGCCAAAAAAGGGTGAGCGCCTTGTCCAGCGCCTCTCCTTCGTCGAACTGGCGAACTCCGACCATCCTCCTGCTCCGCATAATTGAACACCGAAGAACACTAAATACCATCCTTGACACTCACGTCAAGTTTGACTACCACGTCAATAATGACATTCGTGTCAAAGATGGGCGCTGCCTTCGAGGATCGATGGCTCGCCGGTGTCCAACCTCTCCCTCTGGTGTGCTGATGTCCTCTCAAGCGGTTCCTCTTACCTCGGCCAAGATCGACCGGCTGCTCGTGCGCCGGTACATATTCGCAGGGCTATGCGCGAGTCTCGACAGTATCGGCCTGGCCCGCTTCGCTTTCACGCCACTCATTCCGGAACTGATCCAGGCGCACTGGTTCTCCGCTTCCAGCACGGCATATCTAGCTGCGGCCAACTTGGCCGGCTATGTGTGCGGCGCGCTCATCGGCCGGCCCATCGCCACGCGCCTCGCCAACGAGCACGTTCTGCGCCTCATGATGGTGCTGATCTCTGCCGCTTTCTTCGCGTGCGCCGTCCCCTTGTCGTTCTCGTGGTATTTCGTCTGGCGTTTCGTGTCGGGCATTGCCGGTGGCGTCGTCATGGTCCTGGTTGCGGCGACCATCTTGCCACACGTGCCGGCTGCGCGAAAAGGTGCGGCAGGGGGCGCGATCTTTCTCGGACTCGGTTTGGGTATCGCCGGTTCGGGAACCGTCATCCCCTTACTGCTTGAACTGGGACTTCCACAGACCTGGATCGGTCTTGGCATCATTTCCGTGATCCTCACGGCCGCAAGCTGGTTTGCGTGGCCCTCGAGCCAGTTGAATCCGCCCGCGAGACACCACGCCGCGCCGGCCGTTCACGCCGTGCGCTTCGGCCGGGATATCAAGCTGCTGTACCTGCAATATGCGCTGATGGCCGCCGCCGCAGTGCCGCCGATGGTTTTTCTCGTTGATTTCGTTGCCCGGGGCCTGAGCAAAGGCACATACATCGGGGCGGTGTTCTGGGCAGTCTATGGCCTGGGCGCCATTGCAGGGCCCCCGCTGTATGGACACTTGGCTGACCGTCTTGGCGCCCAATCGACAGTCAGGATTGTCTCCCTGGTCATGGCGGCTGGCCTGTTCGCCTTCTACCTAACCAATAACCTCATCTTCCTCGGCGCCGTAACCATCATCGTCGGAACATTTGCTCCAGGCATTGTGCCCCTGGTCCTTGCGCGGGTGCATGAGGTGGTAATCCACAATGCGACCCGCCAGAACGTCGCCTGGACTCGCGCCAGCGTCATCTCTGCCGCCGCCCTGGCGGTGGCGGCATATGCCTTTTCCGCGCTGTTCAATGCCACCGGTGGCAACCATCGTCTGCTGTTTCTGGTGGCGGCTGTGATGTTGGTTCTGTCCCTGCTCGCCGGCATCGCGACGTCAGACAATCCACCGACCGCAAAAAACCACGCGTGACAGCGCCTCTTCCATCATCCCTGCCGGCGCCGTCCGGCACATCACCCACATCGAAAGGACCAACTATGACTGCTCCTGTTGTATTGATCACCGGTGAACTGGCCGGCATCGGTCGTGCCACCGCATTTGCCTTCGCAAAGGCGGGCGCGCGCCTTGTGATTTCAGGTCGACGTGAACCGGAAGGCTTGGCTCTTACGCACGAACTGCAAAACACCGGGGCCGAGGTGGAATTCGTGCGTACCGACGTCCGGCACGAGAATGAAGTTCGTCAGCTTGTTGATTCTGCCGTTTCCCGTTTCGGCCGTGTGGACGCCGCGATCAATAACGCCGGCGTTGACGGCATTCTTGGCCCAGTCGTGGACCAGACTGCCGAAACCTATGCCGCGACTTTCGACACCAACGTCCTTGGAACTCTATTGTGCATGAAGCATGAGCTGCGGGTCATGCTCGCCCAAGGGAGCGGCAGCATCGTCAATCTGTCGTCTGCCGTGGGTAAGAAGGGCGCAGCTGGAGCGTCGGTCTATACCGCCAGCAAACACGCGGTGGAGGGCCTGACGAAGGCAGCGGCGCTCGAGGTCGCCGGCTCGGGCGTGCGTGTCAACGCGGTAGCCCCTGGTCCCACCGATACCGACATGCTCACTCGTTTTGCGGGCGGCGATGCCGGAAAGAACGGCATGGCGCAAGCGTTGCCTGGTCAGCGCCTGGGGCGGCCCGAAGAGGTGGCTGAGGCAATCGTATTCGTCGCTATCGGCAAATCATCATTCATGGTCGGCCACTCGCTTTCGGTCGATGGTGGCTACACGGCTTGAGCCGAATACCGGGCAGTATCCATTGGTCTGATGGTGACCGTTGCTACCCGACTCAGCCTGACGAAACCTCCCCACAACTTGCCAATGACCGGGATTAACCCGGCGAACGAAAAGGAAGAAGTGAGCGATGATGACGAGACGCGCAGCTCTGATGATAATGGGGGCTGGCTTGGTATCAGGATGCGTTACGCGTCCTGGAAACACGACGGCGAAGATGGCAGATGCGCCGATTGCCGATCCGTCTTTTCTACAGATGTATGCCGCGCTGGACAATGAACCGTTTCCAGTTCCCGCCGTCGATCTCAAGCATGTCGATCCGAAATACTGGCGTCGTGAAGTCGCCTATCCGACGCAGGAACGACCGGGCACCGTGGTCGTCGATCCGGGCGAGCGGCATGCATATCTCGTCATGGAGGGCGGCAAGGCGATCCGCTATGGCGTCGGGGTAGGCAAACAGGAAGCGTTCAACTTTCGCGGAGACGCTACGGTCGCACGAAAGGCGGCATGGCCGCGTTGGACGCCCACGCAAGACATGATCCGCCGAGAGCCGGATCGCTACACGAAATATGCAGGCGGCCTTCCAGGCGGCTATGGGAATCCCCTGGGGCCTCGCGCGCTCTATCTGTACAGGGACGGCGAGGATACGCTTTACCGCCTGCACGGGACCGTTGAGCCATGGACCATCGGCAAGATGGTTTCCTCCGGCTGCGTCCGCTTTCTCAATCAGGACATCATCGACCTTTACGGCCGCGTCCCCGTCGGCAGCAAGGTTGTCGTCCTGCCTGCATCAACCATCGTCGCCTGAACGCGATATTCATGGAAGGACAATGCCATGAAAAGAAAATCCGCAATCGATATCGTTCATCAATTTTGGAACGAGGTGTGGCGCTCCCCACAAAGGCCGGAGGCTATTGATGCATTGGTACACGAAGACTTCGTGATCACATCGGGCGGTCACGAGATCCGGTCGCGTGACGCATTCAAACAATGGGTCATCGGCTTTCAGCGCCAGATCAAGGACCTGGAATTCGAAGTTCTCGATATCTTTCAAAGCGACTGCGGGACGCGCGTTGCCACGCGTTGGCGGCTCGTTGGCCGGAACAATGGATTTCTGGGAACCGAACCGGATGGGACACCCATTACGATGGTGGGCAATGCCATCATTGCCGTCGACGACGACGGGCTGCTCCGTCACAATTGGGTCGACCGAAACGCCTACGAGGTCCACGGTCATCTCGTCGGCAATCGGCGTATCGTGTAGCCGAGATCGGATGCGCCTTCCCGTGCGGCCAGCATCTTGGCGTGGAAGCTCATCGCGACGATGCAACCGGCGGAAAAGCAAGTCCGGAAGGGGAGCGGCGCACCGGCTTGCCCTCGTCGGCCTGCAAGGTGGCGCCATTCCCCAGGGCAAGCCCGAACGGCAAGACGAGCGTTTCCTCAACGCCCGTTCCTGCTGGTTGCATTTGGATGGCGAGCACCCGCTGGTGGGATTTCCTGTCGGTGAGTTCCTGGCTCAACGCACAGACCTTTTGGTTTCTGCCATTGGCGTCCAGGACGGAGCAGGCGACGTTCCAGTCATCATGCGCTGCCCGCAGTGATGTCGCCCCTTCGGGAAGCCTCGCGTTCACGGCAGACGCAGTCCGGATCGCAACCGGCACAAAGCCAAGAGCACAGCGACAAGGAGCAATAAGCTTAGACGAATGCATTGCGGTAGCGGCTTCAGAAGCGGACATTAAGCGTGCCCTTGAGGCTTTGCTGTTGGGCGTCTGCTGCGAGTTGGGCCTCGTAGGCGATGCCGAGGGACGCGTTGGATGCGATGGCGAAGTCGACGCCGCCCTCAACGATGGCGGCGTCCTTGGCGATCGGAGTGCCGGCGACGGTGAAGGGATCGGAGCCGGCGAAGGCGAAGGTGGCGAGCGGGGCGGTGTCGCCGAAGGCGTGGCGCCACCCGACCGTACTGCGGGCGGTGGCGGTGATGCCGGCGAGGAGGAAGTCGGTTGAGCCATGCAGCCCGACCGTGGTGAAGGAAACGCCGGTATCCATGTCAGGTGCGGTGACCGCGGCTGTGCCCCCATGCTCGCTGAAGCCGTCGGTGTGCAGGTTGACGTAGGCGAGGTTGGCGAAAGGCTCAAGGCCGATGCCGCCGAGCTTGATGCCATAGCCGAGCTCGCCGAAGGCCTGGACGGTGCCAGCGTCGTAGTCAGTTGATAAGCGGTCGGCGAAGCCGTGGAAGGCGACGGAGCGGGCGGTTGAGAGGTCGTGCCGGGTATAGGCGGCCCCTGCCCTGAGGCCGAAGGCACCCCATTGTCCACCGCCGTAGAGGCCGAAATGCCAGTTCTGGCTGTTGCCGGAGGAGGCGCGGCCGCGTGCGTCGAAGCGGGTGTAGCTGTATCCGGTGAGTAGGCCGAGGCGGATGTTGTCAGTGAGGGCCGCGTCGACGCCGCTGAGGAAGCCGCCGGTGGAAGAGGAGATGGCGGCGGCGTTGCCGTCGCCGTCGCGGTTGCCCCAGGCGCCGAAGCCCATAGCCCAGGCAGCGATGCGCCGGGTGTCGGCGGGAGCCAGAGCAGCGTGCTTACCGTCGGCGCCATAGGCGAAGACGGGCACGCCTTCGGCACCGACGGTGCCGAAGGCGGAGCGGATACGGGCAGTCGCGGCATCGCGCACGAAATGGCTGTCGTCGATCAGGACGCCGTTGGCGGATGCGTGCACCTCGCCCGATAGCTGGTCGAGGGCGTCGCGGATGGTAGGATCGTCGTTGGCGAGGGTGAGGATGGCACCATAAAAGGGAGCTGGCAGGGCCGAGCGTGTCGAGGCCGCCGGCGGTGCCCTCTGGTTGCGGGTAAGCGCCTTGTCGGCGAAGGCGATGTCGTTGCGATTGAGCCGCAGGAAAACGTCGTTGGCGAGGCATCCGGAGTGGTTAGATCGCGATTTGAATCACTCGCTCTCGCCGCTAATTCCGTCTTGCTTCTCCCTGACAAATTCCGAAACACGGCGGCCTACGGCTAGAATGTGATGCTCGACGGCCTTGCCAAGTGCGCCTGGCCGCGGGGACCGTATCGTCTCGATGATTTCCAGATGCTCCTGGAAAGCCAGTTTGGTGTGGCCGACACGCCTTCCAAAAAAATTCATGACTCGTCGTAACTGCGTTTCAAGCCTGGACAATTGTGCGATCATCAGGGGATTGCCACAGCGGCTGATGAAGAGCTGGTGAAACTCGAAGTCGGCGTCGTTGAAAGGTTGCACATCGTTCTGTTCCAGCTGTGCCGCGATATAGTCGAATTTGGAGGTCACACGCTCAAGCTCCATGCGAGAGATCAGGCCTTCGGACTTGTCGGCCGCATGCTTCTCAAGAACGCATCGCAATTCATAAAGCTGCAGAACCTTGCCGGCTGTGATCGGCGCTACGCGTCGGCGCCCATCCACGGTTTCGATGAAACCCTCCTCTTCCAGCCGCCTGACCGCCTCGCGCAGCGGCGAACGGCTGATGCCCAGCCGGCGCGCGATGTCGGCCTCGACAAAGGGAAGTCCGGGCTGGAGCTGGCAGTTGATGATCAGCTGCCGGATGTTCTCATAGGTCTGTTCCGATATCAGTTCGGGACGCTCGATGCGCTGGATCGAGTTCTCGTTCATCAATCGCGGACTGTTGCCTATTTTCATTCTCATCACCCCGAAGTCGCTGCGCGGCGTCCTGTCGCGAGCGCTGCCCGCTAGTCTCTAGCGCACTTTTGATAGCCGGTCCGACCGTTTTCTCGCCTGGCGGGAAACCGGTCCCTGCCAGCCCGCGAATTCGACCGTCCTTGTCTGCGCCAGAGATCGAAATTAGCAGATGCATCAAAATCTGTCGACAGCCGACCGAGCGTGTTTTGCAGAATGAAACCAATTAGTGCCTAAAAGATAAAATCTAGCAATAACAGATGTTTATGTCGATGCTCGCATACCGGACGAGCATGCGCGATTGCTAAAATGGATGCTGTCTGCAGCCAAAAACGAAACTTTCTTCCCTCACTTGTCGACAGGCGACACATGTGCAATAGATCGCCGTGTTGGTCTCTCGAGAGGAGCGGTGGACTGCATGACAACGAACGCCAAGGCTGCTGTCCTGCACGAGGCCGCCGCCATTCCCTTCGACACTAATCTCCTGGATCGGCTGATGGACGAAGCCGGGATCGACGTGCTCCTGGCAACGTCGAAGCATGCCGTGCAATACCTGCTGGGCGGGCACCGCTTCTTTTTCTTCGACTATATGGACGCCATCGGAACCGACCGGTACCTGCCGATCGTCGCCTACTTCAAAGGTCATCCCGAGATGACGGCCTATGTCGGCAACGAGATGGAGAACTACGTCAACGAGATCAGGCCCTTCTGGCCAGCCGAACTGAGGCTCAAGGCGTGGGGAGTGGGCGATGCCATCGCACTTGCGGCGGCTCATATCAGGAAGACAGGACTGCCGGCGGCCCGCATAGGCGTCGAGGCCTCCTTCATGCCCGGCTCCGGCTTCGCCGCCATCCAGAGCCAGTTGCCCGGCGCCGCGATCGTTGATGCCCTGCTCGTCCTCGAGCGGCTGCGCGCCCGCAAGAGCGACGCCGAGCTCGAAGATCTCCGGGTCGCCTCCGACAAGGTCGTCGACGCCATGCTGTCGGTGTTGCCGCATCTGCGCGAGGGCTCGAGCAAGTACGACATCACCCAGCTCATCAAGGAGGCCGAGGTCTCGCGTGGGCTCAATTTCGAATACTGCCTGATCGCCATGGGGTCGTCGCTGAACCGGTCGCCGTCGCCGCAGTCCTGGCGCCGGGGCGAACCGCTATCGCTGGATTCGGGCGGCAATTTCGGCGGCTATATCGGCGATGTGGCGCGGATGGCCGTGCTTGGCGAGCCCGATGCCGAACTTGTCGACCTGCTCGGCGAGATCGAAGGCATCCAGCAGAAGGCCCGGTCCGTGGTGGCGCCCGGCACGATCGGCAAGGGGATCTACGACGCCGTCGACGGCGACCTGAAGAACTCGCCCAACAGCAAGCACCTGCGCTTCTGCGCCCACGGCATGGGCCTGATCACCCATGAGGCGCCGCGCCTGACCAGCACCGGGCCGGTTCCCTACGAGGCGACGGATGCTCTGCTGCCGCTGGAGGCGGGCATGGTCATTTCCATCGAGACGACCCTGCTCCACCCACGGCGCGGCTTCATCAAGCTCGAGGACACGATCGCGGTGATGCCGCATGGGTACGAGGCCTTCGGCGACCAGGGCCGGGGCTGGAACGTCGTCGCCTAGGCATCTTCAGGACAGCGTTTCTTTCGGCATTCGAGCCCGTGATTGACGAGGCAGGTTTATGAAAACATCGCGCATCAGCAGAAGCGCTCTTGACGGCCTCACGCGGTTCGACACGGCAACGCTGTGCAACGCGCTGGAGGTTCTGCGGCCGTCCTGTCGCGACAAGGGCTTCACGCGGCGCCCGCTGATCGCAGCGCGACCCGGCCTGCCCCCGGTCGTCGGCATCGCGCGGGTCGGAACGATCCGCGCTGAAGCGCCGGCACAGGCTCCGGTGCAGGATCGCATCAGTTGGTATGAATACGTCGCCGCCGCCGACCTGCCGACCATGGTCGTGATCCAGGACCGCGACCCCAGCCCCGGCACTGGCGCGTTCTGGGGCGAGGTCAACAGTCTCGTCCACCAGACGCTCGGATCCGTCGGCTGCGTGACCAATGGTTCGTTCCGTGACGTGATTGCGCTTGCCGAGGGTTTCCAGATCCTGGGCGGCCATGTCGGACCGAGCCACGCCCATGTCCACATCGCCGGCTTCGGCGAGCCGGTCGAGGTGAATGGCATGCTGGTGAGCGATGGCGACATCGTCCACGCCGACTACCAGGGCGCGGTGGTGGTTCCGGCCGAACTGATCGACGACGTGGCCGAAGCGGTGGCCCTGGTGACGCGCCGCGAGAAGCTGATCCTCGACGCCTGCCGGGACAAATCCTTCACCATCGCAACATTGCGAGCCGCGATGGCCCGCTCGAAAGACATCCACTGACGCTGCAGGCTCGACACCGTCGCCACGCAGCGCTCATGCAAGCACAAAGGGAGGTCACATGAAGGAACTCAACGTTGGCATTCTGGGAGCCGGTTTCATCGGCACCTTCCATTCCTATGCGCTGAGACTGCAGCAGTTGATCAAGGAAGCGCCGAAGGCGAACCTCAACCTCAGCATCGTCGCCGACCGCGACCAGAAGGCGCGCGACACGCTGGTGAAGCGTTTCGGCTGGGAAAAGGGCGTGGACGACTGGCGCGCCGTTCTCGATGCCAACATCGACATCTTCGTCAATGCCGGACCCAATGTCCTGCACGCCGAGCCCTCGATTGCGGCGCTGAAAGCCGGCAAGGCGGTCTTCTGCGAAAAGCCGCTCGCCATGGACGCGGCCGAAGCCTTCGAAATGTGGAAGGCGGCCGCCGAAGCCAAGGCCGTGCATCAGGCAGCCTTCGTCTACCGCTTCGTGCCGGCTCTGCGCTATGCCCGCGAGTTGATCCAGTCCGGCGCCATCGGTGAAGTCACCCATTTCCGCTCCGAATATCTGATGTCGAACTACCTGCAGCCGGGCCTCGATTTCAGCTGGCGGCTGGACAAGAAGATCGCCGGCACCGGCACGTTCGGCGACCTCGGCGCCCACCACATCGATCTCGCCCGCTTCCTCGTCGGCGAAATCAGCGAAGTCGCCTCCATCGGCCGCACGGTGGTGCCGCAGGTGGCCGGCAAGAAGGTTGAGGTCGACGACGCGTTCGTCTCGATCCTGCAGTTCGAGAGCGGTCCGATCGGCGTCATTCAGGCGTCCCGGGTGGCTGCCGGCCATGGCCATACCTCGGCCATTCAGGTCGACGGCACCAAGGGCTCACTCCGCTACGACGTCGCGCGCCTCAACGAACTCGAGATTGCCGAAGGGCTGGCCTCCGGCTTCCGCACCGTCCAGGTCATCAAGGAAGAGCATCCCTTCTCCGACTTCTGGTGGGAGGGCGGCGTCCAGGGCAGCCACCCGATCGGCTGGGTTGAATGCTTCGTCCAGCAGATGAACCATTTCGTCGAGGCGGTTCTCGGCAACCGTCAGGTGTCGCCGCTGGCGGCCACCTTCGAGGACGGCTACCGCGCCGTCGAGATCGCCGACTCGATGATCCGCTCCTGGCAGAGCGCCCGGCGAGAGCCGATCATATTCCGTTCACTTTAGACCACGCAACAAGGGAGGAAGACGTGACTGTGAGAAAGCTTGACGATCTGACACGCCGTCAGATCATGCAGGGAATGGTGGCCATGGCCGCCCTGGCCGTCGCCGGCACGCGCGGCGCACTGGCGCAGACCGCCAATGTGACGTTGCCGGTGATCTCGAACAAGAAGTTCGAGGGCACCAAGGTGATCGTCGAGAGCCAGTCCGGCCCGGTGATCAGCGGACCGATCCAGATATTCGGACCGGCCTGGGAAAAGGCCACGGGCGCCACCATCGAGCTCGTGACCTATCCGTTCGGCCAGATGTTTGAGAAGCTCCGCACCGAGCTCAGCTCCGGCGCCTACACGTCCGATCTGATCAACTACCAGACCACATGGGGCGGTGACTTCATGGGCGGCGGGCTGATGGAGGAAGTGCCCGAGGATGTACTGAAGCTCGTCCAGGCCGACGACATCTACCCGATCTTCCGCAAGGCGATGAGCTTCGACGGCAAGACGTACGGCCTTGCCTATGACGGCAACGCCCACAACCTCTTCTACCGCCGCGATCTCTTCGAAAACGCCGACTACAAGAAGAAGTTCTCCGACCAGCACGGCTACGAACTGTCGCCTCCGGACAGCTGGGAACAGTTCTACGACGTTGCTAAGTTCTTCTCGTCCTTCGACTGGTCCGGCACCGGCAAGAGCTACGGCTTCGTCGAACCGATGGGACGCGGCACCGGCGGCGTGTACTTCCTGGTCGGCCGGGGCGTCAGCTATTCCAAGAAGGCCGGCGACCCCTACGTCTTCTTCAATCCCGACGACATGTCGCCCCGCATCGCCGAGCCAGGCTGGATCCAGGCGCTGGAGGACTGGAAGAAGGATCTCGACGCTGGCCCGCCCGGACTGGCGCAATACGGCTTCTCAGAGTCCCGCCCGACATTCGTCAGCGGCCAGTCGGCGATGATCACCGACTGGGGCGACATCGGCACGCTGTCCTACTCGGAAGGATCGAAGGTCAAGGGCAAGACCGGAACCGCGCTGACGCCCGGCGCCAGCAAGGTCTATGACCGCACCGCCAAGGACTGGATCAAGCCGGAGGGCGGCTCCAACCATGCGCCTTACCTCGGCGTCACCGCCTGGTTGTTCGGCGTGCCCGTCACCGCCGAGAACAAGGAAGCCGCCTGGGATCTTGCAGCCTTCTTCTGCAACCCGGAAGCCTCAACCAAGCTCGTCGCCTTCCCCGACAGTGGCATCCAGCCGTCGCGCGCCAAAACCATCCAGGACCCGCAGCCGCTGATCGACGCCGGCATGGATCCGGCCGACGCCAAGCAGTATCTTGAAGCGATCGGCAAGGCCGTCGGCCATCCCAACGCCGTGCTCGACCTCTCGATCCCCGGCAGCGGCGAGTACTACAACTCGCTCGACGTCGAGGCATCGCGCTTCATGGCCGGCGAGATCAGCGCCGAACAGGCGATGAAGAATGCGAGCGACGCCTGGAACCAGACAACAGACAGGTTGGGCCGTGACAACCAGTCCAAACTGTACAAGGCCGCGCTGGCAGGCTGATAATCGGGGCGTCGCGGCCTGCCCGCGGCGCCCCATTCCCCGGGAGGAATGCAAGTGGAGCGTCAGGGAAAGAAACGCAGCCTTATTCCGGTGCTGTTCGTTGCGCCCGCCTTGCTGCTGGTCATCGTGCTGACCATCATCCCGCTTCTGTCCTCGCTGGCGCTGTCGTTCCTCAACTGGGACTTCGGCAACCGTATGGCGCCGGTGCGCTGGGCGGGACTGAGCCACTGGGCGCGTCTGTTTTCCGACGCGCATTTTCACTACGTGCTGTTCACCACCCTGCTCTATTTTGTGGTCGGCATACCCATCCAGTTCTTCATCGGCCTCGGCTTGGCGCGGTCGCTTGACCGTGCCCGAAGGCAGCAGAACTGGCTTAGGATCATCTTCCTCATTCCGATGATGCTGAGCCCGGTCGTCGTCGCCTTCGTCGTCGGCCGCGTCATGTTCAACGAGGCCGTCGGCCCCGTGAACGCCGGGCTGATGGCAGCGGGACTGCCGCCGGTCCCCTGGCTCACCAACAGCATTGGCGCTTTCGTCACCGTGCTCATCGTCGACACCTGGCAATGGGTCCCCTTCTTCATGCTGGTGCTGCTCGCCGGGCTTTCGGCGCTCTCCAATGAAGTCGAGGACGCCGCCCGCCTCGACACGACATCGGACATCCAGGCGTTCTGGCGCGTCACCTTCCCCATGCTCCTGCCATGGTCGGTCACCGCCATCGTGATCCGTTCGATCGAGATGCTGAAGATCGCCGATGTCATCGTGGTGCTGACCAATGGCGGGCCTGGCATCGCCACCGAATCACTGACCCTCTATGCCTATCGGGTAGGCGTCGTGAATTTCGACCTCGGCTACGCCGCCACGCTCGCCTTTTCGCTGGCAATCGTCGCCACCATCGTCGCGACCGCGATTCTGGCCGCGACCCGCCGTCTCGTGGAGCGTCTGACATGAGCAGGATGAGACGCAGGATTCCGGTCTGGCGCATCGCGCTGCAGGTCGTCTGGTTCATCATCGTCGTCTTCCCGCTCTACTGGATGACGATCACCGCGTTCAAGGAGCGGGCCGACGTCTTTCCGTTGCCGACCTTCATTCCCTGGGTCGATTTCCAGCCGACGCTCTCGGCCTTCCAGACAGTGTTCGGCCAGTACCGCTCGCAGCTATTCAACGCGCTAGCCAACTCGGCCGTCGCCTCCCTGGTCGGCGCGTTCGTCGCCACCTTCGCTGGCGCTCTGGCCGGCTACGGTCTCGCCCGCTTCGACTACAGCAAGTTTGGCTGGAAGAACGACAACATGGCGTTCTTCTTCATCTCGCAGCGCATGATGCCGCCGGTGGCGGTCGTGTTCCCTTTCCTGCTGATGTACCGCTATGCCGGCGTTCTCGACCGGGCTTGGTCGCTCGGCATTGCCTACGCGCTGTTCAACCTGCCGCTGGCGATCTGGATCACCCGTGACGCCTTCCGCGCCGTGCCGGTCGAGGTCGAGGAAAGCGGCCTGGTCGATGGCTGCACCCGGCTCGGCGTGTTCTTCAAGATTTCCCTGCCGATCGCGTTCCCCGGCCTGGTGACGGCATTCTTCGTCTCGATAATCTTCGCCTGGAACGAGTTCCTGTTCGCGCTGATCCTCACTTTCCGCCGTTCGCAGACGCTGCCTGTGCTGATTTCGGGGCAAGCCAATGAACTAGGCGCCTATTGGTGGATCATGTCAGCACTGGGGCTGATCGGGATCATCCCCATGGTCGCGCTCGGATTGTACGCACAAAAATGGTTGGTGCGCGGCCTCTCGGCCGGCGCTGTGAAAGGTTGAAGGCAGATGTCACGCGTCCTTTTTGATCACGTCTGGAAAAGCTACGCCAGCGTCGAGGTGGTGCGCGATCTAAACCTGTCGGTCGAGGAAGGCGAGTTCCTGGTCCTGGTCGGCCCCTCAGGCTGCGGCAAGTCGACGACGCTGCGCATGCTGGCGGGGCTGGAGGAGGTCACCAAAGGCGACATCCATATCGGCGAGCGCAACGTCACCTTCGCCGAACCCCGCGACCGCGACATTGCCATGGTGTTTCAGTCCTATGCGCTTTATCCTCATATGTCGGTCGAGGAAAACATCGGCTTCGGCTTGCGCAACCGGGGCGTGGCGGCTGCCGAAATCGCCAAGCGCGTCAAGAATGTGTCGGCAATGCTGGAGATCGGCCATCTGCTCGACCGCCGGCCGCGCAACCTGTCGGGCGGCCAGCGCCAGCGCGTCGCTCTTGGCCGCGCAATTGTGCGCGAGGCCGGCGTCTTCCTCATGGACGAGCCGCTCTCCAACCTCGACGCCCAGCTTCGCGTGAGCATGCGCAGCGAGATCATCAAGCTCCACCAGCGCATCCGCTCGACCACCGTCTATGTCACCCACGACCAGGTCGAGGCGCTGACCATGGGCTCGCGCATAGCCGTACTGAAGGACGGCCGGCTCATGCAAGTCGACACCGCCGAGAACCTCTACGAGCGTCCCGGAAGCGTCTTCGTCGCAACCTTCATCGGCAGCCCGGCGATGAACATCCTGACCGGGACCGTCGAGGGCGGCGATGGCGGTCCGGGCATCCGCTCGCGTCAGTTCAAATGGCCGAACGACCCCGGCGCGCCGCTGAAGCCCGGCGCCTCGGTGATCTTCGGCGTGCGGCCGGAGCATCTGATCGTCGGCGCCGAGGGCGAGGCCGGTAATCCGGCGACCGTGACCCTGATCGAATCGACCGGCAACGAGGCGGTGGTGCTGCTCGACCTGGGCGGCGACGTGCTGAAGGCGAAGGTGCCCGGGCGCGTAAAGCTGAAGGTCGGCCAGACCGTGTCGGTCAGCGCCGAACGCAAGGAACTGCATTTTTTCGACGCGACCACCGAAGCGCGCATCGACGCCTGACGGCGTCCATTTCCGTTCACCGCCCGGCCGTGCCGGCGGGCGCAATCCGCAACCGGAGTACAGTGTCAATGAAGCCAGTCAACGTAGCCATTCTGGGCGCCTGCGGATGGATGGGAAAATGCCATTCCATGGGCTATCGCAATGCACCGCTGATGTTTCCCGAGCTCGGCTCCATTGCCAGGATCGCCTGTCTGGTGGACGACGCGGCCGATAGGCTGGAACAGATCAAGGGTGCCTATGGCAACGTCAAGACCTCCACCAACTGGCACGACGTGCTGAGCGACCCAGAGGTCAATCTGGTCGACATCTGCTTGCCGGATCATCTGCATTTCGAGGTGTCCAAGACGGCCCTGCTGGCCGGCAAGAATGTCTATTGCGAGAAGCCCTTCACCGCCACGGCCGAGGAAGCGCGCGAACTGGCCGATCTCGCCCGCGAGAAGGGACTGGTGACCCGCGTCGGCCATAATTTTCCGAGGAATCCGGTGCACGACCTGACCAAGGAACTCATCGACAATGGCGAGATCGGCGAGATCGTCTTCTTCCGCGCCTCGATGCATGTCGACGTGCTGGCGGATCCGCGCACACCCTTCATGTGGCGCTGCGATGGCAATCTGGCGCCGACCGGCGTCGTCGGCGATGTCGCCTCGCACCTGTTTTCCTTCATCCACCGTCTCATCGGCCCCGTCGACGAGCTGATCGCCGACGTCGCCACCGTCACGCCCGAGCGCACCTACAGCGAAGGCTTCGGCTATGGTGTCCAGACCAAGGCGCAGGAAGGCGGGGTCAAGCGCTCGGTCACCAATTCGGACATGGTCAACCTGATGTGCAAATTCGCCAATGGCGGCCGCGGCGTCATCGATGTCAGCCGCGTCGCCTCCGGCCGGCGCTTCCTGCAGAAATACGAGATCTATGGAACCAAGGGCGGCATCGAGTTCAACTATGACGAGGTCAACCGCCTGCGCTTCTTCTCGATGGACGACGCGCCAAACCGCCAGGGCTACCGGCTCATCGACGTCGGGCCAGAAAACAAGAACTTCGCCTCGCTGTTGCCGGTTGCCAATTTCGGCCTGGGTTATAATGAATACAAAGCGATTGAGGTCTCTGAAGTTATACGTTCGGTAGCTACCGGCAAGTCGGCATGGCCTACCTTTAGTGATGGCTATGAGATAATGCAGATTCTAGATGCATGCTTTTTATCGTCAGCCACAAGGCGATGGACACGAGTGTAGCGACCCCTGATTCGGAGGATTTACACTGTTCGCCTACAGTACGCTGGTTAGCCACGGGCTTTCCGTATCGGCCCGATCGCTTTGAAACGGGGCGATCAACTATAAGTCAGGTCTGGTCCGTCGACGTCTATTGGTGGAAACAACCGAAGCATGGGGAGAACAGCAGTCCTCGCTTACAACAGATGAGTCTAATAACGTGCTTCGCAATGGGGAACCTAGTCTAACGCGACATTGAACGTCAGCTTCTCTGCGCAACCCGAATCTGCTTGTGATGCTCGCAATGTCCGCTTTTGGGAATTCGCACAATGACCTGAAGGACCGGCATGTGGACGCAAAGCTGCCATTCGACAGTCGGGGCAGCGGCAGGCCGGCTTCTTGAATCAATTTCGGCGAACTGCCTCGTGGCGCATTGGTGCAAGCTTGCCGATCTCCCGAAGGGCCTGACCCTGCATGGTTTGAGGAAGTCGCTCGGTGTTTATCTGGCGGAGGCCGAGGCCTCGACCAGACAGCTCATGGACGTACTAGGGCACGACGATATCGATCATGCGGAGCTCTATTCGCGCGAGGCATCGCAGGTTCGCCTGGCCGTACAGGGGATGGACAGAGTCGTGCGTCTCGTGACGCGCAAACCGATGCTTGGCGAACCTATTGGCGAATCTCGTGGCGAACCACCTCGTAAAGCATTGATAAATAACGATAATGGTGGTGCTGGCAGTCTGTGGCGAACCAGTCTCTGCCAATTTTTCCCTGATAGCCGTAGAAAAACAGGGATTTGCGAGCGACTTGATGGTTCCGACCTGAATTCTCGTGGAAGTTTGCCTCGTGAATTGAATGCGTTAGCGGCAATTTCCCTACGCGTCATAACAGGGAAATTGCCGTCACCTAACAGGGAACTCCGAAGCGGACCTCGCAGCGCTGGACCTCATTGTCCGTTGACCGACACCGACACGTCGACGTCCTTCATCAACTGAAATCGATCGTCATAGGACTTATTGAGGCAGTCTCTGTTTCCTCCGCACGCATTGCGGTGCTGCAGCCATTCGCGTTGGTTGGCGAGCAATGCCTTACGGACCTTCGCGTTGTTGTAGCCTCGAATGTACCAGTAGATAGCATTCATTGCTCGGTCCTTAGCCCACAAGCGGTCATCAGAGCATAGGGCCATTTCGGTTGCCGTTCCTGCTTTCGAACAGTCGAAGCTGGGACTGCCGATTCCGGTTGGCTGTCCATGGTCTGCAATGAACGCAGCCGTTTCTAAGCAGACTTGAAGAGCTCCTCGGTTCTTTAGCGCCGACTTCACATCCTCGAGTATGGGTGTCCACAAGCTTATCCAATTCTCCTTGCCCGCAATGCGATTCCCTTCGTCGAAAGCTTGCCTGATGGCTTGATTGATGACGCCTTCGTCGGGTGTGAAGAAGCCCGAGCAGCGTGATTTCAGCAAGGTGTAGGAGACGAATCTGTCGGCAAAGATATCAGCAGTCGGTGCATCCTGAGGTGTGGTTACTTGCCCGCCATCCTGCTCGAAAACATCGATCCCAAGCGCCCTGGCGCTTTCTGCTGACAGGAGCAGCATCTCGGTGGGCCCGGGAACCGTGAAGAACCGAATGGCTTCGATCCGAAGCCCAAGGTGAGTCAAATACGAGCCTACCTCTGCGTTTGCGACCCCGCTCTCCTTGTACTGGCCGTTTTCCTCCGTATAGGCAGCATGAAATCCGATCTTCGAGGTGGATGACATATAGCGGCGGGTGCCGGCCACCCAAATTAGGCCGCACGCGGAATAGCATTCTCCGTTCGCACCTACCGAGGTCACATAATTGTTGAGCCGAATTCGGGCGCCGATCTGGAGGGCTTCCTCAATCAAGCCGCCGGGGCTTTGCAGGATAACGAGAACGCTCCCGCGGTTCTGAACAAGATCGTAAAAGCGATCGGCATCGCCCTGGATGATCTCCCCCGTAATGCTGACGACATCAACTGTGCCATTGGAGCCAACGAACTCAATATTTGCCGCTGTTGCGCTACCCGAGATCAGCACTAACGCCAACCACGCGCCCAAGATTGCCCGACGCATACCCGTAAACCCCTGCTTCCCAATATTCGCTGTAGCAAAACGAACGTTGGGATCAAGCGAGATTCTCAATCTTCTCGATCACATCTGAAGCCTGGCGTAACGCCCGCCTCCAGTTGCTGACGGTCAGCCCAAATGCTTCAGCACCTTGACCTGCTCTAGCGCGACTTTCACCAGTCGCGGTCCCAGCTGCCGCGCGATCTGCAGGAGCTCGGCCTCTAGCAGAGCGCGCTCACGCGAAACAACCCGTCTTTTCTCCAGGCCCTCGAAGAAATCTGTCATGGGTACGTTGAGCACGCGTGCGAGCTCGGCCAGGGTTTCGATGCTGGGCAACTGCTTGCCTCGCTCGATATTTGAGACGCTCTCAGGCGTGCGGCCAATGCGGTCGGCCAGCGCCTCCTGGCTGAGCTTCGCGCCGCGCCTCGCGGCCTGAACCCTCGCGCCTATAGCCTGCTTTAAAGAGTCGCTCATACTTGAAGCGTGACTTCGGCATTTCGAGTTGACAACGAAGTCAGCTTCAGCATTGGTCGATGTCATGAAGTCTACTTCTAGCTCAACAAGAAACATGCACGGCACGCGTAGTCAGGAAGGCGTCAATCCCGCATGAGCGCTCTGCTCCTATCCGCATTGAATGAAACCGCCACGCCCCTGACCCGCCACTCCCTGGTGCGGAATGCGGCAAACGTCGGAGGTCAAGCCTCCGCCGCTCCTGTCCCGCAGCTCTATGACGAGCGCTGGCTCAGGGATCTGCTGTTTCGACATCCTGAGTTGATGGTGCTTGAGCGTTTAGACGCCGGCCTTGGAGACATAGTGCCCCTCTGCTGTGAACTTCCAATATCTCGAATTGGCGGGACCGTGTTCGCCGACCTTCTAGGAGTCACCAGGACCGGCCGACTAGTCGTTGTCGAATGCAAGCTTTGGCGCAATCCGCAGGCCCGTCGAGAAGTGTTGGCGCAGATTCTAGAATACGCCGCGCTGCTGCGACGCTGGAGTTTCGGCGATTTGACTTCAGCGCTAAAACGCAAGCTGGCCACAGTTGAGCCAAACCCGATCTTTGCCGCGGCGAAAATACTCTGGCCGGACCTCGAAGAAGCGCCTTTCGTCGACGCGGTAACCCGGTCGCTAAAACTAGGCGACTTTCAGCTGATTGTTGCCGGCGATGGCATCCGCTCTGACATGCACGCAATTGCGGATCATCTCAACGCGCAAGGCGCTGGGTTGGCGCAACTGGCACTGCTCGAAATCCAGCTTTGGCAAGCGGCGTCGGGAAACATCCTCGTCGTGCCCACGGTGCCGCTGCGCACCGAGGTTCTACAGCAGAGAGTATTGGTCGACATCGGCGGCATGCCGCTCCAATTGGAAATCCCGGAGGTCGCAAGTGCCCTGCCCGTCGACACCATGGAAAACGTTGTCGATCCTGAACGCAGCAACCGGAGAAGCATGAACCGCGCCTTCTGGCAGCAGTTCATCGATCAGGTGCGATTCGACCATCCCGATCAGCCGCCGCCGCGCCATGGCGGTGACAACTGGGTCAGGGTTCCCCTGCCCGAGCCGCTCGGCTGGATGACAGCCTTTCGCTCGACTGGCACCAGGGCTGAGGTCGGCTTGTTTCTGACATTTCGCGACCAGGACGGGCAGACGCTGTTTGATGATCTCCAAGTCGACATCGAACAATTGCGCAATGAAAGCGGTCTCGATCTGGTCGCACGGTTGAAAACGGCCGCACCGTTCTATGCGGAGCTCGGGGTCTTTAGGGCTCGGTCTGAATTCACAACCGATGAACAGCAACTCGACTGGCTTTGTGATGCGGCCAATCGGTTTGTCTCCCTTATTCGACCTCGGCTTAGCGTCCTCGTTGAGGCCGCCGAATGACACGGCTCCTGAAATGGGAACGACTGGCCCTCAAGGGAGACTTCTCAGCCATGCCCTCGCCGTTCACGTGGGCACAGTCAGCGCGCTTGGCTCATTTCCTCAACGGCTATGAGGTCGCCGGAGGAATGAACCGCCTGGCAGATCTTTCCAACGTCATGTCGGCTCAAGCCAGCACGACCGGCAAATGGCAAGGCAGTGCTCTTGACCTTTGGCTATGTCTCTTTTTCCAGCACCGCGCACATCGCCATATGGGATTGGAAGATAGCGACCCGAGGCTCGACGAATTATGCGAGACGCTCCGGGTGGCCCTCAACCGGCTGAACCGGGAGGAAGCTAAGGTGTTCGCTTCTTACCTAGCGAAGGATGCCGTTTAAGCGAGAGGCTTCGATCTCGGCACTTGCCCGATCGATGTACCTGGATGTCAGCCGTTCGCGGCTCGATCCCCTTCATGCTCTCACGAAACTCGATCCATTCCTCGATAAGTCGCAACCGCCTCCCTAGGATGCCTCGAACGTACGTTTCAAGCTAACACCATCTGGTTTTGCCGCCAGCAAAGATCCGACAAAAAATTTTGTCAGCCTCTGCTTTATATCGAAGCTCACGCCAAAATTTTTTGTTGAGCTGTACTGATATCTTTCAGGATTTACGGCCACGGAATTTCTTCCAGCCGACGTCTCTGTGAATAGCGCCTTATTTTTCTTTCCGTGAATCAAGAACACTGCGATTTTTGGACTTGACGCGCTGGCCGTTCCGGCGCTCGACGTTCAGAGGATCTCATGGTCACCAACATCAACACCGTTTCGATCGACACACTCATCCCCTACTCCAACAACGCCCGCACCCACTCCAAGAAACAGATCAAGCAGATTGCCGACAGCATCATAAAATTCGGCTTCACCAACCCGGTTCTGGTCGACGAGAAAAACAATGTTCTCGCCGGCCATGGCCGTCTGGCGGCTGCGCGGCTGTTGGGCTGGAAGGAAGTTCCAACCCTCTCCATCACCCATCTCAACGAGACGCAGAAACGCGCTTACATTGTGGCGGACAACCGGATCGCCGAGAAGGCTGGCTGGGACAAACAACTCCTGGCCATCGAGCTCCAAGCGCTGGCCGATCTCGATTTCGACGTGAGCCTCACTGGCTTCGACATTCCCGAAGTCGACCTGATCATCGCCGAGTTCTCACCCGACAACCAGGACGATGCTGACGAGGAGGAGGAAATCGAGCTTCCAGCGAAGGACGCCGGCCCAGCTGTAGCCCGGCCTGGCGATGTGTTTCTGCTCGGGGATCATCGGCTGATCTGTGGCGATGCCCTCTCCACCGAAGTTCTCGGAACGCTCATGGATGCTGACAAAGCGTCCGTCTGTTTCACCGACCCGCCCTATAACGTCCGCATTGGCGGACACGTCAGCGGCCTTGGCAAGACCAAGCACCGCGAATTTGCAATGGCGTCGGGCGAGATGTCCGAGAGCGAGTTCGCAAGGTTCCTCGAGCAGTCCTTCTCCCAAATCGCCGCCTTCTCCAAACAGGGTGCGATCTCCTTCGTCTGTATGGACTGGCGTCATATCGCCGAAACCGTCGCTGCGGGCAAAGGAGCGTTCGGCGACCTGCTCAATTTGTGCGTTTGGAACAAGACCAACGCCGGCATGGGCAGCCTCTACCGCTCGCAGCACGAGTTGGTGCTGGTGTTCAAAAACGGCGCCGAGCCGCACCGCAACAACGTCGAGCTCGGCAAGCACGGCCGTCATCGCAGCAATGTCTGGACCTATCGCGGCGTCAACAGCTTCGGCGCCGAGCGGATGGATGAGCTGGAAGCACACCCGACCGTCAAGCCGGTCAATATGGTTGCTGATGCACTGCTCGATGTCAGCCGACGAGGCGACATCGTGCTCGACCCCTTCGGAGGGTCTGGGACAACCCTGCTCGCCGCACACAAAACCGGACGGCGAGCCCGTCTGATCGAGATTGATCCTCACTACTGCGATCTCATCATCCGTCGCTTTGAGAAGCACACAGGAAAGGAAGCCAAGCTCGCGGCCACAGGCGAGACTTTCGAGGAATTGAGCGAGCGGCGCGGTGTCGCTGCCGCGCCCGCCGCACCGACTTCGTCGGCGACGATTGAGGCCAGCCAAACCGCTGGAGGCGCACTGTGAAAAACCGAAAGAAGAAGCCCGCCGAGTACGACGTCGGCTACGGTAAGCCACCTGTAAATTCCCGCTTCGAGAAGGGCCGGTCTGGAAACCCGAACGGCCGTCCTAAGGGAAAGAAGAACGTGAACACGATGCTACGCGACGCGTTCTTCGCACCGATCCAGATCCAGCAGAATGGCAAGACGACAGCAGTTACCGCTCTCGAAGCCATCATTTTAAAATTGCGCAACAACGCCATTGGCGGCGACTACCGTTCGGCGGTCCAGGCACTTCAACTCGCTGCGCGTTCAGTAGAACAAGAAGAGAGTGGCCAGCCCGGCGCAGAGACCAGTCCACTCGGTGAACAAACAATGATTGAGCTGATGCGGGACTATCTCGATCAGAAGGCATCGCCACCGCGCGACGAAGAAAACGATGGGGCCTCGGGCGGCGACAAGGAGGACGAACGATGAATGTCCCTTTCGCTAGGCCGGACGGATCGCAGCCTGCATCGACCGCCATGCTGAGCCCTATTCAGATGCTGTTTAGCGCAGCCCGCAATGACCTTGCGACCTTCGTGGCGTTGGCATTTTCCGTCGTTGATCCCGGTGCGAGATATCTTCCTAATTGGCACATCCGCGCGATCACCCACCAGCTTGAGCGCGTGTTGCTCGGTCATTGTAAACGGCTGATCATCACCATGCCCCCGCGATCGTTGAAGTCGGTCACCACTTCGGTTGCATTTCCCGCTTGGGTTCTTGGTCGCGACCCATCGAAGAGAATGATCTGTGTGTCATACGCTCAGCCGCTGGCGGTCAAGCTCGCGAACGATTTCCGAACCGTCGTCGACACCGCCTGGTACCGGTCGATATTTCCCACCTTCAAAATCAACCCGCGCAAGAACACCGAAAACGAAATGCAGACGACGCTTGGCGGCGGACGTCTCGCCACCTCAACGGGCGGACAGCTAACCGGCCGCGGCGGCGACATCATCATAATCGACGATCCATTGAAGGCAGATGAAGCCCACTCGGAATCGGCACGCAGCAAATGCGCGGAATGGGTTCGCTCAACGCTGATGTCGCGGTTCGACAATCCGGCCAAAGGTGCTGCCGTGCTTGTCATGCAGCGGCTCCATGTCGACGATTTGGCAGGCATCCTGTTGGAAGCTGGCGGCTGGGAGCACCTGAATCTTTCGGCCATCGCGGAACAAGATGAGCGTATTCAGACGGGGAAAGATCGCTGGCACGACCGCAAAATCGGAGATCTTCTGCATCCATCGCGCTATGGCATGGCTGAACTAGATGGCCTGAAGCTAGCCCTGGGCTCCCTCAATTTCTCTGCCCAATTTCAGCAAGCGCCCGCGCCACCGGATGGCAATATCGTCAAGCGCGCCTGGTTCCGCTACTACGATCCCGGTCAGCTCGATCTGCGTTCGATGACGATCGTTCAAAGCTGGGACACGGCTGTCAAAGGTGATCCGAGTTGCGACTATTCCGTAGGAACGACCTGGGCCAAAGATGGCAACAACTACTACCTCCTCGATCTCGTGCGCGTCAGAGCCGCCTATCCCGAGCTCATCAAAGCGGTCAAAAACTTCCTTGCCAAGCATGACCCCGAAATCATTCTGATCGAAGATGCCGGCTCTGGCTCAAGCCTCATTGCGGATCTGGACAGCCAGAACATCAGCACCACGCCGATCAAAACCCGGATCGACAAAGAAAGCCGGCTGTCACGTGTCGGCGCGATGATCGAAAACGGCAACGTCCATTTGCCCAAAGATGCACATTGGAAGGATGATTTCCTGGTCGAAGTGCTCGCGTTTCCGAACGGCAAGCACGACGATCAGGTCGATTCCATGACCCAGGCGCTGATCTGGATGAAAGACGACAAGCCAACTGGCAGATTCTATGTTGGGACGTTTTGATGCGAATGGCTACTTGCGCCACCCTTTCGAGTTCGTCCAACGCCGAATTCGACCTGCGGAACCGTCTAGTTCAACAAGCGATCGCGGCCAGTCCGCGCGAGCCATCACTCAGCGAGCCCGACAACACGATTCTCATTGCGCAGGTCTTTGCGTGATCGCCGACAAGGACAAGGTCCTTCGCCAGGACCGACTACCAGTGCCTTAGGCTGGATTGACCATTGCAAGTCAGCCGATCAGGCGGCTTACCCGATCGAAGCAGCTACGTCTCTGATTGCTTAAACCAGTCCCAGCGCATCCGCCTGCAGAGAATACAGTAATGGGCAAACCGGTCGCGCTCATGACGGGCAATCCAAAAGGCATACGGCGCTGTAAGATGGGGGGTACGGGGTTCGGGGCGCATGCCAGTTGTCCGATCATCCGCAAAGAAATTTTTAGCAAATATTCCGACCCCCGGCTTGGTACGATTCCAGCTCTTGTTTTTTTCCAAAAGTGGCGCACGAATCGACGTCTTGGGGTAGGAGGCGATCATGGGTGCTCAGACATCCCGTCTACTGTCACACACAGCTAAGGACGTCATCTGTGCAGTGTTGAAGGACGCCCCCGTGGGTAGTGTGGTCTCCGTTAAGGCGACCCTCGAAGCTGTTGGTAGGGAGGGTCCTCAGCTAACTCAGACGGAAGCCGCGGATGTCGTCCTCGACGCGATATAGCTCTACGATGCGCCGGAGCGCCTCGCTCGCGATCGGCGTCGGACCGGCTGCGGCGAGTTCGTAGAAGCGCCGGCGCACGTGCGCCCAGCAGAAGGCGAGCGTTGCGCCGCTCTTGTCGGCGAGCACCCGATAGCCACCATATCCGTCGACCTGCAGGATTCCGGTAAAGCCTACGAGATGAGCAATCGGTCGCTCCGCCTTTCGGTCCGGCGCATAGACATAGGCGACGCCCGGTGCGTCGCTTCCGTTCCATGGTCGCAGCAGCCTTTCCATCCTCTCTCCTTGCAACCCAAGTGGAAGCAATGTCGCGCTCCTCGCAACCAGGAGCCCGAGTGATGAAAGACCGAAGCGATCAGGCGTCAAGCTGCAATGGGAGGCAATTCAGGGTTGCATGCCTTTGTCCGCCGTGCCAATTTGGTCTTAGCGAAATCGGATGCTGCTTGAGGGCGTCGCAACCGATCAAACTTGCGGTGGACGCCCATGCTCAACGATCTTGTCGATAAGATCTACGAGGCGGCTTTTGTGCCTGACTCGTGGGTCGATGCTCTTGAGGCAGTCGCGGGGGCTTCGGAATCCGCGAGCGGGACGATTTTCGTATTCAATGAAGGACGGCCGCCCCGTGGCCGATCGACGCTGAACGTCCAGGCCGAGCTGGACGCATTTATCGCCGGTGACAGCTGGAGGAAATCCGACAGCGTCCAGAGCATGTACAAGTTGCAACCCGCGGCATTCGTTCAGGTCGATGATTTTCTGACAGCCGAAGTGCCAATTTCGCTTGCTGCCCGGCTAACACTGCTGCGCCTGCTTGCGCAGGCTGGCAAAGATATCGCCGAGCCGGGCGGCGCTGTTGGCCTGGAAGTTCGGAGAGCCAAGATCACGCAGCACCGTGTAGTTGCCGGTCTTGTTGGCCTGGTCGAGTGCCAGCAGCGCATTCCGCGTCAGGATCAGCACGCCATTGCGGTCGATATCGGCGGGCCGAGCCGCCTTCTGCCCGACCCTCTTCTCCTTGGCTTGCCCATGGGCGGGCAGCGGCCCAAGGATCGTCGCCAGCGCCAGAAGAGCGCCGGCGACGATCGCCCCCCGCCCAAGACAGTCTGACCACACGCCGGTCCGCCGCGCGCGTGCGGTTGATACTGCCCCAGTCAAGATCAGTTGAGGGTCCAAGAAGCACCGAGGCTGACGCCGACATCGCCGTGGTTCGTCGTCGCCGAGATCGCGCCGTTGAGACGAAAATCCAGACTGGGATTGTAGCCGAGGCCGAGCGCGAGGCCCGATTGCCCCTTGAAATTGCCGAAGCCGCCGGCGAGCGAAAGTTTGCCGGGCCTGTCGTCGTAACGCAGTCCTGCCGTTGCCAGCGCGAGCGCCGTGCCGGCGCGTGCTTCCGAGCGGTTTTCGCTGATCTGGTTGCCAAGATCCTGGACACCGGATTCCAGCGCACCGACGCGGCCGTCCAGAAGCGCGATATTGTTGGTGTTTGTTGTCACCCGGCTGTCGAGGCCGGCGATCTGGGTGGTGTGCACATTCAGCGTGTTGGTATTGTTGGTGATGCGGGTCTCGTGGTCGGCGAGCTCAGCCGTATTGGTTGTGATCTGCGCGGTGTTGTTCGTGATGCGCATCTCATGATCGGCGAGCTCGGCGGTATTGGCTGTGATCTGCGCGGTGTTGTTCGTGATGCGCGTCTCATGATCGGCGAGTTCGGCCGTATTGGCGGTGATCTGCGTCGTGTTGTTGTTGACCGTCGTGCTCAGATCGGTGATGTCGCTACTGTTCTGAGCCACCTGTGCTGGCAGGTTTTCCAGCGTCGCGACATCGAAGGTGGAAGCAGCCAGGTTGCCATCGCCGTCCGTTGTCATCAGATAGGTCATTCCGCTTTGCGCGCCCTTGCTGGCCTGCGAGTTGACCCCTGCAAGCGTATAGGTGTTTCCAGCCGTGCCGAGCATCACCTGATTGTCGCGAGTGGCCTGCGCATCGCTGCCTAGAGCCATCGCGCCATTGAAGTTGGCGCCGGCGTTGGCGCCAAGGGAAGTCGCATTGGCGGCATTTGAGCGGGCGGAAGATCCAACGGCAACGGAATTGTTCTGCCCTGCCGCGGTGGCGCCTGCCCATGCGTCAGTGCCAATGGCCACATTGTCGGTGTTGCTCGCGCCAAGCGAAGCCCTTGTATCAGCGCCGACAGCGACATTGTCGCCCCCTGCGGCCCAAGATTGGTAGCCAAGGGCCGTCGCATGATCGCCGGCCGCCGAGCCGATGCCGTAAGCGGCGCTTTGTTCGCCAGCTAGCGAATTGAAGCCGCACGAAAATCCTCCGCTTCCCTCATCCAGGCACTCATCAGCCAAGGCTCTGCCCGGTATGACTGGCAAGGCCACAAGGGCAAGAACCAGAAGAGAAACCGCGAACCGGATTGGCTTGATGGACGTTACTCGCAACGGGTCTTGGATCTGTAATTTTGTGCCGGCAAGCATCATGCCTGAGTTTCCTGTCTTGATAGGAGCGATACATTCGCGCCAAGACTGAAGTTGCCGACCGATCGCGAACAGTCGTCAAATGACGACTGTTCGCGGGTTTGCGGGCCGCTGGCGGCTTCTCAGGAGCGGCTGTTGCCGCAAAGTAACACATTCATTTGCACTAATTATCGGCACGGCATTGGGAGGCAATATCCGTCCAGCGACAATGCAACTTACACGTGAGCATCTATGTGCTAGGCTTCTCGGCCACTTGCGCAGCAGGGGAACGACCATGGCTTACGCCAGCATCGAAGCGGTCTCGACGGTGGTTGGCCAGATCTATGAGGCCGCCTACATCGGCGTTCTCGCACCTGCCGTTGGGGGTGTTTGTGGTGAATGGCCATCAACAGATCGCACAGATGAACGAAGCGGCCGAGGCGATGCTGCAGCGGCCCGACAGCCCACTGAAGCTGCATGGCGGCACAATCGTCGCCCGCGATCCCATGGATGCCCAGAAGCTCCAGCGGCTGGTCGCGGACACCTGCACGCTTCGTGACGGCGCCATGCCCGGGACGGAGGAACACTGATAATGCCATCTGATCACGAGCGATCGGAACGGGCACGGCTGGTGCTGTCAGTTGCGCCATTCGTCGACGCCCGCGCCTATGGTCTGGGCATCGAACGTCGCGCTGTGATCATGGTCACCGAAGTCGCCGGGCGCACACACGATGGCTTCGATACGCGTGTCCGAAAGCTGTTCGATCTGACCCCGGCGGAAGCCCGGCTTGCCGCGGCTTTGGTGTCTGGGCGAACGCTGAAGGAAGTCGCAGCAGACTCAAGCATCACGGTAAAGACCTGCCGCACTTATATCGAACGGATTTTCGCCAAGACCCGCACGCGCAAGCAAAGCGAGCTGGTCGCGCTTCTCAAGAGCGCGGAAACGCTCCGGGGCTTGGACAGGTAGCCGGCACCGCCGGAGCTTGACGAGGCCGTTACACCACAGGCGAGTTGCCGCCAAGGACCAAAGCTCTTAGCTGCTGTTTTTGGATCTGCACTTCAGGCTATGGTGATGCGGCGCCGAGACCTGCCCGCGCTTCGGGATTTCAGCGGTTGCTCCGAGACCGACTGGGCGTCTCTACCAGCGCTTCCAGAATGGAGCTTAGAGCCCGGAATCCGGTACATGAGCCCGGCTTTGCCCCTGCGGTCAAATCGAAAAAGGTCTCAATGGACGCAGGCCAGCCAATCACGTAGTCCTGAACCTCGGTACATCCCTCTCGCGCGAGAAAGGACCGCTGAGCTTCAGTCTCGACACCCTCGAGGGCGCTGATCTACGAGGCGCAAGAGGTCGAGGTTTAAGTGTTACTTATGTCTCGTCGGGCTAGCCTTCCATTTTGATGCGCGTTGAGGATACCGGCCACCTCCTGGGCATACTCCATTTCGAGGTCGATGGAGGGATGTCCCTCAAGTTCAGCCGGCAAACCGGTGAACAAGTCGAACACCGTCCACGTCTCGTCAATCTCTTTCCTGATGCGGTACCTTTGAGCTATCATTGAGGGAAATCTAGCAGCCTGATTGACTTCGGCAATCAACCCCGATCGCCGCTTGTTGGCCGATGGCAGCCCAATGTTGGACGGCTGGCCTGGCTAAAGCGAAGCCAGCAGCGACTTCGCGTGTTGCGCTCCCCGTTTTGTCCGCGTCTATTCCGGAGAGACCGACCATGACCACTCCAAATTCTACACCTGTCGATGCGGTGCTGGTAGCGATCGATATCGCCAAAGATACGCAATGAGGTGCTGATCGAAGCGCCGAACCAGAAACGCCGTCGCCGGCTGCAGGTCCTCAACAATCGTCCCGAACATGATCGCCTGATCGAGGCTCTGCAAGCCAACGCTCCTGATCGTAGGCGGCTTCATAGATCCGGCCAACAACTGTCGAAATCGCTTCGATGGCGATGTCAGCCATAAGTTTTACTCAATACTGCGTAAAGGGATTGAGAACGTTGGCACACAGAAGCCCACCCGCAAATTCATTGTAAATGAACATTGTACGTACGAATTCTCCAGTGCGAAAATTAGGGCAATAGAATATGTGACCGGCAAGCAACACACTGGTACCGGATGCCCTTGATTGCGCGGCAAAAACTTCGAACAGTCGTCATATGACGACTGTTCGAACTCTCATCCCGTCTTCAATGTTCGATTCATAAGGTGAGCGCGCCTGTTTGGCGGGTCGCCTATCGGGCATGTGGCGGCGGACCTTCAGTCGCACGGAACGGAAACGGGTGGGCGATGGGCGTTTGGGGGTTGCTCGGCATTTCCGGAGTGGCGGAGCGAGCGGGTGGAGCATGCCCTTCCGGGATTCGCCACTCTGCCGGCGTCGTCGCGACGCTCTTGTCATCCGCGCCGGCCAGCGCCGCAAAGCCAATCCCTGTCAGCGTGGTCGGCCTGTCGGTCGTGATGTTCGTGCACCACGCATCCGCCACGGAGGGCGCAGGTGGGGACGACTATGGACATAACAGCTTGTCCTATGGCGGTGCCGATACCTACGGCGAATCTTCAATTGCTGTCGGGGGTTTCGCCAAGACCGGACGCGATGATACCCCTTCCAACAACGATACGGCCGTTGGGGAAGATGCCAACGCTTTCGGACAGAGTCTTGCGGTCGGTTCACAAACCAAGGCAGGATTCGCCAATCAGATCGAACCGAATCTGTACCGTACAGCCATTGGTCCCGTAGCAGAAGCCGGGCAAGGCGCGAATGGCCTGGTGCTTTCGACGCCGGTTGGTTGCCTCGCCAAGACCAAGGCATCCTATGCAACCGCATTAAGCTCCAACACGGCAACAAACTTGGATAACCAGGTCGCCATCGGCAACGGTGGAAACACCTATACGCTGGCCGGCGTCAACTCGCAGGCGAGCAAGGATGCGCAGGGCGCCGCCACCTATCCGATGACGACGGACGGCGACGGCAATTTGGCTGCGTCCATATTCGATGTCGTCACATTGGATAAAAATCTGCCGGCACAGCTCGCCCAGAGCGGCACGGACATCACCAATCTGAGCACTACGGTCAACAATCATACAACGCAGGTCCCGCCACAGGCGAGTGTCGAAGGTGTCCTCGGTTCAGCGGTTGCTGAGGAAGGTCGGATCGACTGCCTTCATATGAGGGCTGGCCCCGAGGCTTTGCACCTGTAAGTTGTTCCAAACACAAGGGCTGGGAGGTGGCTCGATGTCATCCAATTTCAACTCAGAAGCTTCCGCAGCACTGGTCGACGAAGTCATCCTTTCGGGAACCACGCGGCATCAGGGCACCCGTTTGCCTGTCTCTGGCATCGCCCTCGCATGGACCGCCACGCTCAAGGGTCCGCTCGTCGGGAAGGAGAGGACGGTCGTGCTCGGCGAGACGGTCAGCGGCAGGGATGGCAGCTTTGCGCTGCACCTTGCCGATACGCCTGACGTGCGCGAGGCCTATCGCTTTCTCCGCATCTCATCGGAATCCACGTCCGTCCTTGCCGCGAGCGGGAATAGGCTCGCGACAAGCGCGATCGAGCCTCCGAAAGGATCGCGCAGCGGACTGGCGCTCTTCGTCAAAGTCAAGCCGCGGACGAAATCTGTTCCGAAAGAGGACCTGAAATCACTCGGCGCCTTCCTGGCTGTGAACCGGCTGGCGACAGCAGGAGATCTCAGCAACCAGCTCGCCACGCCTTGGCTCGACAGCCCCGTCACCACATGGACGGCCGAGGCGCGGCTGAGGGCGCTGGGTGATTTAGACATCGAAATGAAGAAGGCCGATAGGAGCGGCAGCAGAAACGGCCGCGATCAATTGCTCGATTTCGAGATTATCGACGCGGGCCGCCTCACTGGATCGGTGACGGACCAGTTGGCGCCCGGCCCATGGCCGTTCGGCGACAAATCCGATCTCGGTCTCTACCGCGATTATCTGCGAGGCGTCTGGGTGAGCGCAGCGCGCTTCATGCACGAGATGCTGCCACTGATCGGCAAGCGCGATGTGCCGGCTTCGACGCTCGAAACGCAGCTCAATAATCGCCTGCATCAGAATTTCCGAACTTTCGATGAGACGCAGAAGAATCCGGCAACCTTGCTCGCAGAAATCTTAAAACCGGCGCTCACGACGGCGAAGGAGGCCGGCGGCTTCGGCAAGACGGCGGTCGAGGTGCCGGCGAAGACGGCGGGCGAATCCTCCGAGGACTATCTGACGAAGCTGGTCCAATTGTCGGGTTCGAGCCGAACCGAGCTGGAAAAACGGCTCCGTGTCCGCTTCGATACGCTGGCGGGAGCGACGACATCACGGATGCAGCTCAACGTCGACGCGCTGCGCGGCTTCCTCTCGGACAGCTTCCAGGCGCCGTTCGACCCGTATGATGCGAAACCCGACATCTATACGGATCCGCTGCGGCCTAAGCCCATCATTCCGCGTCAGTTTGCCGGCAAAGCGCCATTCTATCTCCAATATGAAGAATGGCTTGAGCGGCGGAAGCCATTTTATTGCGAGAATCTCTTCGATATTCGCCGCACGATCCCCGACTTCTCGCCGGCTTACCGAAATGAGTTCACCCAACTGTGGGGGAAAAGCGATTTCGACGCTGCCAACGGCGAGCAGGAATTCAGCGAGGAAAACCAGCCGCCGACGGAAAGCACGGACGGAGTCGGCGCGCTTATCGTCTCCTTGTTCACCGTTGTCGACAAGCTGAAGGGTGCGATCTGGCAGATCGACAACAATGATTTCGGCGGCGCGATGACTTCGTTGACCGAGACCGGCACGCTCGGAGGCGTCATTCTGAGCGAGCTTCTGAAGCAGGGTTGGTACCGGAGCGAGTTCATCTTCCAGCCACGAAACTTTTCCGACAAGGAAAGGCGCGCCCTCGATCTCGAGGAGAGGGCCGCGATCGACACGAGCACGCTCGAAGGCCTGGCCACCCTTGAGACCTTCTTTCAGGCCCCCGACTTTCCTCTGTACAATCCGTTCTGGCCGATAGTCGAGAGCTTGCCAAATGTGTCGATGGACGAAGGCCAGACCATGCGACGGGTCAAGGCGCCGCTGGAGTGCGGCGTCCTCTATGTCCACTGGCTGGAATATGTCCTCGGTGTGACCATCCCCGCGCTACGAGCCTGCATCGCTCAGGCGCTCGGCGACTATGCGACGACCGTCAGGGAACTCGGGGCGCTTACCGGGATCGCGGTCGGAGTAGCCGAGCAGGAAACCATCGATGCCTATCATGGCATGGGCGAACTGGCGCCTTCGGCCAACCCAGTCCGGCTGCTGTTCACGGACGAGACGCTGCCATATACCACCAGCGTTTCCTACGACGAGAAGGGCGCGCGCGAAAACACCTATCCGCTTAGGACGTTCAGGACAGAACCATATAGGGACTTCGCGCTCTCGCCCTGCGAATGGCGAGCCTTCAAGATCGCCCAGGGCCGTGCCATGCTCGATTGGGCCGAGCAGCTTTTTCGCACAGACGATCCGTCCGGGATCCGCCGCGCCCGCGAACTCTATAAGGGCGTATTGTTCCTGCACGGTGCCGATCCGGGCACGATACCGACCTATCCCAAGGACGGCGATCCGATCCTCGTCATGGTCATGCTCATCGGAAATCCGGCCATCCGGGCGCAGGTGGAGCGCGCCAATTACGGTTTGTTCCTGATCGAGGAGGGGCTCAACGCCTATGGCTGGCGCGAGGACATGGTGCCGATCCTCCGCTATCGGCCGCTGAAAGATGCAAGCGACGGCCTCGCCGCGGCCGCGAAATCCGCGCAGAATGATTTCATCGCCTATACCGACCGCTTCGAGCAGGCGCAGCTCGACCGCATGTATGCCGCGCTGTTGGCCGAGAGGGCGGCGGCGAGCGTGGGAATCGCCAACGAACAGATCGCGATCGCTCAGAACGACGTCAAACTGGCGCAGGAACAGGTCAAGGCGATCAAGAAACAGATCGAGAAAAAGCAACAGGAAATCGACGACCACGACAGTTTCTTCAACCAGTTCAAGGACTATCTGGGCGGCGCCAAGAGCGCGCTCGACAAGCTCACCAAGAAGGACAAGAGCGGCGAATCGACTGGTAGCAAGGCGATGGTCGAGCTCGGCGCGCTCGGTGGCGGCGGCGCCATGATCATGGGCGGCATGGCGGCCTTCGTGTACGTCTCGTGGATCAGCATGGAAGGCATGGAGAAGGAGGCGAATCGGCGGGCCGACGAGATCAAGCGGCTGCGGGACGTCGCCCTGCCGGCCGCCATGGCGCAGGTCGCCATCCGTCGGCGCACCGTCACGATCGCCGACTATCAGAAGCGCATCGCCGAAGCCGACCGGCAATATGCTGATGCCCTGATGCGCTTCGACCGTGATCGTTTCCTGAGCGCGGACACCTGGGCCAAGCTCGCGACGGTCGCCGAGCGGCTGATGGTCTATTATGTCGACAACGCCGCGCGTATGGGTTGGCTGGCCGAACGGGCGCTTGCCTTCGAACAGGCGCGACCCCTCAACATCATCCGCAAGAACTATCTGCCGAGGGCAATGCGCGGGCTGACTGGTCCGGATACTTTGCAGGCCGATCTGGCGGCGCTCGAAAACAGCCGGCTTTCTGGCGTCAAGCTCACCATGCCGGCGCGGCACACCACGTCACTCGCCCGTGAATTTCCGTTGGCGTTCGGCGCATTGAAGCGGACCGGCCGATGCAGCTTCGCGACGAAGGAGGCATCGCTACAGCAACATTATCCGGGCCTTTTCGGCTTCCGCATTCGTAGCGTCGGCGTGGAACCGCAACTGACCGGCGCCGATCTCGTTCGCGGCACGCTCCGCAATCGCGGTGTCTCGTGCGTCGGAACGGACGGCGGTGCATCTGAACAGCTGCTGATCCGCTTCCCGGACGCCCTGCCGATCTCCGAATTCCGCATGAAGGACGACATGGACGTCTTCGGGCTTCCGGGAGAAACGCTGCTGCAATTCGAAGGCAGCGGTTTCACGACCGAGTGGGAGATCACGCTCGCCCCGGATTCGGCGGTCGACCTGGTCGACCTGCTGATCACATTCGACGGCTTCGGCTTTTATAGCGACGCGGCGTTCGTCGAACCCGCAACGGGGACAGGCTCCTCGACCCGGTGCATGCTTTTTGCCGGTTCGGCAGTCAATCCGACAGGCGTGGCGGCCCTTCGGAATGGAAGCGCGAACCAGCTGGCGCTTGATCTTTCCGGCTTCGGCGCGACGGACGGGACGGCCCGCGCGATCTCGAATATTGCGCTTCTCTGCATCGGCGGCGAAGGTCCGGCTTCGGTGCTGCTGACGGCCACCGGGACGGGGGAGACGGCCAGTGCCGCCTTCGCGCGGGGCATCGCCCTGTCGAACATGGCGCCCTTGGATGGTAGCTCTGGCGCGATGCCGCTGAACGCCTTCCACGGTGTCCCGGTAGATCAGCCTTTCACGCTGGATTTCGGCGCGGCGGACCTCTCTGACCTCACGGATGTCGCCGTTCTGCTCGAATATTCGACATTCTAGAAACATACCTCCGAATGCGGGGCGGCAATCTCATGGGACTGGCAATGTCATGGTAGTATGCGATGGCGAATTGGCCGACGATCTCGGACAGTGCGACGACGGAGCAAGGGCGAACGGTGCGCCCCGCCTCGGCTATTCGATGTCGGCTGGCCTGGTAGCCCGGCTGAGATCGCTCGACATCGGACTGGCATTCACCTCCTATCAGTCCGGCCTGCTCTACCTGCTCGGTCGTAACCCCGACACGGGCGGGCTCAATGTCCACCAGACGCCGATCCTGCGGCCGATGGGGCTTGCGCCCGTGCCTGACGGCTCGTTCGTGCTGGCGGCCGGATTCCACCTCATCCGCTTCGTCAATACGCTGGAGCTGCATCAGCGCGCCAACGCGATCTTCGACGCGTGCTACGTGCCGCGCACCATGTATATAACCGGCGAACTCGATGCGCATGACGTCGGCGTCGACGCGTCCGGCAAGCCGATATTCGTTAACACCCGCTTCAACTGCCTGGCCACCGTTTCCGACCGCTACAGCTTCGAGGAAGTGTGGCGGCCGCCCTTCGTGTCGGCGCTAGTGGACGAGGACCGCTGCCACCTGAACGGTCTGGCGATGCGGGAAGGCGAGCCGGCCTATGTCACGGCCGTCAGCCGCTCCGACACGATCGACGGCTGGCGTGATCGGCGCGCCGACGGCGGCGTGGTGATCGATGTGAGGACCGGGGAGATCGTGTGCGAGGGGCTTTCGATGCCGCATTCGCCGCGCCTCCATAACGGCAGGCTGTGGTTGCTCAATTCGGGCACCGGCGAGTTTGGCACGATCGAGTTGCCGAAGAACGGCGGCAAGGGCCGCTTCGAACCGGTCGCGTTCTGCCCGGGCTTCCTGCGCGGGCTTGCGTTCTCGGGCCGCTATGCCTTCGTCGGTCTTTCCAAGCCACGGTACAAGCGCTTCGAGGGGCTGGCATGGGAGGAGCGTCTCAAGGCCGCCGACTCGGAGCCATGGTGCGGCATGCAAATCATTGACCTTGAGAAGGGAAGTTGCGTCGACTGGTTCCGCATCGACGGTGCGATCACCGAACTATACGACCTCGCCGTGCTTCCTGGAGACACCTGCCCGATGGCGGTGAGCCCCGGTTCGCCGGAGGCGGCGAGCGTCGTCAGCCATGCACCGAGCGAGGGGCGGGCGGGCGTTCCCGGTCTGCTGAGTCGGCCCGGACACGGCGTGACTGAAGACCGTCACGAGGAGCGGAGGGGCGATCATGAATGAACGCACAACAGTGAAACCGGGAATGCCGACCGGACGGGGACGGGGCCTCCGGCGCCATCTATTGCTTGGCACCGCCCTCGCCACCAGCGCCTTCATCGGCGGCTATCGCGGCTATGTGCGGCGCGCCTATGCGGGCTGTACCGGCGGGGGCGGCACCTATACCTGCGGCGACACAACGACGACGACGCAGACCTTGACCGGCACCCCGCTCGTGGTGACGACCGCCCCCGGTTTCAGCATCGACACCACCGGCCCCGGCGGCAGCGCCTTTTTGCTGAGCGGCACGAATGGACTGACATTCACAGACAACAATCAGTCCACCATCACCGGCGCCGTTTTGGGCATTTACGCCCGAAACGATGGCAGCGGCGCTCTGTCGATCACCGCAACCGGCACGGTGACGGGAAGGGGCAGCTACGGGATCCTAGCGCGTGCCAGCGGCAACGCCACCGGCGTGACAATCGAAGCCGTCGATGTCAGCGGCGCGTACAGTGGGATCGGCGCCCGCAACGATGGCAGCGGCGCTCTGTCGATCACCGCGACCGGCACGGTTACGGGAACGGGCAGCTACGGCATCTTTGCGGTGAACGGTAGCACGGCGACCGACCTGACGATCGAGGCAGCTGATGTCAGCGGTGCGGATCGCGGCATCCTTGCCACCAACAATGGCAGCGGCGCACTGTCGATCACGGCGACCGGCACGGTGACGGGGGCGAACGGCTCCGGCATCTATGCAGTAAACGGTACCACGGCGACCGACCTGACGATTGAGGCCGTCGATGTCAGCGGCGCGACCCGCGGCATCGACGCCCGCAACTACGGCGGCGTACTG
>NZ_JAIUIH010000019.1:0-87125 GCF_020165515.1 Mesorhizobium sp. BR1-1-13
GTCAAATCGTGACGGTGCGATGGAGATCGAAACCGGGCTGATACCCAGTTCAATCGACGCAACAAACCCTACGCAGGTAAGATCTTTCAAAATTTTCGAGGGCAAGGGATGTCGCCGCGACTACGCACGGTTTTGCCCGACGAAACCGATGGGTAAATGCGACCTTGAAAGCCAGATCGAACGGCTATCACCTGCATGCAGAGCTTTCGTCGAGAAGCATCGGTGAAGCTGACTTGTGACCGGGGCGGATTTCCAGTGTCGGCTGGACATCGTGTTCTTCGAGATCGTGCGCTCCACGCGCCTAGAGGTCTCGGCGAAGAATCACCGCGCGGCATTCTCGGTGCCGTTCCACCTAAGCATTTGGAAATGCTGGTGATCCCGACAGGAATCGAACCTGTGACCTACAGATTAGGAATCTGCCGCTCTATCCTACTGAGCTACGGGACCACGCGGCCCGACACATAGCCGCTTCCGATCGTTTCGCCAAGGGGCGGGCCGAACACAATCGGCCGGCCCCCCCGCCGCCAGGCCTCAGGCGGCGAGCGCGGTTTCGGCCAGCTTCACCCAGTAGCTCATGCCGTGCGGGATGGCCTCGTCGTTGAAGTCATAGGCCGGGTTATGAAGACCGGCGGTATCGCCATTGCCGATGAAGATGAAGGCGCCGGGCCGGGCTTCGAGCATATAGGAAAAATCCTCGCCGCCCATCACCGGCTGGATGGCGCGATGGACATGGGCGTCGCCGGCGACGTTTGCCGCGATATCGCTCGCAAAGACCGTCTCTTCCGCATGGTTGAAGGTTACAGGGTAGTTCGCCTGGTAATCGACCTCGATCCTGGCTCCGAAAGCCGTGGCCAGCCCGTCGCAGATGCTGCGGATGCGCTCTTCCGACTTCTTGGCGATTTCCTTGCGCAAGGTGCGCACCGTGCCTGCGATCTCGGCCGATTCCGGGATGATGTTGTAGGCGTCGCCGGCGTGGAACTTGGTCACCGACACCACCACGGCTTCGACCGGGTCGGTGCTGCGCGAGGCGATCGTCTGCAGGGCACCGACCAACTGGCTGGTGATGACGATCGGGTCGATCGTGCCGTGCGGCATCGCCGCATGGCCGCCGCGGCCCTTCACGGTGATGGTGAATTCCGCGGTCGCCGCCATGATCGGGCCCGGACGGATGGCGAACTGGCCGACCGGCAGGCCCGGCATGTTGTGCATGCCGAACACTTTTGCGATGTCGAAACGCTCCATCATGCCGTCCTTGACCATCTCGTTGCCGCCACCGCCGCCTTCTTCGGCCGGCTGGAAGATGACCGCCACCGAACCGGCGAAATTGCGCGTCTCGGCGAGATATTTCGCCGCACCCAAAAGCATCGCCGTATGGCCGTCATGGCCGCAGGCATGCATCTTGCCGGGAACGGTCGAAGCATAGGGCTTGCCTGATATCTCGTTGAGCGGCAGCGCGTCCATGTCGGCGCGCAGGCCGATGGTGGCGCCTTCGCCCTGGCGGCCGCGAATGATGCCCACGACGCCGGTCTTGCCCAGCCCCGTCACCACATCGTCGCAGCCGAAGGCCTTCAGCTTCTCGGTGACGAAGGCGGCTGTCTTGAAGACGTCGAAATTCAGTTCCGGGGTCTGGTGCAGATGTCGTCGCCAGCCGGCAACCTCGTCCTGCATTTCGGCGGCACGGTTCAGGATTGGCATGATGGTTCCATCTCGCTGTTGGGGCAGGTCCGCTGCCTTGCAATTGTGATCGTCAGGCACTTTGCCATGTTGACGTCACATAGAGTAAATAGCACCGCAACAATGCGGTCCGTTTTGAGGGCGGACTCATTTTGCTGGCGATCGCGTAAATCTTACGGAGCCAGGGGCGACTACGGCAAGAGGCGATTTCGGATTCGATCATGCGGCACAGGCATTTCCTCAAACTATTCTGCGCGGGCGCCGTGGCGTTCTCGGCGCTGGCCGGGCCGGCGCTGGCCAATCCGGTCGTGCTGTTCGACCTGAACAGCGGCAAGATCCTCGAGCACCAGGACGCGTTCAAACGCTGGTACCCGGCATCGCTGAGCAAGCTGATGACGGCTTATGTGACCTTCCGGGCGATCGCGGCCGGCGAGGTCCGGCTCGATTCGCCGATCAAGGTAACGAAACATTCCGCCGCCGAGCCGCCGAGCAAGATGGGCTTCAAGCCAGGCTCGGTGATGCGGCTCGACAATGCGCTGAAGATGATGCTGGTCAAGTCGGCAAACGACATCGCCATGGCCGTCGGCGAGAATGTCGGGGGATCGCAGGCAGCCTTTGCCGAGCGCATGAATGCCGAGGCGGTCCGGCTCGGCATGAACGGAACGCATTTCGTCAATCCGAACGGGCTTTATTCGCCGGACCAGTACACCACGGCGCGCGACTTGGCCGTGCTGGTAACGGCGATCCGCCGCGAGTTTCCGCAATATGCGCCGTGGTTCTCGATCGAGGGGCTTGCGGTCGGCAAGAAGGCGATCCCCAACTACAACCTGTTGATCGGCCGCTATCCCGGGGCCGACGGCATGAAGACGGGCTTCGTCTGCCCCTCCGGCTTCAACATGATCGGTTCGGCGACCCGCAACGGCCGCACGCTGGTGGCGGTGGTGCTCGGCGAGAAATCGGCGATCACCCGTGCCGAGGCCGCGGCCAAACTGCTCGACCAGGGTTTCGACACGCCTGCCGCTGGCTCGGCCACCATTGCGACGCTGGCACCCTACGGCGACACCATCTCGCCCAACGACATGCGTGACGAGATCTGCAAGAAGAAGGCGCCGGCTGAGCAATCCGAGGCGCCGCCCGCCGTGGCCAAGAACGTGCCGAAATCGCCCTACCAGGAAAAGCTCGACCACGTGCCGACGCTGGTTGCCGTGGGGCTTGGCGGCGCGACCGGCCCGACACCGATGGCCATGCTCGCCCAGGGCGGCCAGGAATATGCCGACGTGCCCATTCCGACCTGGCGGCCCGACAGACCGGCGCCCGGCGCCGGCCCGACGGTGGCGGGCTCGGCTGCGCAGGGCGACCAACCCGTCAAGGTCGCGAACTGAGCATGATCCCGAAAAGTGGAGGCCGGTTTTCGGGAAAGATCATGCTCAAACATAAAGACAGAATCCGATGAGCGGTTTTCCCATCCCGGTTTCCGTGCTGACCGGTTTCCTCGGCGCCGGCAAGACGACGCTGCTCAACCGGCTCCTGAAGGACCCGGCTCTGGCCGACACCGCCGTCATCATCAACGAATATGGCGAAGTGGCAATCGATCATCTGCTGGTCGAACAAGCGTCCGACGGCATCATCCAGCTTTCCGATGGCTGCCTTTGCTGCACGGTGCGCGGCGAACTGGTCGACACGCTGGCCGATCTGGTCGACCGGCAGCAGACCGGCCGCATAGCCCGCCTTGCCCGCGTCATCGTCGAGACCACCGGCCTTGCCGATCCGGCCCCGGTGCTGCAATCGATCATGGCGCATCCGGCCCTGGTCCAAGCTTTCCGGCTCGACGGCGTCATCACCCTGGTCGACGCGGCCAACGGCGATGCCACGCTCGATGCCCATGTCGAGGCGGTCAAGCAGGTCGCCGTCGCCGACCGCATCGTGCTCTCCAAAACCGATCTGGTCGCTGGTCCGGATGGGCTGGAAGCGCTGCGGACGCGGCTGCGCCAGATCAATCCGGGCGCCGAACTGCTGGCTGTCGACGATGCGAAAACGGGTGTCGCGGCGCTGTTCGACTGCGGCCTCTACAACCCGGCGACCAAATCCGCCGACGTGCGGCGCTGGCTCGGCGAGGAGGCGATGCATGACCACGATCATCATGATTATGCCGGGCACGGGCACGACCATGACCAGGGGCACCGGCACGATCAGCGCATCCGCACCCATTCCCTGGTGCATGACGGCCCGGTGCCGTTCTCGGCCATCGAGATGTTCCTCGACCTTTTGCGCTCCACGCATGGCGAGCACTTGCTGCGCATGAAGGGCGTCATCGAACTCGAGGAAGATCCGTCGCGGCCGCTGGTGGTGCATGGCGTGCAGAAAATCCTGCATCCGCCGGCTCGATTGCCGTCCTGGCCGGACGGCCAGCGCGGCACCCGGCTGGTGCTGATCACGCTCGACATGCCCGAAGAGTATGTAAGGCGACTGTTTGCCGCTTTCACCAATCGGCCGTCGATCGACACGCCCGACCGCGCGGCGCTGGAGAACAATCCCCTGGCGATCGCGGGACGCTGATCTTTACGACAGCTATTCGCCGCGCTCGACCAGGAAGCGGTGACCGCCCGATATGGCGGATGTCTCTACGAGATGATGACCAGCGTCGGCGCAGAACGCCGGAATGTCGATAACGGCGAGCGGATCGGTCGTTTCCAGCCAGAGCCGGCTGCCGGGCCGCATCCCGGCCAGCCGCTTCTTCGCCTTCAGCACCGGCAAAGGGCAGTTCAGCCCCTTCAGATCGTAGACGGTGTCGTCGGTCACGGCGAAAAATGTCAGCCGCCGAACATGCCGAGCAGCTTGTTCTTCAGCCTCGTCACGCGGCTCTCGTCGGCACTCGCGGCCTGCGTTTCGGCCGGCGGTGCGGGCTCGGCCGGCGCTTCGATCGTCGCGGTGGCGACAGGGGCTTCCTTGGCGGTCTTGGCCGCTTCCTTTTCGGCCAGCGCCTGCGCCTTGGCGGCTTCCTTTTCGGCCAGCGCTTGCGCCTTGGCCTGCTTGGCAGCTTCTATGGCGGCCAGCCGCTGCTCCTCGGCCTTTTGCTTCGCGGCCTTTTCGGCGTCGAGCGCGGCCATCTTGCGGCCGGCGGGCGAATCGATGCGGCCCATGCGCGCCGTCTCGGTGACCGAGCCGTCCGAATTGAGCGATGGCGGGTCGATCGGCACGCGCTCGCCGCGCGCACGGCGCTTCGACCAGTCGGAGACGATGCTGGCTTCCTTGATGCCGGCGATGGTGGGCTTGGGCGCCGGCGTGCTTGCCTTGAGGGCGCCGTTGAACGCAGCCTCATACGTGCTCTGATAAGCACTGTAGGCGCTTTTCAGCGAATCCGGCTGCGTGGATGCAGGGCAGGGGCCGGTCGGATTGAATGTGGTGCCTTCGGGAGCCACCTGGTTGAAGACGTAGCGCTTCTCGCAAACGTCGACTTTCGGCGGTACCTTGGTGATCTCGAAATTGTCGTAGCCGACCTTCAGCATCTTCCAGAATTCGTAATTCGGATCGTTGCGGTAGCGCGCCATGTTGGCGGCGGTCATGCGGAACGGGAAGGCCTGGATCTGGAACTCGGTCTGGCCGCCCTGGAAGGCATCGCGGCCGAACGCATAGATCTGCTCGATCTGGGGATCGGTCATCGAATAGCAGCCCGAAGACGAGCAGGCGCCGTGCACCATCAGGTTGGAGCCGGTGCGGCCGTTGGCGCGGTCATAGGCGTTGGGATAGCCGATGTTGAAGGACAGATGGTAGTTCGAGCGCGGGTTCATCTGCGCCGGACGCACGGTATAAAAACCTTCCGGCGCCTGGCGGTCACCCTCGGTGTATTTCGGCCCGAGCTTGCCCGACCATTTGCAGATATCGTAGCTGGCGACCATGTCGTAGCGGCCGTTGGTCTTGGCCTTCCAGATTTCGAGCTTGCCCTCTTCCTTGAAGATGCGCGCCATCACCGAGGAGGTGCGCACCATGCCCTTGGCCTTCATGTCGGCCAGGATCTTGTCGGGCAGAGGCTTGTTGGCCTCCGGGGCAAAATCCTTCATCGACGAATCATTGCAGCCGGCGACGGCTATCGCGGTGATGAGAATTCCGGTGCGGGCAAGCTTGGCAAACATGGATAAGGCTACGTCTTCTCTTTCGGGCCAATGGCTTCGAAACGGCCGAGCCCGCATGCTGAACACAGACGGACCGTAAGCCCGTTAACCTTGAAAATTCCTTACCGCAAGCCTCGGCCACCCCTCGCGGCAATTCCATTGAACCGAATCCGGCGGCATTTTTGTGGCGAAATTGCTCATCGCCGCCACATTGCCGTGGAGCGTTGCCGTGGAGGCGGCTTGCCGCGGCCCGGTTGCGCCGCCAAAGGGGTGTTCAGAGGCTGCGGCCCATTGCAAGATACTTCTCGCGGCGCTGCTCGCGAAAATCCATGTTGGCGCCGGCAAAATCCTTCATCGTCCTGGCGATGAGATCGCCCGTCGCGGCAATCACCGTTTCGGGCGCGCGCTGGGCGCCGCCGATCGGTTCGGGAATGATGGCGTCGATGATCTTCAGTTCCAGAAGATCCTGGGCGGTGATCTTCATGTTGGTCGCCGCGTCCTTGGAGCGCGTCGTGTCGCGCCACAGGATGGAGGCCGCGCCCTCGGGCGAGATCACCGAATAGATGGCATGTTCCAGCATGTAGACGCGGTTGGCGGTCGCGATGGCAATGGCGCCGCCCGAACCGCCTTCACCGATGACAACCGAAATCGACGGCACCTTGAGCGCAAGGCAGGCCGAGGTCGAACGGGCGATGGCTTCGGCCTGGCCGCGCTCCTCGGCGCCGACTCCGGGATAGGCGCCGGCCGTGTCGACCAATGTCAGCAGCGGGATCTTGAAGCGGTCGGCAAGCTCCATCAGCCGCACGGCCTTGCGATAGCCTTCGGGGCGCACCGAGCCGAAATTGTGCTTCAGCCGGCTCGCCGTGTCGGAGCCCTTCTCCTGGCCGAGGATCGCTACTGGTTCGCCGCGGAACCGGGCAAAGCCGCCGACGATCGCCTGGTCCTCGCCGAAATTGCGGTCGCCGGCGAGCGGCGTGAAATCGCTGAACAGGCCCTTGATGTAGTCGACGCAGTGGGGCCTGTCGGAGTGGCGCGCCACCTGCACCTTCTGCCACGGCGTCAGCGCCTTGTAGAGATCGCGCAGCGCATCGCGCGACCGCTTCTCGAGCCTGCTGATCTCGTCGGCGACATCGACCGCCTCGCCGTTCTCGGCAAGCTTCTTCAGCTCCAGGATCTTGAGTTCCAGATCCTGCACCGGCTTTTCGAAATCGAGGTAGTTGTACATGCTTGAGCGGACCGATACGTCGGAAGCAAAGACTGGCGGGACCCTGAAATCCGGGGCTCCGGGCGATGGAACGTCGCCCTCACATAGCGATATGAGGTCTAGTCGGCAAGCGGGTGATGATCGTTGACCAGCCGCACCAATCGCTCCTCCAGCACATGGGTATAGATCTGCGTCGTCGATATGTCGGCATGGCCAAGCAGTTGCTGCACGGCCCTGAGATCAGCCCCGTTCTGCAAGAGATGGCTGGCGAAAGCATGGCGAAGCACATGCGGCGAGACCTTGGCCGAGGCAATGCCGGCCCGGGCCGCCAGCCCCTTGAGGTCGCGAGCGAAGACCTGGCGCGAGAGGTAGCCGCTGTCCGACGCGACAGGAAACAGGAACGGGCTGTCGGCGAAAGCGGGCACCATGGCCCGGGCGGCGAGCCAGGCCCGCATCGCCGCGCGCGCTTTGGCCGACAGCGGCACCATGCGCTCCTTGTCGCCCTTGCCGCGCACCATGAAGAAACGGTCGTCGCGTTGCGCCACCGTCACCGGCAAGCCGACCAGTTCCGAAACACGCAGGCCTGTCGCATAAAGCACTTCGACCAGCGCGTGCAGACGCAGCGCCGCCAGCCTGTCGCTGTCGCCGAGCCCGGCATCGCCGGCCTCCTGCGCGGCGCGGTCGATCAGCCGGCCGGTGTCGGCCTCGCTCATAGTCTTCGGCAGCGGGCGGCCTTTTTTCGGGCTGTCCAGGGTGCCGGTCGGGTCGTCGCCGCGCAGGCCCTCGGCGTAGAGGAATTTGAAGAACTGGCGGATCGCCGACAGTTTGCGTGCCTGCGATGTCGGTGCGAAGCCACGTGCGGCGATGTCGTCGAGATAGGCGCGGATGTCCGCGGCGCCGGCGCCGGCAAGACCGCCAGGGATCTCCTGCGAAGCGTCATCGAGGTCGCGGCGATAGGAGGAAAGCGTGTTTTCGGCGGCACCCCGCTCGGCGCTCATCATCTCCAGAAAGGCTTCGATGCGGGCAGCGCTGTTCATTTCCTGAAGTTTTTCTTCGGGCTCAGTTTTTCTTTGGGTTCAGCTTTTCCGCAGGGATGCGCACGCTCATTTCCGCCTTTTTCGGCTCGACGAACATCACCAACGCGAACATCGTACCATAGGCGATGCCCGCCAGAATCGCTGATATCACGACAAGGCGAAACAGTGTCGGCATCAATCTTCGCCCGTCTTCTTGTTCTGCGTTTCCAAACCCTGTGCCCTTATGGGACGCCAATCCGGCCAATTCAAGCAAGAAGCTGAAGCGCGCCGGCAACTTCCAATGCAGCCGGTTCCTCGCCCGCGGGAGGCCAGCCTGCCTCAGTGCGCTTGACGCAACCGGGCTTTTCATGTCGATACGCCGGCAAAGAGGGCTTCGAGGCTGATGAACGCGCTACCAGCAAATCCTCCGGGCGGGAGCCATGCCGCGCTGCTGGGCAGGCTTGGCGGCCGCTCCATCGTCTTTGTCGGCCTGATGGGCGCCGGCAAGACCGCGATCGGCCGCAAGGTCGCCACCGTGCTGGCGTTGCCTTTCATCGACAGCGACCAGGAGATCGAAAGCGTCTCGCGCATGACCGTTCCGGAACTGTTCGAACGCTATGGCGAAACCGAGTTCCGGGCGCTGGAGCAGCGCGTCATCCTGCGCGTGCTGGAAAACGGCCCGCAGGTGCTGTCGACCGGCGGCGGCGCCTTCATGAACGCACAGACGCGCGAGGCGATAGCGGCGCATGGCGTGTCGGTATGGCTGAAGGCCGAGCTCGACCTTTTGATGGAACGGGTCTCCAAGAAACAGAACCGGCCGCTGCTGAAGAGCCCCGATCCGCGTGGCGTGCTCGAACGGCTGATGAGTGAACGCTATCCGGTCTATGCGACATCGGACGTCACCGTGCCGACCCGCGACGACCGAAAGGAAGTCATCGCGGCCGAGGTGGTGGAGGCGCTGTGCCGGCATTTCGATATCGCCCAGACCACTCCCGCGGGCGAGGTCGAACCATGAGCGCCTCTGCTGCCGTTGCCGTCGAGGTCGGACTTGGCGAGCGGGCCTACGACATCCTGATCGGGCCAGGGCTTTTGTCGCGCGCCGGCGCCGAGATGTCGCGCCGCCTGCCGGGCCGACGCGCCGCGGTCGTGACCGACGAAAACGTCGCGGCGGCGCATCTCGATGCGCTGAAGGCCGGCCTGCTGGAGAGCGGTATCGAGCCCGCCGTGATCACGCTGCCGCCCGGCGAGAAAACCAAGAGTTTCGCGCATCTCGAAGAGGTGGTGGACGGCGTCCTGGCCGCGAAGCTGGAACGCGGCGATGTCGTCATCGCCCTCGGCGGCGGCGTCATCGGCGACCTGGCCGGCTTTGCCGCCGGCATCGTGCGCCGCGGCATGAACTTCGTGCAGATCCCGACCTCGCTCCTGGCGCAGGTCGATTCCTCGGTCGGCGGCAAGACCGGCATCAACAGCGCGCGCGGCAAGAACCTGGTCGGCGTCTTCCACCAGCCGAAGCTGGTGCTGGCCGATACCGGAGTGCTCGATACGCTGCCGATCCGCGAATTTCGCGCCGGCTACGCCGAACTCGCCAAATACGGGCTGATCGACCGGCCCGAATTCTTCGCCTGGCTGGAGAAAAACTGGGCCAGCGTGTTCGCCGGCGGACCGGAGAGGGTGGAGGCCATCGCCGAGGCCTGCCGCGCCAAGGCGGATGTCGTTGCCCGCGACGAGTTCGAGACCGGCGACCGCGCGCTCCTCAATCTCGGCCACACTTTCGGCCATGCGCTGGAGGCCGCCACCCGATATGACGGCGCCCGCCTCGTGCATGGCGAAGGAGTCGCCATCGGCATGGCGCTGGCGCATCGCTTCTCGTCGCGGCTCAACCTGGCCAGTCCAGACGATGCGGCGCGCGTCGAGGCGCATCTCAACATGGTGGGACTGCCGTGGCGGATGGCCGACATTCCGGGCGAACTGCCCGACGCCGATGCGTTGCTTGGCTTCATCACCCAGGACAAGAAAGTGTCGCGCGGCGCGCTGACCTTCATCCTGACGCGCGGCATCGGCGAGGCCTTCATCGCGAAGGACGTGCCGGCCTCGGAAGTGCTCTCGTTCCTCAGGGAGAACCACCCGAGCGGGATGGGAAGCCGTCCGGGCCGGCAAGGAAGCCGTCCGGACAGGCAAGAGAGCCGTCCGAAATGAACGGGGCCGGCTGGATCGTCGTCGCTGTCCTTGCCGTCCTCATCCTGTTGGCCGTCGCCATGCGCACGCGCCTGCTTGCCGCTTTGGGCTATGAACTGTCGCGCATCGAGCCGCAGCGCTCGAGCGGGGACGAGCTGCGCGGCGCCGTCGACGATTTCCGCCGCGACGGCCAGGTGGTGCGCGAGGAGCGCGATCGCATCGGCGGGTTGTTCGACCTCGAGGAGCTCGAAGTCTCCGACGTCATGGTCCACCGCACCAATATGCGCTCGGTCAATGCCGACAATGCACCGGAAGCCGTGGTGCGCGAGATCCTGCAGAGCCCGCACACCCGCATGCCTTTGTGGAAGGGGTCGCTCGACAACATTGTCGGCGTGCTGCACGCCAAGGACCTGCTGCGCGCCCTCAACGATGTCGGCAACGACTTCTCCCGGATCGATGTGATGAAGATCGCGTCAAAGCCCTGGTTCGTGCCCGATACGACGACATTGCAGGAACAGCTCAACGCCTTCCTGCGCCGCAAGGCGCATTTCGCCGTCGTCGTCGACGAGTATGGCGAGGTCGAAGGGCTGGTGACGCTGGAGGACATCATCGAGGAGATTGTCGGCGAGATCGCCGACGAGCACGATGTCGACATACAGGGCGTCAAGCAGGAGGCGGACGGTTCCGTCGTCGTCGACGGAACCGTGCCGATCCGCGACCTGAACCGGGCGCTCGACTGGGACCTGCCGGACGAGGAGGCAACCACCATCGCCGGCCTCGTCATCCACGAGACGCAGTCGATTCCCGAGGAGAAGCAGGCCTTCACCTTCCACGGCAAGCGTTTCATCGTCATGAAACGCGACAAGAACCGCGTCGCCAGGCTCAGGATCAGGCCGGCAGGCGACAGCTGAACGGTCCATCGTGTCGCAGACACGCAGAACCGCGTCATCCCTGATGCTCAGCAGTCCTTGGTCGAGCGTTCGCCGACCATTGCGTCGGTGTCGGCGTCGACGGCCGCCAGGCTGACTTCATAGCCCCAGAGGCGCCGGATATGACGAAGGGTCGCGTCGCGGCTGTCATTCTCCAGCACGACGCCATTCTTCACCTTGTGCTGTAGCCGCAAATGCCGGTCGCCGAGCAGGTCCACGTCCACAACCTGGATGTCGGGCCGGCTCGCGCCCACATCATAGCTGTGGGCCAGTGCGGCGCGTATGTTGTTGTAGCCGCGCTCGTTGTGGATCGATGCGACTTCGTAGTGCGGCTGGTCGGCTCCATCGGCCAGCACAAAGAGCCGCCATTTTCGTATCAAGGTCGGGCTGAGATATTGACGAATGAAGGATTCGTCGCGGTGGTTGGCCCAGGCGTCGAGCAGCGTCTCAAGCCAGTCGCCACGGCCGGCTATGTCCGGGAACCAGTCGCGATCTTCGGCTGTCGGCTCGGTCGAGATGCGCTGAATGTCCTGCATCATGTCAAGCCCGAGCGCGTAGGGGTTGATGCCGGAAAACCGCTGGTCGTCGAAGGATGGCTGGAAGATCACGTTCGAGTGGTTGCGCAGGATTTCGAGCATCGCGCCTTCGGTGATCCGGCCACGGTCGAACAGCATGTTCATGAGCGTGTAGTGCACGAAAGTGGCGCAGCCTTCGTTCATCACCTGGGTTTGCCGCTGCGGGTAAAAATACTGCGCAATGACACGGACGATCCTGAGGATCTCGCGCTGCCAGGGTTCGAGGACAAGGCTGTTCTTCTCAAGGAAATAGAGCAGGTTTTCCTCGGGCAGATTGAGCGATTTCTTCCGTTCCGACACGCCTTCATCGCCCGCTTCGGAGTTGTCGGCGCCCTGCGCCGGCGGCAGGGTGCGCCATAAGTCATTGTAGGAACGCTCCTCATATTCGAGGCGCTCGCGAAGTCCCTCGCGCTGCTGCTCCGACGACAGTTTCGGCGGCCGGTGATACCGGAACACGCCTTGCTCCATCAGCGCGTGCGCGGAATCGAGAATGGCTTCCACGGCGGCCAGGCCGTGCCGCTCCTCGCACCGGGCGATGTAGCCCTTGGCGAAGTCCAGATAACTCAGGATCCCTCCGGCATCCGTCCATTGGCGGAAAAGGTAATTGTTCTTGAAGAAGTGATTGTGTCCAAGTGCTGCATGGGCGGTCACCAAGGCCTGCAGCGCCATGGTGTTTTCCTCCATCAGGTAGACGATGCAGGGATTGGAATTGATGACCAATTCATAGGCCAGCCCGCGACCGCCTTTGCGATAGAGAAGCTCGTTGTAGAGGAAATGCTTGCCGAACGACCAATGCCGGTACATCAGCGGCATGCCGACCGACGAGTAGGCGTCGAGCATCTGCTCGGAAGAGATGACCTCCATCTGCACCGGATAGGTGTCGAGATGAAGCTGGTCGACCGCAATCGCCTCGATCTCCTCATAGACCCGCGACAGCTTTTTGAAATCCCAGTCGGATCCGGAGAAAAGCAACCCCGATTTGTTGGCCTGGCCAGCCATCCGGCACCCCTTACGCGCTCTTGGCCATAGCCGGCTGCCTGGCGAAAAGCTGGCGAAATACCGGGTAGATATCGGCCGGAGCGGCGATGCGCCTCATCTGGAAGTTCGGCCATTTTTGCTCGACGGCGCTATAGGCGCGCCAGAGCGAGGTGCCATTTTCGGTCGAGCCGAAAATATGACTTTCGCGTTCGTCGATGATCTCCACATAGGCGAAATACTGGCACATGCGCATAAGCTTGCCGTGGAGCAGTTCTATGCAGCGCTGCGAGTCGGTGGCGAAATTGTCACCGTCCGAAGCCTGAGCGGCATAGATGTTCCACTCCGTGGCCGGATAGCGTTGTTCTATGATGCGTTGCATTTCCTCAAGCGCGGTGGAAACGACCGTGCCTCCGCTTTGCGTGCAGTAGAAGAATGTCTCTTCGTCCACCTCCTGGGCCTCGTGCGTGTGGCGGATGAAGACGATCTCCGTGCGCTCATAGCGGCGGGTCAGGAACAGGTGCAGCAGCACGAAGAAGCGCTTGGCCAAATCCTTCTCGCGCTCGCCCATCGACCCGGAGACGTCCATCAGGCAGAACATGACGGCGCTGGCATTCGGCACCGGCTGCGGGTCGAAGCGATTGAAGCGGATGTCGACGGGATCGACAAAGGCAATCCGCTTTCGGCGGCGCTCCAGCCGCTCGAGTTCCTCCCGCAAAGTCAAGATGCGTTCGCGGGTCGCGGCATTTGGCGGCTTCGATTCCAATTTGGCGAGCTGCCGGAGGATCGCATCCAGCTCCGGCTGCTTTGGGCGCCCAAGCGCGATCCGGCGGGCGTGGCTGTTTCGCATTGTGCGCCCGACATTGATGTTGGTCGGGGATCCTGTTGCCGCAAAACCTGCCCGCCTTGGCTTGAATGCGAGTATCTGCTTGAGATTGAGCTTGACCAGATCCGGCAGTTCGAGGTCCTCGAAAAAGAGGTCGAGCACTTCCTCGCGCGAAAGCATAAAGCGAAAGTCGTCCTCGGATGCCGTGTTTCCCGGCGACGAGGAACCCGCGCCGCCCTGTCCGGGTTTGGGCACCAGATCTCCGGGAATGAACGTTCTGTTTCCTGGCAGGATGTGCTGGCGCCGGCCGCTGTCCCTGGCATCACTGAAGGTCGGTTCGCTGGTGCCTCTATGAGGCATCGGCACGGCATGCCCACTGTCCACATCGGCGATCCGGCCCGTCCTTATCTGGTCACGGATGCTCCGCTTGAGCTCTTCCCGCGCGCGCCTGAGAAAGCGCTGGCGATTGCCCAGGTTTTTGTCCTTCGGATTGAGGCGGCGGTCGATGAAAATCGGCATGGAACCGTTCGAGCTTTTCTCAGCCCGCCTTGTTCACGCGCATATACCAGTCGACAAGCCGGCGCACCTGCCGTTCGGTGTAGCCGCGCTCCACCATGCGCTGCACGAACTCATTGTGCCGCTTTTCCGTGACGCTGTCCTGTTTGGAGCCGAAACTGATCACCGGCAGGAGGTCTTCGACCTGGCCGAACATGCGCTTCTCGATCACCTCGCGAAGCTTTTCGTAGCTTGTCCATGACGGGTTGCGGCCGTGGTTCCGCGCCCGGGCACGCAGCGTGAACTTGACCACTTCGTTGCGGAAATCCTTGGGGTTGGCGATGCCTGCCGGTTTTTCGACCTGCGACAATTCCTTGTCCAATACCTCGCGATTGAGGATCTGGCCGGTATCGGGATCCTTGTAGTCCTGATCTTCGATCCAGGCATCGGCATAGGCGATATAGCGGTCGAAGAGGTTCTGGCCATACTCGCTGTATGATTCCAGATAGGCTTTCTGGATTTCGTGGCCGATGAACTCGGCATAGCGCGTTGCGAGTTCCGACTTGATGAATTCGAGATAGCTCGCTTCCGTCTCCTTTGGGAACTGCTCGCGCTTGATTGCCTCTTCCAGGATGTACATCAGATGCACCGGATCTGCCGCGACCTCGTTGGTGTCATAGTTGAATGTTTGAGACAGGATCTTGAAGGCGAAGCGCGTGCTTACGCCGGTCATGCCCTCGTCGACGCCGGCGGCGTCGCGATATTCCTGAACCGACTTGGCCCGGGGATCGACCTCCTTGAGATTTTCCCCGTCATAGGCGCGCATCTTGGTGTAGAGCGGCGAATTGTCGTGCTCGGCAAGACGGGTCGAGACCGTGAACCGGCTGAGAATGTCCAGCACTTCCGGTGCGCAGGGGCTGCCGGCCAGTTCGCTCTCGCGCAACAGTTTCTCGTAGATATGCCTTTCTTCGGTGATCCGCAGGCAATACGGCACCTTGACCACCAGGATGCGGTCGAGAAAGGCCTCGTTGTTCTTATTGTTCTTGAACTGCTGCCATTCCGATTCGTTGGAATGGGCAACGATGATGCCCTGATAGGGGAAGGCGCCGAAATTCTCGGTGCCGTTATAGCTGCCTTCCTGGGTCGCCGTCAGCAACGGATGCAGGACCTTGATGGGCGCCTTGAACATCTCGACGAATTCGAGCAGGCCCTGCGTGGTCCGGTTCAGTCCGCCGCTATAGGAATAGGCGTCCGGATCGGACTGGCTGAAGTCCTCTAATTGCCTGATGTCGACCTTGCCAACCAGCGCCGAGACATCCTGATTGTTCTCGTCGCCAGGCTCCGTCTTGGCGATGGCGATCTGGCGCAGCCGCGAAGGCATCAACTTCACCACGCTGAATTTGGAAATGTCGCCAGACAATTCATCAAGCCGCTTGGCGGCCCAAGGCGAGATGATACCGTTGAGGCGACGCCGGGCTATCCCGTATTTATCCTCCAGCAGGTCGCCCATGCGATCGGGATGGAAAAGGCCAAGCGGCGATTCGAAAATCGGACTGATCTGATTGCCGGCCTTCAGCGTGTAGATCGGGCGTTCCTCCATCAGTTTCTTCAGCCGTTCGGCCAGGGAGGACTTGCCGCCGCCGACAGGGCCGAGGAGATAGAGGATCTGCTTGCGCTCCTCGAGCCCCTGCGACGCATAGCGGAAATATCCGGCGATGCGTTCAATCGTATCCTCCATCCCGTAGAAATCGGAGAAGGTGGGATACACTTTGACGGTGCGGTTCGAGAAAATGCGGCCGAGCCGCTCGTCCTTGCTGGTGTCGACCAGGTTCGGCTCGCCGATGGCCTCGACCATCCGTTCCGGCGCCGAGGCGTACATTGACTTGTCTTCTCGGCAAGCAAGGAGATATTGCTGGAGACTTATTTCTTCCTGGCCCGCGTTTGCATAAATCTTCGAAAACAGATCGAAGACGTCGGACTGGTTCTCACCCATGATGGTTGCCCTCAGAGCCATTCTGGCTGCCCGCCGGCTCATCACATTCAACTACCGGAATGCATTGTGGTTCCCTCCAATTGAAGAGAGCGCGTGCATCTGGCATCGAACCCTGGACAGCACACTGTTGCAATGCTCGTCTGATATCTCAGGTGGTGATGGCCGGACGAGACCGTCAAGGGCAGATATCGATTTCGTGAACTGAACGGCAAAAGCGTTGCATTTGACGCGGTTTGTGCGGCGCGAGGAGCAGCCCCGTGCGGGTTCGGGTCTTGCCAATCCTTAATTGGACACAGGTGGCGCCTGCGGGCACTCCTGGTCTAAATATCGGAGCCTACACGATCGGGAGGCTGCGATGATCGATCGACGAAGCCTTATTCTGGCCTCCGCGGCGGCGATGTTGCCATTGGGCACATCGGCCGCATGGGGCCAGCGCCAAGCCGTGCCGACAACCGTCGATTACGGGCCGGCCAAGCTCGACATCTATGCACCGGATGGCGCACGCGGATTGCCGGTCGTCTTCTTCGTCCATGGCGGCGCCTGGCGGTCCGGCAAGCGCTCGCAGGTCAACGCAAAGCCGGCCTTCCTGCTCGCCAACGGCTTCTGCCTGGTCTCCATCGACTATCGCATGCTGTCCGAAGCCGAGGTCGCCACCCAGGCCGACGATGTCGAAAAGGCCTATGCCTTTGTCCGCGCCAACATTGCCCGGCATGGCGGCGATGCCAGGCGGATCGTGGCCATGGGCCATTCGGCCGGTTGTCACCTCGTTGCGCTGACCGGCATGCGTGGCGGTCTGCCGGGTGTCGCCGCACTGCTTCTCGACGACACCAGGGCCTATGACCTCACCGCACTTGCCAGGAATGGCGGTATGGCGCGGGCCTATGCACGGGCCTTCCCCGATCCCGCGCAATGGGCGGCGTTGTCGCCGGCCAGTCATGTAGATGGCCGCAAGCACCCGCCGACCTTCATCGCCTACTCAGGCGCTTCGGGCCGGGGCGAGGACTCCAAGGCCTTTGCCGAGCGCCTGCGCGCCACCGGCACCAAGGTGACGCTGTTCGACGGCAGCGCCTATACGCATATGTCGATCAACCGCGATTTCGGCGAGGATGGCGACGCCTTGACCGGGGCGGCACTGGCATTCCTGAAATCGGCGGTTGGGTGATTGCGGCATCGAAACGGAGCTCTGAACGTCACCGCGAGGAGCGAGGAGGACCGGCCTACCAGCGCGTCTTTTCGCCGGGAGCCGCCGGTTCGATCGCCAGCGCGTGCAGGCCTGCCTTCAATTCGTCGGCCAACAGCGCGTTGACCGCGCGATGGCGCTCGATGCGGCTCATGCCGGCAAAGTTCTGCGAAATGATGCGGACGCGGAAATGCGTCTCGCCGGTGCCGTCGAACGTAGCCTGGTGGCCAGATTCCAGATGATGATGGCCGGCGTGCAGATGGCTTTCGTTGATGACGACCAGCCGCTCCGGCGAAAATGCCTTGTTCAGCTTGTCTTCCATGGTTGCCTGTATGGACATTGCCGTCTCCCTTCACCACATATCGCCAGCGGGATCGCGGAAGCCGGACCGACTTCGTTGCATGCCGCGCTACAACAAAATCGGTCCTTCGCCCGCTTTATGCCGCGATTCAGCGGTTAGGGCGATCATCGCGAAAATGTCAATTCTTGTTTCGCATCTGCGAACGCCCCATAAATGGGTTAGATGAAGCCGTATCCCAAATATTTCGAGAAGATCCGCATCCGCCAGGAGAAGGACGCGGAGCTGAAGTCGCACGCGCCGGTCTGTCAGTGGGATGGCTGCAAGGAGGCGGGCACCCACCGCGCTCCGGTCGGGCGCATGAAGGAGGGAGAGTATTTCCGCTTCTGCTTCGACCATGTGCGCGAGTACAACAAGGGCTTCAACTACTTTTCCGGCGTGCCGGACACCGAGGTCGCCCGTTTCCAGAAGGAGGCGATGACAGGCCACCGGCCGACCTGGAAGATGGGAGTCAATGGCGCCTCGACGCGCTCGTCGCCCGATATGGCGCAGATGCGCTCCGGCCGCGCTGGCTACTACAACCGCATGCGCGACCCGTTCGACCTGTTCAAGGGGCCGAAGGATCCGCGCGAGGTGCGCGAGCGCAAGGCCAAGCCGCTTGAGGCCAAGGCGCTGGAAACGCTTGGCCTTGATACAAAGGCGACTGGCAAGGAGATCAAGGCGCGCTATAAGGAACTGGTGAAGCGTCACCATCCGGATGCGAATGGCGGCGACAGAGGTTCGGAAGACCGGTTCCGCGATGTGCTCCAGGCCTATCGCGTGCTCAAGCAGGCGGGTTTGTGCTGAGCAACCCAACGGTTCGTGTCGTTTCCAACTTTCATAAGGGTGGAAAAGGCTCTAAGACCGCCCCCGGACAAAATCGATTGCCGGCGAAATCAGGCATTTCGCCCGTGGAGACGTGGATAGAGATGAACAAGGTCGATCGCGACATCGCCAACCTGCCCGACACCACGGTGTCGGTGAAGGACAAATTCGGCTTCGACTCCAAGATGGTGGTGCCGGCCTATTCGGTGACATCAGAACATGTGCCCGACATCGATCCCGACTATCTTTTCGACAAGGCGACGACGATGGCGATCCTCGCCGGCTTCGCCTACAACCGGCGCGTCATGGTCTCGGGCTATCACGGCACCGGCAAGTCGACCCATATCGAGCAGGTCGCGGCCCGCCTCAACTGGCCTTGCGTGCGCGTCAACCTCGACAGCCATGTCAGCCGCATCGATCTCGTCGGCAAGGACGCGATCGTGGTCAAGGACGGCTTGCAGATCACCGAATTCCGCGACGGCATCCTGCCCTGGGCCTATCAGCACAATGTCGCGCTGTGCTTCGACGAATATGACGCCGGCCGTCCGGACGTGATGTTCGTCATCCAGCGCGTGCTGGAATCGTCTGGCCGGCTGACGCTGCTCGACCAGAGCCGGGTCATCCGTCCGCACCCGGCGTTCCGGCTGTTCTCGACCGCCAACACGGTTGGGCTGGGCGACACCACCGGCCTCTATCACGGCACCCAGCAGATCAACCAGGCGCAGATGGACCGCTGGTCGATCGTTACCACGCTGAATTACCTGCCGCACGACAATGAAGTGAACATCGTGCTGGCCAAGGCCAAGCACTATCGCGACGGCAAAGGCAAGGACATCGTCAACAAGATGGTGCGCGTCGCCGACATGACGCGATCGGCCTTCATCAATGGCGATCTGTCGACGGTGATGAGCCCGCGTACCGTCATCACCTGGGCCGAGAATGCCGAGATCTTCGGCAATATCGGCATGGCGTTCCGGCTGACCTTTCTCAACAAATGCGACGAACTGGAGCGTTCCGTGGTCGCGGAATTCTACCAGCGCGCCTTCGGCGAGGATCTGCCGGAGAGCGCCGCCAATGTGGTGCTGGGCTAAGCAGAGCCTCGATGGCGGGTCCGGGCGACAATACGCGCAACAAGTCGAAGACGGGCTCTGAAGCCGACAGCTTCAAGCGCGCCGTCACCGTCTGCATGCGCGCCATCGCCGGCGACAAGGAGCTGGAAGTCGGCTTCGCCAAGGATCGTCCGGCGCTGGCCGGCAGTCGGGCAAGATTGCCCGAGCTGCCGAAGAAAGCGTCGAAGACCGATATAGCCATCACCCGCGGCCTCGGCGATTCCATGGCGCTGAAGCGCGCCTGCCATGACGTGCGCATCCACAGCAGGCTGGCGCCGGAAGGCAAGGCGGCCCGCGCCATCTACGACGCGGTCGAGCAGGCGCGCGTCGAGGCGATCGGCAGCCGCGCCATGCAAGGGGTCGCCGACAATATAGGCTCGATGCTGGAGGACAAATACGCCAAGGCCAATCTCGTCGACGTCAAGGACAGGGCCGACGCGCCGATCGAGGAGGCGCTGGCGCTGATGGTGCGCGAGAAGCTGACCGGCCGGCCGATCCCAAAGAGCGGCGAGCGGCTGGTCGAGCTCTGGCGCCCCTGGGTCGAGGAAAAGGCCCGCGCCGACCTCGACGGGCTGTCGTCCAAGCTCGACGACCAGCAGGCCTTCGCCCGCGTCGTGCGTGAAATGCTCGCCTCCATGGAAATGGCCGAGGAACTCGGCGACGACCAGGAGACCGAAGACTCGGAGGACAATGACGACAACCAGCCGCAAGGCGAGGAACAGAGCGAGGAAGGCGGCGAGGACGATTCCGGCTCCGAACAGTCGCAGTCCGAGGATGCCGAGGCTTCCGCTGACGACGAGCAGTCGGCAGAGACCGAAGCCTCCGACGCCACTGCCGACGATTTGTCCGACGATGACGATGCCGATGCCGAGACGCCGGGCGAGGCGCGCCGCAACGACAACCCTTTCACCAACCTGCCGAAGGAGATCGATTACAAGGTCTTCACGTCAGCTTTCGACGAGACGGTGGGGGCGGAGGAGCTTTGCGAGGAAGAAGAACTCGACCGGCTGCGCGCTTTCCTCGACAAGCAACTCGCCAACCTGTCCGGCGTCGTCGGCCGGCTGGCCAACCGTTTGCAGCGCCGCCTGATGGCGCAGCAGAACCGGTCGTGGGATTTCGACCTGGAAGAGGGCTATCTCGACCCGGCACGGTTGGTGCGCGTCGTCATCGATCCGATGCAGCCGCTGTCCTTCAAGCAGGAGCGCGACACCAAATTCCGCGACACGGTGGTGACGCTGGTGCTCGACAATTCGGGTTCCATGCGCGGCCGGCCGATCACCGTGGCCGCCACCTGCGCTGACATTCTGGCGCGCACGCTGGAACGCTGCGGCGTTTCGGTCGAGATTCTGGGCTTCACCACGCGCGCCTGGAAAGGCGGGCAGGCCCGCGAGAAGTGGCTGAAGGACGGCAAGCCGCCGAATCCGGGCCGGCTGAACGACCTGCGCCACATCATCTACAAGTCGGCCGACCATCCCTGGCGGCGGGCACGGCGCAATCTCGGACTGATGATGCGCGAGGGCCTGCTCAAGGAAAACATCGACGGCGAGGCGCTGCTGTGGGCGCACAACCGGCTGATCGCCCGACCCGAACAGCGCAAGATCCTGATGATGATCTCCGACGGCGCGCCGGTCGACGATTCGACGCTGTCGGTCAATCCGGGCAACTATCTCGAGCGCCATCTGCGCGCCGTCATCGAGCTGATCGAGACGCGCTCGCCGGTCGAGCTGCTTGCCATCGGCATCGGCCATGACGTCACCCGCTACTACCGGCGCGCCGTCACCATCGTCGATGCCGAGGAACTGGCCGGCGCCATGACCGAGCAACTGGCTTCGCTGTTCGCCGAGGAAAGCGCACGCGATACGCGGCGCGGCGCCATGCGGCGCGCCGGATGATCTTTTCGCGCGGCGGATTTCGACAAGCACTTTTCGCCGCCATCGCCCTGTTTGCCGGTGCAGCCCCGGTGCCATCCAGTTCGGCCAGCGGGACCTCGGTTGAACCGGTCGAGGTCTCGGCCCGCCCGATCACCGAATTCCGTATAGGCCATGCCGACAAGCAATTCGGTCCACTCGAATTCGTCGGCGGGCTGGAGATGACATCGCCATCGCGCGATTTCGGCGCCCTGTCGGCCTTCCGTTTCCTGAAAGGCGGTCGCGACTTCGTCGGCGTCGCCGATACCGGATTCTGGTTCTTCGGCACCGTGACCCATGATGCGGACAAGCGCCCGTCAGGCATCCGGGACTTCCGCATGGAACAGATGGTCGATGCATCGGGCCAGCCGATCGACGAGAAATCGGAAGTCGATGCCGAGGGGCTTTCCGTCAAGGACGGCATTGCCACCGTAGGTTTCGAGCGCAACCATCGCGTCGCCCAGTTCAAAATTGGCCCCGACGATATGAAGGCGCCGTTCAGGCGGATGGATTTCCTGGTTCCGGCATGGGAGTTGCGCCGGAACCGAGGCTTCGAGACCGTCACCCACGCCAATGCCAATGGCCGCCACCAAGGCGGCCTGGTCGTGGTGTCGGAAAAGAGCTTGGACAAGGCCGGCAACATCTATGCCGCCATCATCGATGGTCCGCACAAGGGCGTCTTCACCGTCAAGCGCAACGGCGATTTCGACATCACCGATGGGGCCTTCCTGCCGGACGGCGACCTTCTGCTGCTGGAGCGCAGTTTCACGATGGCAGGAGGCCTCAAGATGCGGCTGCGGCGCATTGATGGCGAGACCGTGGAGAAGGGCGCGGTCGCCGACGGTCCGGCGCTGCTGGAAGCCGATATGGGCTACCAGATCGACAATATGGAAGGGCTCGACGTCTGGACGCGCGAAGACGGCGCGCTGATGGTGTCGCTGATCTCCGACGACAATCACTCGATCCTACAGCGCAATCTCTACCTGGAATTCATTTTGCACCAGGACTGATTTGGCGCTCCAACTGCGAAGCTGAAGTTGAGTGTATTCAACGCCGGCTTCGATTTGGTCGACTATTCATCAAATGACGGCGTCCGCTCAGGGTCGCGAGCCGTTGGTGGCGATCCAGATGACATGGCGCGCGCCGCGCTTGCCGTTGGCGCGCGTGCTCACCTCCTCGACCGCGAAACCTGCCTGCTTCAGCCGCCGGGTGAAGCCGCTGTCCGGCCCTTGCGACCACACGGCAAGCACGCCGCCGGGCTTCAGTGCGGTGCGCGCTGCCGCCAGGCCCTGCAGGCTGTACAGCGCGTCGTTGGATTTGTGAACGATGCCGTCCGGGCCGTTGTCGACATCGAGCAGGATGGCGTCCCAGACCGCGGGCCGGGATCTTATCAACTGCCCGACATCGGCCTCCCGAACGATGACGCGCGGATCGTCGAGACAGCCACCAAACAGTTCGGCCATCGGCCCTCGCGCCCACGCGACGACCGCCGGCACCAACTCCGCGACAGTGATTTCGGCATTCCCGGCCAACTCGTCGAGAGCGGCGCGCAGTGTAAAACCCATGCCAAGACCGCCGATCAGCATTCTCGGCTGTCTGCGGCCGGCGATCCTCTGACAAGAGAGCTTTGCCAGCGCCTCTTCCGAGCCGCTGAGGCGGCTGTTCATCAACTCGTTGGTGCCCAGCATGATCGAGAATTCGGAGCCGCGCCGCTTGAGACGAAGCTCCTGCGCGCCATCCGGGGTCTTCGCGGAGCCCAGCTGGATCCAAGGAATCACGCGCCACCTCTCTTTTTGGCCGTGATCTGGTCCGAAAACCGGATTCCACTTTTCGGGATCACGGCCTAGACCGCAGCAACAGCCGGCTGGCTCCAGCGGGCGGCGAGCAGCCGGTAGGGAATCAGCGCCACGACGGCGATGATCAGCTTCACGCTGAGGTCGCCAAGCGCCCAGGAGACCCAACGCATGGCCTCGACCGGCAGCACGCCCATCAGCGGCGCCGTTTCCAGCGCAAAGCTGTCGCTTGGGCCAACGAAGGCGAAAGCCGCGGAGAAAGCGACGCTGAAGAACACGACTGTGTCGAACACCGAGCCGACCAGCGTGCCGACGATCGGCGCCCGCCACCAGCTCTGTCGGCGCAGGCGATTGAACACGGTCACGTCGAGCAATTGCGCGGTGAGGAAAGCCGCGCCGGACGCCGCCGCGATGCGCACCAGCCGGTCGGCGGCGGTCTCGAATTCGATGAAACCATGGCGGAACAGGAAGGGCGGCACGAAAATCGAGCAGACCACCGCCGTCATGAAGCCGACAAAGACGATCCGGCGCGCCACGGCAGGCCCGTAGCGGCGATTGGCAAGGTCGGTGACCAGAAAGGAGAACGGGTAGGTGAAGGCGCCCCAGGTGAGCAGGTCGGCGAGCGACAAGCCGCCGATTCGACCCTGCATCGGGAACTGCACGAGAATGTTCGATGCCACAACGACAAGCGCCATGGCGGCCACGAAGGGCAGGTATCGCGAGAAGGAAGTCATTTTTTTATCCTGGGTAATGGAACCAGCGGAGCGTCATGCCGAAACCGGATCGCGCTCGCTTTGTTCGAGCATCGGATTTCCGAAACCGCCTTGCGGACGGCGATCCGATGCTCAAAGGCCAACAAGAGGTTGGCCAGGGCGGTCGTCCCCCGCCTGAAAGACAGTTTACGCGGCAGCCTGCTCGGCGAGCTTCTTGGCGATCTGCTTCTTCAAGAGGCGCGCGCGCTGCGACAGCTCCTTGACGTCAGCCTTGGCCAGGAAGGCGTCGAGACCGCCGCGATGCTCGACCGAACGCAGCGCGTTGGCGGAAATGCGCAGGCGCACGTTCTGGTTCAGCGCTTCCGAAATCAGCGTCACGTTGACGAGGTTCGGCAGGAAGCGACGCTTGGTCTTGTTGTTGGCGTGGCTCACATTGTTGCCGGTCTGGACTGCCTTGGCAGTGAGTTCGCAGGTGCGGGACATGGTTCTAACCTTCAGTTCTCTCGGGGACCTGCCAAACCTTCGTGCCCACGCCGGGTGGCGCGCGGTTCTGGTCAAGCGGCCTTATGGAAAAAGTTGGCGTTCCATAGTTGCATTTCGCCCATGCGTCAAGCTCCAGCCTGGCCCAGCGGCATTTCATACTAAGGCCGGAATTCGTCGTATAAGCGGTTCCATAGGGACATGCCAGACGGAGTTGTCCGCCCCCGGCTGAAATCAAGGACCCGATCGCGCCATGCTTCGTTTGCCCCATGCCCTTGCCACCGCGCTGGCCGTCGCCTTGCCATCGGTCGCGATGGCCGCCTCGCCGCAGTCCTTCAAGGGCGAATACACGGTGTCGTTCCTCGGGCTTTCGATCGCGAAATCGAGCTTTTCAAGCCATTATGAGAACGGCGTCTACTCGATCGACGGCAGCGTTTCCGCGGCTGGTCTGGCCAAGCTGTTCGATGACACGCGCGGCACGATCTCGTCCAAGGGTACGATTTCGGGCCAGAAGATGGTGCCGCAGGCGTTCCGCGCCGACTACACTTCCGGCAAGAAAGCCTCCGCGATCGATATCCGTTTTGCCAATGGCAACGTCACCTCGACGACGGTCGTTCCCGCGCCGGAAAAGCGTGATCCCGAGAGTTGGGTGCCGCTCGGCGCCGGCGACCTGGCATCGGTGCTCGATCCGATGGCAGCGACCGTCATCCATGCCGACAGCCTCGACAAGGTCTGCGGCCGCACGGTGAGGCTCTACGACGGCGAGATGCGCGCCAACCTGACGCTGAGCTACGCTTCAAAAGGGTCGATCTCGGTGCCCGGCTACAAGGGCGACACGGTCACCTGCCGGATGGGTTTCGAGCCGGTGGCGGGCTATCGAAAGGGCCGCAAGGCGCTCAACTACCTCAAGAACAAAAGCCGCATCATGGTGACATTTGCGCCGCTCGGCCAAACCGGGGTATATGCGCCGATCCGCGCGACGGTCGGGACGCAGATCGGCACCTTGACCATCAGCGCCAGGCGTTTCGAAGCAATACAATAGGGCGCCACGCGCGCCGCTGGAGACAGAATGGGGCGCGCGACTCTGATCGGCTTTTCGGCCGTCGCCATGTGGGCACTGCTGGCGTTGCTTACGGACGCATCCGGCAAGGTGCCGCCGTTCCTCTTGTCGGCGATCACCTTCTCGATCGGCACCGGGGTCGGGCTTGTCGCGCGCCTTTTCATGCCGGCCGCGGATAAAAGCCAGAAGATACCGCGCCAAGTCTGGGTGATCGGCATTGCCGGCCTCTTCGGCTACCACTTCTTCTACTTCACAGCGCTGCGCAACGCGCCGGCGGCGGAGGCCAGCCTGATCGCCTATCTATGGCCGCTGCTGATCGTGCTCGGCTCGGCGCTGATGCCGGGCGAGCGGCTGGCCTGGAACCATATCGTGGGCGCGCTGCTCGGCCTTGCCGGCACGGTGCTCATCGTCACCAAGGGCGGCGGCCTCGCCTTCGACGCGCGCTACGCCTTTGGCTACGCCATGGCTGCCGTGTGCGCCGTGCTGTGGTCGTCCTATTCGCTCCTGTCGCGGCGTTTCCCCTCGGTGCCGACCAGCATCGTCACCTGGTTCTGCGCGGCGACCGCGCTGCTGTCGCTTGCCTGCCATCTGGCGCTGGAAGAGACGGTGCTGCCCGCGACTGCCGGGCAGTGGCTTGCCGTGCTCGGGCTCGGCCTGATGCCGGTGGGGGCGGCCTTCTATGCCTGGGATGTCGGCGTCAAGCGCGGCAACATCCAGGTGCTGGGCGCGGCAAGCTATGCCGCGCCGCTCCTGTCGACGCTGGTGTTGATCGCGGCTGGCGTCGCCGAGCCGTCGCTGCGCATTGTCGCGGCCTGCGTGCTCATCACCGGCGGGGCCGCACTTGCGGCAAAGTCGCTGCTCCTGCGCAAGCCCGCCGAAGGCGGAGCCCGGGCGTGACGATGCCGTTTCCAGGCGGCATCGACGCCAACGCCAATGCGACGCTGATCTTTTCGCTGGTGGCGGCGGTTGTCTACGCCTTCACATCAGGCATGGCGCCGACGCTCGCCCGTTCGGCGGCAAAAACGCTCGCGGTGGCCATGCTTGCCGTGCTGGCGGCGATGCAGGGCGGGCCGCTGCTACTGGTCGCCGCTCTTGCGCTGAGCGCTATCGGCGACGCCTTCCTGTCGCGCGATGGCGAAAAGATGTTTCTGGGCGGGCTGGGCAGCTTTCTCGCCGCGCATATCGTCTACGTCGTGCTGTTCCTGCGCAGCGGCGGGGGGCTGGGAGTGCTGGGGGCCGAACCTTGGCGCGCGGCAATCGCACTGGCGATGGCGGCGTTCGTTATCCTCATGCTGGCGGCGCTGCGGCGCCGCGTCGGCCCGGCCCTGCAGGTCCCGATCGCGGGCTATGTCGCGGCCATCCTCGCCATGGGCATTTCGGCGCTGACGACGAGCAGTGCCGCTGTTATCGGCGGCGCCGTGCTGTTCATGGCGTCCGACGCGCTGCTGGCCACGGAACGCTTCCTGGCGGCCGCCATTTCGCCACATCGCGCCTGGATGCGTTTGGCGGTCTGGGTGCTTTACTACGCCGCGCAACTCGTGATCACGCTTGGTTTCCTGCTGCGCTAAGGATTTCCTGCTGCGTCAGGCTGTTTTGGCCGCCAACCAGGCTCCGCCAGTTCAAACGCCGCAAAGTCGAAGCCCGGCGCCACGGTGCAGCCGACCAAGGTCCACTCGCCCAGGCTGCGCGCCGATTGCCACCAGCCCGCCGGCACGACGATTTGCGGCCGCTCGCCAGCCGCAAGCTCGATGCCGAGCACCTGCTCGATCACCCGGTTAGCCTTTGGGCCGCCCTCTTCCCATATCGACAGCGCCAGCGGCGCGCCGGCGTAGAAGTGCCAGGCCTCGGCTGCATCCCTGACGCGATGCCAGGCGGAAACCTGGCCCTGCTCCAGCAGAAAATAGATCGCCGTCGAGTGGCCTCGAGCTTCGCCGCCACTGTCGCGAAAGGTTTCCGTGTACCAACCGCCTTCCGGATGCGGCCTCATGCCAAGAATGGCGATGATTTCTGCGGAACTCATCATGGTTTCGACCAGTGTCGCTTGGCCTAGAAATTATCCTTGCGCTTGCGGATCTCGGCAAAAACCTCGACGTCCGACGCCTTCTCCATGCCGAGATGCCTGCGGATTGCCGGATCGTGCCAGCGCAGGAAAGGGTTGGTCGACAATTCCTCGCCGATCGTGGTCGGCAGCGTCGGCTTGTTATCGGCGCGCAGCGCTTCAATTTTTGCCGCGCGTTCCTTCAATGCCGAATTGGTCGGGTCGACGCTCAGCGCGAAACGGGCGTTGGCGAGCGTGTATTCGTGCCCGCAATAGATCACGGTCGCGGCAGGCAGTGCCGCGAGCTTCTTCAGGGATCCATACATCACCGGCGGCTTGCATTCGAACAGCCGCCCGCAGCCGAGCGCGAACAGCGTGTCGGCGGTGAACGCCACTTTCGATGCCGGCAGGTGATAGGAGACGTGGCCGGCGGTGTGACCAGGGGTGGCGATCACTTCGATGCGCTCCTCGCCGAGATGCAGGACCGAACCGTCCTCGACAGTGTCGTCAATGCCGGGAATCTTGGCCTTTTCCGCTTCCGGGCCGACGATGCGCAGCTTGAACCGCTGCTTCAGCGCCAGGTTGGCCTCGACATGGTCGGCATGATGATGCGTGGTCAGGATCATCGTCGGCGTCCAGCCGGTGCGCTTGACCGCAGCCAGGATCGCCGCCTCTTCCGGCGCATCGATGAGCGCGGTCTGACCGCTTTTGGGGTCATGCACCAGAACGCCGAAATTGTCGCTGCGGCACATGAACTGTTCGATTTCGACCGCCATCGCATCTCTCCATCTTTCGCCGCAGACATAGGACGCCGACGCGCAGATGTCATCCCGGAGATGACTAATGTCAGGATGTCATTCGACATCCGGGATCTTGGGACGTCGCGGCCTTTTGTTGAAACCCGCCGATATCGCGGCTACATCCCTGACATGCATTCCGACATCGTCGATCTCCGTTCCTTTTATTCGACAGCGCTTGGTCGCTTTGCCGAACATTCGATCACCATGGCCCTGTCATCGATATGGGCCACAGTGCCCAATGAGCGGCTGGTCGGGCTCGGCTACACCTTGCCGTGGCTGGAACGGTTCGGCAGCGACGCCGAGCGGGTGTTCGCCTTCATGCCGGCGACGCAGGGCGCCGTGGTCTGGCCGGCGGCGGGACCGACGGCGACGGCTCTGGTTTTCGACGAGGAACTGCCGCTGGTCGATTCCTGCATCGACCGCATGCTGCTCGTGCATTCGCTCGAACATGTAGAAAACCCGCGCGAAACGCTGAACGAGATCTGGCGCGTGCTGTCGCCGGCCGGCCGGGTGGTCATCGTCGTGCCCAACCGGCGCGGCGTCTGGGCGCGGTTCGAACACACGCCGTTCGGCAATGGCAGGCCCTTCTCGCGCGGTCAGCTCACCGAGTTGCTGCGCGAGGCGAATTTCACGCCCGCCGCCTGGTCCGACGCCCTGTTCTTTCCGCCATCGCGGCGGCGTTTCATGATGCGCTTCCACAATATGCTGGAGCGCGCCGGCCGGCGGCTGTGGCCGATCTTCTCCGGCGTCATCGTGGTCGAGGCGCAGAAGCGGCTCTATCAGGGCGTGCCGGCCGCCCAGCGCGCTTCGCGACGGGTTTTCGTGCCGGTGCTTTCGCCGCATGCAGCAACGCGGCTCGGCCGGCGGATAGAGACCGGGCCGCGACATCGCCGTGTCCGCGAATGACACCTTCGTGATCATGCCAGAAACTTGCGCCGAACGGCATTTCGCGACCTATCTGTCGCTGACGGGCTCGCAGCCTGGCTGAGTGACCGATGGCGTCACTACACTTCATCCGGTTTTCAGCACCGCTTTTGAACGCAAGGACTTCAGCTCATGGGGGATTATCCGGACAATGATGCCTCTGCCCGGCCTTTCGCTGCGGTCGAAGCCTCGAGCCTGCGTGACCAGGTGGCGACGATCAAGCTGGCGCTTGCCGGATCGCCGGTCCGCAAAGGGCTACGCTGGGCTTCCATCGGGATGGTTGCCGTCATTGTCGCGACCTCGATCGGCCAGGTTCTGCTCAACCGCTGGAACCAGCCTTTCTACGATGCGCTTGCACGCCGCGACATGCAGGCCTTCCTGCACCAGCTCGCCATTTTTGCCGCCATTGCCGGTGGGCTTCTTGTGCTCAATGTCGGCCAGACCTGGCTCAATCAGACGATCCGGCTGAAGCTGCGCGAGGCGCTGACGCTCGATCTGATCGATGGATGGATGCGGCCGGCGCGCGCCTTTCGCCTGGCGCATGCGGGTGCCATCGGGGTCAATCCCGACCAGCGCATGCAGCAGGATGCGGGCCATCTTTCCGACCTGTCGACGGATCTTGGCGTCGGCCTGCTGCAATCCTTAATCCTGCTCGCCTCCTTCGTCGGCGTGTTGTGGGAACTGTCCTCGGGCTTCGTCTTCCACATCGGCGGGACGTCGCTCGCCATACCGGGCTACATGGTCTGGACGGCCATACTCTATGCCGGAACGGCTTCCTGGCTGAGCTGGTTGGTCGGACGGCCCCTGATCCACCTCAACAGCGACCGCTACACACGCGAGGCGGAGCTGCGTTCCTCGATGGTGCGCGTCAACGAGAACATCGATGCCATCGCGCTCGCCCGAAGCGAGCCCGACGCCAGGCGGCGGCTGGAAATCGACCTGGGCACCGTGCTCGGCGCCATGCGGCGCATCTACAGCGCCCAGATCAATCTTGCCTGGGTGACGGACACCTATGGCTGGATCACCGTGGTGGCTCCCATACTGGTCGCTTCGCCGGTCTATTTCGCGGGCGATATCAGCTTCGGCGGGTTGATGATGGCGGTCGGCGCTTTCAACCAGGTCCATTCTTCATTGCGCTGGTTCATCAACAATATCGGCAGCATCGCCGATTGGCGCGCGACGCTGATGCGCGTCGCCGATTTCCGTATTGCACTGGATGAGACCGATGTGCTGCACGACCAGGAAAGGCGCATCGAATTCGGCGAGAATGCAAACGGCAAGCTGACCTTCGAGAAACTCGAAGTGGCCTCGCCGGAGGGCTGCACGAGGCTCGCCGACCAGCACGTCGAGATCCACGCCGGCGAACGCGTCATGCTCACTGGCGAGCCGGGCGCGGGCAAGACGCTGTTCTTTCGCGCCATTGCCGGCCTGTGGCCGTGGGGGAGCGGGCGCATCGGCATGCCGGCGGGAGAGACGCCCATCTTCGTGCCGCGCACGCCTTACTTCCCAACCGTCACGCTGCGCGAAGTGCTCGACCGCGTGGACGGGGTTGCGCCGGCAAGCGATGCCGATATCTCAGCCGTGCTAGCCGAGATCGGCCTGGAACACCTGTCGTCGTCGCTCGGCCGCAGCGCGCGCTGGGAGCATGAACTGGCCGACGAAGAACTGCGCCTGCTGGCCTTTGCCCGGCTCGTGCTGCGGCACCCGAAATGGGTGATCATCGATGAGGCTCTCGATGCCTTCGACGGACCGACACTGCGGCGGGTGCTGGCGATGCTGGAGAAGCGTTTGGCCGGGGCCACGATCCTCAATATCGGGCGCGGCCAGCACGACAATCAATTCTTCCCGCGCACACTGACCATAGTGAAGGCGTCCGGCGTGCCGGCTCTGAAGCCCGCGCGCATAAGGGCAGGCGCGATCGAGCCGCCGCCGGCCGCTCCTCGCCGCAAGGCATAGCGCTTCCGGCATCTATCCGGACCGGCCCGCGCCGCGCCATGAGGCAGCTTTATTTCGCCGTGATCGCGAGGGAAGATCGCAGCGGAAACATCGCTTGAGCCGGCCATGCTTGATGCTCTCAGCCTGCTTGCCTGCCTGGCCTGCACCGAGGCCACCGCGACTGCCGCTGCGCCGGATGGCTTGGCCGTTGACGTCGAACTGGTGCTGGCGGTCGATATCTCATTGTCGATGGACGAGAAGGAGTTCGCCCTGCAGCGCGCCGGCTATGTGCAGGCGCTGCGTCACCCCGACTTCATCAAGGCGGTCCGCGCCGGGGCCACGGGCCGCATCGCGCTCACCTATTTCGAATGGGCCGGCACGGTCCGTGACGACGCGCTCATCGGCTGGCAGGTCGTCGACGGCGCCGAGAGTGCCAACGCTTTTGCCGACAAGATAGCGGCCCGCCCGTTCCGCAGCTTCCACGGCACGTCGATCTCCGGCGCGCTCGCCTTCGGCGCGGGGCTTTTCGACCGCACTACTTTCGAAAGCGAACGCAGCGTCATCGATATTTCCGGTGACGGACCAAACAATATCGGGGCGCCCGTCACCGCCACGCGGGATGCGGCAAATGCCAAAGGCATCGTCATCAACGGCCTGCCGATCCTGATCAATCCGTCGCCCACCTTCAGCCACCTCGACCGGTATTACGCCCAGTGCGTAACCGGCGGGCCGGGCTCCTTCGTGCTGCCGATTTATGCAGCCGCCGAATTTTCCACCGCCATCCGCCGCAAGCTGATTCTCGAGGTCAGCGGCGTCCAGAACGAGACCAGGATCATTCCCGCCGAAGCCGAGGCTCCGATCGACTGCCTGCAAGGGGAACGCGACAGACGGTTCTTGTCGGATCCGTATTTCCCGGAGCTCGATCGCTGAGCCTTCGCCGGTCTATGCGGGCCGGGTTCCAACCTGCTGATGACCTTCGTCGGATCAACCCGCAGCTCGACTTCGCCCGAAAAGGGGGTGTCATAGCCGCCTCCGGGATGGGCCTTATCGCTTCAACAAGAACACCGCTTGCTGGCCGAAGAAATTCCAGAACCACCATGGCATCGACAGGCCGATCTTCTGGCCGTTGGCGTCGAGCGCGGTTGCCCTTTCCACGGTCGCGCCAAGCTCCTCGCACAAATTGACGAAGTCGCGGATGGTGCAGAAGTGGATGTTCGGCGTGTCGTACCAGGAATAGGGCAGGTCTTTGGTGACCGGCATGCGGCCCTTGACGAACAGCGACAGGCGCACCCGCCAGTGGCCGAAATTGGGGAAGGACACGATGGCGTGTTCGCCGATCCTGAGCAATTCGTCGAGAACGAGCTTCGGGTTGCGGGTCGCCTGCAAGGTCTGCGACAGGACGACGAAATCAAAACCCTTGTCGGGATAGAATTCAAGATCCTTGTCGGCGTCGCCCTGGACGACGGAAAGGCCGCGCGCCACGCATTCGTTGACACCACGCTGCGACAGTTCCAGTCCACGGCCGTCGATCTGCTTGGTCTCCTGCAAAAGCTCGAGCAGCGAGCCATCGCCGGAGCCGACGTCCAGCACCCGCGATTGCGGCGGGATCAGACCGGCGATGACCTCGAGATCGACGCGTTGGGCGCGATTGACGCTCATGGCTTGCCCCTTGTCGTGGCGCGTGACCCTTGACGGACAGGTCTGCAATTTTGCGGGGTCATGCGCCGAGCCCTCTCGCTCGCGCGGCCGAGCCGATGAAGCCGTTGATGGCGGCGAACAGTTCCGGCTCGTCGAGCAGGAAGGCATCGTGCCCGCGATCGGTCTCGATCTCGACGAAAGACACCGACGCGCCGGCGGCATTCAGCGCATGGACGATCGAGCGGCTCTCCTCGGTCGGGAACAGCCAATCCGAGGTGAACGACACCAGGCAGAAGCGTGTCTTGGTGCCGGCAAAAGCATCGGCCAGCCTGCCGCCATGGTCGGCGGCGAGGTCGAAATAATCCATGGACCGCGTCATGTAGAGATAGGAATTGGCGTCGAAACGGTCGACGAAAGTCATGCCCTGGTGACGCAGATAGCTCTCGATCTGGAAGTCGGCGTCGAAGCCGAAGGTCAGCGCTTCGCGGTCCTGCAAGTTGCGGCCGAACTTCCGGTGCAGGGCTGCTTCCGACAGGTAGGTGATGTGGGCGGCCATGCGCGCCACGGCGAGCCCCTTTTCCGGGCGTTTGCCGTGGTCGAAATACTTGCCGCCATGCCATTCAGGGTCGGCCATCACGGCCTGCCGGCCGACCTCGTGGAAAGCGATGTTCTGCGAGGAATGCCGCGCGCCGGTGGCGATCGGCAGCGCCGAGAAAACACGCTCCGGATAGCTCGACGCCCATTGGAGCACCTGCATGCCGCCCATCGACCCGCCGAGCACGCAAAACAGTTTTTCGATGCCGAAATGGTCGATCAGCATCTGCTGGGCACGCACCATGTCGCGGATGGTGATGACCGGAAGGTCCAGCCCATAGGGCTTGCCGGTAGCGGGATTGGTGGAGGCCGGACCGGTGGAACCGAGGCAGCCGCCGATGACGTTTGAGCAGATGACGAAGAAACGGCTGGTGTCGATGATCTTGCCGGGGCCGATCAGCACTTCCCACCAACCCGGCTTGCCGGTCACTGGATTGGTGCTGGCCACATGCTGGTCGCCGGTCAATGCGTGGCAAACGAGAATGGCGTTGGAACGGGCTTCGTTCAGCGTGCCATAGGTCTGGTAGGCGATCTGGAACGGCGACAGCAGGGTGCCGGCGTCGAGCTTGAGCGGCTTGTCGGCGCCGAAGCGCACGACCGGGCTCGACGGCTGGTCTGCCTCGTTGTTGGTTCTGCCAGCGCGCTGAGCGGCCATCGCATCCTCTTACATCGCACGACGTGTCTGGCGGAAACCGAATACGGGCCGACACGGGTGTCCGGCCGGCCGCGGACACTAAAAAACCGGCAATGCCTTCGCAAAGCCGGTTACGTCACGCAAACGGCCCTTTAGCGAATTGTTTAACGTGGCTGCAAGCCGACCGGCCAAATCACCACGGAACTGTTGCTGCCCTTCTAGAACTCGCCTGCCTTGCCGTCAATGCCGCTTGCTGGCACCACTGCCGCCTCTCGACATTGCCGGCCATGGCTTGTATTTCCGCTGCGGCTTCCAGACGGGAGCGTTCTCGACGGATTTTGCAAAATGAACCAGAAACCGGATCAGGCACGTCCTCAGCCGCGCGCGGGTATCATGGACATCCAGGCCTATGTGCCGGGCAAGAGCTCGGCCCCTGCCGGGGTGGGCAAGGTCCACAAGCTGTCGTCGAACGAGAACCCGCTCGGCCCTTCGCCGAAGGCAATCGAGGCCGCGCGCGAGGTCGCCGCTAAGCTCGACGTCTATCCCGACGGCACCGCCCGGCGCCTGCGCGAAGCAATCGCCGAGGTGCATGGTTTGAACGCACAGAACATCATCTGTTCCAACGGCTCCGACGAGATCCTTGGCCTGCTGGCGCAGACTTATCTCGCGCCCGGCGACGAGGCCATATTCACCGAACACGCCTTCATGGTCTACAAGATCTACATCCAGTCGGCGGGTGCCACGCCTGTCGCGGTCAAGGAGACCCAGGAGCGCGCCGACATCGATGCGATCCTGGCGGCCGTCACGCCACGTACGAAGATCGTGTTCCTCGCCAATCCCAACAATCCGACCGGCACTTACGTGCCGTTCCAGGAGGTGCGCCGCCTGCATGCCGGCCTGCCGAAGAACGTGCTTCTGGTGCTCGATGCCGCCTATGCCGAATATGTCAGGCGCAACGACTATGAGGCCGGCATCGAGCTCGCGGGCAGCTCTCAGAACGTGGTCATGACCCGCACCTTCTCCAAGATCGGACTTGGCGGGGCGCGGATCGGATGGATGTATGGGCCGATGCACATCGTCGACGCGATCAACCGCATACGCGGCCCTTTCAATGTCAATGCGACGGCGATCGAGGCCGGCATCGCTGCCGTCCGCGACCGCGCCCATGTCGAGCGCAGCGTCGCGCATAACGAGACCTGGCTGGCCTGGCTGAGCGAGCAGATGACTGGGCTCGGGTTGCGGGTGACGCCGAGCGTCGGCAATTTCCTCCTCATTCATTTTCCCGACGACGGCAAGCATTCGGCCGCAGCGGCGGACGACTATCTCACCCAGCGCGGCTACATACTGCGGCGTGTTTCGGGCTATGGCTTTCCCAACGCATTGCGCATGACGGTCGGCACCGAAGAGGCCAATCGCGGCGTGGTCGCGGCACTCACGACATTCCTGAAAAGCTAGAACGCCATGACATCACCGATGTTCGAAAAGATCGCGCTGGTCGGCATCGGCCTGATCGGCTCGTCGCTGGCCCGTGTCATCCGCCGCGAGGACCTGGCCGGCCATGTCGCCATCTCGACGCGCAGCGCTGCAACGCTGGCGCGGGCGCAAGAGCTTGGCCTGGGCTCCTCCTACACCATAGATGCCAAGGAAGCGGTCCGCGATGCCGACCTGGTCATCGTCTCGGTGCCGGTCGGCTCGTCCGGCGCGGTGGCGCAAGAGATCGCGCCGGCGCTGAAGAAGGGCGCCATCGTCACCGATGTCGGCTCGACCAAGGCTTCCGTGATTGCACAGATGCAGCCGCATATACCCGGTGGAGTGCATTTCATTCCCGGCCATCCGCTGGCCGGCACGGAGAAATCTGGGCCCGATGCCGGTTTCGCCGATCTGTTCGACAACCGCTGGTGCATTTTCACCCCGCTGCCGGACACGGATCCGGACGCGCTGGAAAGGCTTTCCGAATTCTGGCGCCGTTGCGGCGCCAACATCGACACGATGGATCCGCAGCATCACGACATGACGCTGGCCATCGTCTCGCATTTGCCGCACATCATCGCCTACAACATCGTCGGCACCGCCGATGACCTGGAATCGGTGACCAAGACGGAAGTCATCAAATATTCCGCTTCCGGTTTCCGCGACTTCACGCGTCTCGCCGCCTCCGATCCGACCATGTGGCGGGACGTGTGCCTGCACAACAAGGATGCGATTCTGGAAATGCTGGCGCGGTTCTCGGAGGACCTGGCTTTCCTGCAGCGGGCGATCCGCTGGGGCGACGGCGACAAGCTGTTCGACCTGTTCACCCGCACCCGCGCCGTGCGCCGCTCGATCATCGAGGCCGGCCAGGACATCGACGTGCCGGATTTCGGCCGCCAGGCGGTCGAACATCCGGCGAAAAACTAGGCTCCTTCAGGCCAGGTCGCCGCCATCATCGCCAGTGTCTCGGCGCGATCGGGCGCGCCCAGCCTACCACCGAAGCGCTGACATTTGAGCGCCGCGGCCGCGCTGGCAAAGCGCAGCGCCTTTTCGATCGGCATGGCTTGCGCCAGCCCGGCCGCGAAGGCGCCATGAAAGACGTCGCCGGCTGCCAGAGTATCCACCACCTCGACCTTTGGCGCAGCGACGTGGCGTACGCGACCGGCGTGCCTGTCGTGCCACCAGGTTCCAGCGCCGCCGGCGGTTACCGCGACGAACGCGTCGGTGCGCGACGCGAGGTCGGCGCATGCGGCCTGCGGGTCCAGCGCCTGGCCGCAGACGATGCGCGCCGCCGGTTCGGAGGCGACGATGTGCGAGGCGAGCGGCAACAGCCGCTCCAGCACTGCCAATGGCGCGGTGTCGGCATCGAGAATCCCGGGGCGGCGGGCAGCGCGCGCAGCGCTGAGCGCCAGCGCTGCCGCACCCGGCCAGCGCACATCGACCAGCACGGCATCGAAAGCGGTGAGATCGGCGACCGGCAAGCCGTCGGGATAGGCCTGGGCGCGCTGATCGTAGAAAGGCACGATGATGCGCTCGCCATGGCCGTCGACGAGGATCGCGGCCAGCGCCGAGCGCGCTCCGGCGACGCGACGGACGAGACTGCAATCGACGCCCTCCGCCTCGATGCCCGATATCAGCTGGTCGCCGACCTGATCATCGCCGGCGCTCGCCCAAAGCCACACTTCGGCGCCCAGCCGGCGTGCGGCGCAGGCGGCACTCGTGGCCATGCCGGAAGCGATCTGGACGCCATCGGCGGCCATGAACTTGCCCTGATGGACGGGAAGCGTTTCGACGCGAAGAATGGTGTCGAGCGTCAGCGCGCCGACGCTCAGGAGCTTTGCCGGTCTGTCCATTGGGGATGCTTAGTCGACCGGCTTGATCTTGCCCAGAGGGATAAAGCCGAGTGAGGCCTTGCCCTTGACCACCTTGAGCGGCATCGACGGCTCGTTGCCGAGCAGCGCCAGGGCGGCAAAGCCTTGTTCGATCTGGTTCTTCTGTTCGGGTATGGCGGCGCCGAGAATGGCGGCCACGGCTTTCGGGTCTTTCAGTCTGATCATCAGATCGGCGTCGACCAGGCCCTCGGCGTCGACCGACAGCGGCCCGGAAACGGCGACGTGCGCCGTGCCCGACGACAAATCGAGCCTGCGGATCTCGAGGGCCTGGCCGCGCAGGCTTTTCAGTTGCGTTCCGATCAGTGCCAGGCCGTTCTTCAGCGTCGCCTCGCCACTGGCGTCGAGCGGCGGCAGGACGCGGCCCCCAATCGCATCGGCGTCGATCTCCAGATCGCCGAAGCTGCCGATATAGTCGATATCCCTGCCGTTCGGCTGCAGCTGGCCCGCCGCCTTGCCGGCGCTGAACAGTTGCACCGGATCGGTGTCGTCGGCCGGATCGGTCTGGCCGGACAGGCCCTCGGCCGTGAGCGAAATGCGTCGCGGTAGCGGCCATGAGAGTTTGACGTTGGCCTTAAGATCATCCCAGTCGATCCACAGCGGCACCATGCCCGGAACCGAGGTCCTGAGCGGACCGCGCAGGTCCGCGACCGGCGACAGCGGCTGGATGATCTGGGCGACGGCGTTGAAGGAGCCGGCAGAGGCGGCAACGTTCTTGGCGTCGTCCTCATAGGCAAGATTGTCGCAGGAGACGGCGAAGCTCAGGGGGTAACCGCTGACCTGGAGATTGGCGCAGCCGGCCTCGATGCCGTTCTTGTTGAGCGTGGCGACCGCCTTGTCGGCTTCGCTCCGGACCCTGTCGGCGAGATAGAACCAGCCGCCGCTGTAGATGGCGAACAGCGCGATGACACACGCTGCAAGCCAGAACAGGCGGCGGCGATGCTTCGGCTGGCGTTCGTCAGTGGACGTCATGCTGCGGTTCTCGTTCACGCATGGGGGCTGTGGGCGGGCTGTCGATTCTGGCAACGACAACAGGTAGACAGAGATGGACGGAAAAAACACCGATTCCGGTGTGGTGTTGCCATTCTTACGCAATCAGGCACGGCGATATGGGCGATTTTTGGGTGTTTGGCTATGGTTCGTTGATATGGCGGCCGGGGTTCGCGCATGTCGAGACAAGGCGGGCGCGCCTGCATGGCTATCGTCGCGCGCTGTGCGTCTATTCCTTCGTGCATCGCGGCACGCGGGAACGTCCGGGCCTGGTGCTCGGCCTTGACCGCGGGGGCTCCTGCGTCGGGCTGGCTTTCCGGGTGCCGGGCGAGTTGCGGGACGAGGTCATCGCCTATCTGCGTGAGCGCGAGCTGGTCACCAATGTCTATCTTGAGCGCATGCTCAATGTCCGCCTTGACGGCGGCGGCACGGTCGAAGCCGTGGCCTATATCGTCGACCGCGGCCATGAGCAGTATGCTGGTGCGCTCGATGCCGCCCACGCCGCTGATGTGGTGCGCGGCGCTGTCGGCCAGTCCGGCAACAATGAGGACTATGTGTCGAGCACGCTGGACCATCTCCGGGCGCTCGGCATTCGCGACCACTGGCTGGAAGACGTGGCGAGGCGGATCGCGCCTTTGTGAAGCGCTGGCTCTGCGGAAAAGCCCGGCGAGGCCTTTGACCTCGATGCGGCAAGACCTAGCTTAGGCCTCGAACCCGCAATGGGCGGCAGCCGCCCAATCCCACCCACGGAGATCAGCCTTGCAGAAACGCCGTCTCGGTCGCACCGACCTTTCCATCGCGCCCCTGGTTCTGGGCGGCAATGTCTTCGGCTGGACCGCCGACGAGAAGACGTCCTTCGACCTGCTCGACCGCTTCGTCGGCGCTGGCCTGAACGCGGTCGACACAGCGGACGCCTATTCGCGCTGGGTGCCCGGCCACCAGGGCGGCGAATCGGAAACCATCATCGGCAAATGGATGAAGGACCGGGGCAACCGCGATAAGGTCGTGGTGATCACCAAAGTCGGCTCGGACATGGGACAGGGCCACAAGGACCTCTCCGCCGCTTACATCGAAAAGGCCGTCGATGCTTCGCTGAAGCGGCTGCAGACCGAGTTCATCGATCTTTATCTGTCGCACTGGCCGGATCCGACCACGCCCTATGAGGAAACCCTCGGCGCCTATGAAAAGCTGCTCGCCAAGGGCAAGATCCGTTATGCCGGCTGCTCGAATCTCGACGCCGGTCAGTTGCGCGCCGCGCTCGACGTGGCAAGCCTGCGCAGCCTGCCCCGCTATGAAGTGCTGCAGCCGGAATACAATCTCTACGACCGCTCGTCGTTCGATGGCCCGCTGCGCGATCTCTGCATGGCCGAGGATATCGGCGTCATCACCTATTTCAGCCTGGCCAAGGGTTTCTTGAGCGGCAAATACCGCAGCGAGGCCGATCTCGGTCAAAGTCCGCGCGGCGGCGACGTGAAGGACTACCTCGATGCGCGCGGCATGCGCATCCTCGCGGCACTCGATGCGGTGTCCGCCAGGCATTCGGCCAAACAGGCGGAAGTGGCGCTTGCCTGGGTCATTGCCCGGCCGGGCGTCACCGCGCCGATCGCCAGCGCCACCAAGCCTGAACAGATGGACAGCCTGATCAGGGCGGCGTCGCTGGAGCTCAGCGCCGACGACATGGCCGAGCTCGACAAGGCGAGCGGCTGAGCCGCCAACAGCGCGCACGATCGTCCAAGACGGTCGCCCCGGCCTTGCCATACCGTCATTGACGCTTGGCAAGACAGGAGGCGTGGATGGCAGGCCCGCTTTTTTCGCAGCCGGATCTGTGGCGTCAGCTCGTTGCGCTGATGCTTGCCGCCACGGTCGTCATGGGCAGCCCGGGGCCGGCGACGATAAGCGTCACCGCCGTCGGCGCGGCATTCGGCCTGCGCCATTCCCTGAGCTACGCCTTGGGGGTGATCCTGGGCACGATCGCCGTGCTTCTGGTCGTGGCAAGCGGAGTGAGCGCGATGCTTGCCGCGATGCCGCGGCTCGCTCCGCTGCTGGTCGCGGCGTCGGCTGCCTATATCCTCTATCTCGCGTTCAAGATCGCGACCGCGCCGCCCCTGGCGGCGCGTGCCGGCGAGGCCGCACGACCGACATTCGCCGGCGGCTTCCTGCTGGCGGTGGCCAACCCCAAGGCTTATGTGGCAATCGCCGCGGTGTTCGCCGGCGCGTCCGCGGATAGGGGCGCCGGCGCCATAGGCACCGGGCCGAAGCTCGCCGCTCTCGCATTCATGATCGTCGCCATCCATGCCGTGTGGCTGCTTGCGGGGGCGGCTTTCGCGCGCTTCCTTCGCAGGCCGGTGGCCTCGCGCATCATCAATCTGGTCTTTGCCGCGACGCTGGTGCTGACGACCGCACTGGCTGTGTTCGCCTGAACGTTGCGCGAGCCGCCATCGGCGCGCCGAAGGCCGCACTTCAGGCTTTGGCGCCGAGTTCCCGCAGCCGCTTGACCGCCGTCGGCGGCAAAGCAGGCGGATTGGGTGCACGGGATGCGTCGATGAGGAATTGGTCGCAGGCGGTTTCGGTTTCGCCGATCAGCCGCCGCATGAATTCCTCCTTGTCCAGGCCCGGCGGGATCGGCGGCAGGAAGCGCGCCTTGATGGTGCCGGGATAGCGCAGGAACTTGCGGCGCGGCCAATAGAGGCCGGCAACATGGGCGACCGGCACCACGGGAATGCCGAGCTGCGCATAGATTTCGACGATGCCGTATTTGTAGGCGGGTTCGTCGCCGGGCGCGCGGCGGGTGCCTTCGGGATAGATGATGAGCTGCCGCGGGTTGCGCGCGATTTCTTCCTTTGTCGCCGCAACCACCGCCTTCAGCGCCTTTGAGCGGCTGCCGCGGTCGACCGGGATCATGCGCATTTTCAGGATGTACCAGCCAAAGAACGGAATCCAGGTCAGCTCGCGCTTCAGGATGTAGAGCGGATCCTGCAGATAGGGGAAGAAGGCGATCGCGTCCCAGAAGGACTGGTGCTTGGGCGCCAGGATGAAAGAGCCTTCGGGCAGATTTTCCAGCCCGGTGATGTCGCTCTTCGTCCCGGCGATCTTGTCGTAGAGCCACATCGAGGTGCGCGACCAGAACTTCGGCACGAACCAGGCGCGATGGCGCGGCGACAGGAAATAATAGGGAGTCCAGAGGATCATCTGGACGATCAGATTGACGTAGAAGACGAAATTGAACGCCAGCGATCGGACTTGGAGCATTGGGGGAGGCCCGGTAAAGAGGTGTGCGTTGGTTACACCAAGCGGGCGCAAAAAGGAAATGGCCGAAGATGCCCCGAAATGGCGCCGAAAAGCGTTTCGGCCTCGCCCGAAGGCCCAGCCGCGCTAGATCAGCCGCGCCAGTCTTTCTTTCAGGCGCGGGGCGGCGAAGTCGAGAAATGCGCGCAGCTTGACCGGCAGCAGGCCGTGGCCTGCGTGCACCAGGCTTACCGGCCAGGGTTCCGGTTCGAACTCCCGCAGCAGCACGCGCAGCGCGCCTGACCGCACCGCCGCGTCGATCTGGTAGGACAGCACCCTCGTCAGCCCGACGCCGGCGAGTGCGGCATCGATCGCCGCTTCGGCGGTGTTGACCTGAAGCCGCGAGCGGACCCGAACCGGCATCTCGGTCTTCCCTGCGGTAAAGCTCCATGTCGAGAGCGCGCCCGGCCCTTCGAAGGTAATGCAGCTGTGGGCCTCGAGGTCCGCAAGCGCCGTCGGGGCGCCGCGTTCGGCCAGATAGCCGGGGCTCGCGCAAACGACATGGCGGATCGTACCGATGCGCATGGCGACAAAACTGGAGTCGGAAAGCCGGCCGATGCGGATGGCGAGGTCGAAATGGTCCTCGACCAACCGGGTTATGCGGTCGGCCAGCGTCAGGCGGATGTCCACGTCGGGATAGGCGGCGAGGAAGCCGGTCACCACCGGCAGCACGTGCAGGCGGCCGAAGACGACCGGCGCGGTGATGGCCAGTTCGCCCGTCGGGGCGCTGTATTCGCCGGCCGCCATGCGCTCGGCCTCGCCGACCTCGCCCAGGATGCGGCGGCAGGCGACCAGATAGGCCTGACCGGCATCGGTCAGCGTCAGCCGGCGCGTCGAGCGGTTCAGAAGGCGAGTCTTGAGATGCCGTTCCAGGTCGGAAACCTTGCGGCTGACCGTCGCCAGCGGAATGCAAAAACGGCGCGCGGCGGCAGACAGGCTGCCGGCCTCCGCCGCGGCGACAAAAAGCGACATGGCTTCGAGCCGGTCCATGGTTTCTTCCGGAAATTGGAAGGATAGATTACAAATATGGCATCTACATCTGCTTGATGGAAGCCTCCATATTGGCCGCGACGCAGACGGCCTGGGTCAAGAAAGGAATCATCATGTCGCAAGACCGCCCGCCGCTGCCGCCATTCACCGCGGAAACCGCCGCGCAGAAGGCGCGCATGGCCGAGGATGCCTGGAACTCGCGCGATCCAGCCCGTGTCGCGCTTGCCTATACGGCAGACAGCCGCTGGCGCAACCGTGCCGAGTTCCTGCAAGGCCGCGATGCCATCCAGGCTTTCCTGACGCGCAAATGGAGCCGGGAACTCGACTACCGGTTGATCAAGGAGGTCTGGGCTTTCCATGGCAACCGTATCGCCGTGCGTTTCGCCTATGAATGGCATGACGACAGCGGCTCCTGGTTCCGCAGCTATGGCAATGAGAACTGGGAATTCGACGAACATGGGCTGATGCGACTGCGCATCGCCAGCATCAACGACCTGCCGATCGGCGCTGCCGACCGTAAATATCACTGGCCGCTCGGCCGGCGGCCGGACGACCATCCCTCGCTGTCGGAACTCGGGCTTTAACCTCTCCGGCAAGAAAGGCTATCGATGGACGCGCATGCTTTCACCAGCGACGTCGCTTTCACGCCGACCGTCAAGGCGATCCAAGCCCGCAAGGGCTCTCGCCAGGCCTATTCCCGGGTCGAGGAGCGCGGTGGCTGGCAGTCGGTGATTACATCGGACCTTGCGGCCTTCATCGAGATGCAGACCAGCGTCTTCCTGTCGACGGCCAACGGTGTTGGCCAGCCCTATATCCAGCATCGCGGCGGGCCGGCCGGCTTCCTCAAAGTGCTCGATGAAAAGACGATCGGCTTCGCCGATTTCGCCGGCAACAGACAGTTCATCACCCAGGGCAATCTCGCCGACAATCCGCAGGCCTTCCTGTTCCTCATCGACTATGCCCATCGCCGGCGCGTCAAGATCTGGGGCAGCGCGCGCGTGGTGGAAGGCGACGCCGAGCTGATGGCGAGGCTGATGCCGCGGGATTATGCGGCACGGCCCGAACAGGTCATCCTGTTCACCGTGGCGACCTGGGATGCCAATTGTCCGCAGCACATTCCGCAGCGTTTCGAGGCCGCCGATGTGGCGGCGGCGCTGGCCGAACGGGACAGGCGGATCGAACGGCTCGAACAGGAAGTCGCTCGCCTGCGGCAGGCGCCGGGATCCGTCGTCACCAAATGACGAGGCGCCGAGGCAGGTTCAGCTGCCGGCGGCGATCTCGGCCAACGCTATGCCGTCCGGCGTCGGCTTCACCGGAACGATGCCGCGCGCCAAAGCCAGCAGATATTTGTTGTATTCGGTGAACAGCACGCGCAGTGCCCGTGGCTTGGTCAGCCAGCCGCCATTGTCGAGATTGCTGTTGACCACCGGATAGGGTTCGAGCTTGGCCTTGTGCAGCAGCCGGCCCATTTCGAGCAGGCTGCGCGGCATGTGGTAATTGTTGGTTACAAGGATCACCGTGCCATAGGCATGGCTCTCGACCCATTTGGCGCTTTCCTCGGCATTGCCGATCGTGTCGAGCGCGGCGCGGTCGATGTCGACGCAGCAGGAAAACAGCCTGATGTCACCGCCGGTCGCGGCCTGAAGCTGACGTCTGCTGGCCGAGGGATGCACACCGCTGATCAAAAGCCGCGCGCCCTTGCCGGACGCCAGCAGCTCCATCGCCGCATCGAGGCGCGATTGGCCGCCGGTCAACACGATGATCGCGTCGGCCCTGGCCGGGTTGGCAGGGGTGGTCAGATGACTGACAGTGTTGGCGAACCAGCCGAAGCCGCCGGCAAACAGGGCGACCAGGGCAAGCAAGGCGAAAGAAGAAACGCGCAGCACGGCCGAAACCCGGCCGCGTCCATGCGGACGCGCCGCCAACGCCGGCATCGATCCAACGGTACTGGTCGAGTCCCGCACCTCCATCATGGCATGGTTAATCCCGAAATGCGGCCTTTGGTAGGTAAAAATCGCAATTTGCGTTACGGCGGTTCTTCATGCGTGATCGATCCTGCTTGGGTGCCGTCGTCATGCCTCAGGCTGGCGGACGTCGATGTCGCTGAGATAGGCGACGACGGTGGCGTGCGAGGTTGCAGCCGTCAGCCCGCCGATGACCAGCACCATCAGCACGACACCGAGATAGCCGGCCGAGCCGATGGCGAAGTTGCCGAATAGCGCAGTCGCCTGGTCGGCCTGCGGGGTCGCCATGTTGCGCGAGGACCACCAGGAAAAGACGATGAAGACGGCGACCGCGGCGGCTCCGCCGGCGGCCGCGCCCTTCATGCCGGTGATCAGGAAATGGCGGCGGAACTCGCGGGCGATGAAACGCGCTTCGGCGCCGACGAAATGCAGCACCTCGATGATGTGGCCGTTGCCGGCCATGGCGCCGCGCGTGGCGAACACCACGGTCAGCACCGTCGCCGAGAGCATCAGCGCCAGCACCGCGATACCGATGGTCACCGTGGTGCGGGCCATGGCCACCAGCCGGTCCACCCAGGTGCGGTGATCGTCAAGCGATGCGCTCGGCAGCTTCGGCGTGATCGCGGCGCGCATGGCGGCGAAATCGGGCGGGTTGTTCTCGTCGATGGTGACGATGATCAGCCGCGGCACCGGCAGTTCGTCGATGTTGAGGCCCGAACCCAGCCATGGCTCCAGCAATCTGGCGGTGGCGTCGCGGTCGATGATCCTGGTCGCCTTCACGCCGGGGAATTCGGCGGCGATCTGCGAGGCCTGGGCAAGGGCTGCCTCCATGTCGAGGCCGTCGACCGGCTTGATCTGGATCGTCGCCTCGCGCGAGATCTGGTTTTCCCAGACCGAGGCGGTGTCGCGCACCAGGGTAACCGCGCCGAAGGTCAGGCAGGACAGGAAGGTCATGATGGCGATGACCAGCACCAGGGCGCGGCCGGCGATGTTCTGCGCCGGCACGATGGGCGCCATCTTGCGCTGGACGCGCGGCCTTGGCGCGGCCGCTTCGTCGGCCTGTGCGTCGAGGTGTTCGGCGGAAAGCTCAGTCATAGATATCAAGCCTCCCGCCGGCCAGGATCATGCGGCGCGCATCGACCTGCTCCATCAGGCCGAGATCGTGGGTCGCGATCACCACGGCGGTGCCCAGGCGGTTGAGTTCGATGAAGAGCCTGAGCAGGCGCCGCGCCAGCGGCGGATCGACATTGCCGGTCGGCTCGTCGGCCAGCAGGATTTCCGGCTGCTCGATCAGGGCGCGGGCGATCGCCGCGCGCTGCTTCTCCCCGCCCGATAGCACCGGCGGCAGCACATGCATGCGTTCGCCGAGCCCGACCCATTTCAACAGCTCGGTCACGTCGGTGCGGTAGCTCGCTTCCTCGCGCCCGCGCACGCGCAAGGGCAACGCGACATTCTCATAGGTGGTCATGTGGTCGAGCAGGCGGAAATCCTGGAACACCACGCCGATGCGGCGCCTGAGATGCGGCAGTTCGGCGCGCGAGATGCGCGAGCGATCCTTGCCGAAGATGGTGATCAGCCCACGCGTCGGCTTCAGTGACATGAACAGAAGGCGCAGCAACGTCGTCTTGCCGGCACCCGAAGGCCCGCTCAGGAACTGGAAGGAACGCTCCGGTATGTGCAGGGAGATGTCGCGGAGGATTTCCGGACCCATGCCATAGCGGAGGCCGACATTTTCGAAGCGAATCAATTTCGGCGACCTGAAATTCCTAGAGCGTGATGCCGAAAAGTGTGAGGCGGTTTTCGGGCGACATCATGCTCTATCACTCTAATTCGGAGGCGGATTCAGATTTCAGGTCGATTTGACCTGAAATCTGAATCCGTCGGCGGCAAGCCGGCCTGTTCTCGGAAAAGACCATCGGCCGGCATGGTTAACCGGCGGTTAATCGGTGGGTTGTTTCGGCTCGTCACAAGGGCTCCGGTGGGGAAGCGTTAACCATTTGCCTTTACGCAAAAGAAACGAAAAGCGAACGTGCTGCAATGCTGGGGCCATGATGGCTGAGGATCGAACCGCGCGCCCGGTTTCCGGCGAAATCATGGCCGATCCGCCGGCAAATGCCGCGCCGGAGCGTATCCTGCGTGCTGGCGCGGCGGATATCGTCGATGCCGACTATGTGGTGGTGCCGCGCGCCGCGCCCTGTGCCGAAGCTATTTCGCCGCAGCGCGTGATGTCCATGCCATCCCTCGAAGGCATGGACATGCTGCGCAAGCCCGAGCCGCCGGCGGAGCGGCCACCGGCGTCGCGCGGCGGGCCGATCTTCTGGATCGCCGGTATCGGCGCCGCCTTCGCCGCCTTCTGGGTCTCCGGCGGGCATGCACTGGTGCGCCAGGCGCCGCCCCTCGCGGGCGGACCGGCCTCGGCGTTGAGCATTTCAGGAGTGACGTCACGCGTGGACGCCTCCGGAGCGAGCCCCGTGCTGTTCGTCGACGGCGAGGCTGCCAATGACGGAGCAAGTCCGGCGACGTTGCCGCCGCTCGAGATCCGCGTCACCGGCAATGACGGGCGCACAACGCGCTATACTTTGGGGACATCCAGCCGCTCATTGGCGCCAAGTGAAAGATTCGGCTTTGCCAGCCGGCTCGACGTGCCTAGAAACGGCGTAAGGACGGTGTCGGTCACCTTCGCTGAATAGCATGTGCGACAGGTGAGGCCGGCCGGCAAACGGCTGATGTCAGCGCTTGCGGTGCGCGAAGGCCTTTGAAAATCTTGAAGGGACGAAGAATGCCAGTTGTGCGGGGCAAGGACATCGAGGTCCTGTTTTCGGCGTCGGCCATCGCCCGGCGCAATCTCGAACTCGCCAAGGAGATCGCCGGGCACGACTATCACGATCTTCTGGTGATCTCGGTGCTGAAGGGCTCGTTCATCTTCGCCGCAGACCTCATTCGCGCCATGCATGATGTCGGCCTGTCGCCGGAGGTCGAGTTCATCTTCATCTCCAGCTACGGCGCCGGCACCACAAGCGGCGAGGTGAGAGTGCTGCGCGACATCGACAACGAGGTCGCCGGCCGCGACGTGCTTCTGATCGACGACATTCTGGAGTCGGGCAAGACGCTGAGCTTCACCCGCGACCTGATGCTGTCGCGTGGCGCCAAAAGCTGCGCCATCGCGGTGCTGCTCGACAAGCGCATGCGCCGCCAGACCACCCTCAATGCCGATTATGTCGGCTTCGACTGCCCCGACTATTTCGTCGTCGGCTACGGCATGGATGTCGCGCACGCCTTTCGCGAACTGCCGTTCGTCGGCGTCGTCAAAGGCGATGCCTGAGGCCGCGGCAAATACTGAAAAAGGGCTTAACGGTTTCAAGAAAATAACCCATCCCGGAGCGCCGGGCCCTTCAGAAAAAGTCAACATTTGCTCGCCAAATATGCCGGCCATGGCAAAGCTCCTGATCGTTGAGGACGATGAGTCCGTCCGCACACTCGCAGCCCGGGCGCTCGAACGCGCCGGGCACGCAATCGACATCGCCGCCGACGGCGCGCAAGGACTGGCGCTGATACGCGCCGCGAAGGGCGGCTACGATCTCGTCGTCTCCGACATCCGCATGCCCGAGATGGACGGCATCGAGATGGCGATTGCAGCTTCGGCACTTTTCCCGTCGATGAAGATCCTGCTGATGACCGGCTATGCCGATCAGCGCGAGCGCGCCGAGGAACTGAACGGCATCATCCTCGACGTCGTGCAGAAGCCGTTCACGCTGGCCGAAATCCGTTCACGCGTCGAACGGGCGCTGAGCATTTTCGCCTGATCAGGCGGGATCGGCAGCGACGAGCACCGGGGGGTTGCGCCGTTCGGTGTTGAGCGCCAAGAGGCCAGCTCCGATGATAAGAGCGGCGCCGATCACGGTCGTCGACCGCGGCACTTCGGCGAAGAACAGAAAACCCCACAGCGGCGACCACAGGATGCCGGTGTATTCGAAGGTGGCGACGCGGTTTGCCGGCGCCATCCGGTAGGCCTGCGACAGCAAGATCATGCCGGCGGAAGCGACGAAGCCGCAGGCGGCCATCTTGAGGAAATCCGGCACTGTCGGCCACAGCCACGGGCGCACCAGGAATTCCAGGCTGGGATGGGCGGCATGATTGATGCCGGCAAGCCAGAACAGGCTTGCGACCAGTGCCGCGCCGGCGAGATAGGCACCGTTCTGGTAGAAGGCCATCACGGTTGAGGATTCGGTGTCGCCGATCTTGCGCGCCATCAGTTGCGAGAAGCCGTAGAGCACCGCGGAACCCAGCGACAGCAGCGCCGCCCAGTCGAACAGTCCCGCACCCGGGCGCAGCATCACGACGACGCCAAGCAGCCCGATCAACACGGTCGCCAGCGTCTGCCAGGAGACCCGTTCGCCAAGATAGGGCCCGGCCAGCACCATGATGCACAGCGGGGCCATGAAATAGAGCGCCACGGCATCGGCCAGGGGCAAGGCGGCGATGGCGAGGTAGTACATGGTGTAGGAGGTGAACTGAATGAAGGCGCGCATGGTCAGCATGCCGAACCGCCGCGACAGGATCGCCCGCAGCCCGACATCGGCATGGACGAGGACAATCAGGATCGGCAGGGCGACGATCGCGCGGATGGCCATCACCTCGGTCACGGGGTAGCCGCCCGACACCGCCTTGACGAGCGGGTCTTGCAGCGAGAAGACCAACACGCCCAGGCACAGGCTCATCATGCCGAGCACCATCCGATTGCGCATGAGGGTCCCAAGCTCCCGTACCAGGGCGCAAGCAAGCTTGCAGCAAGCTAAAAAGAACCCGCCACCGTTTCGGGCAGCGGGCATGAGTGAGGACTCTTGATTGGCCCGTGGCCGAATCCTCAGCCACATATCCAATGGGTGAAGCAACTATCATCCCGTGTTTGACATGTTGCAAACGAATTGGAATGATATCAGCAATCAAAATTCCTTATGGCGGACGGGATGCGGCCCACTCTCGACAGCGATCTCCTGCGCACCTTCGTGGCCATTGTCGAAGCAGGCAATTTCACCAAGGCGGCCGAGCAGGCCGGTCGCACCCAATCGGCGGTTTCGATGCAGATGAAGAAGCTCGAAAGCGTCATCGGCGACAGCCTGTTCGAGCGCGGGTCGCGCGGCGTGGCGCTGACGCGGCGCGGCGGCGAGCTGATTGTCAATGCCCGCCGCATCGTCTCGCTGCTCGACGAGACGGCAGCGTCGATGGCGGCCGCGCCGCTCGGCGGGCCGGTGCGGATCGGCATTCCGGAAGAATACGGCCATGCCATCCTGTCGCGCGCGCTCGGCGCGTTCTCGAAGCGTCACACCAAGGTCGAGGTCACCGTGCGCTATGCTCATTCGGGGGCGCAGATAGCGGCGCTAGCCGCCGGCGAACTCGATCTTTGCGTGGTGTTCGAATGGCAGGATCCTTCAGGAGGCGAAGTGCTGATGCATGATCCGACGGTGTGGGTGACATCGATCCTGCATAACATGCATGAGGAGCGTCCGGTGCCGATCGCTCTCTATAACCGGGCCGGCTGGTGCAAGGATTTCGCCATCAAATCGCTCGAACAGCGCGGGCTTGGCTATCGTGTCGCCTACACCAGCGACACGACCGGCGGCCTGAAGCTTGCCGTGACCTCGGGTCTGGCGATCGCACCGATTTCGCGCAGCAACATTCCGGGCGGTTGCCGGGAGTTGACGTCGGCCGACGGTTTCGGGGACATCGATTCCTCGAATGTGGTGATGCATCGTAACCCGAATGCGTCGGGCGAGGCGATCGACGGTATGCAAGAGGCGATCCGCGAGGCGTTCGTCAACAGGCAGACTCAGCCGGCCGCATCCTCGTAGAAATGCAGCCGGTTGCCGAACGGATCGGCAACCGACACCTCGCGGGTCTTCCACGGCGTCTCTTCCAGGCCCGGCCTGGCGAAACGGTATGCTTTGCCGATCATTTCGCTATGCAGGGCGGCGATGTCCTCGACCTTGATGCGCATGGCGATGCCGGGCGCGCCGTCGCCATGGTGTTCGCTCAGATGCAGGATGCAGCCGTCACGGCCGACCGCCATGTAAAGCGGCGCGTTGTCGTCAAAGCGGTGCTCCCACAGCACCTCGAAGCCGAGAAAGCCGACGTAAAACTCATGGGCCTTGGCAATGTCGAAGATGCGCAGGATGGGCGTCACTGTGCCGAATTTGGGCATGATGTTGCAGCCGCTCCCGAATTACAGGCCGATGTCGCGGCGGCGATCCCTATTTCAGTTCCAGCAACCGTTCCAGATAGCTGCGCTCGATGTCGGGGCTGAGCGCATTGCCGAGCCGTTTGCGGATCGCTTCCAGGATCTGGCGGGCGCGCTGCACGTCGATCTCGTCCGGCACCTTCACCGAATCGCCGAAATCGGGACCCTGGCTGGCGCGCGGCCGGCCGAGCGGATCGCGATCGGCGTTCTGCTGGCGACCGCCTTCCTCGCTGCCGCCTTCGTCGCCCTGCATCGCCTGCATCTGCTTCATCATGTCCTTGGCGCCCTTGCGCAGCGCCTCCAGCGCGCGGCCCTGGTGGCCAACGGCCTGGTCACCTTCACCATCGCCCAGGGCCTGCTCGGCATTGCCCATTGACTTGCCGGCCTCGCCAAATCCTTCATTGGGCTCCATGCCCATCCCCTCGAGCCCCTTCTTCAACTGCTCGAGGTCGTTCTTCAACTGGCCTTGGCCTTCCTGCAACTGCTTCAGCGCGTCGGCGAATTCCTGCGGCGTCATCGGCTTTTGCCCGGCGAGCGGATCGCGGTTCTCGCCTGCGCCCGGCCTGTCCTGATCCTCGCCGCCGCCTTCGCCGAGCTGTTCATCGCGGTTCTGGCCGCGCTGGCGCTCGCCGCGTTGCATCTGATCCATGCGGAAGGTGTCGTTCATCATCTCCTGCTGGCGCCGCAGGATGTCGCCGAGCTTGTCCATCTGCTGGCGCATCTGGCTGTCCTGCTGGCCACCCTGCTGCTGGCGGCCGGCCTGGAGGTTGTTCATCATGTCCTGCAGCTGCGACAGCAATTGCTGCGCCTTGTCGCGATCGCCGGACTTCGCCAGGTTCTCGATCTGGTCCATCATGCGGTCGATGTCGCTCTGGCGCAGTTCCTGGCCGTTCTGCTGCATCTGCGGGGCGTTGGGATTCTGCTTGGCGCGCTCGGCGAACTCCTGCAGGAACTGGTTCATCGCCTCGCGCAGTTCCTTCATCGCCTTTTCGATCTCCGCGTCGCTGGCGCCGTTCTTGATAGCGTCCTGCAAAGCCTGCTGCGCCTGGCGCAGCCGCTTCTCGGCAGCCGAGAGATTGCCCTCCTCGATGCCGAGCGCGATTTCCCAGAGATAGGAGACCTCGTTGCGCAACTGGTCGTCGCTGTCGGCCATCTTCAGCCGGCTGCGCGCGCTCATGATGGCGAGGTAGTGGGACATGTTGTCGAACGTGTCCTCGGGCCGCAGCGTGATCGCATCCATCAGGTCGAGCACGCGCGGCTTGGCGTTGGCGTCGAGCGCCAGCAGGCGGCGCTGCTCGATAACGGCCCGCGCCAGCGGATTGGAGAACGGCCGCTCCGGCATCACCAATGTCTTGGTTTCGCTGCTCGCCGTATGCCCGGCATCGTCGGTGGCGACCAACGTCAACTTGATCTCGGCGCCAGCCCAGACGTGCTCGGTCAGGTCCTTCGAGGTCCGGGCGGCATTCGCCTTGCCGCCGCGGCGCGGCAGCGTCAGCGGCATGTCAGGCGGACCGTAGAGCGGACGCGCATCGGGCGCCTGCGGATCGGCGAGCGCGAACACGGCCTTGGCGTTGGCGGCGCCATAATCGTCGTCGATCTGGTAGTTGAGCTCGAAAGCGCCGTTGACAGCGCGCTTCGGCTCGCCGACGAAACGGATCTGCGGCGGCTTGTCCGGGATCACCGCGAAGGCCCAACGGCCGAGTTCGTCCTCGCCCGACTTCAGCGTCAGCGTGCCATCGCTCGTCAGCTTGCCGATGAACTGGCGCACTTTGGATTGCGCTGCCGGGCTTGCCGCCGGCTTGGCCGCGGCCGCCTGCGGGTCGGCGGGATCGATGGCGCGGGCATTGCCATTCTTGTCGGCATAGGCAAGTGTCTCCTCGCCCGTGCCGCCTGTGACGCGCAGCGAAACATCGCTGCCTTCGGGAACGTGGAAGGCCGGCGCCGCCTGGTTGGCATCCGCGGTGAGGAAGATTGGCGGCTTGCCGGTATAAGCGGGCGGCGTCACCCATGCATCGATGCGCGGCGGCACGGCGTCATGCGCGTCCTGGGCGCTGAACGCGTCGGCTACCCGGCCACCGGTCGGTCCGAACGAAAAAGCGAAGGCGGTGACGAGCAGAAGCGCCGCCACGGCTCGCAATCCCCAGGGATCGCGTTCCGGCACGCGCGTGCGCGGCACGTCGGCGCCGAGGCTGTCGAGTCTGTCGGCCATGCGCTTCTGGTGCTCGCGCCACAGCGCCTGCGAGAAGCTGCTTTCGCGGCCGCTCGGCCGGTCCGTCTGGGTTTGGACGGGGTGGTGCAGCAAATGGTTGGCCGCCTCGATGCGGCGGTCGATCTCGGCGCCGCCCGGCATGCGAAAAAAGCGTAGCGGGTAGAGCGCAGCCAGTGTCGCGACGCCGAAGGCGGCGACCAGCCCGATGCGCGCCGCATCGGGCAGGCGCGGGAAAAGCCCTAGCCAGGAAATGCTGAGAAACAGGCTGGCGACGACGAGAAGCGGCAGCAGGAGCGGCCAGCCCCGTTCGACCATCATCGACACCCGCGTCGCCAGCCGGCTGAGCGCCAAGCGCCCGGCGAGACCGCGATCGCTGCTGAAGATCGGTCGTTCCGTCATCGGCCCTTCCACGGGAGCGGGCGGGATGGCCCGAACCTCACGACTCGAAGAATACCCAGCAAACGCGGCGAAGGCGAGGCAGTTCCTGAAAAACGTGAAGGAGAGAAAGGCGCGGCGATCAGAATTTCGCCGGATCTGCGTTCGCGCCGCAGACGAGGACGGCGACCCGTTCGCCGGGTGCCGGCGCATAGCGGCCGGACAGGATGGCGCCGAAAGCCGCGGCGCCACCGGGTTCCGACATGATCCGCACCCGGTCCCACAGCGCCTTCTGGGCGGCGACGATGTCGTCGTCGCTGACCAGGATGGAGCGTTCCACGAAGGCCTCGGCGATCGGGAACATCATCTCGCCGACACGTTTGGGCGCCAGGGAATCGGCGGCGATGCCCTCGGCCGGCGCATCGACCGGATGGCCGGCCTCGAGGGCGCGATAAAGTGTCGGCGCGCCCTCCGGTTCGACGGCGACGATGCGGATACGGCCGGCGAACCAGGCGGCGATGCCACCGATCAGGCCGCCGCCGCCGACGGCGACCAGCAAAGTATCGATCTGAGGCAGGTCGTTCTCGATTTCCAGCCCGAGCGTGCCTTGCCCGATAAGCGTTTCCTCCTGGTTGAAAGCGTGGATCTGCAAGGCGCCGGTTTGCTCGGCGAAACGTTCGCTGGCGGCCAGCGCCTCGGCATAGCGGGCGCCGCCGACGACCAGCTCGGCACCGTAGCCGCGGATGCGCTCCAGCTTGGCCGGCGGGCTCACTTCCGGAACGAAGATGGTCGCCCTATGGCCGAGCCGCATGGCGGCATACGCCACCGCCGCTCCATGATTGCCGCCCGAGGCGGCGACGACGCCGGCCTCTGGGACCGGCCGCTCGAGAAGGTTGGTGAAGGCACCGCGCGCCTTGAACGAGCCGGAATGCTGCAGGCATTCGAGTTTGAGGTCGACCGCCAGCGGCGGCCGGTCGAAGTCGGCCATGTCGACGCGCAGCACCGGCGTGTGGCGCACATAGCGACGGATGCGCGGTTCCATCGCGGCGATGCGTTCGCGCGTTATGGTGTTGCCGTTGGTCATGGCCATCTCCTTGGGATTGACAATAATTAGTAACTTGGCAAAATGGCTAAATGCAAGAAGTTGATGTGTTCAAGGCGATCGCCAACGAACGAAGGCTGCGGATCCTCGATTGGCTGAAGGATCCGCGCGCGCATTTCCCAGCCCAGGCGGATGGCGATCTGGTCGAGGACGGTGTTTGTGCACTGCTGATCGCTGAAAAGCTCGGCATTACGCAAGCGACGCTCTCCGAGCATATGCGTGTGCTCACCCAGGCAGGGCTGTTGCGGACCAAGCGCATCAAGCAATGGACCTTCTACCGCCGCGACGAGGACAAGATCGCGGAGACAAGAGCACTCATTCAGAACCGGCTATAGGGCCGCCGTCGGCGGCTTCTATGCAAGCCAGTCGGGCATCGAATCCAGGCCGATCAGTTCGTCATAGGTCTGGCGCGGGCGCACGACGTGGAAACGATCGCCGTCGACCAGCACCTCCGGTACCAGCAGGCGGGTGTTGTAGGTGCCCGCCTGCACCGCGCCATAGGCGCCAGCGGTGGCGATGGCGACCAGGTCGCCGGACTTGAGCCTTGGCAGGTCGCGGTCGAGGCCGAGATAGTCCCCGGTCTCGCAGACCGGGCCGACGATATCGACCGTCATGCGCGGCGCGTCGGCGGGCGGCAGCACCACCGGTCTTATGTCGTGAAAAGCGTCGTAGAGCGTCGGCCGGATCAGGTCGTTCATGGCGGCGTCAACGACGAGGAAATTCTTGGCATCGCCTTCTTTCGCGAAGATCACTTGCGAGACGAGGATACCGGCATTGCCAACGATCAGCCGGCCCGGCTCGAACATCACCTTCAAGCCGAGCTTGGTGACGTGCTTGCGGACAATCTGCGCATAGGCGTCGGGGAGCGGTGGCGGGTTGTTGTCGACGCGGTAGGGAATGCCGAGACCGCCGCCGAGATCGACATGCTCGATGGCATGGCCGTCGGCGCGCAGCGCGCCGACCAGTTCCACCAAAAGCGCGAAGGCATCGTCGAAGGGTTGCAACTCGGTGATCTGGCTGCCGATATGGGTGTCGATGCCGGTGACCTTGATGCCCGGCAATTCGGCCGCGCGCGCATAGACCTGACGCGCCTTCTGCCATGGGATGCCGAACTTGTTCTCGGCTTTGCCTGTCGAGATCTTCTTGTGCGTCCTGGCGTCGACATCCGGATTGATGCGCAGCGAGACCGGCGCCACCTTGCCCAGGGCAACGGCGCGCGACGAGAGCAGCTCGAGTTCGGGCTCGGATTCGACGTTGAAGCACAGGATGCCGGCTGCCAGCGCAAAGTCCATTTCACGCGCGGTCTTGCCGACGCCGGAGAACAGGATCTTGCTGGCCGGGATGCCGGCTGCCAATGCGCGCCGCAACTCGCCTTCCGACACCACGTCGGCTCCAGCGCCGAGCCTGGCCAAGGTCCTCAGCACCGCCTGATTGGAATTCGCCTTCATGGCGTAGCAGACCAGTGCATCGAGCCCGGCAAAGGCCTGAGCGAAGACGCGGTAGTGCCTGGTCAGCGTGGCCGTCGAATAGCAGTAGAACGGCGTGCCGACGGTTGCGGCGATATCCGATATCGCCACGTCTTCGGCATGAAGCACGCCGTCGCGGTAGTCGAAATGATTCACGAGAGTGGTTCCGAAAAGTTGGAGCAGGGGTAGGAGCGGTTTTAGCAGTCTAAACCGCTCTCACCGGCTCTAGAGCAGCGGGTCGAGAATGAACTTCTTGTCCGCGACCGGTTTTTCCGGTTCCGGCGGCACAGGTTGGTGGGCCTTCTCGGCGTCCTTGCGCGCCTGCACGGCCGCCTCGTAAGGCGTATCGAGACCGGACCTTCTGCCGCAAGCCGTAACGGCGGCAAGCGCCGCAAGCAGCGTCAATGTCACCAAAATCCTGCTTCCGGTCATCGATCCATCCGTCCGATTTTTTTTCCGCCGCTGCTTTTAGCCGAGTTCTCGGCGCATTGCACCCCGGATATTGCCGTTGCAATATCCTGGATATTGCCGGACGCAATAGGTGGCGTCACGCCTTGGCCAGCCGCTTTTTCCAGTAGCGGATCTGCTTCCTGACCTCCGACGGTGCGGTGCCGCCGAAGGAGGTGCGGCTCTTCACCGAGTTCTGCACGGCCAGCACCGAAAAGATGTCCTTCGTGATGCCGGGATGGATCGACTGCAAGTCTTCCAGCGCAAGCTTCTCCAGGCTCAGCTTCTTCTCTTCGGCCAGCGCCACCGCCCGTCCCGTGACATGATGCGCTTCCCGGAAAGGCAGGCCGAGCGTGCGCACCAGCCAGTCGGCAAGGTCGGTCGCGGTTGCGTGGCCGGAGCCGGCGGCCTTCTTCATCACCGCCGCGTTCACCGTCATGTCGGAGACCATGCCGGTAATAGCCGCCAGCATCAGGTCGAGCGTCTCGGCGGCATCGAACACCGATTCCTTGTCTTCCTGCATGTCCTTGCCATAGGTCAAAGGCATGCCCTTCATCACCGTCAGCAGGCCGACCAGATGGCCGGTGACGCGCCCGGTCTTGCCGCGCACCAGTTCGGCGGCGTCGGGGTTCTTCTTCTGCGGCATGATCGAGGAGCCGGTGGAGAAGCTGTCCGACAGCCTGATGAAGCCGAATTGCGGGGTCGACCAGATGATGATTTCTTCCGCCAGCCGCGACAGATGCGTAGCGCAGATCGCCGCCAGCCCCAGGAATTCCAGCGCGAAATCGCGATCCGAGACGCTGTCCAGCGAATTGCGCATCGGCTCGCGGAACCCGAGCGCCGTGGCGGTCCGGTGGCGGTCGATCGGAAAGCTGGTGCCGGCAAGGGCGGCCGCACCCAGCGGGCTTTCGTCCATGCGTTCGATGGCGTCGCGCACCCGCGACAGATCGCGCGAAAACATCTCGACATAGGCCATGCAATGATGGCCGAATGTCACCGGCTGCGCCGCCTGCATATGAGTGAAGCCCGGCATCACCGTCGCGGCGTGCTGCTCGGCCCGCTCCAGCAACGCACCGATCAGGCCCTTCAAGGCCTCGGCGACGCGAAAGCACTCGTCCTTGACCCAGAGCCGGAGGTCCACTGCAACTTGGTCGTTGCGAGAGCGGGCCGTGTGCAGCCGGCCGGCGGCCGGACCGATCAGCTCGGCGAGGCGGGCCTCGACATTCATGTGGATGTCTTCCAGCCTGGTCGAGAATTCAAACGTGCCCGTCTCGATCTCTTTCAGGATCGTGTTCAGGCCGTGAGCGATTTTTTCTTGATCGGCCGCCGAAATAATGCCCGTTTGCGCCAGCATCGCGCTATGGGCGATCGAACCTCTGATGTCCTGCGCGTAGAGTTTGCGGTCGAACGAGATCGACGCGTTGATCGCTTCCATGATCGCGGCCGGACCCGAGGCAAATCGTCCGCCCCACATCTGGTTGCTGGTCTTCTTGTCGCTCATGGCTATAAAACCCGTGCTTCGGAGCAGTTTTGAGAAAATGGCAGACGGAAACAGATTTTTCCCGGCCCCGCGCCTGATCCTCGCCGCCCTGGTGGCGGGAGCGCTGGCCGGCGCGGTCGCGGTATATGTCAGCGAGAGCCGGTCTGGCAACAACGCCGCGCCGCAAGTCGCCGTGGGCGACAGCAACGACGATGTCGCCTGCGCCGCCAAGAGCGAACGCGCCAAGAAGATCGCCGCTGCCGCCACCGGCGAGGTCGCGGCCCTCTTGCCCGCCGATCCGCCGCAATCGATGAAGGGCCTCGCCTTCAACGGCCCGGACGGCAAGCCGATGACCATCGCCGACCATGCCGGCAGGACGGTGCTGCTCAATCTGTGGGCGACATGGTGCGCGCCATGCCGCGCCGAAATGCCGGCGCTGGACGCCTTGCAGAAGGAAAAGGGCAGCGATGCGTTCCAGGTCGTCGCCGTCAATGTCGATGCCGGCGACGATGTGAAGCCGAAGAAGTTCCTTAGGGATACCGGCGTCGAGGCGCTCGGCTATTACCGGGATTCGACGATGGCGCTGTTCAACGACTTGAAGACGCGCGGCCTGGCGCTCGGCCTGCCCGTCACCATGCTGATCGACGGCGAAGGCTGCCTGATCGCCCATATGAACGGCCCGGCCGAGTGGTCGGGGCCGGACGCCAAGCGGCTTGTCGAGGCCGCGCTCAACCCGTCGGGCTGAGCACGGGACGGGAATTTTCCAACGCATCGACCGAGCTTTAAACCGACGCCTTTTTCAGCGTTGTCATGTCAGTGTTGTCATGCGCTGTTAGACACCGTCCGTCGGTGAGGTCGCTGACCGTCTCGACGCAGGTCCCTGGTACACCAATTCAAACAGCAAGCCGCTATGCAATCCTTTCCGGTCACTTCTATCCGGAGGTCCACGCTACTTTAGCCGGAAGTGAAGTGCGCTTGCCCGCAACAAAACCGTTGTCCGCTGCGCGCGAACGACACATAGTGCCATTGCGGGAGTGCCCCTTTCGCCAATGACAAGCAATGAAAACGGGAGACGAAACATGAAGTTCTTTGGCTTCGCAGCCGGTGTCGCCGTGACCCTGCTTTCCACAACCTCCGCCTTCGCCGTCACGCAGATCAGCTGGTGGCACGCCATGACCGGCGCCAACGCAGAGGTCGTCGACAAGATTTCCAAGGATTTCAACGCCAGCCAGGGCGACTATCAGATCGTTCCGGTTTTCAAGGGCACCTATCCCGAAACGCTGAATGCCGGCATCGCCGCCTACCGTGCCGGCCAGGCGCCCGACATCATCCAGGTGTTCGATGTCGGCACCGGCGTGATGATGGCGGCCCGGGACGCGATCAAGCCAGTGGCCGAGGTGCTGACCGGCGCCGGGATGAACTTTGACAAGAGCCAGTATCTGCCAGGCATCGTCGGTTATTATTCGACGCCGGACGGCACCATGCTGTCCTTCCCCTACAACTCCTCCTCGCCGATCCTCTACTACAACAAGGACATCTTCCAGAAGGCGGGTCTCGACGTGAACAACCCGCCCAAGACCTGGAACGAGGTGTGGGAGGATGCCAAAAAGATCAAGGCGAGCGGCGCCGCCGCTTGCGGCTACACCTCGACCTGGCTGACCTGGATTCACCTGGAAAACTTCGCGGCGTGGAACGATGTGCCTTGGGCCACGCAGCAGAATGGCCTGGCCGGCGGTGATGTCGAACTCAAGATCAACGCGCCGATCTTCGTCAAACATTTCCAGGCGCTCGCGGATCTGGCCAAGGACGGCACCTTCAAATATGGCGGGCGCACCTCCGAAGCCAAGCAGATATTCCTCGCCGGCGAATGCGGCATCTTCACCGAATCCTCGGGCGGGCTGGGCGACATCGTCAAGTCGGGCATGAACTACGGCATCGGCCAGTTGCCCTATGACAGCGACGCCAAGGGCGCACCGCAGAACACGACGCCGGGCGGCGCCAGCCTTTGGGTCTTCGGCGGCAAGTCCGACGAGGAATACAAGGGCGTCGCGGCCTTCTTCGCCTATCTGTCCAAGACCGATGTGCAGGAATATCTGCACCAGAAATCGGGATATCTGCCGGTGACGCTCGCCGCCTATGAGGCGACGAAAAAGTCCGGCTTCTACGACAAGAATCCCGGTCGCGAGACGCCGATCCTGCAGATGACGGGCAAGGCGCCGACCGACAATTCGAAGGGCGTGCGGTTGCCGAACCTGCCGCAGGTGCGCGACATCCAGAACGAGGAGTTCGAAAAGATGCTTGCCGGCCAGGAAACCGCCCAGCAGGCGCTCGACAATGCGGTCACGCGTGGTAACGCGGCGATCAAGGAAGCGCTGGGGAATTAGGGCGCGGGCGGGCGTATAGAGTTATAATCCTTGCTCCACGAGGCCCCCTTCCGCCCTGCTGGGCATCTCCCCCTCAAGGGGGGAGATCGGCTGTCGCGACCGGTTTCGGAAATTGCCAAGGCTGAATGGCAGCCGTCGCAGGAACTGCCAATCTTCTTCCAAGACGGGGAGATGTCCGGCTGGACCGAGGAGGGCGTCGTAGAATGCCGTTCGGTTGACTATTTCCATGCTGGAGCGGCGCATTGACCCCGCGCGTCGTCTTTCCCAACAAGGTCTTGCCCTACCTCCTGGTGGCGCCGCAACTTGCCATCACGCTGGTGTTCTTCTATTGGCCGGCCGGGCAGGCGCTCTACCAGTCGATGCTGCGGCAGGATCCGTTCGGGCTGAGGAGCAGGTTCGTCTGGTTTGCCAATTTCCGCAAGGTGCTTGCCGATCCGGCCTATCTCAACTCGATCAAGGTCACAGTGGTGTTTTCGCTTGCGACCGTGATCGTTGCCATGGGCGTGGCGCTGCTCCTTGCCGTCATGGCGGAAAAGGTGGTGCGCGGCAAAGGCCTCTATCGCACGCTGATGATCTGGCCCTACGCGGTGGCGCCGGCGATCGCCGGCATGCTGTGGCTGTTCCTGTTCAACCCGTCGATCGGGTCGCTGTCCTATCTGCTGAGACGTTTCGGCGTCGGCTGGGATCCGCTGCTCAACGGCACTGACGCCATGATCCTTCTGGTGGCGGCGGCCGCCTGGAAGCAGATCAGCTATAATTTCCTGTTCTTCGTCGCCGGGCTGCAGGCGGTGCCGAAAACGCTGATCGAGGCGGCGGCGATCGACGGCGCCGGCGAAACCAAGCGCTTCTGGACCATCGTCTTCCCGCTTTTGGCACCGACGACGTTTTTCCTTTTGGTCGTCAACACCGTCTATGCCCTGTTCGACACGTTCGGCATCGTCCACGCCGTCACCGGCGGCGGGCCGGGCAAGGCCACCGAGACACTGGTCTACAAGGTCTACAATGACGGCTTCGTCAATCTGATCCTCGGCGATTCGGCGGCGCAGTCGGTCATCCTGATGGTCATCGTCATCGCGCTCACCGCCATCCAGTTCCGCTACGTGGAACGCAAGGTGCATTACGGCTGAGGAGCGCGATGATCGGTCGGTCCCCGTTTCGCATTTTCCTTGCACATGCCGTGCTCATCCTCGGCATACTGATCGTCGCCTTTCCGATCTACTACACGTTCGTTGCCTCCACGCAGACGCTGCAAACCATCCTCAGGCCGCCACTGCCTTTCCGGCCGGGCAGCGAGTTCTGGAACAACTACGGCGAGGCGCTGTTCGGCGGCGTCGGCCGCATCGGCGGGCTCGGCGTCGGCAGGCTGCTCCTCAACTCCACGATCATGGCGCTCGGCGTCGCGGTCGGAAAGATATTCATCTCGATCCTGTCGGCCTACGCGATCGTCTTCTTCCGTTTTCCGCTGCGCATGACTTTCTTCTGGCTGATCTTCATCACCCTGATGCTTCCCGTCGAGGTGCGCATCCTGCCGACCTACAAGGTAATGGTCGATCTCGGCATGGTCGACACTTATGCCGGACTGATCATCCCGCTGATCGCCTCGGCCACCGCAACGCTGTTGTTCCGCCAGTTCTTCATGACCATCCCGGGCGAGTTGGTCGAGGCGGCGCGCGTCGACGGCGCTGGCCCATGGCGCTTCTTCTTCGATATCCTGTTGCCATTGTCGCGCACCAATATCGCGGCGCTGTTCGTCATCCTTTTCATCTACGGCTGGACGCAGTATCTGTGGCCGCTGCTGGTCACCAACAGCAACGATATGAGCACCATCGTCATCGCACTGAAGAAGATGGTCTCCTTCGCCGATGCCGACACCCAATGGCACTTGGTCATGGTCACGGCGATCCTGGCAATCTTGCCGCCAATCCTGGTCGTGGTGCTGATGCAGCGCTGGTTCGTGCGCGGACTGGTCGACACCGAAAAGTGAGAAGTCGATGGCGACGGTCGATCTGAGGGACGTGAAGAAGATCTACGCCGGCGGCGTCGAAGCCGTGAAGGGTGTCTCCATTGCCATTCCCGACAAGGAACTCTGTGTGCTGGTTGGGCCGTCCGGCTGCGGCAAGTCCACGCTTTTGAGGATGATCGCCGGGTTGGAGACCATATCTTCCGGCACGGTCGCTATCGACGGCAAGATTGTCAACACGATTGGCCCGACCGAGCGCGACATCGCCATGGTGTTCCAAAACTATGCGCTCTATCCGCATATGAAAGTCTACGACAACATGGCTTACGGGCTACGCAATCGCGGTACGCCCAAGGACGAGATCGACAGCAGGGTTCGTTCGACCGCCAAGGTGCTGGAGCTTTCCGCGCTGCTTGACCGGCGCCCGCGCGAGCTTTCCGGCGGTCAGCGCCAGCGCGTCGCCATGGGCCGCGCCATCGTGCGCAATCCGAAAGTCTTCCTGTTCGACGAGCCACTCTCCAACCTCGATGCCAAGCTGCGCGGCCAGATGCGGGTCGAAATCAAGAATTTGCAGCGCTCGCTCGGTGTCACCTCGGTCTACGTCACCCATGACCAACTGGAAGCGATGACGTTGGCCGATATCCTCGTCGTCATGAATGGCGGATTGGTCGAGCAGATGGGCGCGCCACTCGACATTTACGAAAAGCCGGCCTCGACCTTCGTCGCCTCTTTCATCGGCGCACCGCCGATGAATCTTCTGTCCCTTTCGGGTCTGGCGCTGACCGGCAGCAAGACGATCGACTTTGCGCCTGCGAATGCCGTCACGCTCGGCTTCCGTCCCGAGGATGCCGATGTCGCCTTGGCGGCCGAGGCACCGTCCGGCGCGCTCGCGCTGCCGACAATGGTGGAGGCGGTCGAGCCGGTGGGAGCCGACAGCTTTCTTCACTGTGCGGCAGGCGGCGACCGCATCGTCGTGCGTGTGGCCGCGCGCGCAACAGCCAAGCCCGGCGACCAGTTGCGTGTCGTGATCAAGGCCGAGAAACTTCACTGGTTCGATCAGGCTGCAAAGAGGGTCGACTGACGCCGATCTTGCATGCTGATCAGCGGGGTGCGGACCGTCGGCCGGTCACGCGAACACATGCGCCTGTCCCGACACGGTCAGCCGGACGATCTCACCAACCGCCGGCGCGTCCATGCCGGACTTGCGCAGGATCAGCGGCGTGCTGCCGATGGCGGCGGCGTCCGGCGGGTCTGGGCTGTTGAGCAATCGCACCGCGACCGTGCAGGTCGAGCCGGCGAATTCGGATTCCGTTACCTCGCCAAACAGCATGTCCGGTGTGCCCGACATGCCCTCGCGCGATGTCCGCTTGAGCCCGATCTGCTCCGGCCGCAACATGATGCGGGCGACATCGCGGCTGTCCGACGTATCGACGGCGATGCGGCCAAGCGGCGATGTGGCGAAACCGCCCGCTATCTTCGCCGGCAGGATGATGGCGTCGCCAAGGAACTCGGCGATCATCCTGTCCTTCGGCTTGAGATAAAGTTCGCGCGGCGTGCCGACCTGCGAGAACCGGCCATCGCGCATCACCGCGACCTGGCTGGCAAAGGACAGCGCCTCGGCCTGGTCGTGCGTCACCAGGATGGTGGTTATGCCGGCGGCTTCGAGCAGTTCCGCCACGGCCTTGCGCATCGAGGCGCGCAGGCCGGTGTCGAGCGCCGAGAACGGTTCATCGAGCAGCATCAGCCGTGGCTTCATCGCCATGGCGCGGGCGAGCGCCACGCGTTGCTGCTGGCCGCCGGAGAGTTCGTGTGGCCGGCGCTTCAGGATCGCCTTGTCCAGCCCAACGATATAGGCGAGCTCGACGATGCGCTCTGAGCGTTTGTACAGCCGGCGGTCCATCCCGAACCCGATATTGTCGCCAATCGTCAGGTGCGGAAACAGGGCGCCGTCCTGTGCAACCAGGCCGATACCGCGGCGGTGCGCCGGAATGGCGCCGCCGCTGTCGGCCAGCATCTTTCCGTCAAGCACAATGCTGCCCTGGTCGGGCGCCTCGAAACCGGCGATCAGCCGCAGCAAAGTGGTCTTGCCGCAGCCGGACGGCCCGACGATGGCCGTGCGGCTGCCGCTGGCAACGTCGAGATCGATGCCGGCAAGCGCCGCGACCGGGCCGTAATGCTTGTGCAGGCCACTGATTTCGAGAAAGCTCATCGTCCTGCCATCCGTTTCGACTGGGCATAGAGCAGCCAGGTCAGGGGCAGCGACATCGCCACCATGATGAAGGCATAGGGTGCGGCCGACGCGTAGTCGATCTCGCCGCTGTAGGACCAGAACGCCATCGCCAGCGTGCGGGTGCCGTTCGGCGCCAGCATCTGGGTCGCAGTCAGCTCGTTCATGATGCCGAGCCCCACCAGCGCCATGCCGGCGGCGGCACCCGGCGCCGACAGGCGGATCGTCGTCGACCACAATGCATGGAGCGGCGGCCGCCCGAGGCTGGATGCGGCGAGCTCGAGCTCCACCGGCGCCTGCGCGATCGACGCCCGCAGGCTGATCAGGGCGCGGGGCAGGAACATCAAGGCATAGGCAACCAGGATGGTGAACAGGGTCTGGTAGAGCGGCAGCGCGATGCGAACGGTGATGGTGACCAGCGCCAGCGCGATCACGACCCCGGGCAGCGATCCGACGATGTAGTTGCAGCCCTCCAGCAAGCGCTGCAAAGGCCCCGGCGCGCGGATCGAGATCCAGGCCATCGGCATTGCGGCGACGGTGGCGAGCAGCGCGCCGGCGAGCGCCAGAAACAGCGTCTGGCCGAGCGCCAGGCCGATCTCGTCGAGCCGCCAGACCTCGGCGCCGCCGGCGGCAAGCCAGCGGCCGATGGTGACGAACGGCACGCCGAGCGCCAAAAGCGTTGTGGCGGCAAGCAGCAGCAGGCAAGGCACGGTCGCCCGGCCGAGCGGCGCGCGCGGTTGATGGCGCGCCGCGCCCGAACCGACGCGGGCATAGCGCTCCTCGCCCCGCACCAGCACCTCCAGCCCGAGCAGGACGAAGCAGCAGCTCACCAGCACGCCGGCCAGCATGTTCGCGGCCGGCCCGTTGAAGGTCGACTGGAACTGGTCGACGATCGCCGTTGTGAAGGTGTCGAAGCGGATGAAGACGTAAAGGCCGTATTCGGCCAACAGGTGCAGGCCGACCAGCAATGCGCCGCCACAAATGGCAAGCCTGAGCTGCGGCAGCACGACACGCCAGAACACGCGCCAGGGACCAAGGCCGAGTGCGGCCGCGGCGTCTTCGAGCGCCGGATCGAGCCGGCGCAAGGCCGCCGATATCGGCAGATAGAGAAACGGGAAATAGGCGATGACGGAAATCAGGACGCCGGCCCACAAGCCATGCAGCCCGGGCACCATGGTGATCCAGGCATAGCTGTGCACGAAGGCGGGAATGGCGAGCGGCGCCACGCATAACCAAGCCCACAACCGTGCGCCGGACAGGTCGCTGCGCTCGGTCAGCCAGGCCAGGGTCACGGACAGGATGATGGCGATCGGCACGGCGAGCGCGACAAGCAGGACGGTGTTGGCCAGAAGCTCGCCGACACGCGGCCGGAACACCAGCGCCGAGACGGTTTCCCAGCCGGTCTGCACGGCGACCCAGACGATGAAGGCAAGCGGCAGCAGCGCCAACAGCGAAACGAAGATCGCGGCGGCAACGATCCATGACGCAGCGCGCCGGCGTGCCCTGCGGCGCGTCCTCGGCGGCAGGTCCGGGCTTGCGATGTCGGCCGCGAACTGCATCGGCTCAGACTTCGCGCCCTTGCCGCCTGGCGGCGGCAATCGAAAGACCACGATCATGGTCGGGAATACAGCGTGTCGTCATCGACGAATGCCATCTCGAAAAAACAAAACGCTCCCGCGGAATTCCCGCGGGAGCACGGCCGGTGTCCTTATTAGGACGAACGGCAACTAAAGCAAGCCGGCCGCCGTCATCAGGTCGGTGGCCTTCTTGGAGTTCAGCGTCGCGGCATCGATCTTCGGCGCCTGCAGGTCGGCCAGCGGCACCAGCTTCGGATTGGACTCCGCGCCCTTGCCGACCGCGTATTCGAAGGACGTTCCGTTCTTCAGCACGTCCTGGCCGCCCTTGCCGGTCACCCACTTCAGGAAGGCCTGGGCTTCCTTCGGATGCTTGCTCGAAGCCAGCACGCCGCCACCGGAGGTCGAGACGAAGGCGCCCGGATCCTGGTTCTTGAAATAATGCAGCGCAACGTTCTTGCTGTTTTCGCCGGTCTTGGCCTGATCGCCGAAGTAGTAGTAGTGATAGATCACGCCGCCTTCGATCTCACCGGCGTTGACCGCCTTCATCACGGTGCTGTTGCCCTTGTAGGCGGTGAAATTCTCCTTCATCGCCTTCAGCCAGTCCGCCGTCGCGGCTTCGTCCTTGAGCTGCAGCAGCGCGCTGACGATCGCCTGGAAATCAGCGCCCGACGGCGAGGCGGCCCAGCGGCCTTTCCAGCTCGGATCAGCAAGGTCGAGCAGCGACTTGGGCAACTGGTCGGCCTTGAGCTTGGTGGTATTGTAGGCAAAGACGGTGCTGCGCGCGGCAACGCCAACCCATTTGCCGCTCGCTGCCTGATAATCCTGTGGAACCTGCGCCAGCGTGTCCGCATCGACCGGCGCGAACAGGCCGGCATTCTCGACCAGCACCATGGCCGGCGAATTCTCGGTCAGGAACACGTCGGCGGGCGAGGCGGTACCCTCCGCGACGATCTGGTTGGAGAAATCGCTATCGCCGCCATTGCGCAACGTGACCTTGATGCCGGTTTCCTTGGTGAAGCCGTCGGCCCATTCCTTGGCGAGGCTCTCGTGCTGGGCATTGTAGACGATGATGCCTGTATCCTCGGCCATCGCCTGGCCAGCGATCAGGCTGACCGCCACCGCCGCGGCGCCGGCAAGGGTGGAAAGAGCGTATTTCATGGGCATCGTCCTCGATCTCGTTGAACTGGCACGCAGCACCTACCGATACATGACAGGTGTAGTCAACATTTTTGGCCTGCTTCAATCGGCCGCTGACGACATAGGCCCTATGCCAGGCGGACAATTCCGCGTGATGGCCGCGCGGGATCGCGGGATCGACGGTTCGGGGTCGCCTTCGACGAGTCGCGCGCCCAGCCCGCATTTGTCCGCAATCTTTCGTGACTTGCCGGTAGTTTGCCTTGGACATTATTTCGCCGGCCACGTAACAAATCAGCGCCGAGGCGCGAAGATCGGGGAGTGAACTCTTGTGAGCGGCAAGGACGAGGCCGAGCTTTCCCGGCTGATGCGAGCCGCGATCGCGGGAGATGAAAGGGCCTATGCCGACTTTCTGCACCGGACGGCCGCTTTGGTTCGCGGTTTTGCCAGGCGCAAGATCGTCAAAGGCGGGGTCGATCCCGAGGATGTCGTGCAGGAAACCTTGCTGGCCATTCATGTGAAACGGCACACCTGGCGTCAGGACGCACCTGTGCTGCCCTGGGTCTATGCCATCGCGCGCTTCAAGCTGATCGATGCATTCCGGCGGCGCGGACGGCGCATCGAGATCGATGTGGACGATATTGCCGAAACCTTCGCCGAGCCGGAAACGGAAACCGTCAGCGAACGCGACATCAACCGGGCGCTCGACGGCCTGCCGCCGGCACAGCGCTCGGTGGTGTCGTCCGTGTCGGTGGAGGGGCGCTCGATCGGCGACACGGCAGCCAAGTTCGGCATCAGCGAAACAGCGGTGCGGGTTTCCCTGCATCGCGGACTTGCAGCCATTGCCAAGCGGTTCGGGCAGGGGCGGTTTGGGCGGGAATGACATGAGGACCGAAGATCTCATCAAGGCGCTTGATGCCGACGCCCGCAGCAAGGCGATGCCGCTGCGCTCGGCCTGGTGGTTGGCTGCCGGCGTGGCCGCCGTGATCGCGGGTGCCGTTTTCATGATGACGATCGGTCCGCGCCCCGACTTCATGGCTGCCGCACATACGATGCGCTTTCTTTCGAAGTTCCTGTTCACCGTCGTGCTCGCCGCCAGCGCCTTCGCCTTCGTCAGGGCATTGTCGACACCGGGAGCATCGACAGGCAAGGCGGCGGCCTGGATGGCGGCTGCGCCCGTGCTCGTCGCGGTGGCCGTAGTGCTGGAGCTTTACGCCGTGCCCGAGGCCGACTGGGGCAGGCGGCTCGTCGGTTCCAACATGATGGTCTGCATGGGGCTCATCCCGCTGATCGGCATCGGCCCGCTGGCCATCTTCCTGTGGATGCTGCGCTATGGCGCGCCGACACGGCCAGTGCTGGCCGGCACGGCCGCGGGCCTGCTCGCCGGCGGGCTGGCGGCGACCTTCTATGCCGCGCATTGCTTTGATGATTCGCCACTTTTCGTCGCCACCTGGTACACGATCGCGATCGCTGCGCTGGCGCTGCTAGGCGCACTCGGCGGCCGGTTTTTCGTGCGCTGGTAGCGCGACGCCCGCTCCTGCATTCCGCGCATACCGATCCTTAATCATGCCGGCAAATGTTTGCCGGCCGGCGACATCCCCGATACCCGCGACGCAACCTTTCCTTAAAACCGATCCGTCAGGATTTTCACGGAAAATGCGATTGCCCACGGGGTGGTACAAATCGTGGCAATACGAAGGGTCATCGGGCCGGCGCCGCACAGACATGCGGGGTTGGCTTTGCTCGTGGGCGGGACAGCGGCGATTGCGGTATCGGTCCTGCTGTCGCGACTCAACCCCGGCGCCGAGACGCTCGAATTATGTGTGCAGGCGTCGGTCGGTGTGGCGGCTGGCGCACTTCTCCTGGCCGGCCTGTTCGCGCGCGTCATCCGCAAGGACCGCCGTCAGATCGCCGAGAGCGAGCAGCGCTTCCGCCGTGCCATGGAGGATTCCTCGATCGGCGTCGCGATCGTCGGCCTCGACGGGCGCATTCTCGAGGCCAACCCTGTCTTCGCCGCCATGCTCGACTACAGCCGCGAAGAGATTGAGGCGCTGACGTTCATTCAGATCACGCATCCCGACGATCATCAGATCGGGCGGGAGACGATGGAGGGCCTCAAGGCCGGCAAGATCGATTCCTTTCATTTCGAGAAGCGCTATCTCAAGAAGGACGGCACGCCCGTCTGGGCCCGGCTGGCCGGTTCTGTCATTTGCGACGGGAATAGCGGCCAGCCGCTGTATCTCGTCTCGCAGATAGAGGACATCGACGCGCGCAGGCAGGCAGAGGCGCGCATCGCAGAGGCCGAAACGCGCTGGAATTTTGCATTGGCCGGCGCCGGCCAGGGCGTCTGGGACTTCGATATGCGCAAGGGCGGCACCACCTATTCGGCGACCTGGGTCAAGATGCTGGGTTACGACGATGGCGAACTTGACGGTGACCCCGATCGTTGGCTGGCGATGATACATCCCGACGACCGCGAGGCCGTGGCCGAGGCGGACCGCGCCCATCTCGAAGGCCGCACGCCGTTCTTCGAGGCCGAATTCAGGATGCGCCACAAGGATGGCCGCTGGCTTTGGTTCCTCGACCGCGGCAAGGCGATCGAGCGCGACGAAGAGGGGCGGCTGATCAGGGCGATAGGCAGCCTGACCGACATCACCCGGCGCAAGCAGGCGGAGGAGCGTCTCGCCGTGTCGGCGGCCATGCTGGCCGACGAAAAGGAGCGCCTCAAAGTGACGCTGCAGTCGATCGGCGATGCCGTCATCTGCACCGATGCCGCGAACCGCATCACCTTCATGAATCCTGTCGCCGAAAAGCTGACCGGCGTCTCCTGCAATGATGCCCTCGGCAAGACGCTTGGCCACGTCTATTGGGCGGTCGACGAGGAGACCGGCCACAGGATCGGCGTGGCGCGGCCTGCGACCGGCGGCCAGGCAGCCGACGACCAGAACAGCCGCGCGGTCCTCATCCGGCGCGACGAGACGCGCTGCAGCATCCGGCAGGTCGTGTCGCCGATCATGAACGAGCGCAACGAATTCTGCGGACTGGTCATCGTCTTCCAGGACTTCACCGATGCGCGCGCGCTGCAGCGCCAGCTTGCCCACGCCGCCGCGCATGATGCGCTGACCGGCCTTGCCAATCGCGCGAGTTTCATACGCGCCATGGAAGACTTGGTCGATCAGGCCCGCAAGGATGGGATCGGACATCAGTTCATGTTCATCGATCTGGATCATTTCAAACTGGTCAACGACACAGGCGGCCACGCGGCGGGAGACGCATTGCTCAAGCGCGTTGCCGAGGCCGTGCGTGGCGTGCTTGGTCCGCAGGACATGGTCGCGCGTCTGGGCGGCGACGAATTCGCGGTCCTTCTGAAGTCGGGCTCGGCCGCTGGTGCCAGGATCGCGGCGCGATCCATCATCGATGCGATACAGGGCCTCGATTTCACGTGGGAAGGCCGTCCTCATTCGATCGGCGCCAGCATCGGACTGGCTCCTATCAACGCCGATTGTGGTGCGGTCGACGAGATCATCGCCAGGGCAGACGCCGCCTGCTACGTGGCCAAGGCTGCGGGTCGCGGATGCGTGTCCGTGGCGCCGGAGAACGATGCGAAGGACGACAGGGTCGAAATCGAGACGCCCAAGCCCCTGGCCGCCGCGTCGTAGCCCCGCGATCGGGCCGCGATCAACCCTGGCGGGTCAGCGTGTCGGAACGGGGTGCTCGCCGCGATAATCGTAGAAGCCGCGACCGGTCTTGCGGCCGAGCCAGCCGGCCTCGACATATTTGACCAGCAACGGGCAGGGGCGGTATTTCGAGTCCGACAGGCCGTCATGCAGCACCTGCATGATCGATAGGCAGGTGTCCAGGCCGATGAAATCGGCCAGCTGCAGCGGCCCCATCGGATGGTTGGCGCCGAGCCGCATGGCGGTATCGATCGCATCGACCGTCCCGACGCCTTCATAAAGCGTGTAAATCGCCTCGTTGATCATCGGCAAAAGGATGCGGTTGACGATGAAGGCCGGAAAATCCTCCGAGACCGTGATCGTCTTGTCGAGCTGCTTCACATAGGTCTTCGCCGCCTCGAAGGTCTGGTCCTCGGTGGCGATGCCGCGCACCAGTTCGACCAGCTTCATCAGAGGAACCGGGTTCATGAAATGGATGCCGATGAAGCGCTCGGGGCGGTCGGTCTGCGCGGCTAGCCGCGTGATCGAGATCGACGAGGTATTGGTCGCCAGTATGGCCTCGGGATTGAGCTGCGGACAAAGCTGGGCGTAGATCTTGCGCTTGACCGTCTCGTCCTCGGTCGCCGCCTCGATGACCAGGTCGGCACCGGCGAGATCGGCCATGGATGGCGCCGCCGCGATGCGCGCCATCGCCTGGTTGCGGAGCTTCTCGTCGAGCTTGCCGGACCCCACCTGGCGGGCCATGTTGCCGCTGACGGTGGCGATGCCCTTCTCGATACGGTCGGGTGATATATCGTAGATCAGCACCTTGTAGCCCGAAAGCGCGGAGACATGGGCGATGCCGCCGCCCATCTGGCCCGCGCCGATGATGCCGATCGTTTCGATCTTGCTCATTACACCGATCCCGTCGAAAAAGACCTTTGCGGCCTGCTTTTTGTGCGGTGCAAACTAAAAGGGCGGGGCGACTTCGTCTACCCCACCCCTCACAATTTAATACGCTTTGCGTCAGGGCGTCAAAGCGCCTTCTGCAACTCCGGCAGGACGACGAAGAGGTCGCCGACGAGGCCATAGTCGGCGACCTGGAAGATCGGCGCTTCCTCGTCCTTGTTGATGGCGACGATGACCTTCGAGTCCTTCATGCCGGCAAGGTGCTGGATGGCGCCGGAGATGCCGACGGCGATGTAGAGGTCGGGGGCGACGACCTTGCCGGTTTGGCCGACCTGCCAGTCATTCGGCGCATAACCGGCATCGACGGCAGCGCGGGATGCGCCGACGGCAGCGCCGAGCTTGTCGGCGACGGGCAGGATGACCTCCTGGAACTTCTCCGAGGAGCCGAGCGCGCGGCCGCCCGAGATGATGATCTTGGCCGAGGTCAGTTCCGGTCGATCGGTCTCCGACAGCCTGTTCTCGATGAAGGAGGAGAGGCCCGGATTGGCCGCGGCGCCGACGGTTTCGACAGCGGCCGAACCGCCCTCGGGCGCCGCCTGGAAGGAGGCGGTGCGCACGGTAATGACCTTCTTGGCATCGGTCGACTGTACCGTCTGGATGGCGTTGCCGGCATAGATCGGCCGCTTGAAGGTATCCGGCGAGACCACTTCGATGATCTCGGAGACCTGCGCCACGTCGAGCAAAGCGGCCACGCGCGGCGCGACGTTCTTGCCCGACGAGGTTGCCGGCGCGACGATGGTGTCATAGGAGCCGGCCAGCGACACGACGAGCGCCGCGGTCGGCTCGGCGAGACGCTCGGCAAGCTCGTCGGCTTCGGCGAGCAGCACCTTGCTCACGCCCTTCAGCTTGGCGGCGGCGTCGGCTGCGCCCTTGGCGCTCTTGCCGGCCACCAGCACATGCACGTCCGAACCGATCTGCAGCGCGGCCGACAGCGCCTTGCCGGTCTGGTCCGAAAGGGTTGCGTTGTCGTGTTCGGCGATGAGGAGAATGGTCATTTTATCTGTTCCTTCCGATCTCAGAGCACGCCGGCTTCGTTCTTCAGCTTGTCGACCAACTCGGCGACGCTCTTGACCTTGACGCCCGCCTTGCGGCCGCCCGGCTCCTCGGTCTTGATGACCTTCAGCCGCGGCTTGACATCGGCGCCGTAGTCGGCCGGGCTCTTCTCGTCGAGCGGCTTCTTCTTGGCCTTCATGATGTTGGGCAGCGAAGCGTAGCGCGGCTGGTTGAGGCGAAGGTCGGCGGTGACGATCGCCGGCATCTTCAGCTCAACCGTCTGCAGGCCGCCGTCGACCTCGCGGGTCACCCTGGCCTTGTCGCCCTCGAGCACCACCTTGGAAGCAAACGTGCCTTGCGCCCAGCCGAGAAGGGCTGCAAGCATCTGGCCGGTCTGGTTGGAATCATCGTCGATCGCCTGCTTGCCGAGGATGACCAGGCCGGGCTGCTCGGCCTCGACCACTCCCTTCAGCACCTTGGCGACGCCCAGCGGCTCGGTCTGCTCGTCGGTCTTGACCAGGATGGCGCGGTCGGCGCCCATGGCGAGCGCGGTGCGAAGCGTCTCCTGCGCCTGCTGCGGGCCGATCGACACGACGATGATCTCTTCGGCCTTGCCGGCTTCCTTGAGTCGGATCGCCTCTTCGACCGCGATCTCGTCAAACGGGTTCATCGCCATCTTGACGTTGGCCAATTCCACCGCCGAACCGTCAGCCTTGACGCGAACCTTCACATTCGCATCCACAACCCGCTTCACGGGCACAAGGATCTTCATTTTCCTGTCACCTCTCTTGAGATAGTTGGGGCGCGCTATACCAGCGTGAACCCTGTCAGAGTTGTCGAAAGCCGACATTCCGGATGGAAATTCTGCTCTTCAACCGCCTAAGGCGGGCGGAAACGCTTCCGTAGTTGCGGCAAACCCGCACGTCAATATGCCAGGGCATCGGGCAATTCACTCAATCGGTTCAGTCGGGGCCGGGGACACTTCCCCGACCCCAGCGTCGCGCAGGCTGCGCCGCAATGGGTTCGCTCACGGCCGGATCGACGGCGATGGCGGGCTGGTCGGCCGGTGCGACCTCTTCGTCCGCGCCCGCAAAAAGCGGCACGCCGCGGCTGCGCAGCACGAGCACCAGCACGGCGCCGGCGATGATGCCGCCTACGTGGCAGGCCCAGGAAATCTGGTCCTCGCCACCGGCGGCGAACATGACGATCTGGAACAGCACCCACAGGAGGAGCGGGATGAAGGCCGGGATGCGCAGCGGAATGCGAGCAAAGGCCAGCACCCAGACCTTCACCCTGGGATAGAGGATCAGGTAGGCGACGACCACGCCGGCGATGGCGCCGGAGGCGCCGATCAGCGGCACCTGCGAGTCCCACGCGATGAGGCCCTGGAAGGCGGCTCCGGCGATGGCGCACAGGAGGTAGAAGATGAGATAGCGGATATGGCCGAGCGCGTCCTCGACGTTGTCGCCGAACACCCACAGGAAGAGCATGTTGCCGCCAAGGTGGAAAATGTCGGCATGCAGGAAGGAATAGGTGAGATAGCTCAGGCTCTCGGGAATGACGATAAAACGCGGGTCGAGCTCTGCCGTGTCATGCACCACGGAGGGGATGAAGCCGAGGCCGAGCACGGCGGCATTGGTGAAATTCTCGCCGCCGAGCGCGGTGGCGCAATAGACCAGCGCGTTGGCCAGGATCAGGCCGATCGTCACATATTGCAGCCTGATGTGCCGCAGCCTGTTGGTGTCGTAGAGCGGGATGAACATCGGTGCCTGGCCTCTCCCGCCTTGGCATAGTTCAGCGGTTCTTGCCGGGAACCCATAACACGTCGGCATTTCCATTGTCATTGACCGCCCTGGCGGCGACGAACAGGAAATCGGAGACGCGGTTGATGTATTTCAGCCCGTCGCGGTTGACGTGCTCATCAGGATGCTGTGCGAGCGCCACCATCAGCCGCTCGGCCCGCCGTGCCACCGTGCGGGCGAGATGGAGCGCAGCGGCGGCCGGCGTGCCGCCGTTCAGCACGAAGGATTTGAGTGGCTGGAGGTCGTTGTTGAGGAGATCGATGTCGTGTTCGACGCGCTCGGTCTGCGCGGCAATGATGCGCAGCGGTTCGTAGCCGAGCGGCTTGCCGTCGTCGGGCACAGCCAGATCGGCGCCGAGGTCGAAGAGATCATTCTGGATGCGGGCAAGCATGGCGTCAATCGCCGGGTGGCTTGGGGCGGTGTGAACACGAGCCATGCCAATGCAGGCGTTGGCTTCGTCGACGGTGCCGTAGGCGTCTACCCTGAGATCGGACTTCAGCCGCCGCTCACCCGTGCCGAGCCCGGTGGTGCCGTTGTCGCCCGTGCGGGTGTAGATCTTGTTGAGCTTGACCACGTCGCCTCCCGAACGGCCGGTGTCCTCACTTGCGGGTGAAATACACGGCCAGCAGGATCAGCGCCAGCGCCACGGCCTGCAGCACGACGCGCGTCTGCATCAGCTTGTTGGAGGTGATGCCGGAACCGCCGCGCATCATGTTGATCAGACCCCGGACCAGCACGATCACCACGGCGACCATGACCAGGATGGCAAGGATGTTGAAGACGGATGCCATTTTGCGTTTCCAGTCCTTTTCTTGTTCAGGCGCGTTTGGCGAGCAGGCGGTGAAGCATCGATGCCGGAAGGATGCGTTTGAGCATGGCCCCGAACCTGGCCGGCACTGTTACCACATAGTGCGGGCGTGGGCGCCGCGACAGAAGTGCATGGCGAAGCGCCTTGTGGACCACTTCCGGGCCAGGTTTCAGCGCCGATTTGCTGCCGCCGCCGCGCATGCGTTCCAACTGCGCCTCATAGTCGGCGCGATGCACGGAATTCTCATGGTCGATATTCCTGAGGAACCAGGCGAGGCCATTGCTGGCGATCTTCGATTTAACCGGCCCCGGCTCGATCAGCGAAACATGGAGGCCGCTGCCGGCCAGTTCCTGGCGCTGACAGAGCATCAATGCCTCCAAAGCGTGTTTGGATGCCGAATAGGCGCCGCGAAAACGTACCGGCACCAGGCCAAGGATCGACGAGCAATGAACGATCCGGCCACCGCCCTGGCGGCGCATCACAGGCACGAGCCGGCGGGTCAGGTCGTGCCAGCCGAAGAAATTGGCCTCGAACTGCTCCCGCAAGGCGGCCACCGGCAGATCCTCGACCGCGCCCGCTTGCGCATAGGCGCCGTTGTTGAACAAGGCATCGATCCTGCCGCCGGTCCGCTCCAGCACTGAAGCCGCAAGCGCTTCGATGGAGGCAGGTTCGCGATAGTCGAGATAGAACGCCTCGATGCCATCCTTTTCCAGGGCCGCGATGTCCTCGGGCTTGCGCGCCGTGGCGAACACCCGCCAGCCTTCCGCCTTGAGCGCCCGCGCGCAATAAGCGCCTATGCCGGACGACGCGCCGGTGACGATGATGACGCGCAACGCGCGCGCCGGCGGATTCGTCTTATGACCAAGGGTTGCCATTTGCCGCATTCCCTTCCCATATTCGCGGCGTCGAGACAATCGAAGGGGAGCGCGGTTCTTGTTGCGGAATATCGTCGCCCTGCGCCGCGTACTCTACGACGCGATCGGTCATTTCAACACCGATGACGGCTGGGCGATGGCCAGCCATCTGGCAATCACCTCGCTGATGGCGCTGTTTCCGTTCCTGATCTTCGCCACCACGCTGGCGAGCTTCCTCGGCGCGCAAGCCTTCGCCGACACGGCCGTGCACCTGGTCTTTGACACCTGGCCGGAGCAAATCGCCAAACCGATCGCGCGCGAGGTGCTGAACGTGCTCACCGTGCGACGATCGGATCTGCTCACCTACGGCGTGCTGCTGGCCGCCTATTTCGCCTCGAACGGCATCGAGGCGCTGCGCACCTCGCTCAACCGGGCCTATCGCGTCACCGAGACGCGCGGCATCATCTATCGCCGTGTGCAGAGCATCTTCTTCGTGCTGATCGCCACGGCAGGCTTCCTGGCGATCAGCGTGCTCCTGGTCTTCGCGCCATTGCTGGCGCGGCTGGCCGAGGCGCATTTCGAGTGGATAAAACCCTATACGGGCACCATCACGCTGTGGCGCTACGTCATCGCCTCGACCGTCATCGTCGGCGGTCTGTTTTCAGTGCATTACTGGCTGCCGGCCGGCAAGCGCCGTTTCGTCTCGCTGATCCCCGGCATCGTCTTCACGCTCGCCGCATGGCTGATCGGCTCGACCATTTTCGCCACCTATCTCGACCATTTCTCGTCCTATGTGACGACATATGCCGGGCTTGCCTCGATCATGATCGCGGTGGTCTTTCTTTATATCGTGTCCGCGATCTTCATTCTCGGCGGCGAACTCAATGCAGCGATCAGCCGCTATCTCGAGGCGCGCGCGCGGGTGGGATGACCGGCTGAATTGAAGAACTGGAGAATTGTAGAATTGAAGAATTGAAGAAGAAGCCCCAGCGCCAGATGGCACCATTTTCCTCAATTCCTCAATTCTACAGTTCTTCCCTTGGTCTGCCGCGCCGTTGCCAGGCCAACACCGAAGGTCGTGATCGCCATGCCGGCAATCTGAAGCGCGTTGAGCTGCTCGCCGAACAAGGCCCAGGCGATGACGGCCGTCACCGCCGGCACCAGATAGAACAGCGAAGCGACCTTCGACATCTCGCCGTCGCGGATCATCACCATCAGAAGGAAGATGGCGCCGATCGACAGCACCAGCACCAGCCAGGCCATGGCGAAGATCAATTCGCCGTTGATGACGACCGTGTGGGTCTCGAAGGCCAGGGAAGCCAGGATCATCACCGAAGCGCCGCCGACATATTGCCACATGGTCGCGGCGACAAGGTCTCCGCCGGAAGCAAAACGCTTCTGCCATATTGTGCCGGCGCTCATGCCGAGCACCGAGACGAGCGAGGCTGTCAGCGTGGCCGATGTCACACCGCCGCCGAGCGCGCCGAGCTTTGGCCAAAGCACGATGACAATGCCGGCCAGGCCGACCGCGAGGCCGGCCCAATGGCGCGGCAGGATCGCCTCGCCGAGAAATTTGCCGGCGAGCACCGCCGTGATCAACGGCTGCAGGCCGACAATCAGCGCCGACAGCCCGGCGGGCATGCCCCTGTGGATAGCCCAGAAGACCGCGCCGAGATAGACTCCATGCATCAGAATGCCGGCCCCGGTGGCGTGCAATGCCTCTTCGCGGGAGGCTCTCTTGGAGCCAAGCACGACCACCAGGCCGGCGAACAACACGGCTGCCAGGACGAAGCGCGCGGCCAGGAACGTAAACGGTTCGGCCCACGGCATGGCATAGCGGGCGCCGATGAAGCCGGTCGCCCACAGGACGACGAAAGTGGCGGGGATGAGCCGCTTGACGCTGTGCATTTTCCGGGAACCGCGCTTGATGAGAATTGAGCCGTGGCGAAGCTCTAGTCCGGTTCAAGCCGGCGCGCAAAACGAAACGATTGATCCATGCATCACCGGAATTCAACCGGCCGTGTTTTCTGCAAGCTGCCCCTTCGGCCTTCGCCTGCGTCAGAGACCGACCATTCGCCTGACATCGTGAGCCGACACGCCCGCTTCGCGCAAGACGGCAAGGCCGGTGTCCTTAAGGCTTTTCGACAGCTTGCGTCCGTCGGGTCCCAGGATCAGCCGGTGATGGAAATAGGCTGGCTGCGGCAGGCCAAGCAGTTCCTGAAGCAGCCGCTGTATCCCGGTCGCGGAATAGAGATCCTGGCCGCGCACGACATGGCTCACGCCCTGCAGCGCATCGTCGACGACGACGGCAAGATGATAGCTGGTCGGGATTTCGCGGCGCGCCAAGATGACGTCGCCCCAATCGCGCGGGCGGGCCTCGACGACGCGCGTCGCGGAGAGCGTTTCGTCTGAAAATTCGTCCCATGACAAATCCTTGCCGACGCGTGCCATCGCGGCATCGACATCCAGCCGCCAGGCGAAGGGAGCGCCCTCGGCAATGCGGCGCCGGCGTTCCTTCGCCGGCAGCGCCTTGTCGACGGCGGGATAGACCGGCACGCCATCGGGATCGCGCGGCCAGTCGCGCCTTTCGCTGTCGGCGATGAAAGCCCGGATCTCCCCCCTGCTCATGAAGGCGGGATAGACCAGTTCATCCCGGATCAGCCGGTCGAGCACCGCCCCGTATTCGGCGAAGTGTTCCGACTGTCGGCGCACCGGCTCTTCCCAGCCCAACCCTAACCATCTGAGATCGGCAAGCATCCCGGCCTCGAATTCCGGCGAGCAGCGCGTGGTGTCGATATCCTCGATGCGCAGCAGCAGGCGGCCGCCGACCGCTCGCGCCAGTTTCTGGTTGAGCAGCGCCGAAAAGGCATGGCCGAGATGCAGTTCGCCATTGGGACTGGGCGCGAAACGGAATGTCAGGAGCGTCATCTCTTGAGCGGCAATCAGGTTGTGCGGCGATTTTGCCAATTGCTACCGTGCGGCCGGTTCAGGAACAAGAAACATGCAACGTATCGCCACATTGGACGACATCGCCCGGGGACTCGACGCGCTTTGCGCAATCGACCCAAGGCTGGAAAAGATCCGCGGCATGGCGGGCGAGGTGCCGTTACGGCTTTCCCAGCCGGGATTCTCGAGCCTTGCCTCGATCATCGTCTCGCAGCAGGTGTCGCGCGCCAGCGCCGATGCGATCTTCGGCCGGCTGACGAAACTGGTCGACCCTTTGACGCCGCTGGCGATCCTTGCCGCCGGCGAGGACATTTTTCGCGAGGCGGGCCTCTCGCGACCCAAGCAACACGGCCTCCTCGCCACCGCCCGGGCGGTGGCGGACGGCCTCGACCTTCATCATTTGTGTTCGCTTGACGCCGGCGAGGCAATCACGACCATGACGGCCGTGCCCGGCATCGGTCCGTGGACGGCGCAAGTGTATCTGCTGTTCGCCGCAGGCCATCCCGATATCTTCCCGGCGCGCGATGTCGCGCTCCAGACCGCCGTCGGCCATGCGTTCGGCATCGACCCGCGTCCGCCGGAGAAAACACTGATCCAGCTCGCCGAATCATGGAGCCCATGGAGAGGTGTCGCATCGCGGCTTTTCTGGTCCTATTATCGCGAATTGAAGGGCAGGGATGCCGCACCCCCGGCCTGAAAGCGCGAAAAAGCATCAAAATCTCGTTTTTTTGGGCCTTCGGACGCGTGACAATCCGCTTCACATCCCTGTCATGTCGGGCTTACAGTATCCGCGCCATTCAGGTTAGAGAACCAAGGAGGCCAACGACGTGACGGTTGCCGTATCTCCGGATGGGCTTCCAGCGCTGGTGCTGAACGCGGATTACCGTCCGCTCAGCTATTACCCCCTGTCGCTCTGGTCGTGGCAGGACGCCATCAAGGCGGTGTTCCTCGAACGGGTGAACATCGTCGCCGAATACGAGCACGCGGTGTCCTCGCCGACCTTCTCGATGAAGCTGCCGAGCGTCGTCAGCCTGAAGGCCTATGTGAAGCCGTCGCGGCATCCCGCCTTCACACGCTTCAATGTCTTCCTGCGTGACCGCTTCCAGTGCCAATATTGCGGCACGCCCGACGATCTGACCTTCGATCACGTCATCCCCCGCCACCGCGGGGGTGCCACGACGTGGGAGAATGTCGTCGCCGCCTGTTCCCCCTGCAATCTCAGGAAGGGTGGCATGATGCCGGCGCATGCCAAGATGTGGCCGTTGCAGAAGCCCTACCAGCCGACGGTGCACGACCTGCACAATAATGGCCGTCTGTTCCCGCCCAACCATCTGCATGAAAGCTGGATGGATTATCTATACTGGGATGTCGAACTGGAACCCTGAGATCGTTCGAGGATTCGGGAGGCTGGCAGTCTGGAGCGATTGTCTGCGCTTCCGGCCTTCGCCGGCCAAAGCACTCGTCAGGGATCGTCTCAGCTTAAGGCTACGGCCGGCGTAGGCCGGTGCCCCATACTTGCCAGACCATGATAGCCTGACACCCCGATGTCGGACCAGCTCGGCCGCGCTCACTTCTCAGCGGGCTTCGCGCTTGAAGACCGGCTTCCCCACTCCGTCGCTGCTTCGCCGGGGCGGATTGGGGGTCGACCTTGGCTCGGACCTTGAAAGCAGCGCCAGTCTACGCAGTCTGCCGAATTTCTGGACGAACTCTGCGTCGCGCTGGTTTATCTAGTCGCGTGAGAACGCGCCGCGGAAGGCGACGGCGGCGAGGATGAGGCTGACGATGGCGTTCCAGCCGGCCAGCGACAGGCCGAGTATGCGAAGGGCCGCCTTGTCGCAGGAGGGTGGCACGAATTTGTCGAGCGCGTCGAGCACGCCCTTGCCGCCGGTGTCGACCGGGCCAGCGCCCGCCGTACAATCGGCCGGACCCTGCCACCAAGCCCATTCGACGCCGGAGTGATAGACGCCAAGATAGAGGCCATAGAGCATCAAGAGGCCGCCGATGCCAAGCAGTCCACGCGTCAGCCATGCGGGTGCGCGCAGCATCGAGGCGATCACCGCCAGCACCATCAGCGGCACGCCGATATAGTAGGGTGTGCGCTGTTCAAGGCAGAGGTGGCAAGGGATGTAGCCGCCGAGATACTGGAAGCCGAGCGCGGAGCCCACCGTGGCGGCCATGGCGACGGCGAGAAACAGGGCCGTCCGTGTCCGTTGGCGTCCGGTGTCGACATTCATGGTCGCTGTCATGGGTCTTTCGTCCGTTGTGTTGGCCGTCCGCCAAGTCTGCGGCCGCTCTCCCGAAACCGTTACCCGGATTGGGGAACATGCGTCAGAGGGCGTATTTGACCAGGATATAGAGCAAAATCAGGGCAGCCGCCGCGGCACCGGCGATGAGGCCAAGGCGCTTTTCGATGAATTCGCGGATCGGCTCGCCGTAGCGGCGCAGCAGCCAGGCCAGAAGCAGGAAGCGTCCGCCGCGCGCCACGATCGCCAGCGCGATGAACAGCAAAAGGTTGACGCCGATGACGCCCGACAGGATCGTCACCACCTTGATCGGCGGCAGGTGGGCGGCGCCCGAGGTGATCAGCATCAGGATGATGAAGCCGATGCCCGAAGAGACGCGCAGCGCCTCGAACTCGTCATACTTGCCGTAAAATTCCAGGATCGGCTTGGCCAGCGCGTCATAGGCGTAGTGGCCGATGAACCAGCCGGCGATGCCGCCCAGCACGGAGGCGACGGTGGCGATCAGTGCATAGCGGTAGGCGCGATCCGGCCGCGACAGCGCCATCGGCAGATAAAGCACATCGGCCGGCACCAGGAACACCGAGCTTTCGACGAAGGCGATGAAGGCCAGCCACCATTCGGCGGATTTGCGCGCCGCCAGCGACAAGGTCCAGTCGTACAGTCCGCGAAGCATCGGCTCTCCTAATGTCGTAGATGACTACCGCACGTCGCCCACATGCACGGTCTGGCCGGCATAGGGGCAGGCAGAAAACCAGGGCATGGATGAAGCAGGGGGCATGCGTGACACCAAGACCCGAAGCGCGCCGCGTTCCTTCTTCCGGACGCCAGGCGCTTCGACACGACGCTTGTCTAGAAAAATTTTCCGCGCCGCACAATGGCAGTGCCCGCAGGAAACCGAAAGGTGCGGTTTGGTCGCGGCTCCGCACGCTATCGGCAACAGGCCAGTTGACGAACAGGCCTCTGACCGTATAGTCCGCGCCCATCCAGGCCGCCCGGCCTGAGCCCCTATGGCGGAATTGGTAGACGCGCTCGACTCAAAATCGAGTTCCGCAAGGAGTGCTGGTTCGATCCCGGCTAGGGGCACCATTTCAGTCGCCGCTTCGATGCGTCTGCCGCTGCTTTCCCGATCGGCGCTTCGGCAATACGGATATGGTGTCGAGGTCGTGAGCGGCTTCAGGCCAATGTCGAAGAGCGACATCCGGGGGCGGCTCGGCCGGGTGCAGGGCTGCATCCTCGGCCTGTCCAATGTGGTAGCCGCCTTCACGCTTCAGGACCTATGTTGGGCGCCTACCGTTCCTCGGTGTGGATATATTCCGGCCTTGAGATTGCCCCTTGCATCAGTTGTCGCTTATCTACCCGGAAAGGGAGGAACTCATGCCGATTCGTCAGAAAGCGCAGGAAGCTGGGGTCTTCGATTCCTCCGAAGTGGCCCTCCTTGGCCGCGTGTTCGACAGGCTGAAGCTCGACGCCCGATCGGCCCAGGAACGTGAAGCGATTTCATCCCGCATAATTGCGAATTACATGGCCGGGATCAGGGATGAGGACGAATTGGTTTCGGCATCCAAACAGCCGCTGGGACGCTAGCGCAATTCTGGTGCAAGTCGCGTCGAAACGATTCATCGACGAGCTTCGGAATTCATCCGGGTTCAACAGGGAAATCCCGCGAAGCTGAATTCGGCGATCGTGCCGTCCTCCGATCTGGTAACCCGAACAAACAGCGCACCCGGAATGCGGGGTTGCATCGGATGCCCGGTTGCCCGTCTGGCAGCCCCCGCGGGACTTGAAGCCGCCACCTCGTGCGTGCCGATAATTCTCTCGCCCAGGATTTCCTCCACCTTGTAGCTGGTCATTTTCCCCTTTGGGCGACGATCTTGACTATCGACAGAAGGAGCCCGGCCTGCTTTTGGCGGTAGGTTCGGCACTTGGCGAGCAGGCCGGGCTGTGCTCCGGCTGTCTGGTACCTTGGTGGAGGGCTTAGCCGGTGCGAAGGCAGACTGTCTCCTTCTCCTCGGAGCCGCAATTGGGACTGAAGTCCGAAGCATCGGCGCATTGGTCCTAAACCCTGAACATAAGCCGCCGTTCCTCATTGGCGTGGAAGCCGTCGAGTAAAGTCCCTTCATCGACGGTCCGTGGACGCCCGCCGTTGCTGCGAGCGGCGGGTGTCCGACTTCCGGGAGAAAGACATGCAGCTTGGCGAGATCATCGCGAACACCTTCGCCGTCCTGCTGCTGATTTGTTTTCTCGCGATCGTGTTCTTCCTGTTTGGAAAGCCGCTGTGGCCGGACCACCATGCTCATATGTCCATTATTCTCCCGGTCGACGCGATGACCACGGCTTCGGTGAGTCGGACCGCCGCGCATCCTCACCTGCCGGAGACTTTCGACATGGCCCTCGCTCGCCCAAGGCCGTCCCCGTAGGGCTCCGTGGCCGGCCGCTTTCCCATTGGCGGCTTCCCGTTGAAGTGTCCGCTGGTTCCGGCAGGCGGATTTCTTGCATTCAACGCCTGTTCCTAGCGATCCGCGCGCCACCGACGGAAGCGCCGGGGAAGAAAGAGGACGAGCGGCTCAACTCGGGCCCGGCCAGCCGTTCCAAGTTCCTGAAGAGCAATGAAGATTAGTCTCACACTCACGGCCGGATTTCGTGAGATGGACCAAAGTCCCAGGGTTTGCTCCCAAAGGTCTTATGTTACCACTTAAGTTCCGTGAATGTCCTTTATATGTTCGAATGAATTAGCTAATTCTGATGTCTGCCGCGCGGAAAAGTGCTGAAGAAAAATGGATTCACCGCCGGCAAGCGACGTGATTTATACCCAAAATCGTATCACCTTTGTAACGCTTTGTTGAAAAATTGCGACTGTTGCTCAAGTAGCTGCTGGCGAATAAACGCTATCAATACAGTGACTGTTTATCCCATGAAGCAACCGAATGCTCAAGCTTGAAGCAAGCATCCACGCGCCCGGAAGATGCGAGCGCGTCTATCGTCTCTTGAGGAGGCTCTTCATCCGGTTGCGCAGCAGGCGGGCCATGTTGCGGGTCTCTCGGTAGAGATGCAGTTGCGAGGCCGCCTGACGGGCGAGGCGGTCGGCGTCCGGCGTCAGGCCGATCACCAGCGTGCCCATCGGCTTGCGCTCGGTCCACAGCCTGCTCATCACCGGATGGTCGGGCACGGCACAGGAATCGGTCATCATGATGTTGGGGTCGTCGAGATGCTGCCTGGTCACCTCGATCATCAGCAGCGTGCCTGGGGAATAGCCGGCCAGCGTTTCGTCGTAGGCCGTCTTCCAGGTGTAGGCGACGCCGGCTTCGACGAAGACGATCAGGCATGCAATGGTGCGGCCGTCGAGCGTCAGCGAATGGATGCGGCACAGGTCCTGTTCGGCCAGCCTGTGCACGGCCTCGCGGGCGAAGGCCGCGCGGTAGCGGTCGATCGCCATGGCCGTGCGCTCGCGGCCCTTCCAGCCGGCCGCCTCCAGCGTCAGGAAGCTCTCGATGGCGTGACGGATCTCGTCCGGGCCGCGCGCCACGACATGTTCAAGCTTGCCGAGGTCGCCCAGCCGCCGCTTGAGGCGGCGGAACTCGCGGTAGTGGTGCGCACGCAGCGAGGTCTTGAGATAGTCGTCGCCGTCGCGTTCGCTTTCGAGCAGCGGACGCAGGGCGTTACCGGTGGTGACCAGCATCAGACCACGCGTCTCGGCCACAGTGGCAACCAGGCTCGCCACCGCGCCGTCGAGCCTGATGTCGGGCAGGACGAACACTTTCGGCAGCTTCAGATGCGGGCGCGACAGCATCGAAAAGAAATCCTCGACGACGCCGACCGGATCGTCGCGGTCGACCAGCGGCGTGCCGAGCGGGCCGAACGGGCTCGACCATGTGCGCATGACCGGAACCCCGAGCGGCACCACCGGCCGCTCCACCGAGAACGGCACCAGAAGGCGTAGACGGTTGCGGTATTCATCGCCGTCACGGATGACGGCCAGACGCACCTCGCGGTCTTCCAGCCGGGGCATTGCGGGGGCGAGGAAACGCGGGTTGAAGAAGACATTGGGCTCGATGGTGCGGGCGCACAGATAATCCAGCTCCTCGACGAGGTCGAACCCGGCCGACGCCGGATAGATGGCCAGTTTCCGCTCGGGCCGGTTGTTGGCGAGGATCTCGATATGGGCCGGGTCGGTGTCGCGCCCCAGTCCGGCAAGGCCGGACACCATGGCACCGGCAGGGCCGCCGCTGGTTTCCTCGAGCAAGGGGATGGCGGCCATCACGCGGCTCCTTTGGCTGGCACGAAGATCGCCATGACGATGCCGAGCTTGCGCCAGACCGTGAAGGACAGCGCGCCGGCCTCGAAGATCATGGCGAAGGCGGTGGCCATGGCGGCGCCCCACAGGCCGAAAAGCGGGATCAGCACCACGTTGAGGCCAATGTTGAAGGCCAGCGTCATGGCATAGACGGCGGCGCAGACATTCTGGTTGCCGCTCATGGTGAGCAGGCTTTCGCACGGGCCTACGGCGGCGCGCGCCACGACGCCGAAGACGAGCAGGAACAGAAGCGGATAACCCGATGTGAATTCGGGGCCGAACAGCATCAGCATCGGTTTGCCAAGCGCCAGCACCAGCAGCGCCATCGCGAGCGATGGCCAGAAGGTCCACGACACCGTCTCGCGGGCAAAGGCGGCAAGCTTTTCCGGCTCGCCATGGGTGAACTGGGCATAGCGCTGTGCGACGCCTGCCTTGACGGCGAAGTAGACGAAATGCACCAGTGCCAGTGTCTTGACCGTGGCGAAATAGACGGCGACGTCGTTGGGGTCCATATAGGCGCCGACCATCAGCACGTCGGCATTGGTGAGCAGGAAAAAGAAGCTTTCGACCAGGAAGATCGGCAGCGAGACGATGAACCATTGTGCGAAATGCACCTTCATCGGCCCGGCCGGAATCTGCCTTTCCATGCGCCGGGTGACGCCGATAAGCTGGGCGAGCGTGGTGATGTAAGTGGCGGCGATCGAGGCGAAGATCGCGGTCTTCGCGTCGGGCGCGTAGCCGGCGAAAAGCATGAGCGCCATGAACAGCAGGATCAGCACGGGCCGTATCAGATAGGTCGGCGCCAGGGCGAACAGCGCCCAGCTGTTCGCCCTGGCCTGGCCTTGCAGCAGATCCGACAGCGCTATCATCGGCAGGCAGATGACGCCGAGGATGAACGGCACGACATAGTAATTTTCGGTCCATGACGAGGCGAGCCACACGCCGAGCGCGCCGAGCCCGGCGATGAGCGTCGAAGCGATCAGGACGAACAGGCGGCTGGCCACGACGATGCCGCGCAACTCGTCGATCAGCCCGCGCTCGCGGTATTCGGGAATGAAACGGATGACCGAGGTGTGGAAGCCGAGGCAGGCGAGATTGCCGACGATGACCATGGTCACCCAGACAAGGACGAAGATGCCGTATTCGAACGAGCCCATCCAGCGTGCCATCAGCACCTGGCTGACGAAGGCAATGACGGCGCTGACGATGCGGATGGAAAAGGCGATGACCGACATGCGGCCGGCCTCGCCGCGCTCGTCGGCGGTGAACAGCACGGCGTCGACACGGCCAAGCAACGGCTCCACGCGCAGCGCCAAACGCTGCGGCAAGAACCGCCCGGCTGTCGTGGCCGCGGAAAAGCGCACCCCGATTGTTCTCCGTTTTCCGCTTCTTTTCTGGTTTTGGTGTAGCGGAGACACCTTAAGAAAGGGTGGGTGGGGAG